>NZ_JAANAS010000037.1 GCF_011089875.1 Psychroflexus maritimus | reverse complement strand
CATTTTTCCATATATTTCCTTGTTCACAATTTCCGTCCCGTACGTACGGGATGCAAATTATTCACAGCGTTATATATGAAAAAAGCAATTTCGCTCTCTTAACGATATTTAATAGTTAAATTGGTATAAATCGCGCTATCCGTTGCAATTCCTCCTTTCTCAAGTCATTTTTTAAAAGATTGAGCAAGAGCTTCCTGCCGGTCGCTTTGTCAATCTAAAAAAAATAATACTTTCAAAAGTCCGGGATTTCCACTGCTATCGCTAACGCAAGATTCTGATTTCAAATAAAAAAACGCTACTTCATTTCAAGGATTGAAAAAAGTAGCGTTCTATTTTATTTAAAACTGAACTAAATTTAGTTTTCAGTTTCAGTCATATAGCTTTCTAAAGGTTCACAAGAACACATTAAATTTCGATCACCATAAGCTTCATCAACTCTTCTTGTAGATGGCCAAAACTTATTAGCAGAAACAAATGGAAGCGGAAAAGCTGCCTTTTGTCTTGAATAAGGTAAATTCCATTCATCGGTAGTAAGCATTGCCAAAGTATGTGGTGCGTTAACTAAAACATTGTTTGGTTCAGATTTATCACATTCTTCAATTTCTTTTCTGATAGCAATCATGGCATCACAAAAACGATCTAATTCTGCTTTTCCTTCACTTTCTGTAGGTTCAATCATCATGGTTCCTGCCACAGGAAAAGATACGGTTGGTGAATGGAAGCCATAATCAATTAATCGCTTTGCAATATCTTTAACTTCAATTCCTTTTTCCTTAAAGGCTCTACAATCAATAATCATTTCATGGGCTGCTCTACCGCGTTCACCAGAATATAATGTTGGGTAGAAATCGCTTAACCTAGATTTAATGTAATTGGCATTTAAAATAGCATGTTCGGTAGAGGATGTTAAACCTTCTTCGCCTAACATTCTAATGTAGGCATAAGAAATTAAACAAACTAAAGAGGAACCCCAAGGTGCTGCTGAAATTGCTGAAATAGCATTTTCTCCACCGGTTTTAATCATAGGATTAGAAGGTAAAAATGGCACCAATTGTTTAGCGACACAAATAGGACCTACGCCAGGCCCTCCGCCACCGTGAGGAATGGCAAAGGTTTTGTGTAAATTTAAATGACAAACATCTGCGCCAATTCTTCCAGGGCTTGTTAAACCTACCTGGGCATTCATATTAGCTCCGTCCATATAAACTTGTCCGCCATGTTCGTGGATTGTTCTTGTAATTTCTCGAATAGAAGATTCAAAAACACCGTGAGTTGATGGGTAAGTAACCATTAAAGCGGCTAAATTCTCACTGTATTTTTCAGCTTTCTCTTTTAAATCTTCTATATCAATATTTCCTTCTTCAGTAGCTTTAACCACTACCACTTTCATTCCTGCCATTACGGCACTAGCTGGGTTTGTTCCGTGTGCAGAAGAAGGGACTAAGCAAATTTTTCTATGCGCATCTCCGTTGGCTAAATGATAAGCTCGAATTACCATTAATCCAGCAAACTCTCCTTGCGCCCCAGAATTTGGTTGTAAAGAAGTAGCCGAAAAACCCGTGATTTCAGTTAAATAATCTTCTAGTTTTTCAAGCATTTCATGGTATCCTTCCGCTTGATTTACTGGAGCAAATGGGTGAATATTTCCCCATTTGGGATTGCTTAACGGCAACATTTCTGAAGCGGCATTCAGTTTCATGGTACAAGAGCCCAAGGAAATCATAGAGTGATTTAAGGCTAAATCTTTTCTTTCTAAACGCTTGATGTAACGCATTAAAGAAGTTTCTGAATGGAAACTATTAAACACCTCCTGCGTCATAAAAGAAGTTTTTCTGTTTAAAGCTGAAGCTTCAATAAGGTCTTGGTCTAAATTGCCAAGAGAAACTTTTTCTTTACCAATAGCTTCAGCAAATACATGAACTATTTTATTTAAATCTTCCATAGAAGTAGCCTCATTTATTGAAATAACAACGCTATCTTCAGCAGGGTAATAGAAATTAATTTCGTTTTTAAGCGCAATAGCCTCTATTTTTTGGGCATTGGTTTTTATGGAAAGGGTATCAAAATACAATTCATTTTCTTGATAAAGACCTAGTTTTTCTAGGGCTTCAGTCAATTGAACGGCTTTGCGATGTACTTGATTAGCAATATAAGTTAAGCCTTTTGGTCCGTGATAAACTCCGTAAAATCCGGCCATTACAGCCAATAAAACCTGAGCTGTACAGATGTTAGAAGTAGCTTTATCTCGTTTAATGTGTTGCTCTCTTGTTTGGAGCGCCATACGCATAGAAGGGTTTCCATCAACATCTTTGGTTACACCAATAATTCTACCGGGAATGTTTCTTTTGTAAGCTTCTTTTGTGGCAAAATAAGCAGCATGAGGACCTCCATAACCTAATGGAATCCCGAAACGCTGTGTGGTTCCTACCACAACATCAACTCCCCAATTTCCAGGAGCTTCTAGCTTAACTAAGCTTAAAATATCGGCAGCAACGGCGACTTTAATATCGTTTTCAATGGCTTTTTTAGTGAAGGCTTCGTAATCGTAAACTTTTCCTGTTTTGCCAGGGTACTGAACCAATGCGCCAAAGAAAGCTTCAGAAAAATCGAAATCTTCATGCTTGCCAACTACAAGTTCTACTTCAATTGGTGTAGCTCTTGTTTCTAATAAAGCTAAGGTTTGAGGCATCACTTCTTCAGAGACAAAAAACTTATTGGCTTTGCTTTTTTTCTTTGTTCTGCTTCGCACAGCAAAAAGTAAACTCATGGCTTCAGCGGCGGCCGTAGCTTCGTCTAAAAGTGAGGCATTAGCCAGTTCCATTCCGGTTAAATCGCTCACCATGGTTTGGAAATTGATAAGCGCTTCTAGTCTTCCTTGAGCAATTTCAGCTTGGTAAGGCGTGTAAGCTGTGTACCAGCCTGGGTTTTCTAAGACATTACGTTGAATTACAGCAGGCAATACCGCTTCGTGGTAACCCAAACCTATGTAGGATTTAAAAAGCTTATTTTTTTCTGCAAGTGTGTTGATGTGTTGTGCGAATTCATACTCACTTAAAGCTGGAGGAAGGTTTAATGGGCGTTCTAATTTTATTTCATCAGGAATGGTTTCAAACATTAGTTGTCCCATGTTTTCCACCCCAATTGAATTAAACATTGCTGCTAATTCTTCTTTTCTTGGGCCTATGTGTCGTAGTGCAAATAACTCAGTGTTCATATCCTTCAATTGAATTTTTTGCAAAAATACTTTTTTAAAGTACATAGACTTGTTAAATATTAAATTATTAAGCTTTGTTTTTGAATGTTTTATATAGAATTGCATTTTCAAAGAAAAAGAATGCGTAAGTTTAGAGAACTAATTTCCGTCTATATTAATTCGAGTATTCACGTTGCACTAGCTGTGGTGGCTTTGACCTATGTATCTGCTATTGAACTTGCGCTTGAATTACCTGATTATTTGGTGTATTTTATTTTTTTTGCAAGCATTACCGGCTATAATTTTGTGAAATATGCAGGAATTGCCAAGTTATACCATATTAGCTTGACTTCTAACCTGCGATTAATTCAGATTTTTTCTTTCATTTCCTTTTTATTAATGCTGTATTTTGGATGGCAATTAAGTGCTTTAGCGTGGTTAGTGCTTCTTCCCTTAGGCTTACTAAATTTTTTTTATGCAGTTCCTGTATTTTTAAAAGCAAGAAATTTAAGGTCGATTCCGTTTTTGAAGGTGTTTGTTATCGCATTGGTTTGGGCTGGAGTAAGTGTATATCTTCCTGTAATTGAAACTTATACTGAGCTAACTTCCACCACACATTGGTATGCAGGTCAACGATTTTTAACAGTTTGCTGCTTAATGATTCCCTTTGAAATTAGGGATATACGCTTTGATCAAATAGGAATAAAAACATTGCCTCAAGTGCTAGGTATTACAAAGACTAAAATTTTAGGGGGATTACTTTTATTAATAGGCAGTGGTATCAATTTTATTCTTCTTGATAGTACTCATTTTAGTGTTTATTTGTTAGTAGCGCTTAGTCTATTGTTGCTAATTCTCTTTAGCAAGGTTCATCAAAAAAAGTATTTCGCTTCTTTTTGGGTCGAAGCTTTGCCAATTTTTTACCTGTTTGTTTTGATTTTAATAACTTCATTCTGAAAAATTATCAGGCTGTAAAGTGTTTTTTGATGATGGGCTCTTTTTCCTCATTCAAGAAGCGAATAAAGGCACTTGATACTGGACTTAACTTTTTATCACTTCGCCAAATTACATACCATTTCGATTTTATAGGAAGTCCTTTTTGTGGGATTACTTTTAACCGCTGTTTGGCTAAATCGTCTTTAATTCCTATTAATGGCATTATACTACTTCCAAGATTGGCTAATACAGCCTGTTTTACCGCTTCATTAGAAGAAAGTTCGTACTTCGTTTGGACTAGTATATGCTGCTTTTTAAGGTAATTCTCCATCGCCGTTCGGGTGGCTGAGCCTAATTCCCGAAATATTAAAGGATGGTGTTTAAACACTGATGCACCACGTTCTTTAACTTCATTATGAGCAATTAAAAAAAGCTCGTTATCCATAAGTTCAATTTTTTCAAGGGCAAGGGTTTTAGGTAATGTTGAAACTATGGCAAAATCTGATTTATTTTGCTCTAAAGATTTAACCACACTGTTTTTATTGGTCACCTCAATTTCTAAATCGATCGTTGAATGTTTTTTTACAAAGGGGCTCACAAAAAAAGGAATGACATACTTGGCCGTAGAAACTGAAGAAATTTTAAGATGCCCTTTTAACAAACCTGAAAAGGCCGCACTTTTTTGCTGTATTAATTCAATTTGATTTAAAATTTCCTTCGATGATTCGTAAATCTCTAAACCAAAGGGAGTCGGATTAAATTTTTTGTTGATGATTTCATAAATAGGAATCTCAAATTGATCTTGAAAATTTCTCAACTGTATTGAAACAGCCGGTTGTGAAAGATAAAGTTTCTCTGAAGCCTTAGTAATACTACTACACTCTACTACCGTAGTAAACACTCTAATCTGATTAAAGGTTATATTCATATATAATTTTGTTTATGTGTTGTATAACAAATATAAATAAAAACTTATGTAATTTTTATTACATATTTGCAAAAAAATTAAAAAAATGAAAACCATAACTATTGCAAAAGGAGACGGAATTGGTCCTGAAATTATGGAAGCTACTTTACAAATCTTAAAAGCTTCTGGGGTTCAATTAAAATTTGAGGAAATTGAAGTGGGCAAAGAGGCTTACTTAGCTGGCTTTACTTCGGGTATTTCGCCAGCAGCTTGGAAGTGTATTAGAAAGAATAAGGTGCTTTTAAAGGCGCCTATTACTACGCCACAAGGAAAAGGATACAAAAGCTTAAACGTAACTTTAAGAAAAACTCTTGGTTTATATGCTAATATTCGGCCTTGCAAAAGCTTACATCCTTATGTTGAGACAAAGCATCCCATCATGGACCTTGTGATTGTTCGTGAGAACGAAGAAGACCTTTATGCAGGTATAGAGCATCAACAAACCAATGATGTTGTTCAATGCTTAAAACTCATTTCTGTTCCGGGTTGCGAGAAAATTATTCGCTACGCATTTGAATACGCCAAAGCTAATAACAGGAAAAAAGTAACTTGCTTTACCAAAGATAATATTATGAAACAGACCGATGGTTTGTTTCATCAAATGTTTACTGAGATAGCAAAAGAGTACCCTAGCCTAAAAAGCGAACACTGGATTGTTGATATTGGTGCAGCAAAAGTAGCTGAAACACCCGAAGATTTTGATGTAATAGTGATGCCTAATTTATATGGTGACATTATCTCAGATATTGCTGCGCAAATTACAGGGTCTGTTGGTTTAGCAGGATCTTCTAATATTGGAGAAAACTGCGCTATGTTTGAAGCTATTCATGGGTCGGCTCCAGATATTGCTGGACAAAACATGGCCAACCCAACAGGTTTGCTGCAAGGTGCTATTTTGATGCTTAAACATATTGGAGAAGGAAAGGCTGCAGAGCAAATACATAATGCATGGTCCAAAACTATTGAAGAAGGAAAACATACCGCCGATATATACAAAGCTGGAACAAGTAAAGAAAAATTAGGCACTAAAGAGTTTGCCGAAGCCATTATTGAAAACTTAGGAAAAGTTCCTGCGTTTTTACCTATTGTAAATTACAGTAAAAACACAAGTTTTGACGTTCCAAAGGCTAGTCAAGTAGCACCAAAAAAGAAAGAACTTGTAGGAATAGATGTTTTTACTGATGCTGATGTGAATCCAAATAAAATGGCAGAATTATTAAAAAAGGCAGAAAATCAACTAAAGTTAGTGATGATTACTAACCGAGGGGTAAAAGTTTGGCCTCAAGGTTTTGAAGAAACTTTTTGTACGCAACATTGGCGCTGTAGATTTATGAAAGACAATGAAGCTGTGGTAAATCGTGAAGAAATTATCGAACTACTCAGGCAACTAAACAATCATACTATAGACGTCATAAAAACAGAAAACTTATATACGTTTGAAGGAAAAAGAGGCTTTTCATTAGGACAAGGACAATAAGAAGGTGACTAAGCAAAACCACCTGAATAAAATAACAGCTCTCTGTAAAACACATACAGTGAGCTGTTTGCTGTCTTAACAGAGGCAATAATGAAAGAAAAATAAATTTATATAAACGCTTACAATTAAACATACATTATGAATCTAAATTTACTTATTGACAACATTACCAACCCCGCCCTTTTATTTTTTATATTAGGAATTTTAGCCGTTAAATTAAAAAGCGATTTAGCTATACCAGATAGTTCGTCGAAGTTTATTTCACTTTACTTATTATTTGCTATCGGATTTAAAGGGGGGCAAGAATTGGCTCATAGCGATTTTAACTTTCAGGTTAGCGGAGCTATCATTTTTGGTATTCTGCTTTCGGCTATTGTTCCTTTGTATGTTTTTTTCTTGGTAAAAAAGCGACTTGGTACTGAAAATGCTGGAGCTGTTGCTGCCGCCTACGGATCTATTAGTGCGGTAACTTTTGTCACTGCAGTAAGCTACTTAGAAATTTTAGATATTTCATTTGGAGGTCATATGGTAGCAACGATGGCTTTTATGGAAGCGCCAGCAATAATTGTAGGAATGTTTTTAATTAAGCAGTATTCAGTAGAAAGTACAACAGTAAAAACTAAACAAGTACTTCACCATGCTTTAACCAACAGTAGTGTCTTACTTATTTTAGGTAGTTTAGTTATAGGTTTTCTTGCTAGCGAAGAACATGCAAGAGGTATTGAGCCATTTACTACAGATATCTTTAAAGGCTTTTTAGCTGTTTTTTTATTAGATATGGGCATACAAAGCGGGAGAAAACTTTCAGATTTCTTCAAAACTGGATTTTCAAATTTGTATTTAGCTATTGGTTTACCATTTGTAAACGGTACTTTAACCGCGCTAATAAGTTCCTTTTTTATTGATAGCTTAGGCGATCGATTTTTACTTAGCATTTTAGCAGCAAGTGCATCCTATATTGCGGTTCCTGCCGCCATGCGCGTAGTTGCCCCTAAATCGAATCCCGGCATCTATTTACCTATGGCTTTAGCCATTACTTTTCCTATTAATATTAGCCTTGGGTTTCCTATTTACATGTATATATTAAAGCTAGTAGCTTCAACCTCTTAATCTTTGTTGCTTCAGTTTTAAAGACTGGAACAATGTTTCAAATGGCCTCAATGCCTAAATTTTTAAAGGGGTAAAATAAAACTGAATTTAGATAAGAACTGCATTCAGAAAAACTTGCCTCTTAAGATTTCTTTTGTATTTTTGCGCTATCAACTACAACGATATAGCAATTATGACAAAAACCAATCAAACCTTAGGTGAGTTTATTATTGGGCATCAAGAATCTTTTAAATATTCATCAGGAGAATTATCACGATTAATCAACTCTATTCGCTTGGCTGCTAAAGTAGTAAACCACGAGGTAAACAAAGCCGGTTTAGTTGATATTGTTGGCGAAGTTGGGGAAACAAACGTACAAGGCGAAGATCAAAAAAAACTAGATGTCTATGCCAATGAAAAATTCATTCAAACCCTCATTAACCGCGAAATTGTTTGTGGAATTGCTTCAGAAGAAAACGATAATTACATCACCATTCAAGGGCATAACGAAAAACATAACAACAAATACGTGGTTTTAATGGACCCCTTAGATGGAAGTTCAAACATTGATGTAAACGTTTCCGTTGGAACCATCTTTTCCATCTACAGACGGGTTACGCCTATTGGTCAGCCAGTAGAAATGGAAGATTTTCTTCAGCCAGGGAATCAACAAGTAGCCGCCGGTTACATTATTTACGGCACTTCAACTATGTTGGTTTATTCAACAGGACATGGGGTAAACGGTTTTACATTAAACCCGGCTATTGGTACGTATTATTTAAGTCATCCGAACATGAAAATCCCTGAGGAAGGACAAATTTATTCCATCAATGAAGGGAATTATGTACATTTTCCTCAAGGAGTAAAAGATTATATTAAATACTGTCAATTAGAAGACGAAGAAAACGGAAAAACACCTTACACCGCCCGTTACATTGGCTCTTTGGTTTCAGATTTCCACAGAAACTTAATTAAAGGAGGAATCTATATTTATCCAAAAAGCTCTAAGGCAAACAACGGTAAATTACGCTTGCTTTACGAATGTAATCCAATGGCTTTTCTAGCAGAACAAGCAGGGGGTAAAGCCAGTAATGGTTTTCATCGGATATTAGACATCAAACCCAGCGAACTTCACGAACGAGTTCCTTTTTTCTGCGGAAGTACCAAAATGGTAGAAAAAGCAGAGAAAATGATGGCCGAAGCAGAGAGATAAGAAAAAAGAAAATTGAACATTTGGTTAAATATATCCATTAAAGGTGCAATCAATAAGTCTTCTACTCAAAGCTTATAGTTGTGCCTGTTTAGCAATCTAAAACACAGCAATTAGTAGAGTAAATAATTAAAACTTGATAATTCTAGCGATTTTAAATTCAATTTCAGCAAAAAAACAGGGCTTATTTTATCATTTTAAGAAAAACAAACCTAGCTTTCAATATTTGTTAAAGTGTTGTTGTTAGATGAATCTAATGTTGTAAATTTGCTTCATATAAAACAGAAATAGTAATTCCTTATATGGACCAATTTTCATTTCTAAATGCAGTGCATCCTTCGCACCTTTCTCATTTATACGACCAATATTTACAAAACCCAGATAGTATTGAGCCAAGCTGGAGAGCCTTTTTCCAAGGTTTTGATTTAGGCATGCAAGAAAATGGATTTGTAGAAGAAGTAGTTGTAAGAGACACAGAAACCAATAAAACCAAAACAGTAGAAGTTCCTGATAATGTACAAAAAGAATTTCAGGTAATTAATTTAATTGATGGCTATCGCCACCGTGGTCACTTGTTCACTAAAACTAATCCCGTTCGTGAGCGAAGACAATACCAACCAAAATTAGCTATAGAGAATTTTGGACTTTCGTCTTCAGACCTAACTACCGAATTTGAAGCTGGTGAATTAATTGGCATTGGCAAAGCATCGCTCAAAAAAATCATCGAATTCCTTGAAAACGTATTCTGTGATTCTATTGGTGTTGAATTTGCCTATATCAGAAAACCTGAGGAAGTAAAATGGATTCAAGATAAAATATACCACAACCAAAATCAACCTAATTTTTCTAAAGATGAAAAGAAAAACATTTTAAGAAAACTAAATGAAGCGGTTACTTTTGAATCTTTCTTACACAAAAGTTACGTGGGACAAAAGCGTTTTTCTTTAGAAGGAAACGAAAGTTTAATCCCTGCCTTAGACGCTTTAATTGAAGGTGCTGCCAACAAAGGAGTTAAAGAATTTGTGATGGGAATGGCCCACCGTGGTCGTTTAAACACCTTAGCCAATATCTTTGGCAAAGATCCTAAAAGCATCTTTAATGAATTTGCCGGAAAAGATTATGAAATGGAAGGTTTTGATGGTGATGTAAAATATCACCTAGGATGGACCTCTGAAAGAGAAACCGATTCTGGCAAGAAAATCAATTTAAATATAGCACCTAACCCATCTCACTTAGAAACTGTTGGTGCCGTTGTTCAAGGTTTGGCTAGAGCTAAACAAGACGATCATCATTTAGGCGAAGAGCAAAATGTACTTCCCATTGTTGTTCATGGAGATGCCGCAATTTCAGGACAAGGTATTGCCTATGAAATTGTTCAAATGGCTCAATTAGATGGATACAAAACACAAGGAACCATTCACATTGTGGTCAATAATCAAATTGGTTTTACAACCAATTATATTGACGGACGTTCTTCCACCTATTGTACCGATGTAGGTAAAGTAACTTTATCTCCCGTACTTCATGTCAATGCCGATGATGTTGAAGCTGTGGTTCACGCCATGAATTTTGCATTAGAATACCGAATGAAATTTGGTAAAGATGTATTTATTGACTTGTTAGGTTATCGAAAATATGGACATAACGAAGGGGATGAACCAAGATTTACTCAACCTAAATTATACAAAGCCATTTCTAAACATGATAATCCTAGAGATATTTACGTTGAACAACTGAAAAAAGAAGGTATTGTTGACGATGATTTTGTTCAACAATTAGAAAGCAACTATAAATCTAAATTAGAAGAGGAATTTGATAAAGCTAAGCAGGAAGAAAAAGCTCAAGTAATTCCCATTTTACAAGAAGAATGGAATGACTTTAGCTATGGCGATCGCGAAGATATGATGGCCGATGTAAATACTAAATTTGATTTAGACGAACTTACTAAATTAGCCAAACTGATAACCAAACTTCCAGAGGATAAAAAAATAATGCGCAAAACAGCGCGTTTGTTTGAGAATAGAAACAAAATGTTCTTTGAAAAAAATGAGCTAGATTGGGCCATGGGCGAATTACTAGCTTACGCTACCTTGCTAAAAGAAGGGCACGATGTTAGAATTACAGGGCAAGATGTTGAGCGAGGAACGTTTTCACACAGACATGCCGTAATTAAAGTGGAGGACAGTGAGGAAGAAATTGTACCTCATAATCAAATAAACGAAGAAGCGAAGTTTTATATATACAACTCCTTACTTTCAGAATATGCAGTGGTTGGTTTTGATTATGGTTACGCCATGGCAAGCCCAAAAACACTAAGTATTTGGGAAGCGCAATTTGGCGATTTCTCTAACGGAGCCCAAATCATGATTGACCAATATATTTCTTCAGCTGAAGACAAATGGAAAACTCAAAATGGTTTGGTGTTATTGTTGCCGCACGGCTATGAAGGCCAAGGTTCTGAACACTCTTCAGCAAGAATGGAAAGGTATTTACAACTCTGTGCCAAAGACAATATGTTTGTTGCCAACTGTACTACACCAGCCAATTTATTCCACTTATTAAGAAGACAACTAAAAATCAACTTTAGAAAACCATTAGTTGTATTTACTCCAAAAAGCTTATTGCGTCATCCAAAGGTAACTTCAACTAAGGAAGAATTGGCTAACGGAGGTTTCCAAATGCTAATTGACGATCCAAAAGCGAAAGTAAAAGAGGTAAAATCGGTGGTGTTCTGTATGGGTAAATTTTATTACGATTTACTTAAACGAAAAGAAGAAGAAGACCGAAAAGACCTAGCTCTTGTTAGGTTAGAACAACTTTTTCCTATTCCGAAAGAGGAAATGAAAAAGCTGATGAAGAAATATAAAAACGCAGAAGAATTTGTCTGGGCACAGGAAGAACCAAGAAATATGGGAGCTTACTCTCATTTGTTGATTCAGTTTCCAGAGGTAGCCGACTTTAGGGTTTGTAGTAGAAGATTTTACGGCTCTCCGGCGGCAGGAAGTTCAGCGCGTTTTGAGAAACGACACAATGAAGTTATTGACTATGTGTTTGACAAGTCTAAAAATAACTGCGTTATAGATTATAAAAAAGATAAAAAATAAAAGATTTAGAAATTCATAGATTATGGCTTTAGAAATGAAAGTCCCTTCACCGGGCGAGTCAATTAGCGAAGTAGAAATCGCAGAATGGTTAGTCCAAGATGGCGACTACGTGGAGAAAGATCAAGCAATAGCTGAAGTAGATTCAGACAAAGCAACCTTAGAATTACCTGCAGAAGCAAGTGGTATTATTACGCTAAAAGCAGAAGAAGGCGATGTGGTAGAAGTAGGTGAAGTAGTTTGTCTTATTGATACTGATGCAGAAAAACCAGAAGCCCCCTCTAACTCCCCTAAAGGGGAAGAACAAGAAGAGTCTTCTAAAGAGGAAGAATCTAAAAACTCCTCTCCTTCGGAAGGGAAGGAGGAGGCTGAAACTTATGCTTCTGGAACACCTTCGCCTGCTGCAAAGAAGACCTTAGACGAAAAAGGAATCAATCCTAAAGAGGTTAAAGGAACAGGTAGAGATGGCAGAATTACCAAAGAAGACGCCGTTCAAGCCAAAGGAAAACCTTCTATGGGATCGCCAGGCACTGGAAAACGAAGCGAATCAAGGTCTAAAATGTCTATGCTTAGAAGAAAAGTTGCAGAGCGTTTGGTAAGTGCAAAGAACGAAACGGCTATGCTAACTACTTTCAACGAAGCTAACATGAAGCCAATTTTTGACCTTAGAAAGCAATACAAAGAAGAATTTAAAGAAAAGCACGGAGTTAGTTTAGGCTTTATGTCATTCTTCACTTTAGCAGTGGTGCGTGCCTTAGAAAAGTTTCCATCGGTTAACTCGATGGTGGACGGTAAAGAAATGATTACTTATGACTACAAAGATATAAGTATTGCCGTTTCTGGACCAAAAGGTTTAATGGTTCCTGTTATGAGAAATGCAGAAAACCTGAGTTTTAGAGGAGTTGAACAAGAAGTAAAACGCTTAGCAACCCGCGCTAGAGATGGAAAAATTACAGTTGATGAAATGACTGGCGGAACTTTTACCATTTCCAACGGAGGTGTTTTTGGCTCTATGATGTCAACTCCTATTATAAACCCACCACAAAGTGGTATTTTAGGAATGCATAATATTGTTGAACGCCCAATGGCGGTTGATGGTAAAGTAGTGATTTTACCTATGATGTACCTAGCTCTCTCTTATGACCACCGAATTATTGATGGTAGAGAATCGGTTGGTTTCTTAGTAGAAGTAAAAGAAGCACTAGAAAATCCAGAAGAATTACTTATGGATGGAGATGTAAAAAAAGCCTTAGAGTTGTAATCCCTCCAACATTATAAATTAGAAAAACCTTCAGCATAAACTGAAGGTTTTTTTGATGAACTGAAGAAACAAAGTAATCTTAGCTTTCAACAGTGAATGACTAAAAAAAGCACAACTTTCGCTGTGCTTTTAAACAATTAAACTTAAAAACCATGAAGCTTAATGAGGTAATTTATTTTTAAGTACCCCATAAACAAACGTACCAAGTAGGGCGCCGCCAATAACTATTAAAATAGAAACATATCCTGAGCCAGCTAGCACATACATTGGTCCTGGACAAGCGCCTGCTAAGGCCCAGCCTAGTCCAAATATAGTTCCTCCTACCAAATATCTTGCTATACTTTTATCTTTAGGCTTTAATTGCATTTCTTGGCCACCTAAAGCCTTGATGTCAAATTTCTTTATTAAGCTTGTTCCTATAACTCCCAAAAAGAGGGCAGAACCAATAATTCCATACATGTGGAAGGCTCCAAACTCAAACATTTCATAAATTCTAAACCAGGAAGCAGCTTCCGATTTATACATTAAAATTCCGAAGAAAACACCTACTATTAAATATATTATACTTTTCATATCTTTCTTTTTTATCCAAAAATTAAAGGGTAAATAAAATTAATCATAACCAAACCACCTATAAAAAAGCCAATCACAGCAATTAATGAAGGTAATTGCAGGTTACTAAGTCCAGAAATAGCATGACCAGAAGTACATCCGCCTGCATACCTTGCACCAAAACCTACAAGAAAACCACCCACAATTAGAATGGCAAGTACTTTTGGGTCTGATAAACTTTCGGTAGAAAAAATTTCAGTTGGCAAATAAGCTTGTTGCGTAGATTCTATTCCGTAAGAATTAAGTTTCAATGCAACATCTTCGTTAATTTTAACTTTATTGTTAGATAGATAATTGGCAGCTATAAAACCTCCAATCACAGATCCAAGCACTAAGATGAGATTCCAACGTTGACTTTTCCAATCAAATTTAAAAAAGTCTGAAACTTTTCCTGCTCCACCAATAGCACAAGCGGTTCTTAAATTAGAAGACATTCCAAATTGCTTTCCTAAGAAAAGCAAAACAAACATAGTCAGGGCAATTAGTGGGCCAGAGACATACCAAGGCCAAGGTTCATAAATAAACTCCATAGTCAATAATTTTTCTGCAAAATAACAGAAAATAGACCTGCTAATGTGTAACTAAAGTTACTTAAATAATGATGTTTATAACTAACTTCTATTTTTTTATTCCAAACTTTGATAAGATGTCTTCCAATAAGCACCATTTAGTTAACGAAGACTGAAGTAAATTAGCACCAACAAAGGCGGTAAACCACAACCAATTGAGATGAACATATATGGCTAAAACCAAACTAATTAAGATAAACGTACCTGCAACACCTCTTACTATTCTATTTTTCATAGTTCTTTAGTATTTTAAAAAGCAAAGATAAAATCAGTAGTAGTTAAAATAAGTAACCTAAGTCACTTTGGAGAGTTATTTTTAATTTTTATGACAAAAATCAGCATATTTGATATATTTTTACTATTTTTATTAAAAATTTGTCAATTATGGGTATTAAAAGTTTTGAAGGTAAACGCGCAGCAATAATCACTGAAGTTGATCAAATTCGAGTTCGTGATTGCATGAACACAGCAATGATTTTGTTTTATGAAGAAATGAGTTTGTTGGAAGCAATGGAAATAATGATTCAAAAAAAAGTTTCAGGTGGCCCTGTACTAAACGAAGAAAAAAAATTAGTTGGAATTATTTCTGAAGGAGATTGTGTTAAACAAATTTCTGATTCTAGGTATTACAATATGCCAATGGCTGATGTAAAAATTAAACATAAAATGAGTACAGCTATAGAAACTATTCATCCAGACGAAAATATTTTTGATATAGCTAACAAATTCTTGACCCTTAAAAGACGTCGTTTTCCTGTGGTAGAAAACAATCAACTTTTAGGCTTAGTTAGTCAAAAAGATATGTTACGAATAGCTACAAGAATGAGTGGCAATCACTGGAAAAAATAACAAATTACGCTAAGAGCTATTCATTGTACTTTTTCAAGCATCTAATAACCAATTTTAGTGCGTACACGCTTTAAAATACTTGAAGAAACTTGTTGTGCTTTACGCGCCCCTTCTAAGAGAATATCCTCAATAATTTCAGGATTTTGCATGTAGTAATGATACTTTTCTCTGGGTTCTTTAAACCTTTCAAGAATCAACTCATACAAGGCTTGTTTTGCATGACCGTAGCCAAAGTTTCCAGCCTTGTATTTACTTTCTAAGTCTTTAATTTCATCAGAAGTGGCCATTAATTTATAAATAGCAAAAACATTACAAGTTTCAGGGTCTTTTGGTTCTTCAAGGCCTTTCGAGTCGGTTTCAATTTTCATGACCGACTTTCTCAACTTTTTATCGGTTTCAAAAATATTAATGATATTCCCTTTAGATTTACTCATTTTAGTTCCATCTGTTCCAGGAATTAATTTACTTTCTTCTTGAATTTGTTCTTTAGGCAAGACAAAGGTTTCTCCGTATTTTGCATGAAACCTATTAGCTACATCACGAGTAATTTCTAAATGTTGTAATTGATCTTTACCAACAGGAACCACCTCGGCATCATAAGCTAGAATATCGGCAGCCATTAACATTGGGTAGGTAAATAAACCAGCATTAACATCTTCTAGATGGTCTGCTTTATCTTTAAATGAATGCGCTAATTTGAGCCGTTGGTAAGGAAAAAAACAACTTAAATACCAAGAAAGTTCGGTTACCTGAGGCACGTCACTTTGTCTGTAAAAAACCGTTTTAGAAGTATCTAAACCAAAAGCTAACCATGCTGCAGCAGTAGATAAGGTATTGTTTTTTAAAACTTCAGCATCTTTTATTTGGGTTAACGAATGAAGATTTGCAATAAACAAAAAAGACTCATTATTGGGGTGATTAGCCATTTCAATGGCGGGAATAATGGCCCCTAATAAATTTCCCAAGTGCGGTGTTCCTGTACTTTGAACTCCTGTTAGTATTCTTGCCATAGTAAACGATATTTAGACCTCAAAATTAAACTTATTTTTGATTCATTAAAATTATAAAGGAAGTGAATTAAAATACATTTATAGGTTTCCTGTTATAAATCTCAGCAAGCTTAAGCAAAGGCGAATAAAATTAGTTGTTTTTTTTATATCAAATTTAAAACAGAAAGTAGATCATTGAAGGCTAAAGTATAATTTTATTAAATTCGCTTTTTTAAAATGCCAAAGTAATTATGCAAGTTTTATTCAATTTTTTACGTCTTCTTTGGCGTGTCTGGTTTTACACCTGGATGCTCGTTGTTATTTTATTACTCTTTCCGCTATTACTAATTTCTACAACCAAAGAAAAATGGTATCCTTATTTTTACAAATTAGCTAGAATTTGGGCAAAAGCTATGATTTATGGCATGGGTTTTTATCCAAAAGTAAGCTTTAAGTCCAACTTTGAAAAAGGAAAAAGCTACGTTTTAGCGGCTAATCACACAAGTATGATGGACATTATGATGATGCTCTATTTATCAAAAAACCCATTTGTTTTTGTAGGAAAAAAAGAATTAGCTAAAATGCCCATATTTGGTTATTTCTATAAACGAACTTGCATATTAGTTGACCGTTCAGACCCAAAAAGCAGGCGTTCTGTTTTTGAAGCTTCTAAAAAAAGAATTCAAACAGGCTTAAGTATTTGCATATTCCCTGAAGGAGGAATTCCCGATGATGAAAACATCATTCTTGACGAATTTAAAGATGGTGCTTTTAGAGTAGCTATCGATCATCAAATACCCATTGTTCCCATTAGCTTTGTTACAAACAAAAAACGCTTTCCATATCCTTTTTTTAAAGGAAGCCCAGGCGTGCTCCAGGCAAATATTCACTGGCCAATACCAACGATAGGAAAAGACCTAAAAGACAAAAAAATGCTAAAAAAGTTGGTGAGAGAATTACTTTTGAAAGACTTAAACTATTAGTATTTTATTCTTCTTCCTTCACCATGTTAATGTGAGGAATTCCATCTTCCAAATACCCCTCTCCCACCGATGCAAAGCCTTGGTATTCATAAAATTTAATTAAGTATTGCTGTGCTGAAATACGAATGGAGGTAGTTTCAAAATTTTGTTGAACAAAATAAATACACTTTTGCATCAGTAAATGCCCAATATCTTGGGCTCTAGAATTTTCTTTTACAATTACACGGCCAATACTGGCTTCTTTAAAATAAATGCCAGGTTTAAAGATACGTGCATAAGCAAGCATTTCTTGATTCTTGTACCCCATTACATGTAAAGCTTGTTGGTCTAATCCATCAATATCTTGGTAAACACAATCTTGCTCAACAACAAAGACTTCAGACCTCAACTGAAGAAGTTGGTACAATTGAGTAGTAGTTAATTCTTCAAAACTTAAACACTTCCATTTCATTAGTCTTGTACTATTATATTTTTATTATCTGGTTTTTCATACTCAGGCTGAATGTTTGTGTGATTTACCCCGAATTCTTCGACTACATTTTCAATTTTTTCTAGGATTTCATCAAATTCAGATAATTTAATGTCTTCCATAAAATCAACATGAGCCTCTAAGTGAATTTCATCATCATTTAGCTTCCAAATATGGAGATGATGAATATGCTTTACTTTTTCTAATTGATTGATCTTTTTTACTAAGCTTTTTACATCAACCTCTTTTGGGGTAAAAAGCATCAGTACACCATAAGATTTTTTAGCCAGTGAAAAACCAACTATAATTAAATAGAGAGCTATGCCTAGTGTAAGCACCCCATCTATCCAATAAACTTGATAAAATTTCATAGCTAGACCTCCCACTAAAACAGCCACCGAACCAAGTAAATCAGTAAACAAATGTAAATAAGACGAACGAATATTCATATTGTGTTTAGCATCGGTATGTAAAATCAGAACGCTAACACCATTCCCTACAATTGCAACAATAGATAGCCAAATCACCAAACTAGCATCGATAATTTCAGGAATAAAAAATCGTTCAACAGCTTCAAATATTAAAAAAACAGCAATAACAATAAGAGAAACGGCATTGATAAAAGCAGCTATTATTTCTGCTCTTTTATAACCAAATGTTCTGTTTTGAGAGGCTTTTTTATTTGAAAAAACCGCTGCTACATAACTAATTACAAGCGAAATAACATCCGATAAATTATGTAATGCATCAGAGAGCAATGCTAAACTTCCGCTTATAAACCCACCAATACCTTGCGCCACAGTAATCAAAATATTGAGAACTATGGTAAGAAGTAAATTGTTTTTCTTTTTCTTATATTTTACAAGTTGCTCATCCAATAGGTTAAGAGGCTGGTATTTTATCAATCCGTTTTTGGTGTCGCCCACCTTCAAAATCGGTATTCAAAAATAGTTTTACAAATTCTAAGGCTTCTTGCTGACTAACAAAACGCGCAGGAATACTAAGTATATTGGCGTTGTTATGTTGTCTAGCTAAAGCTACAATTTCTTCATTCCAACACAAAGCTGAACGCACACCCTGGTACTTGTTGGCGGTCATATTAGCCCCATTTCCAGAGCCGCAAATAATAATTCCTAAATCAGCTTTTTCACTCTCCACATCTTGGGCTACGGGATGAATAAAATCGGGATAATCTACACTATCCTTGGCATTAGTTCCATAATTTTCAATTGTATGCCCCAAATTTTCTAAAAAAGCGACAATTGTTTCTTTGTATGCTGTACCGGCATGGTCATTTCCTATTGAAATTTTCATTGTGTTGTTATTTAATTTTATCTACAAAAGTAATTATTTCAAAATGAAACTAAGCTGAATTTTACAGCTGAAAAAAAAAGGAAACCAAAAACTTCGCTAAAGTCTAAAAAAGATTGGTCTATTTTAAAAACTCGCAATTAACTGATTTGAATCAGCCATTTAATATTTCATAAATCCATCTAAAATCACGATATTTGTTGAAAACATAAAAATTATGCCGTTTTATCATAAACTTGGAAAAATACCCCATAAAAGACATACTATTTTTAGGAAACCCGACGGTAATTTATATTATGAAGAATTATTTGGCACCATTGGTTTTGATGGCATGTCTTCTAATCTTTATCATGAGCAAAGGCCCACTCAAGTCAAGGAAATAAAAGGAAGCCATAGCGTACAACCTAAAATCGCAAAAGCCAATAATATTCAGTCTTACCGTTTTAAGGGTTTTCAAGTACCTCCAGCTAAAGACTATTTAGAGAGCAGAAAAGTAATTATGCACAATACAGATTGCAATATTATTTTGGCTGCACCTCAAAATTCGACGCATCAATATTTCTATAAAAATACAGATGCAGATGAAATGATTTTTATTCATAAGGGCAGCGGAAAACTTAGAACACAGTTTGGAAATTTAGACTTTAAATATGGTGATTATTTACTAATTCCTAGAGGAACTATTTACAAACTTGATTTCAACAATGAAGACAATCGATTATTTATTGTTGAATCTTTTCACCCCATGTACACGCCCAAACGCTATAGAAATCATTTTGGACAATTGTTAGAACATTCTCCATTTTGTGAACGCGATATTAGAAGACCTGAAAAATTAGAAACCCATAATGAAAGTGGAGAGTTTTTAATAAAAGTAAAAAAACAAAATGAAGTTTTTGATTTAGTTTACGCTTCTCATCCATTTGATGTTGTTGGTTATGATGGCTACAATTACCCTTATGCTTTTTCAATTCACGATTTTGAACCCATAACCGGAAGAATACATCAACCACCTCCAGTACATCAAACTTTTGAAACTTCGGCTTTTGTTGTTTGTTCATTCTGCCCAAGACTATACGATTACCACCCTGAAGCTATTCCAGCTCCTTACAATCACAGCAATATTGATAGTGATGAAGTTTTATATTATGTGGATGGCGATTTTATGAGTAGAAATGATATTGATGCTGGACATATTTCTTTGCATCCAGCAGGAATTCCGCATGGCCCACATCCTGGCGCCGTTGAGCGAAGCATTGGAAAAAAAGAAACCGAAGAATTAGCCGTTATGGTAGATACCTTCAAACCGCTTCAAATTACTGAAGAAGCTTTAAAAATAGCCGACGAAACCTATTATAAATCCTGGCTAGAATAAGCTTTTAATTTTGATGATTAATGGTTTAAACCTATTCACAAAACAAGAAGAAAAGAAAACTAGAGATTAGAAAAATTGATCTAATTCTAATAAAATACAACAGAATTAAAATTAAGTAAAAAATGAAAAAAGATATAAAATCAGTTAATTACGGTTTAGAAAAGATATTTGATGGAGCGCAAGATTTCCTTCCACTAATGGGTACCGATTACGTTGAACTTTACGTAGGAAATGCCAAGCAAGCAGCTCACTTTTACAAATCGGCTTTTGGTTTCCAAACTTATGCCTACAAAGGACTAGAAACAGGAAGCAAAGACAGTGTTTCTTATGTTTTAATGCAAGATAAAATTAGATTGGTACTTACCTCGCCATTAAACTCCAAAAACCCAATTAATGATCATATTGTGAAACATGGGGATGGGGTTAAGGTAATTGCTCTTTGGGTTGAAGATGCTAAAAAATCTTGGGAAGAGACCACCAAAAGAGGGGCAAAATCATTTATGGAGCCTACCGTAGAAGAAGATGAACACGGAAAAGTAGTACGCTCCGGAATTTATACCTACGGTGAAACCGTTCATTTATTTGTTGAAAGAAAAGACTACAATGGAACTTTCTTACCTGGTTACAAAAAAATAAAATCCGAATTCCAACCTCAACCTGTAGGCCTTAAATTTATTGATCACATGGTTGGTAATGTAGGTTGGAATGAAATGAACACTTGGGTAAAATGGTACGAAGAAGTAATGGGCTTTGTCAATTTCTTGTCTTTTGACGACAAGCAAATTCATACCGAATATTCTGCTTTAATGAGTAAAGTAATGAGTAATGGCAATGGAAGAATTAAATTCCCTATTAACGAACCTGCTGAAGGAAAGAAAAAATCACAAATTGAAGAATACTTAGATTTTTATGAAGGTGCTGGAGTACAACATATTGCTGTAGCTACAGACGATATCATCAAAACAGTTTCTGATCTTCGTTCTAGGGGCGTTGAATTTTTATCTACGCCACCTGAAGCCTACTACAAAGCTATTCCTGGAAGGTTAGAAGAGTTTAGCCACGAACTTAGAGAAGATTTAGAGACCCTAAGAAAACTTGGAATTATGGTAGATGCAGATGAAGAAGGTTACTTACTCCAAATTTTCACCAAACCTGTGCAAGATAGACCTACTTTATTCTTTGAAATCATTCAACGTATGGGCGCACGTGGTTTTGGAGCAGGAAACTTTAAAGCTTTATTTGAGTCTATTGAGCGTGAGCAACAATTAAGAGGAACTTTATAATAATCCCCGTTTAACCCTCAAATAAAGCTATTCAGAGCAATTCTAGTAAGCTAGATTTAAAAAATTTAGGCTTAAAAATAAAAAAGCCGTTTCAAATTTGAAACGGCTTTTTTTCTATATCAAAAAATACTTAGCTAATCACCTTCATTTCCTTGCCTACTTTAATAAAAGCATTAATGGCCTTATCTAGGTGTTCTTTGGTATGAGCAGCCGATAATTGCACTCGTATTCTAGCTTTTTCTTTGGGTACTACCGGATAAAAGAAGCCAATTACATAAATGCCCTCCTCCAATAATTTAGCTGCCATATCTTGAGCTAATTTCGCATCGTAAAGCATCACAGGAACAATAGCTGATTCTCCGTCAATGATATCAAATCCTGCTTCTTTCATTCCATTTTTGAAGTAGGCCGTATTTTCCTGAAGTTGATCACGTAGGCTTGTGTCATTTTTCAACAAATCAAACACCTTAATTGAAGCGCCAACAATAGAAGGAGCTAATGAATTTGAAAATAAATAAGGCCTAGAACGCTGACGTAAAATTTCAATAATTTCTTTTTTAGCCGTGGTATAGCCGCCCATAGCTCCACCTAAGGCTTTTCCTAAAGTTCCAGTGATAATATCTACGCGACCTAAAACTCCTTTTTCTTCAGGCGTTCCAATTCCTGTTTTACCAATAAATCCTGTAGCATGACATTCATCAATCATTACTAAAGCATCATATTTATCGGCTAAGTCACAAATTTTATCTAATGGAGCCACTAAACCATCCATCGAAAAAACGCCATCGGTAACAATTAATTTTGTTCTTACCCCATTGGCATCAGCTTCTTTCAATTTTTCTTCTAAGTCTTGCATATTGCCGTTTTCGTAACGGTATCTTCCTGCTTTACACAAACGCACACCATCAATAATTGAAGCGTGATTTAACGAATCAGAAATAATGGCATCTTCTTTTCCTAATAAAGGTTCAAAAACCCCACCATTAGCATCAAAACAAGCCGCATATAAAATGGTATCTTCCATTCCGTAGAAATCGGCTATACGAGCTTCTAATTCTTTATGAATATCCTGTGTACCGCAAATAAATCGCACACTAGACATTCCAAATCCATGTGAATCTAAGGTGGCTTTAGCTGCCTGCACTACCTCCGGATGTGAAGAAAGACCTAAGTAATTATTGGCACAAAAATTCAGAACTTTTTCTCCAGTATTAATGGTAATTTCAGGCCCCTGCGGACTTGTTATAATTCGTTCTTTTTTAAATAAACCTTGCTCTTCAATATCGTTTAACTCTTGAGTTAATTGAGTTTTTAATTTTTCTGAATACATTTTTAATCGGATTTTTGACAAATTTACAAACAAATGAATTAACTAATTCTAATATACTAATAAATGATGCATGAAGTGCTTCATAAAAATTAACTTTTGTAAGTTCAAAAAATTAAGTACCTTACTACAATGAAATTTAATGATTTAAAATACTTAACGGCCTTTCTAATTCCTATTTGTGCTTTGGTGGGTGTTTCCTATCCTAAGTACTTTAGCTTTTTAACCCCTGTTTTTGCATTTATCTTAATCCCAATTATTGAATTATTTACCACAGAAAATAAAACGAATTTACTTGAAAAAGAAAAAGTAAAGAAGAATAAAAGTAAGTTTTTTGATTTCCTGCTTTACCTTAATCTTCCTCTGGTATATTTTATATTGATTACAGCTTTAATACAAATCAATCAACAAGATTTAAGTTATTTAGAAATTCTGGGTTTAGTAGTTAGCATTGGAATTGTATTAGGAAGCAATGGAATTAATGTTGCTCACGAATTAGGTCATCGCAATGATTTTTGGAGTCAACAAGTTGCCCGTTTGCTATTATTACCTTCGCATTACACGCATTTTACCCTAGAGCATAATTATGGCCATCACGCTAAAGTTTCTACTCCTGAAGACCCAGCAACTGCTAAGCTAAATCAAAGTCTTTATAGTTTTTGGTGGACATCTTCAACTGGACAGTATAAAAATGCTTGGAAAATTCAGAAGAAGCTTCTAAACACAAAAGAAGCAAGTTTCTTTTCACTAAAAAATGACATGCTAATCAATAGCTTTCTACAAATTAGCTACTTCACCTTACTTTTTCTTTTTTTTTCTTGGAAAATAGCTCTATTAGCTATTTTTATGGGAATCGTTGGTTTTTTACTTCTTGAAAGTATCAATTATTTAGAACATTACGCCTTACTGCGCCAACAAAAGAAAAGTGGAAGGTATGAGCCAGTTAAAGAAATTCATTCTTGGAATTCTAATCATTTATTGGGCAGAATTATGCTCTATGAATTAACGCGTCATAGCGATCATCATTACCGAGCAAATAAAAAATA
This sequence comes from Psychroflexus maritimus, assembly GCF_011089875.1. GTDB lineage: Bacteria > Bacteroidota > Bacteroidia > Flavobacteriales > Flavobacteriaceae > Psychroflexus > Psychroflexus maritimus. The sequence goes on along the minus strand of NZ_JAANAS010000037.1, from coordinate 32,600 downwards.
CCAAGTTTTAGATTATCATTCTACAAGCCCAGAATTACCGTATGGATATCCTACATCCATTTTGATTGCGTTCATTCCGCTCTTGTGGTTTGCGCTTATGAATCCTAGAGTTCCCAAAGAAATGAAACGATCGGCTTCAAAAATTTAAGCCTTTAATAATTTAGCAACATCTTTAGCAAAATAACTTGCAATTAAGCTTGCTCCAGCTCTTTTAATGGCGGTAAGTTGTTCTAGCATTACAGAATCATGGTCTAACCATCCTTTTTCGGCCGCCGCCTTCAACATGGCATATTCGCCACTTACTTGATACACGGCAATAGGTAGGTCAACTTCATTAGCTAAATCACGAATAATATCTAGGTAACAAAGCCCAGGTTTGACCATAACAATATCTGCACCTTCTTCAATATCGGCAAGTGTCTCACTCAATGCTTCTTTTCTATTAGCAGGATTCATTTGGTAAGTCTTTTTATCCTTAGGTACATCTTTTGCGTCCACCGGAGCAGAATCTAACGCATCTCTAAACGGACCATAAAAAGCAGAAGCATATTTAGCAGAATAACTCATAATTCCTGTATTGGTGTAGCCTTCTTGTTCAAGTTTAGTTCGGATTTGAAGGATTCTTCCGTCCATCATATCGCTAGGAGCCACAAAATCGGCTCCAGCTTGAGCGTGGCTAAGCGCCATTTCTGCTAACACATCGGCTGTTTCGTCATTAATAATTTCGCCATTTTCAACAATTCCGTCATGACCAAAAGACGAAAAAGGATCCAAAGCAACATCGGTCATAACCAAGATTCCTGGAACTGCTTTTTTGATGGTTTTAATAGCCCTTTGCATGAGTCCGTCTGGATTTAATGCTTCAGCCCCCTGATTGTCTTTTCGGTCTTCTTCAGCTTTCACAAAAAGCAAAACAGATTTTAATCCCAACGACCATAGCTCCTGCACTTCAGTTTCAATTAAATCTAAGCTATAACGAAAATAATTAGGCATAGAAGCAATTTCTTCTTTTACATTTTCGCCCTCCACAATAAAAAGGGGAACAATAAAATCGTTTACGCTTAGTTGAGTTTCGCTTACCAAACTTCTAATGGCTTGAGAGTTTCTTAATCTTCGGTGTCTTGTGTATGGAAACATAGTTTGTTTTATTAGAGCCAATCAATTGGCTTTTTTAATACATTAATTAACTTTTCTTCTTCAGAATTGGGCTCGGGTTGGTGATTGTATTGCCATTGCACATGAGGAGGTAGGCTCATTAAAATACTTTCTATTCTTCCGTTGGTTTTTAAGCCAAAAAGTGTTCCTTTATCGTGTACTAAGTTAAATTCAACATACCTTCCTCTTCGTATTTCTTGCCAAGTTCGATGATGGTCCTCAAACGCTAAGTCCTTTCGCTTTTCAACGATAGGAACGTAGGCTTCAAGAAAAGAATCACCTACTTCAGTTACAAAATTGTACCATTGCTCTATTGATTTTTCTTCTGAAGCTTTTAGGTAGTCGAAAAACAATCCACCTATTCCGCGCGCTTCATTTCTATGCGAGTTCCAAAAATATTCATCGCATCGTTTTTTGTAATTAGGGTAAAACGAAGAATCATGGGCGTCACAGGCTTTCTTACTTACCTGATGAAAGTGCTTGGCATCTTCTTCAAAAAGGTAATACGGTGTTAAATCTTGCCCACCACCAAACCACTGATCTACAATTTTTCCGCTTTTATCATACATCTCAAAATAGCGCCAATTAGCATGGACAGTGGGAACCATAGGGTTTTTGGGGTGAATTACAAGGCTTAATCCACAAGCAAAAAAATCACAATCTTTTACCTTGAAGTAGTTTTGCATTGAAGCAGGTAAGGCCCCGTGAACAGCAGATATATTCACTCCTCCTTTTTCAAAAACCTTTCCATTTTCTATAACGCGAGTTCTTCCTCCGCCACCTTCTTCCCTATTCCATAAATCTTCATGAAATTGAACTTTGCCATCAATTTTTTCAAGTTTAGCAGTAATTTGGTTTTGTAATTTTTGGATGTAACTATAAAATTTATCTTTTGTTTGCATGCTTTAATTCTGCTTTTCAGCAAAAATAAACTTTATATGTCAGTTTTTTATTGATAAAAATCAAAATATAAGCTTCAGCTTGTTAAACTCAGGATAAAAAAAGTAAAGCGCTGTCTTTTCATTTGAATCTAAATTACTTTTGTATAGATTTAAAAAATAGAATTATGAAATTTAATACAAAAACCATTCACGGAGGACAAAAAAATATTGATCCTGCTTATGGCGCAGTAATGCCCCCTATTTATCAAACTTCTACCTATTCTCAAACCACACCCGGTGCGCACAAGGGCTTTGAGTATTCAAGAAGCGCTAATCCAACTAGAACAGCACTTGAAAACGCCTTAGCAAGTATAGAAAATGGTCATTTTGGACTGGCCTTTGGCTCTGGTTTAGCTGCAATTGATGCTATTTTGAAATTGTTTAAACCAGGAGACGAGATTATTTCAACCAACGATTTGTACGGGGGAAGCTACCGATTATTCACTTCTATTTTTAAAGATTTTGGAATTAAATTTCATTTTATAGGAATGGAAAAGGCTTCTGATATAGAAAACTACATAACTAACAAAACCAAACTTATTTGGACTGAAACGCCTACTAATCCAATGATGAATATCATTGATATTGAGGCAGTGAGTAAAATAGCAAAAAAACATGAAGTTTTACTTGCGGTTGACAATACCTTTGCTACGGCTTATCTGCAACAACCCTTAGATTTAGGAGCAGATCTAGTCATGCATTCGGCTACTAAATATCTAGGAGGCCACAGTGATGTTGTAATGGGAAGTATTGTTGTTAAAGACCAAGAATTAGCAGATAAATTATACTTTATTCAAAATGCCAGTGGCGCTATTGCTGGACCAATGGACAGCTTTTTAGTATTACGAGGAATTAAAACATTACATCTTAGAATGCAGCGCCATGCAGAAAATGGGCGTGCAGTGGCTGAATTTCTAAAAAACCATCCAAAAATTGAAAAAGTCTATTGGCCAGGATTTAAAGATCACCCAAACCATGATGTTGCCAAAAAACAAATGAAGGATTTTGGCGGTATGGTTTCATTTACCACCAAAGGAAATGTGATGGAAGATGCCGTAAAATTTGTTGAAAATGTGAAAGTTTTTACCTTAGCTGAATCTTTAGGAGGAGTTGAATCCTTAGCCGGTCACCCAGCAAGTATGACTCATGCAAGTATTCCGAAAGAAGAAAGAGAAAAAACAGGAGTGGTTGATTCCTTGATTAGGTTAAGTGTTGGTATTGAAGATGAAGCAGATTTGATTGAGGATTTAAAACAAGCTTTAGGTGAATAGCTTTCTTTCAAAGAATTACTTCTAAATAAACTGTTTTATAAAAATTACCGCAAAAAAATGATATTGAAATGATTTTAGCAAAAGAACAAATTATTCAAAAACTAATGAATACTCCTTGAAGAAATTTGCGGAAAAATAGTTTAGTGAATGATGAAAATCAAAATGAAAATTTCGTAATTTTAAGCGCTATAATCTAATTTTAAATATAATATCTCTAAAAATAAATACTATATTTGCTAACTATATAATTAAGAGAAAAGAAATGACTACAAGCGTAAAAAATTTTTTAGACAAAGTTTCTGAGCGCAACCCCAATCAACCTGAATTCATACAAGCAGTTCATGAGGTTGCAGAAACCATTATTCCTTTTATAGAAGAAAACCCTAAGTATAAAAACAAAATGTTACTAGAGCGCATGGTTGAACCAGAGCGTGTTGTTATGTTTCGTATTACTTGGATAGACGATCAAGGGAATATACAAGTAAATAAAGGCTATAGAATTCAAATGAATTCTGCCATTGGTCCCTACAAAGGAGGCTTGCGTTTTCACCCATCAGTAGATTTAAGTATTTTGAAATTCTTAGCTTTTGAACAAGTTTTCAAAAACTCACTTACTACTTTACCTATGGGTGGAGGAAAAGGAGGATCTGACTTTAACCCCAAAGGAAAATCAGACAACGAAGTAATGCGTTTTTGTCAAAGTTTTATTACTGAATTATACCGACATATAGGTCCAAATACAGATGTGCCCGCAGGAGACATTGGCGTTGGAGGAAGAGAAGTAGGTTATATGTTTGGACAATACAAGCGTATTCAAAATGAATTTACTGGCATTTTAACGGGTAAAGGAATTTCTTTTGGAGGTTCTTTAATTCGTCCTGAAGCTACTGGCTACGGTAATGTTTACTTTGCAGAAAACATGCTTCAAACCAAAAACGACAGCTTAAAAGGAAAAACTGTTTTGGTTTCTGGTTCTGGAAATGTAGCTCAATATGCAACAGAAAAAGCTACTGAACTTGGTGCCAAAGTACTTACCATGTCTGACTCTGGTGGATATATTTATGATGAGGATGGTATTGATCAACATAAGTTAGCTTTTGTAATGGAGTTAAAAAATGAAAGAAGAGGAAGAATTAGTGAATATGTAGAGGAATACCCTAATGCCGTTTATCACGAAGGAAAAACTCCTTGGGGAGAAAAAGCAGCCATTGCTTTACCTTGTGCTACACAGAATGAATTGCACGAAGAAGATGCTAAGAAATTAGTTCAAAATGGATGTATTTTAGTAGGCGAAGGTGCTAATATGCCCTGTACTCCAGATGCAGTAGATGTATTTAAGAAGGCAAAGATTTTCTTCTCACCAGGAAAAGCATCTAATGCAGGTGGTGTAGCTACTTCAGGATTAGAGATGTCGCAAAACTCACTCCGCCTAAATTGGTCGGCAGAAAAAGTAGATGACAAACTAAAAACCATAATGAAAGATATTCATGATGCTTGCGTAACCTATGGCAAAGAAGATAATGGATATATTGATTATGTTAAAGGAGCAAATATTGCTGGATTTGTTAAGGTTGCCGATGCTATGTTAGCACAAGGAGCCGTTTAATAGCAAGACGTTCAACATTCGCTACAATGCCAAGTGTTCTTTTCACTTGGCATTGCTTTTTTATACCAAATTGAAGTGCTTATGTGTGGATATTTCAAATTAATATGCAATATTTACAAACTGATTGAGTTAAGTTTTTATGAGAAGTAAATTTATATTTTTATTAGTTTGCCTTAGTATTTCTAATTCTTTGATTGCTCAAAATCAAATAGAACGCTGGAATGGTTATTTTTCCTATAGAAATATAGTTGATTTATCTAGCGATGGAAATACACTAACAGCAGCGGCAAGTAATTCAATATTTAGGCATCAAATTGAATCGGAAACCAACGAAAAAATCACCCCAATTGAAGGGCTTTCTGGAGAAAATATTACTGCTATTCATTACTCTAAAGATTTCCAACTTACCTTAATTGGATACCAAAACGGGTTAATTCAAGTAATAAAAGATCAAAATAATCAAATTACTAACCTTGTAGAAATTACCAATCGCGTAGTCATCCCTCCTAATATTAGAAAAATTAATCAGTTTTTTGAATTTGAGAATTTAGTTTATATAGCCACCGATTTTGGTATAGTAAAATTCAATTTAACTAACCTAGAATTTGACTCTACTTACTACATCGGAGAAAATGCAGGGTTTGTTAAAGTTAATCAGTCTGTCATTAACAATAATCGAATTTGGGCAGCCACAGATGATGGTGTTTTTACAGCTAACCTCAATGACAACCTAATTAATTTTGCTAACTGGAATACAATTGCCACTTCCATATTTACCCATGCTTTTGTTTTTAATAACCAAGCCTATGTAGTTAGGCGTTTTGATGGTGGTATTTTTACAGCCACGCCCGGTTTTATTTCTTCTGCTTTTATAATGGACGAAGTAATTACTGAAACACAAATTGTAGAAAACAATGAGCAAGAAAAACTATGGGTAGCCACTGAAAATAAAATTTTTGCATACGACGAAAATTTCAACGAAGAACTTGTGTTCTTTGGAAATGAAAACTACCAACCTACAATTAATACATTTAATAGCATTAATGATGAACTTTTTATTGGCGACGAAAACGAGGGCTTGTTAAAGTTTAATCTACCTATTGTAAATGATGAATTTAAAAGGATTAATCCTACTGGCCCCCTACTCAACCGAATTTTTAATTTAGATTACTTTGATGGTGAACTTTGGGCTACTTTTGGCGAGTATGATCAATTTTTTAACCCTTTTCCTCTAAACGCAAGAGGCTTGAGTGTTTTAAAAGATGAAAATTGGATCAATCTAAGTCTTGAACAACTTAATAACGCCAGAGTATTGGTTCAAGCTACAAAAAAAGGAGAATCGGTTTTTTTAAGTAGTTATTATGACGGATTGTTAGAATTGAAAAACTTTGAATTAGTAAATCAGTTAAACGGAGAGAATAGCCCTATTGAATCGGCTTCAAACTCAACTAATTTAGATAATAGAATTGGCGGAAGCATTCTTACTCGAGATGGAAGCCTTTATTTTACAAATGCATTAACCAATAACCCACTTAAACGCATCAATGAAAATGGAGTAATGCAAAATGTTTCATTAGGAGGCGATTCAAGTTCGTTTAGTGTTGCAACAATTGAAAAAGATAATTCAGATAATATTTTTATTGCTAGTCGAGGAGGAGGGCTTTTTGCATACCAACATTCTACTGGACAGTCTAGAAGAATATCGAATAATACCGCTGGTGTAGATTTACCTGAAGCTAACAATAATGTTACATCAGCCATAAATACCTTAGAGGTAGATGTGAGCAACCGACTTTGGATTGGAACTACAGATGGCCTACGGGTAATGTTCAATCCTGGAGCCGCATTTTCAGGAAGCCTGAGCATTATCCCAATTATAATTACCGATTCAGATGGCGTTGCACAACAGCTTCTGTTTAGACAAACGATAACCGATATTAAGGCTGATGGTGCAGATAACAAATGGATTGCCACTTCAGATTCTGGTGTTTTTCAAGTTTCGCCTACAGGTCAAGAAGTGCTCAATCACTTTACTAGAAGCAACTCGCCTTTGCCTTCAAATGCAGTAAATAGTATTGAAATTGATCCAAGAAGTGGAGAAGTGTTCTTTGGTACCATTAACGGACTTGTTTCTTATCAGAGTTTTGTTACTGAAGCCCAAGAAGATTTAAGCAACTTACGCGTTTTCCCCAACCCAGTGAGACCAACTTATTCTGGACAGGTAAACATTGATGGCTTAAGCCAAAATGCTAACGTAAAAATAACCGATATTGAAGGGAATTTAGTTTTTGAACGTACCGCAAGAGGAGGAAGCGTGCGTTGGGACACTACCGCCTTTGGAAAACATGCAGTAGCTTCTGGTGTTTACTTGATTTTGGTTACCAATGATGAAGGCCAGCAAACCGATGTAAAAAAATTGATGATTATACGATAAATGCAAACTACCTCTCAAGCTATTGTCCTTTCTAAAATCAATTTTGGTGAAGCCGACTTAATTGTAAAAACCTACACTAAAGAATTTGGAATATGTAGCTTTTTGTTGAAAGGAATTAGAAAATCGAAATCAAAAAAATTTAGACCATCCTATTTTCAAGTATTGACCATCTTAGATTTAAATTTTAATTACCGAGAAAATAGAAATCTTCAATTTATAACTGAAGCAAAACCCACTGAAGTCTTGAACCAGCTTTATATGGATTTCGGAAAAACTTCAATGCTGTATTTTATAGCTGAAATTCTTTCCCAAGCTATTATTGAAGAATCAAAAGATGAGGGTTTGTTTTCTTTTCTGAAAGACCAAATACTTCAGTTAGAAAAAGAAGAAAACTACCAAAACTTTCATTTGAATTTTATGCTTCAATTGAGTAAGTTTTTAGGTTTTTATCCAGATTTTAGCTTAGATGAATTTCCTTATTTCAATTTAGTGGAAGGAGAATTTCAACTGAAGCCCACATCTAATTATTGTTTTTCAGGGGATAATGTTTCCCTGCTCAAATCATTACACCAGGAAAGCTACACTCAAATTCGACTAAACAAAGAAAAACGAAACGCCTTTATAGACTTTCTTATTTTGTATTACGAAGTGCATTTACAAGGATTTAAAAAACCGAAGTCGCTTGAGGTTTTGAGGGGGTTGTTTTAAAATTATAGTACTGAAAGAAAGTCCATTAGCTCATTTTCAAGTTTTTTAGCATAAGCCTTTACTTTTTGTTGATTAAAACCTTCTTTCTCTTCATTAATTCTTCCCAAAAATTTTACCTCCGATTTTTCTAAGATAATCGATTCTGTGGTGGGATGCTCATTTCCTGAAAAAATTATTCCGATATTTTTTAAGCCTCTGTTTTGTAAAGCCTCAATGGATAACAGCGTATGATTGATGCTTCCTAAATAATGCCGAGATACTAAAATTATATAATCGGAAGGCTGTATTAAATCGATAATGCAATCTTTATTGTTCAAAGGCACTAATAAACCACCTGCACCTTCAATGACCAACTTATTTTCTGTTGTAGGCCGGATGATTTTTGCTAGGTCAATTTCAACTTTGTCAATTTCAGCTGAAGCATGAGGACTCATAGCTGTGTTTAAGGCGTAGGTATTGTCAAAAAACTTCGATTTGTCATTGGTGATTAAACTTTTTACTTTATGCGAATCGCCAAAATCTAATTCGCCTGCTTGTACAGGTTTCCAATAATCAGCTTCTAAGGCTTCAACAACAATTGCAGAGGTAATGGTTTTACCAACTTCTGTACCTATACCAGTTAAAAAAATCTCTTTATTCATAACTTTATTTCAATCATTAAAATAATCAAACTAACCACTGTTTTAGCAACTTTAATACCGCTTCCATTTCTGATGGATTGGTATAAGCACGCAAACAAAAACGAATTCGCTCTTGGCCTTCGGGAACGGTAGGACTTTTAATTGCTTTCACATGAAACTCACGTTCTTGAAACTTTTCAGCAATTTCGGTAACCTTATCGTTTCCTGGAATTACACAAGATTGTATTTGCGAGAAACTTTCCACAAAATACTGATCCAGCCTCAACTGAAAACACATGCTCCTAAAAAAACTGATATTTTCTTTCAGCCAATTCAATTCTTCTTTTTTTTCCGCTAATAGTTGGTGAGCGGTATAAATTTTTGCCACTTGTATTGGACTTAATGCTGTAGTGTAAATTAAGCTTCTAGAAAAATTGACTAAGTAGGTTGTTAATTCTTCACTTCCTAAAACAGCAGCGCCTTCAATACCTAAGGCCTTTCCGAAAGTAACAACACGGGCAAAAACATCTTTTACATCGTGTTCTGAAAGCAAATCTTCTAAGGGAAAAATTCCATTGGAATGTGCTTCGTCAATAATCAAATAGGCCTTGTATGCTTGACAAAGTTCTAAAAAACGATTTAAATTTGGACCATCTCCATCCATAGAAAAAACCGCTTCAGTAATCACAAATACATCAATTTCATCACTTTCAAACTTGGTAAGTAATCGCTCTAAATCGGAGGCATCATTGTGTTGAAATTTATAAGCTTTGGCATGAGAAAGCTGCATACCATCACGAATGGAAGCATGAACTAATTCGTCATAAAGAAAAATAGTATTTCTTAGACCAATAGCTGAAAGCAATCCTAAATTGGCGGTATAACCCGAATTGAAAATACAACTTGATAAACTCTTGTAGTGGGCTGTTAAATAATCTTCTGTCAATGGATATAAGGAATGATTTCCGCTTAAAAGTCTAGAACCGCCAGCTCCGTTGAAACTAAGTTGATGCTCCTCTACCAATTGGGTTGCCTTTTCAGAAATTTCTTTTAACTGATTAAAACCCAAATAATCATTCGAGGTAAAATCGTAGGTTAACGAAGTCTGACTTAATTTTCTAAGCAAGTTACTTTCCACTCTCTTCTTCAATTTTTCGTTCAGGCTATTTGGAAAGCGCATAGGTTGTTAATTTATGTCGTTTATTTCTTTTCTTCTTCTTTTTTCTCTCGACTGTTTTTTTCAGCTACGTCTTCGCTTAACAGCTTGTGGTTCTTTTTATCGTATTTTCCTTCTAAGTCGTCTATTACTGAATTTTTCCACATCTTGTTTCCGAGAAAGTAAGAAGTTCTTCCAATGAGGTGGGCGCCAACAGGAGCAGTTAAAATGATAAATATAATAATGGCCTGTACGCGAGTTGATACTGAAAAATCATTAAAATAAAGTGCTGCAGCTCCTAAAAGCAAACCCACCCCTAAGGTAGCCGCTTTAGTAGTGACTGAAATTCTTAGAAAAGCATCAGGCATTCGTAAAATACCAATAGCTGCTAACATAGCAAAAATAGCTCCTAAGGTGGATAGTATATAAATTAATAGTTCACTCATCTTTTTTGTTTCTTTTTTCTAGATAAAAAGCAAAAGCCACCGTTCCTAAAAAGGCGATTAAAGCTAGAATTGTAGCAATGTCAAGAAAGGTAGGTTTGTCGTTTATAATACTGTAAATAGCAATAATTCCAATACCAATAGTAATCACTAAATCTAATGCTACCACGCGATCTACAATGCCTGGCCCAATTAAAAAGCGAATAAACACCACTAAGGAAGATAGTGATAAAATAGGTAGTATGATATAATAAAGATAATCGTGTAAATTCATCGTAAAATTCCTAAAAGTTTGCGTTCAAATCCATTTTTAATTTCGTTGATAAACTCCTGTTTATCATGAACATACATAGCATGAATATAAAGTACATTCTTATCTTCAGAAACATCTAAACTCAAGGTTCCTGGAGTAAGTGTAACTAAATTAGCTAAAAGTGTAATTTCAGTATCTGTTTTGGCCTCTAATGGCAAGGCTACAATACCGGGTTTCATTTTGTTTTGTGGTGTAATCACTTCATAAGCTACTTGAATATTTGCTTTAATCACTTCCCATAAAAAGAAGAAAATAAAGGAAATTAATTTAGGTATGAGCTTAAAATACTTTTCCGTCTGTGTATCTTTTGAACTGATGATCCAGAGAATTAGAAAAGTAACAATAAAGCCAAAAACAAAGTTCACTACCTCAAAGCTTCCCGTTAGGAACACCCAGATAATGGTAAGTACTATGTTAGTTAAAAATTTTCCTCTCATTTTAAATTACTTAAAAACTGCATCAAAATAAGCTTGTTTATCAAATACCTCATTAGCTATGCGTAAGGATACCTGTTGAATATGTTCTGCGCCAAAGCCAATATACAAAGAAACTATAGCAAGAAAAACAATAGGAGCTACATATTGCATTTTTTGATACTTGCGCAACTGATTAAACTCAATAAATTTCTTCGATTTTTTGATTTCTTTACCGTCTTCCCAAAAAGCTTTTGCCCAAACATGTGCAATAGCAATTAGTGTTAGTAAACTTCCAAAAATAACCGCTCCAAAATACCAGTAATTTCCTTCATTAAAACCGGCTAACAACAGGGATAATTTAGGCCAAAATCCAGATAGTGGAGGAATACCTACTAAAGAAAACAAAGGAATTGCCATTAACAAACTCAACTTAGGATAAGATTTATAAATACCTCCTAAACGGTCTAAGCTGGTAGTCGATTTTAAGCGATAAATTAATCCTGAAACCAAAAATAAATTTGTTTTTACAACAATGTCATGAATCAAGTAAAAAATAGCTCCTGCCATGGCTACTTCAGTAAACAGGCCCAAACCACCAATCATAAAACCAATATGACAAATGATTAAGTAAGAAAACACCTTTCTTATATTTTTTTGAATAATGGCGCCAATTCCTCCACTAAAAATAGTAAGTATAGCTAAGCTTTGAAGCATAATTTCAATAAAACTATCATTGACAAAAATCAAGGTAAAAACGCGTATTAAGGCATATACTCCTACTTTGGTTAACAATCCTGAAAAAATTGCAGAAACTGCTGAAGGAGGTGTGTGATATGAAGCGGGTAACCAGAAATACAAGGGGAAAACAGCTGATTTTATACCAAAGCCAACCAAAAACAAAAAGGCAGTAACATCTACTAATGCTTGATTATTTACCAATGGAATTTTCTGCGATAAATCGGCCATGTTTAAAGTTCCCGTTAGTCCGTAAAGCACACCTAAGCCGGTTAAGAAAATCATTGACGCTAAGAAATTAAGCGTAAAATACTTTACTGCTCCTTCCAGCTGATTCTTTTCTCCGCCCAGGCTAATCAATACAAAAGAGCTTATGATGATAATTTCAAACCATACGTATAGGTTAAACATATCACCTGTTAAAAAAGCGCCATTTAAGCCCATGAGTAAAAAGTGAAAAACACTATAGAAACCAAATCTCAATCTAGCTTTAATCACCGATACAGCGGCGAATATGGAAACTGCAAAACCAGTAATTCCTGTAAGTAGGACTAAAATTGAAGCCAGTGTATCCCCTACAAAAGTAATTCCAAATGGCGCTTCCCAGTTTCCCGCTTGAAAGGTTTGGATGCCGTTATCCCAAACATAAATAAATACCCAAATGGAAGCACACATCGCTAAAAAGCTACCGGTAATTGAAAGTACTTTTTGCGCTTTTATGTTCGTCCAAAAAAACATTAAGCTAATGCTAAAGACTAGGTGTAAAAGTAATGGGAGTATGATTATTTGTTCATTCATGAATCTTCGTCGGTTGTATTAAGTTGATCTAAATCGTCTGTTTTTAGTACTTTATAAGCTCTTTTCACTAGAATAATAGCAAAAGATTGTAAGCCAAAACTAATTACAATAGCCGTCAAAATTAAAGCTTGCGGAACGGGGTCTGCAAAAAGGTCTTCAAAAACTTTGGTTTCTTCTGGAATAATGGGCGGTTTCCCTTTAGTAATTCTACCCAACAAAAAGATGAGTAAATTTACCCCATTGCCTAACAAGATTAACCCAAGAATAAGTTTAACCATACTTCGTCTAAGCATCATATAAATTCCCGCTGCATAAAGTATTCCCGTAGTTATTGCAAGTAATATTTCCATAGGTTAAGCCGATTCTGATATGGTGAATATAATGGTTAATGAGGCTCCAATTACAATTAAGTAAACGCCAGTATCAAAAAACAAGGCCGAACCAATGCTTCCAATAACTGGAATAGGATCATTGGCCCACAGTCCGGTCATAATTGGTTGTCCCGTGAAAATAATAGGAGAAATTGCAGCTACAGCTGAAATCACTAAACCAAAAGGCATTAAAAATCCTGGGTGAATTTTCAATAGCTTTTTAGTGTTTTCTAAACCATTAGCAAAGGCATCAAGTACAAAAGCAATTGAAGCTACTAATCCGCCAATAAAACCACCCCCTGGCAAATAATGCCCACGCAGTAAAATAAACACTGAAAAAAGCAGTAATACAGGAAGCAGAAAATCGGAAGCTGTTCTAAGTATAATAGTTTTCATATCCTTTATTTTTTATCTCGTGTTTTAAGTCTTAATTTAAGTAAACCAAAAACACCTAAAGCGGCAACAATCAAAACACAAGTTTCAATTAAGGTGTCAATTCCTCTAAAATCAACTAAAATCACATTCACTACATTTTTACCTTTTGCCAATAAATAAGCATTTTGCGCATAATAATTCGTGATTTCAGCATTAACAGGCTCTTGTAAAACCTTCAGCACTAAAATTGTCATTAAAGCACCAAAAAAAACCGACAAAATACCGTGCTCTATTCTTAATACGTTTTTGGATAATCTAAGGTATTTGGGTAAACGGTATAAAACCAATACAAATAAAATTACGGTAAGTGTATCTACCGAAAACTGAGTCATTGCCAAATCGGGAGCTGAATAAAACAAGAACAACAAACAAAAGGCAAAACCAACAATTCCCATGGAAGCCACCGCCGCTAAACGCGATTTTGAAAAAACGGTAAAAAAAATAGCTGTAATCATCATAACTATAATAGCTACTTCATAAATGGTTAGTTTTGAAAAACTTGAATAGTCTAAACGTAAATTGAAATTACTAAAAATAAGATAACCTAAAACCAAGCATAAAAAACCAATAATAGTAGCTACATAGTGCCTTAAAAATCCGTTTTGGAAAAAGTTAGTCCATAAGGAAGAAAAAGCACTAAATCCTTCAGTGGTTTTTAGCACTATATTCTTTGGACTAATCACTTCAAACTTCCCGATAAAATTTTCTTTTTTATGTGAAGGTATCAGCACAAAATAAAGCAAAGTTCCAATGCCAATAGTTACTAAACTTAAAATTAGTGCAGTATTAAAACCATGCCATAATTTAAGGTGAAATGTTTCAGTTGAAGTCATCAACACCTCAATTCCCGGGGCAATTAAAGCATCTTCTGCCAAGTGAGGAACAAAGCCTAAAAGCACCCCTAAACTCACCAACAATAAAGGGGGTACCCACAATCTTTTTTCAGGGAGATGTACGTTTTCAAATGAAGCGGGTAAACTCCCCATAAAGGGTTTTACTCCAGCTACAAAACCTGCGTAATAAAGTAAGATTTTTGTAAGCAAAGCAGCACCTATCAAAAGCCAAGTAAAGCTTCCCCAATTTAAGCCTGCTTCGTAAATTAAATCTTTACCAATAAAGCCGAAGGTTGGCGGCACTCCCCCACTAATCAATGCAGCTAAGAATCCAGCCACAGCTACTGGCATCAAAACTTTTCTTAAGCCAGCTAATTGGGTAATATCTCTTGTTCCTGTTTCGTGGTCAATAATTCCTGTAATCAAGAAAAGTGAAGCTTTGTAAAGGGCGTGAACGATGATAAAAACTAAGCAAGCAATCAAAGCTTCTTGGGTGCCTAAACCAATGAGGAAAACTAAAATCCCTAAAGCTGAAATAGTTGAGTAAGCTAAAATTCCTTTTAAATCGGTTCTAAAAATAATATGAATTGCCGAATACAACATGGTTACTCCACCCACAATAATTAACGTTGAATTCCAAAACTCCGTATTTCCTAAAATTGGGGTAAATCGCAATAACAAATACACCCCAGCTTTCACCATGGTAGCCGAATGTAAGTAGGTAGAAACCGGCGTTGGAGCTTTCATTGCTCCTGGTAACCAAAAGTGAAACGGAAATTGAGCCGATTTAGAAAAAGCTGCTCCAAAAAACAGGATGGCTATTAAAACATAAGCTGAATGAGTGGTGATTTCTTCACTCATGCCAATCATTTCAGAAATGCTAAATGTGCCCGCTACATCACCTAACAAAACCGCTCCTCCTAAAAAGAGTAAACCTCCCATACCCGTTATTCCTAAAGCAGTTAAAGCCGATTTTCGAGAGGCTAATGAAGCATTATTAAAACCGATTAAATAGAAGGAAGAAATACTGGTTAATTCCCAAAACACAAACATGGAAATCAGGTTGTCAGACAAAACTAGCCCCAACATTGCTCCCATAAACATGCTCAAGTAAGCGTAAAACCGATCTAAAAACTCGTGTCCTTTTAAATACGCTGAAGTATAAGCAAAAACCAAGGTTCCAATTCCTGTAATCATCAACGAAAAAAGCAAGGATAAGCCATCCAACTGAAAACTTAATTCCACATTAAATGAGGGAATCCAAGTGTAGGTTTGTTGTATGATTTCTCCCCGACTAACCTGAGGAATAAAACTTGAAAAATAAGCCAGTAAAGAAAGCGGAATAAGCGTACTAAGCCAAGATTGCTTCCCTTTAATGAATTTTCCAATCACTAAAATTGAAAGGGCAAAAATAAAACCTAATAATACGGCTATTAGCATCGGTTGATTTTTTTGGAAAAGGCAAATATAAGGATAATTGACTTAGACCTTGACCACATCTTGATTTTTAACCAAGATTTTACAGCACCAACAAGTTCAATTAAGCTTATTTAAATCATGAGCAACATGCTTGTGGCCATAATTAACATAATGGCATTTTCAATAAAAGTGGCTTCGGTCATAGGTAAATTTAATGCAGTTCCTAAGCAAGCACACTTAATAGTATTTTTAGAAAATAAAGATTTAGTTACGCCAATGCTGGTTACTCCTAAAATTAAAATAGTAAGCACCAAAGCTAGTTCTAGCTGAAACCTAAAGAAAAATGCCAAGCCTAGAGCCGTTTCAATAAATGGATAAACCCAAGCGTAAGGTTTGAAAACTTTGGCTATAGGGTCATACATAGCAAACGAATCTGGAAACCCCTTGTAGTCTAAAAATTTGAAAAAACTAAATACTATAAAAAACAAGCCCATGAAGTCAAGCATAAATTCTTCTATGCTGAAATTTGAAATATTTAGCAATACACTTGCTGAAGTGATGTAGAAAAAAATTAAAAATAAGGGTTTTAATTGCTGAAATTTTGTTTTGTTTTCAGCTGAAGCTTCTGTTTTATTAGTATCAAAATCTGATTTTTGAGTAATACTATATTTACTTCCCACACTTTGCTGAAGCTCTTCTTCCGTAAGATGCTTCGCTAAATCAATACGGGCTTCACCTTGCTCCAAATCTACTTCAACCGACTTTACTTCGCTTAAACTTGCTAAAGCCTCTTCAACGTGCTTCTTGCAATTTCCGCAAGTCATTCCTTCTACTTTATACTGATGTATCATGATTCACTAATTTGAATTTACAAAGTTCAGTATTTATTATTGAATAAGAGTTCGATTAAAAAAAAATTGAGATTAGTCCTTGTGTTTTATTCGATATACTAATTTTAAATACCATCGTTTAAGCAGGTGGTGAATAAAAAAATTAAATTCCTCTAAGGGGTGGCGCGTGTATGAATGATAAATATGTTCTGGCAAGTCAACGCGGTAACATAGTTGTTTAATCACCTCAGCTTGTACGTTATGTTCCTTAATGGAGTTTTCAAGCTGAAATAATAGCTCATCAACTGAAGTTTCATTAGCTAAAACGGTTTTAAAATTCACAGAAGCCAAATCTTTATTCACAAGTTGAATGAAATCATTGAAATAGCCATTTTCTTTAATTTCTACTATAAGCGAATGACTTAATGTACTGAATTGCTCCATACAAGTTAGACCTTTCTAGTCATTAACCAATCGCTAAATTCAAGCAAGTGATTTTTTGCTTGTTCCTCCATTTCAATAGAATTCAAAACTTTAATGGCTTGATGTGTATATGCTTCAATGGCCTTTTGGATACTTTTTTTAGCTCCAGTGGCTTCAAAAACATCCTTCACTTGTTGAATTTTATCTTCGTTTTTGTGGGTCTCAACACTAAAAAATCGATTCAACTCATCCTTTTGTTTTTCATTGCCTAATTCTTTGGCTTTGATGTACAAAAAAGTTTTTTTGTTTTCTAAAATATCGCCACCTATTTGTTTTCCAAAAGTAGCTGGGTTACCAAAAGCATCTAAAAAATCATCTTGCAACTGAAAAGCAATTCCTAGTAGTTTTCCAAATTCGTAAATTTTATGCTGACTTTCTTCAGCAGCCTCAGCAATAATAGCTCCCATTTGAAGCGCGCAAGCTACTAAAACAGCGGTTTTGTACTCAATCATTTGAAGGTATTCAGTTTCACTAACCAAATTTCGAGTTTCAAACTCTACATCATATTGTTGTCCTTCACAAATTTGGATGGCTGTTTTTGAAAATAATTGGTGAAGTTGTTTTGCTTGAGAAGATGGATAATCATGGAGTTGTTGGTAAGCCATAATCAGCATAGCGTCACCCGAAAGAATTCCTGTATTGGTGTCCCATTTTTTGTGCACGGTAGGCTTACCTCTTCTTAAGGGAGCTTCATCCATAATATCGTCATGCACTAAACTAAAATTATGGAAAATCTCCACGGCTAACGAGGCAGGTAAAGCTTTTTCTTTTTTCGCGCCAAAACTTTCTACCGCTAATAGCACCAAAATTGGACGTAGCCGTTTTCCTCCGAGTTTCAAAATATAATCTATAGGAGCATAAAGCCCGTTAGGTTCTAATGTATAATCTTGTTGATTCAGATAAGCTAAAAAAGCTTCTTGGTAATTAGCCAATGATTTCATTAAATTACTTTTACAGCAAAACAACGTTTTTTTTTTGTCTTTTATCTGAAATAAAATTAAAAATTAAGTGGCTTGACAAAGAAAAAAAAGCCTTCAGCAGTAAGCTAAAGGCTTTTGTGTTATTCAACAATTGGATTTACTTTTTAAATTTCTTGTAG
Source organism: Psychroflexus maritimus (assembly GCF_011089875.1). Lineage (GTDB taxonomy): Bacteria > Bacteroidota > Bacteroidia > Flavobacteriales > Flavobacteriaceae > Psychroflexus > Psychroflexus maritimus. The sequence continues at coordinate 14,534 of NZ_JAANAS010000037.1, read as the reverse complement.
CCCAAATAACTTGCAACGGCCATTCCTAGTGCTATGAGTCCGTTGATTGGCACATCGTTTACTTGATCATCAAAGCCGATGGCTTGCTCTAATCCTTGAGCATTGACTTGGGTGATGATTAAGGTTAACAATAAAAGTAATGTATATCTGTATGTAGGTCTCATCTTTTCTTGTTTTAAATGTTTAGGTTTATTTTTTTATGATTTTCTTTGTCACTGTGCCTGCTGAGGTATCTACCTGCACCAAATAAAAGCCCGAAGATAAAAGCCTCACATCAACTTGAGGTCGTGTTGAAGCAATGACTTCTTGACCTAATAAATTGAAAATTTTAACTGAATTTACTAAAACAGAAGCGGGTAATTCTATCTGCAATTCATCAACCACTGGGTTTGGGTATAAACGAACTTGAACTTCAGTGAAGTCTTGTTGGCCTAATGCCACCGTTTCAAAACTTAAATGAAAACGATTTTGGTCTATGCTTTCTGGCACATTTGCATCAACTGTAAAATTATACGTTGTGCTTTCTGTTAATTCAGTTTGTGTAGCCAAATACGAATCATTTAAATAAACTTTAAGCGCTTCTGGTTGATTACCTAAGGTGAAACTTAAGCTATAAGCATTTTCTTCATAATTCACAATCAATAAATCAACTTGGTGGCCATCTGTTGGGATGTTTTGTTTATCAATTGATTTAAAGCCATTATTTACGATGGCATAATTTTCTCCTGGGTTAGCGAGTTTGCTGGCGTCTTCTTCGCTACCAATAGTGGTGTATTGTTCATTAAAACGTAAACCAATGGCATCGCTTTCCATCTCACCATTTTGTAAAGCTGAGGCTTTGTATAAACGCGAGTTAATGTAAAAATTAGTGTACTCACTAAAAATACTAACTTGGGACTGAGCTGTGGCTTTATCAACTTCTTCAAAGGTAATGCTTCCGTTACCCGTTCCGTTGTTTTGCACAAAAAAGGCTTGGCCGGGCATAATGTATTGGTTTGCAGCTGATGAATGTGGGCTGATTCCAGTAACTTCGCTACCATCTGCAGCATCTACAACAGTATAGCCACCTCTTCCATTATCACCTGCAATTGAAGCATCCCAAACGTATAAATAGCCAGTTAAATTTGTAGTTGTCACCGCACCAAAGTCAACTACTGCTTGATAAGGGTTTCCTACGAAACTATAATTATTGGCAGCAGTAGCTAAAGTTGGTGTAAAGCTTCCTGTATGCATTGTGCCCGAAGCACTTAAAGTAACATCATTTGCTGGAGCATCATTATCAGTTAAATCAATTGAAAGGTCACCACGCACCATTAAGCGGTAAGGGGTTCCTGCTTCTAGGTTTGTAACATTGGTATTAGCAGTAGCTTGCCAACCAGCGCCACTAGTTTGATCAGTAATTGTATTGTCGAATGTAAACATTGACGGGTTATTTGTTCCTGTAACATCAAAACCATTGGTTGCACCACCTGTGCCAGTGATGTGCGTATCTTGTTGCCAGGTATTAGCAATGCTTTCTCCACCAACTGCTGAGCTTAACAAGCGAAAAGCACGTTTAGCTGGAATGTAGCGTTCAACCGTAACATCGCCAGTGATGCTTCCTGTAAATTCTGCTAATTGAGCTGTACCGTTTTCATCACTTTGGAAGACTAAATCTCCATTGTTGGTAATATCTCCTGCTAAATCTAAAACTCCTGAAGGAGATATATTTAAGGTAGCCCCTAAAGCAATTTCTAAATTGTTGGCTACTAATTCTTGCGTGATGTTTGCTGTTCCGTTTATAACTTTAATATCGTTCGCAGCAGTAGATGCTACAACTGGATTTGTATTCCATCCATTATCATAAATGTAAATAACAGGATTGAAATTAATTGTAATATCATCAATAGCTAATTCATCTCTTGAACCACTCACTGAAACATCATCACTTTCCCAACGCAGATAAAAATACGCACCATCTGCAATTGATAAGTTAGAAATAGAGGTAGATTTTGAATTAGAAGCCCAGACGGGACTTCCATCAGCAACTTCTTGAGAAGTAAAGTCTAAACTGGCAACAGTTGTATAATTACTACCGTCTGTGCTATATTCAAAATTAAAGGAGTTGGCTCTATCTTGATCATTATAGACATATAAAATATAAGATAAATCTACATCGGTAACCGTAGTACCCGTTTGGTTTTGAGCGCGAAGGGTAATTGTACCGGGGGTAAAATCGCTACCTGCTCCCTGAAATCCTAAAGAGAGATTGTTACTTGAAGTTTCAAAGGCATAAAAACCACCTGTAGTCTCACCGCCGGTTGACGGACCCCTTGCAAAATCACCTGATGTTTCTGTATCGCCAAAATTAGAATCTCCATCAGACATACCCGTTGTTTTCCAAGCTTCTGAATTTAATTGTCCTGTTGCTGGTGAAGGAGAAAATCCACTACCATTAAACTGACCATTATTGACCCCTGCAACGGTATTATCAAAATCGATAACAAAATCAGTATCTTCAGCTGTAATTTGCCAGCCTAAAGGTGCTGTTTCATCATCTAAAACAGTTACTGTATGCTGACTGGTAGTGATTGTTACGCCAGTTGAAGTTGTTTCAGCGATTTCTAAAATGATGGTTTCATCGTCATAACCTGCATCAGGATTGATGTCTAAAGAAATATTTTGAGTACCGTTCCCTGTAAAGCTTAAAGAGGTTGTATTTAGTGTATAATCACTTGCTTCAGCGGTACTACTACCATCAACAGAAACACTTAAATCTACATTTGAGCTAAAGTTACTCAAGGTCACCGGAATATTTATTGTAAAAGTAGCGTTGGTTTCGTTAACCGTACTTGATGCTGAATCAAAACCGACTTCTGGGGCAGTTGGTGTAGCCGTTACAGTCACATCTACATCTTCAAAACCATCTGAACCGCCATTCATGTTAAATGTAAATCCTACTATGATTTCATTTACCGCCGTAACGTCAATAGTTGTTGGACCAACGGCTAATGAGCCTGTACCTGAAATTGCAGAACCTAAATTGATTTGAGTGCCTCCATCTAAGGTGTACCACCATTGAAATTCCTCGCCACCAGCATTGAAACCACTATTAGTCGTGTTACCAAAAGTTTCAATATCAACTGAGGTTTCACCTGATACGTCTATGGCAAAAGTTTCAAATTTTCCTTCACCGCCCCAGTCTGCACTTTCAATTAAATCATCGGTAGTGTTAGATCTTAAAAAGTTCACACTAGAATCTGTACTTGGTGCCGTATCATAATAGATTAGGTAATTGGTTCCACAGTCTTCACCACTTGAACCCGGTGGGTTAGATGATGAATGCTCCAAATTGGTACTGCCTGTTACGCCATTAAAAGGAAAAGACGTAGAAGTTCCAGCGCATGTTGCTGCCGACACCTCCCCACTTAAACTCACATCTTGTTGTGTAGCGCCTGTGCTTGTGGCTGATAAGGTACCGCTGTAAGTATCAACTGCTAAACCAGAGGCTAAGCGAACGTAAATTGGGGTTGAGCTCACACTACCACTCGTTTCGGTTAAAGTTACTGAAGACCCAAAACCTGAGCCGGAAGTCGTTGAGATCTCAAAATTGGTTGGTGCGGTTACTGTAATATCGGCGGTTAAGTTGCTTCCTTCGGCGGTAAAGGTTTGCTCTGTGGATGGGCCATTACCATCCACATAATCTAAACCGGAAAGCGTAGTTTCAGAAAGGTTGATGGTTTCGGTTGTAGTAGCAGTAAAAGCTGTTGTTGAAAAATCATCAATTATTAAGTGACCTTCCTGATTTTCAATTAAAATCTTTATGTAAACTGTTCCAGATTGATTTAATGTATATATGTATTGAGAATAAGTAGAACCTGAATATGTTTGAGAGTCTACATCTGAAAAGTTAGTTCCGTCAGAAGAAACTTGGACTTTAAAAGTACCTCCTCCACTATTTAGCTCCCTGTACCAAAAAGAAATTTCACCCACACCTGAATTAATTTCTGGGGTTGTTAAAGAACTTTCTGGCATATTATCATTCAATCTTGCGGCAAATCCTGATCTTGCATCTGAACTAGATTCTTGAAGCACATTTGCAGTTGTCCAAACACCACTATTTAATGTTTGTGAACCCGTAGTATAACTACCACTTAGTCCAGTATCAAAATTTTCTGTAATCTGCCCCCAACTCATCGTTGAAAACAAAAATGTGGTGAGGAATAATAAACCTGATTGTAGTAATTTTTTCATTATATTTAACTATTGGTGAATTACAAACTTATAAACTTTTATGTAAATGAATATGAAGAAAATCTTTAAATTAACAAACACTTAACAGTCAAATGACTACACTTTGCGGTAAAATTGAAAAAAGTTTAACGCATAAAAAACCCCTTATTTAAATAAGGGGTTTTTGCTTTTTTTGGAAAAATAATTAGGAGGCGGTTTTCAATTTGCTAATGCCACTTTGGTTGAGTTTGTGCTCAGCATAAGTTTTAGTAACGCGTAATTCTTTTTCTTCTCCGTCGGGCATTTCATACATGGCTTCGGTGAGAATGGCTTCGCATAAGGAGCGTAAACCTCGAGCGCCTAATTCGTATTCTAAGGCTTTGTCAACAATGTATTCTAAGGCGCCGTCGGTGATACTAAACTTGATATCGTCCATTTCAAAGAGTTTTTCATATTGCTTGATAATGGCGTTTTTGGGTTCGGTAAGAATCATTTTCAACGTGGCTCTATCCAGCGGGTCCATGTGCGTTAAAACGGGTAAACGACCAATAATTTCAGGAATTAGTCCATAATCTTTTACATCTTTAGGAATGATGTATTGCAGCATGTTTTCTTTATCTAAACTTTCGCCTTGTTTAGAGGCTCCATAACCTACGGCTTGCATGTTTAAGCGCTTCGAAATATTTCTATCAATACCATCAAAGGCACCCCCCGCAATAAATAAAATGTTTTCGGTGTTCACCTCAATAAATTTTTGGTCGGGGTGTTTTCTTCCTCCTTTTGGGGGTACATTTACTGTAGTTCCTTCCAATAGTTTCAATAAAGCTTGTTGCACACCCTCGCCACTAACGTCTCTAGTAATCGATGGATTATCGCTTTTTCGGGCAATTTTATCTATTTCATCAATAAAAACTATTCCGCGTTCTGCTTTTTCAACATTGTAATCGGCGGCGGCTAAAAGTTTGGTTAAGATGGTTTCTACATCTTCGCCCACGTAACCGGCTTCCGTTAAAACAGTAGCATCTACAATGGCCAAAGGCACATTAAGCATGCGTGCAATGGTTTTAGCCACTAAAGTTTTACCTGTACCTGTTTTTCCTACCATTAGAATATTGGATTTCTGAATCTCAATATCGTCATCGGTAGTGGGTTGTAATAATCGTTTGTAGTGGTTGTAAACGGCCACCGACATTACTTTTTTGGTTTTGTCTTGACCAATTACATATTCATCTAGGAAAGTTTTAATGGATTTAGGTTTTCTTAATACCAATTCAGAAGAAAGCTCGTTTGATGATTCTTGTTTAGCTTCTTCCAAAACAATTCCGTGGGCTTGTTCAATGCATCGATCACAGATGTGTGCATCTAAACCTGCAATTAAAATATTGGTTTCTGCTTTTTTACGTCCACAAAACGAACAACTTAAATTTTCCTTTGCCATTATTTATCTTTTCAAAACTTCATCAATCATACCGTACGCTAGTGCTTCTTCAGCATTCATCCAAAAATCACGATCGCCATCTTGATAGACTTTATCGTAATCTTTTTTAGAATGTTGAGCGATGATTTCATAAAGTTCTTTCTTTAAAATCAAAATTTGTTTAGCGGTAATTTCAATATCATCGGCTTGTCCTTGCGCGCCCCCCATAGGTTGGTGAATCATCACTCTAGAGTGCGGTAATCCAGTACGTTTACCATCGGTACCCGCACACAATAACACTGCGCCCATAGAGGCTGCCATTCCTGTATTAATAGTTGCTACATCAGGTTTAATAAACTGCATGGTATCGTAAATTCCTAATCCTGCATAAACACTACCTCCGGGAGAGTTAATGTAAATCTGAATGTCTTTTGTAGCATCTGTACTTTCTAGAAACAACAACTGTGCTTGAATAATATTAGCCACTTGATCATTAATTGGAGTACCTAAAAAGATAATTCGGTCCATCATTAATCGAGAAAAAACATCCATAGCCACAGCGTTCATTTGTCGCTCTTCAATAATATTAGGCGTCATGCCCACAGGATACATTGAATTAATAACTTTATTGTAGTAATTGCTATTTACCCCTTGGTCTTTAGTAGCAAATTTTTCAAATTCTTTAGCGATATTCATACGTCTTATATTAATTAGAAATAAACTACGAATATAGGCACTACGCCTATGTATCAATCAAAAACTTTTGCTAAACTTCTTTATTGAAGCTTAGCAAAAGTAATTTATTTACTGCTGTTTGTAAGCCTCGTCTGCAAATTCTTTAAAGCTTACTTCCTTTTCTTTTAAGTTCAATTTTTCTTTATATACTTCAAGAATTTTTGCATTCATTACTTGTTCTGCAATCTTTCTTGACTCTTCTTGATTAGCAAGCATTTGGTCTGCAAAGCCTTCCAATTGCTCGTCTGGCATATTTGCACCTCCGTATTGTGCCATTTGCTGTTTGATGCGGTCCATCATCATCGCTTTCATTTCTTTAGGCTCAACTTTTAAATCATTTTCTTTAATGATTTTGCTTTCTATTAATTGATAACGAATTCCTTTTTCGCTATTCTCGTATTCTTGTTTAGCCTCTTCGTCAGAAAGTTCTTTTTCTGCGGTTTGCTGAATCCACTTTGTCAAGAATTGACCTGGCAATTCAAATTTGGTGTTTTCAATAAGGTGGGCAGAAACGTCATTCAATAATTGTTGGTCGCTGTGCTGAACAAATTGCTCAGCGGCTTGTTCTTTAATGAAGTTTATCAATTCATCTTCAGAAGTAAGCTTAGCTTCTTCACCGGTGTATTTATCAAACAATTCTTGATTTAATTCGGCGGGTATTTCTTCGTTAATTTCTTTGATTTCGAAAGTCAAATCTAGTTCGCCTAAAGCTTCAGCATCTTCTTTTTCTAAACCAAGAAAACGCCCTAAATCTTCTTCGTTTTCAAAAAGCCCTTTTGAGTTCAATTGAACGCTATCACCAATTTTAGTTCCTTTTAAACTTTTTTGAGCGTCTTTTGCTAAGTCTTTTAGTTGTAGCGTAGTTTCATTTTTAATGGCTTGGTCTTGGTTAGTGATTTCCACCACCACATTAAAGCCTGTTTTAACTTCTTGACGCGTTTCAAGTTTTCCGTACTGACGCTGAATCAATTTGATTTGCTCATCAATCATTTCTTGGTCAGCGGTAATTTTATAATGCGTTATTTTTTCTTTGTTATCGAAGTTTACATCAAATTCTGGGGCTAAACCTAATTCAAATTCAAAGGTAAAATCGTCTTGTTTCCAATCTAAATTATCTTGAGGCATAGGAAGTGGATTTCCTAATACATCTAATTTCTCGTCTTGGATATACTTATTCAATGAATCTTGAAGTAACTTGTTTACCTCATCCACCAATACCGCTTGCCCGTATTGTTTTTTAATCATGCCCATAGGTACTTTTCCTTTTCTAAACCCTGGAATATTGGCATTTTTACGGTAATCTTTTAATATTTTTTCTACTTTTTCACTGTAGTCACCTTTCGCTATAGCAACACTTAAAACAGCGTTTAAATTGTCTTTGTTTTCTCTGGTAATATTCATACGTAAGCTTCTGTTTTTGAATTTGCAAAAGTACAATTATTTTAATGGCCAAGCAAGTTTTTGATTAAAAGCTTGTTAGTGAAGATTAAGCTTTAAAAAAGTGAAAGGGTTAATGATATAGCATCAACTTGTTTTACTGCAAAGGCGCTAAGTGTGTAAAGGACTAAAACAGCAACATGATTTAATCTTCTATGCTTATTTATCTAATAAAAAATCAATTTTCTGCGTAATCTGAGTACTACTTATTCCTACCTCTTCATGCAGCTCTTCCGTACTACCGTGGTCGATAAAGTAGTCTGGAATGCCAAGTTTTTCAATTTTTCCAGTAAAACCTTTAGCTTGCGCAAGGGCTTGTACAGATTGACCAAATCCGCCTTCCACAGCAGCGTCTTCAACAGTAATTAAGTACTGATAGGTGGAGAAAATTTGGTTTAGTGTTTCAAAGTCTAAAGGTTTCGCAAAACGCATATCGTATAAGCCTATTTCTTCTTTTTGTTGATGTGAATTGACAGCCGATTCAACTTGAGGCAGTAAATGACCAAAATTGAGAATGGCGAGTCGATTTCCATGTTTTAATTCAACTGCTTTTCCTATTTCAATTTTCTCGAACGCCTGCTGCCAATCTTTAATTTCGCCCCTACCTCGTGGGTACCTAATAGCAATTGGGTTATTCAATCCCAAAGAAGCGGTGTAAAGTAAGTTTCTTAAATCGATGGCATTACTTGGATTGGCAATAATTATATTAGGAATGCTTTTGAGTAGGGCTACATCAAAAACACCGTGGTGGGTCGCGCCGTCGTTTCCTACTAAACCAGCGCGATCTATACAGAAAATAACAGGTAAATTTTGTAAGGCCACATCGTGAATAACTTGATCTATGGCGCGTTGTAAGAACGTAGAGTAAATGGAACAAAAAACACGTTTACCTTGAGTGGCCAAACCTGCTGCAAAAGTCACGGCATGTTGCTCGGCAATGCCTACATCAAAAGCGCGATCGGGAAAAGCTTGCATCATATATTTTAACGAACTCCCTGTGGGCATGGCTGGAGTAATGCCCACAATTTTTTCGTTATTTTGGGCTAGTTCTACTAAAGTCAGTCCAAAAACATCTTGAAATTTAGGCGGTAAATCCTGGTTATTTTTAGGTAAAAGTTCGCCTGTATTTTTGTCGAATTTCCCTGGTGCGTGATATTTTACTTGATTTTCTTCGGCTTTTTGCAGGCCTTTGCCCTTTTTGGTGATAACGTGTAAAAACTGAGGGCCTTTTTTGCTTTTAAGTTCTTCTAGGGCGGCTATTAAACTTGGTAAATCATGACCATCTACAGGGCCTTTATAGGTGAAATTTAGGGCTTCAATAATATTATCTTGTTTAGGCTTATGACCAACTTTAGCTTTGGTCAAGTAATTTTTAAGCGCCCCTACACTAGGATCGATTCCTATGGCGTTATCGTTTAAAATAACAATTAAATTAGCCTTGGTTACGCCAGCGTGGTTCAGTCCTTCAAAAGCCATTCCTGCAGCAATAGACGCATCGCCAATCACCGCAATATGTTGCCTGTTAACATCGCCTTTTAATTGAGAAGCAATGGCCATTCCTAGTGCTGCAGAAATTGAAGTTGAGCTGTGTCCCACGCCAAAAGCATCAAATTTACTTTCGCTTCGTTTAGGAAATCCTGAAATTCCATTTTTTTGTCGGTTAGTAAAAAAAACATCCCTTCTTCCTGTTAAGATTTTATGGCCATAAGCTTGGTGACCAACATCCCAAACCAAAAGGTCGTTGGGTGTGTGAAATACATAATGTAAAGCTAGAGTTAGTTCAACCACGCCTAAACTAGCGCCTAAATGTCCTTCTTTAGTAGAAACTACATCAATGATAAAAGCTCTCAATTCCTCCTTTAGTAAGCGGAGTTCTTCAAGGTTGAATTGCTTTAGCTGACTAGGCTCATTGATTTTACTTAAAAATGGATAACTCATAACGCAAAAGTATTTCAATTTTTTAACATGAAATCATTTTTTCGAAATTCTTATATCAACTTAAATTCACAACCGCTGATATGTTAATCTAAGTTACTAAGAAAAAAGACTTCTCTTAGTAGCTTGAACTAAGAAAATTTTACTTTTTTTTTATTCTTCTGAAAAGCAAGTTATTGAATATTACAATCAGAGAGATGGAAATAAAAAAAATTTGATGTGATAAATAATGATTTTGGAGGGAAACGTTTAGCCTTTTCCTTCTTAAATCAAAATTGCCGTTTTATGATAATAACTGCAATGCTAAAAACTTTTACACCTACTTTTAAAACCATGTATCAAATAATACCAATTTTACTATTAATTGTCGTTAAGAGAGCGAAATTGCTTTTTTCATATATAAGGCTGTGAATAATTTGCATCCTGTACGTACGGGACGGAAATTGTGAACAAGGAAATATATGGGAAAATGAATAAGCTAAATAGGGTCATTTGATGGTTAAATTGGTATTATACCCTGAATTCGATTATAATCACTCTAAATTTATAAAATAAGACAAGAACTTTATACAAATTAATCCGTTATTCATCAATATATATGTTTGCGGATTTAAGAGGAATAAAGCATTGACATTGTGTGAAATAAAATTCTACTACAAAGACTTGAAAATAAAATTAATAATCGTACATTTGCACCCTTGAAATTTTTCAAGAAAAGGAATGTTTAATTAAAAAGTAAAAAGTGTGGATACATTAAGTTACAAAACCGTGTCTGCCAACTCACAAACAGTAAATAAAAAGTGGGTTGTAATAGACGCAGAAGGACAATCGCTTGGACGAGTGGCTTCTGTTGTTGCGCAGTACTTAAGAGGAAAACACAAGCCAGATTTCACCCCTCACGTTGATTGTGGAGACAATGTAGTTGTTACCAACGCCAACAAGGTTGAATTATCTGGTGATAAGTGGAACTCTAAAAAGTACATTCGTTACACAGGCTACCCAGGTGGACAAAGAGAGATGACAGCAACAGAAATGTTTGCTAAAGGCCCAGCTAGATTAATTGAAAAATCAGTAAAGGGGATGCTTCCAAAAAACAAATTAGGTGCTAAATTATTTAGAAACTTAAAAGTTGTATTGGATGCAGAGCACGGAATGGAGGCTCAAAAACCAGAAGTTATTAATTTAAACGAACTAGTGTAAATGGATACAATTCACAAGATAGGTCGTAGAAAAACCTCTGTAGCAAGAATTTACCTAACTCAAGGAGAAGGAAAATTCAACATTAACGGGAAAAGTGCGAAAGAATATTTTTGCACAGACCAATTGGTTTACAAATTAAATCAACCATTTTTATTAACGGAAAGTGAAGGAAGCTATGACGTAAAGGTAAATGTAGTTGGTGGTGGAATCACAGGTCAAGCAGAAGCAATTCGCTTAGCTATTTCTAGAGCATTATGTCATATTGATGCTGAAAACCGTTTAAAGTTAAAGCCAGAAGGTTTACTTACTAGAGACCCAAGAATGGTTGAACGTAAGAAATTCGGTCAGAAGAAAGCGCGTAAAAAATTCCAATTCTCAAAGCGTTAATCGGAAGAGATTGGTATTCAGGTTACCTGAATCAATTAATAAAATTAAAGTTCAATTTGAAATTTTGTTGTTATTCCGCATTGTTCGGAAGTTAGTTTAGCATCTAAATGAATAAGGCCGAGGGAAACTCGCCACTTATTTGTTGCTATCTCAACAGAACGTAAACTATTACAAAAAATGGCAAATCATATAGAAGTAAAAGAATTACTTGACGCTGGAGTGCATTTTGGGCACTTAACCAGAAGATGGAATCCTAATATGGCTCCTTACGTTTACATGGAACGTAACGGAATCCATATCATTAACCTTTACAAGTCAGTTGCAAAATTAGAAGAAGCAAGCACTGCTTTAGCAAAAATTGCTGCCTCAGGTAGAAATATTTTGTTTGTTGCAACCAAAAAACAAGCTAAAGAAATTGTAGCAGAACACGCCAAGCGTGCAAAAATGCCTTATATCACTGAGCGTTGGCCAGGTGGTATGTTAACCAACTTTGTAACCATTAGAAAATCGGTTAAAAAAATGGCAGCTATAGACCGCATGAAAAAAGATGGAACTTTCAACTCCCTTTCTAAAAAAGAACGTTTACAAGTAAATCGTTTACGCGAAAAATTAGAAAAAAACTTAGGTTCTATTTCAGAAATGAACAGATTGCCAAGCGCAATATTTGTTGTTGATACACTTAGAGAACACATTGCTATTAAGGAAGCTAAAAAATTAAACATTCCTATTTTTGCTATGGTAGATACCAACTCCGATCCAAGAGAGGTAGATTACCCCATTCCTTCTAATGATGATGCCTCTAAATCAATTAACAAAATTGTAGGTTATGTAGCCGATGCAATTGTTGGTGGGCTTGAAGCTAGAAAAGAAAGCAAAGAAAGTAAAGAAAAGAAAAAAGAAGAAAAAGTAGAAGAAAAAGAAGCTACTAAGGAAGCTTAATCTTTAAATAACTTGAGAGCATTCTTTTTGAGAATGCTCTCTTTTTAAATAAAATTAAAATGGCAAAAATAACTGCAGCAGAAGTAAACAAATTAAGAAAAAGTACCGGTGCCGGTATGATGGACTGTAAAAAAGCCCTAGTTGAAGCTGAGGGCGATTTTGATAAGGCCGTAGAGGTGCTTCGTAAGAAAGGCCAAAAAGTAGCCGCAAAAAGAGCCGATAGAGATTCTTCTGAAGGTGCTGTAATTGCAAAAGTAAACAGTGAAGCTAACAAAGGTGTTGTAGTCTCTTTGAATTGCGAAACTGATTTCGTAGCAAAAAATGATTCATTTGTTAAATTAGCCAACGACTTTGCAGAACTTGCATTAGGTGTAAACACTAAAGAAGAGTTATTGGCGGCTAGTTATGAAGGCATCACAGTTCAAGAAAAACTTATTGAGCAAACAGGCGTTATTGGTGAAAAAATTGAAATTGGTGACTTCCGAACATTAGAAGCTCCATTTGTAGGTTTCTACATTCACGCAGGCAACAAAATTGGTGTTGTAACCGGTCTAAACAAAAAAGCAGAAGGAGCAGAAGTAGTAGCTAAAGAAGTTGCTATGCAAGCTGCTGCTATGAATCCTATTGCACTTAATGAAAGTGAAGTTGATCAAGAAACTATAGACAAAGAAACAGAAATAGCTAAAGATCAGTTAAGACAAGAAGGGAAACCTGAAGAAATGTTGGATAAAATTGTTGTTGGAAAAATCAACAGATATTTTAAAGACAATACGTTAGTTAACCAAGCTTTTATCAAAGATAACAAAACAACAGTTGCTAAACACGTTCAAGCTGAACTTGGTAAAGATGTTGAAGTAGTTGCTTTTGAAAGAGTTGCTTTAGGTTAAAACTAAATCAACTAACATTGTAAATGCCGTTTTACCAAGTGTAAAACGGCATTTTTTTGTGCTTAATTAGGGAGTGTAATTTAAACTCTGTCCGATTTTTTCGTTAACGAAGTTCCAAATCCAATGGGATTCTGTTGCCAAATTTAATATATAATTGTTGAATCGTCAAACTCCAATTGTGCAGTGGTGCTTTCCACTTTTTTTGTATATTCATTGTAGCTAAGTAAACTATCTTTAGAAGAGCCATATCAGTTGGGAATGCATCTTTTGTTTTTGTTACTTTTCTTACTTGGCGATGATAACCCTCTACGGTGTTTGTCGTGTAAATAAGCTTACGTATTGGCTTAGTATATTGAAAATAGGTACTGAGTTCTTCCCAGTTGTTTTTCCAGCTTTCTATCACTAAAGGGTATTTCTGTACCCACTTCTCTTCGAGTGCTTTTAAAGCTTCTTCTGCTAAATCCTTGGTATCTGCTCTATAGACCTCTTTCAGGTCTTTCATAAAGTCTTTTTTGTCTTTAGAGGCTATGTACTTTAGGGAATTTCTAATCTGATGTATAACACGTTTCTGTATTTCAGTCTTTGGAAATACACTTAAAATAGCTTCACTAAAGCCTTTTAGGTTGTCTGTACAAGCAATTAAAATATCCTGTAATCCACGATTATTTAAATCTGTTAAAACACTTAACCAGAAGTTAGCTCCTTCACTCTCGGATAAATAAATACCTAAAACTTCTTTGTAGCCATTTTTGTTTACTCCAAGCACGTTATAAAGAGCTTTGCTCTTTATGAGTCCATCCACTTTTACTTTGTAGTGCATTGCATCTAACCAAACAATGCAGTACATCGATTCTAAAGGACGATTTTGCCATCGTTTAATCTCAGGTATTATTCTATCGGTAATCTGACTTAAAACACTATGCGATACCTCTGTATCATACATCTCTTTAATGTGAGAAGAGATGTCTCTGTAACTCATACCTAAACCATATAAACCAATAATTTTATCGGCTAATTGATCAGCTAAAACAGTTTGACGTTTCTTCACTATTTCAGGTTCAAAGTTACTGTTACGATCTTGGGGTACTTCTAATTCAAAATTACCCAAACTACTCTTTACTGTTTTAGTTTTTAGTCCGTTGCGCTTGTTGCCAGAGCTTCGCTCTGATTCATTCAAATGGTTCTCCATCTCGGCTTGTAAAGCCTTGTCTAAAACATTTTTTAATAAGGGAGCCAAAGCTCCGTCTTCTCCAAATAAATTTTTGCCTGACAAAAATTGGTCTAATATTTTTTGTTCTAATTCGGATTGTTCTACTTTTTTCATCTCTATCTAAATTTTAAAGGTTTAATTTAATAAATTTTAGACAGAGTTCAAATTACACCCT
>NZ_JAANAS010000036.1 GCF_011089875.1 Psychroflexus maritimus | reverse complement strand
CTTCCAACTCAATTTCCTTGTTACTTAAAAGCTTACGCAGTATTCTATTTTCCTCTTCTGCTTGCTTTAATTCTTTGCTACGAGTGTCATAGGTGACTTTTAACCCTGCTTCGCCTTGGCTATCAAATTTCTTCTTCCAACTATAGAAAGTGGCCGTACTGACCTTATATTTACGGCAAGTCTCAACGGTTCCTAATTCTTCAGATGAGGACAGAATTTTTAGTTTCTCCTCTAAACTCCATTTCTTGTATTTCATATCTCAAAAGTAGTATTTTGAAATTTAAAATATCACTCCGAACTTATTGGGGGCTAAAATATAACATCAGTTGAGTCTTTCTATCCAGTTGGTGGTGTATATCATATTTCGCATTCGATAATCATAGTTATAGTAGGTAAAATAGTAGTGAGTTCTGATATCCTCTTTTTTTCTTGTAAAGCTTTTGTAATACTTACTCCATTTATCGCACATCTGGTTAAAACGTAACACTGCTTTTGCCTCGGTATCTTCCTTATTGTTGGTGTAAAACACTTCTTTAAAATCTTCTGCAAATTCTTCTTTGTGTTTTGGTTTTACATAGCTTGACATATGACGTTGGAGATGAACTACGCATAATTGTATAGCAGCTTTAGAGAAGTGGAATGATATACTGTTTTCTATCCCTGAGAGCGCATCGCTTACAAATAAATCTATCTCTTTAACCCCACGTGACTTAATGTTTTCAAATATCGCCTTCCACTGTTCAGCTCCTTCTGTGGGGGAGTTATATATTCCTAAAACCTCTCTTGTTCTGTCAGGTCGAACTGCAAGTAGTACGTAATATGCTTCTTTAGAAACGCTATCTACTCGCTTGGTAGGTAAGAACACACAATCAATATAAACAATAGGATAGTAGCTTAATAAGGGGCGACTTAGCCATTCGCTGACCTGTTCTCTTGCACTATTGAACATTCTACTTACATGAGAAGTAGAATACTTCCTGCCATAGATAATATCAAATGTTTCTCCTACTTGATCAGTAGTAAGTCCTTTCTTATATAAATCAAAAGCAATAGCGTGTGCCTCTGCTTCTTGATTTTTTAGAAGTGCTAAAATAGTAGGATAAAAGCCATTTCGTGTACGAGGAACGGTTAGTTCAATAGATTTTTGATGTCCAAAAGCTCGACGTTTGCGATAGCCATTACTATAATCTTGATGAATTTCATTAAAGATTTCACGCTCTGATTTCATTATAGCTTCGAGACTTGTTTGTAAAATTTTGTTTAATCCGTCTTCTTCATTGATAATACTTTCAATAATTTCAGTAATTTGCGTCTGTGTAAAGTTCATGATATTTGTTATTTAAATTTCTCGATTTAAAAATATCAATTTTTGGACTTTACACACTTTTTGGGACAGTATCTCTTTCTAGGAATTTCTAAGGTAGAATCTAGCTTTATAAATCTTGATATTGAAAAAAAGATAGAGCCGAGAGCAGGTTCTCGGCTCTAAATTATTTTAGTTTCTACCAAAAATCCACCAGCCTTTTTTCTTCTTTTCTTCAACTTCTTCTTGGGTTGAGTTGGCTTTTGGGTGAACTAAGTTCATTTCTTCAATTAAATGACCTGCATCACCAAATTTATCAATAACAAATAGGATGTAACGCGCATCTACCATTATGTTTCTACAGATTTCTGGATCGTAGTAGAGGTCTGACATGGTACCTTCCCAAACACGGTCAAAATTTAATCCAATAAGGTTTCCGTGGGCATCAATAGCTGGACTTCCAGAATTTCCGCCAGTGGTTTGGTTGGTGCCAATAAAACCGATAGGCATTTTTCCGTTGGCGTCTGCATAATTCCCAAAATCTTTGTTTTCATGCAATTGCAGTAACTTTTCTGGTACGTCAAATTCGTAATCGTCTGGCACGTATTTTTCCACCACACCATCTAAATAAGTAACATGGTTGTAATATACAGCATCTCTTGGTTGGTAGCCTTTTACTTGACCATAAGTAACGCGTAAAGTTGAGTTAGCGTCTGGAAAATAGCGTTCATCTGGTAAGACTTCCATCATAGCCGTCATGTAGATTTTTTGCGTTTCGGCAATTTCTGTCTGTATGCGCTGATAGTTAGGGTTGATGATTTGATAAAACTCCGTAATGTAATCTTCTGCAAAATTGTACAAAGCATCATTTTCAATAACTTCAACCACTTTTTCAAGTTCACCTTCAAGGGCTTTTATAGCCATGGCTTTATTGGTAAAAATACTGTTTTTATATAAATCTCTAATTTGCTGTTTTGAAACTTGGTCATCGTACAAAGGAAAAATACTTTCTGCCACCGACTGGTCCACTCGTGCATTAAAGTTTTTGTAAACGCGCTCTAACATTGGGATGATGTTGGCTTGAGCTTGTTTAAACTGATTTTCGCCTTGATCTGCACTTTGCTTAAGCTGGTATAATCGAAATGAAATTTGAAGTAATTCGGTATTGGTAAAAAAGACCTCTAAAAAGTTAGAACGTTTAACGGCAAAAGGCTCAAATTCTTGGTACTGCGTTTCAAAAATTGAAAATAAATCACCATAAGCCTCTTCCTTTCCTTGGGCTTTTACAGCCTGCATAAATCGTTTTTCAAAGTCTTTTTTAGTCTCAATAGCGCCGCTTTCTTCTATACCAAGATTTTCACCTTTCCATTTTTTCCAGTAATTAGCTATTCTTGCTTGTTTTGAAGCATATTGAATTCTAATCTGATCATCTTGTTGCATGTAAGCATCAATTTGCTCTAATGCTTTTTCTCTAATTTCAATATTGGTAGGATTTACTTTTTGGGTTATTTGCTCAACAGCAATGGCAGGCAAATATTGATTTGTTCTTCCAGGAAAGCCAAAAACCAAAGTAAAATCACCTTCTTGAACTCCATCTAGTGAAATTGGAAGTGAGTGTTTTGGTTGGTAAGGTACATTATCTTCACTGTATTTTGCGGGGCGATTATGTTCATCGGCATAAATTCTAAAAATAGAAAAATCTCCCGTATGTCTTGGCCAGACCCAGTTATCGGTATCTGAGCCAAATTTACCGATGCTTGAAGGAGGTGCACCAACCAATCTTACGTCTTCGTATTTTTCAGTAATAAACATGAAATATTGATTTCCTGAGTAAAAAGATTTTACGTTAGCATCTTGCCAAAGTTCTTTATCGGTTTGCTTAATTAATTCAGCCTGTTTTTCATCTAAAGCTGCTTGCTTTTCTTTTAAATCCATATCCTCTGAAATAACGGATAGCATTTCTTCGGTTACTTCTTCAATTCGAATGATAAACCTAGCATACAAATTTTCATTAGGCAATTCTTCATCTAAAGACATGGCCCAAAAGCCATCTTTTAAATAATCATTTTCTAAGCTAGAATGCGATTGAATTTGACCAAATCCGCAGTGATGATTGGTGAGCAGAAGTCCTTGGTTAGAAATTACCTCACCTGTACAGCCTCCGTTAAAATGCACAATAGCATCTTTTAGGCTAGAATTGTTAACGTCATAAATATCTTGAGCAGTGATTTTTGCACCCAAGGCTTGCATTTCTTCTTCATTGTCTCCTTCTAGTAATGAAGGAATCCACATGCCTCCTTGTTGAGCTAAAACAGGAAAGGCTATAAATAGTAATAAAAACTTTAGTGATTTAATCATTTTGTATTGTTTATTTTAAGTGTATTAATTGCTGTAATTTTCTAAATCCTTACCTATGTCTGTTCGGTAGTATTTGCCTTCAAAATCAATAATATTAGCATATTTGTAGCTAATAGCTAAGGCCTCTTTAAAATCATTTCCAAAAGCAGTTATAGCTAAAACACGTCCTCCGTTGGTTTTAATTTGCTTTTCCTCACTTTTTGTTCCTGCGTGAAAAACAATAGCATCTTCATTTACTTGGTCTAGTCCTGAAATACTTTTTCCTTTTTCGTAAGCCTCAGGATATCCTGCAGAAACCAACATTAAAGTAGTTGCTGTTTCGTCTTTTAGTTGAAAGTCAACTTGGTCTAAACTTTGATTTTTTAGATGAGTAAGTGCTTCTAGTAAATCAGATTGAATTCGTGGGACAACAACTTCTGTTTCGGGGTCACCCATGCGTACATTGTACTCAACTACTTTGGCTTGGTTACCAACTTTCATCAAACCGATAAAAACGAAGCCTTTATAATTGATGTTTTCTTTCTGAATTCCTTCAATAGTAGGTTTTACAATATCGTTTTCTACGTGTTTCATGAAAGCTTCATCAGCAAAAGGAACGGGCGAAATTGCTCCCATTCCTCCTGTATTCAACCCCGTATCACCTTCACCTATACGTTTGTAATCTTTAGCATTGGGAAGAATTTTATAATTTTTTCCGTCGGTAAGTACAAAAACACTCAATTCTATGCCGTCTAAAAATTCTTCAATAACTACTTTAGAAGAGGCTTCTCCAAATTTTTGTTGGGTGAGCATTTCGTCTAAAGCATTTTGAGCTTCGTGTAAGTCATCTAGGATTAAAACACCTTTACCAGCGGCTAAACCATCGGCTTTTATTACAAAAGGGGGTGTTAAAGTAGCTAAAAAATCTTGACCTTTTTTCACTTGCGAAGCAGTAAAGCTTTGGTAAGCTGCAGTTGGAATGTGATGTGTTTTCATAAATTCCTTGGCCCGTTCTTTACTTCCTTCTAGCCTAGCTCCTTCTTTAGATGGACCAACTACATGAACGTGAGCAAGTGCTGAATCATTGGTGAAAAAATCTTGAATTCCGTTTACTAAGGGGTCTTCAGGACCAACAATAAGCATTTCTATTTGGTGACTAATAACCAAGTCTTTTACATCGTCAAAGTGATTAGGATTAACCGATAGATTGGTAGCAATTCTTGCTGTTCCTGAATTTCCTGGGGCAACAAATAGCTTTTCGCATTGTTCACTTTGTGCTATTTTATAAGCTAAGGCGTGTTCTCTACCGCCACTTCCTAAAATTAAAATATTCATTTTTAGCGTATTTTATGACGCCTCAAAAATAATTGTTTGTAAGTTGTTACCCTAATCAAAATGAAATTAAATTAATGAGTTTTAATGAAACAGAATAGCCTTCATAGAGGAAAAATTCAAATTTAAACCTGGTGTACATTCTAAAATGTTTATCCTTTTCACAAAAAAACAGCTGCTCTCAAACTTGAAAACAGCTGTTTTTATTTAGTAATTAAGTTACTGCTAGTACTCCTTAGCCAAGATTAAAGCATTGTATAAGTTGGCAATTTTTCCAGATACAGAAAGCTCTTTAAAAGGTCTTTTATCTGAAGTATCTCCACCAACAATAACACTTCCATTATAATCTAAACCACTTTCCATTATAATCTCTTTTACTTGTGCTGCTGAAAGTTTTGGATAATAAGAACGAATTAGCGCAGCAATTCCAGCTACAGCCGGAGCGGCCATTGAAGTTCCTTGTAAAAATTCATATTCATCTAGTGGTGTAGAAGAATAAATTTGAGAACCTGGCGCAAATACATCTACCGATTTTTTTCCATAGTTTGAAAAGCTTGATACCATTTTTTCTCCATAATTAGGTGTAATCGAACCAACATTTAAAAAGTTAGTTACAATTTCTTCAGAATTTTCAGGAGTTTGATCGTTTGGATAAACACGAGCATCATCTAAGTTTAAAGCATCATTTCCAGCTGCATTAACAATTAAAACATCGTTTTCATCGGCGTAACGAATAGCATCTTCTACAACTTCTGGGTAGGGAGAAAAATATTTCCCAAAACTTGTATTGATTACTTTTGCTCCGTTATCTACTGCGTAACGCAATGCATTAGCAATATCTTTATCATACTCATCTCCATCGGGAACGGCTCTAACCGACATAATTTCTACATTGTGAGCCACCCCTCTTAAGCCTTTGTTGTTAGTTCGATCTGCAGCAATAATACCAGCAACGTGGGTACCGTGTTTAGCATCTTCCTTTTTGGGGTCTGGGCCGGACACTTGATTATTTCCATAAATAATTACTGAAAAGTCGTTTTCATCATCTCCTAATTTTTCAGCTCTTGCATTTAAATCAACATTAAAATGCGAATCTACTCGACCACCAAAATACTCTACAGCATCACCAATTTGGTCAATCACATTATCTAAATCTTCATCAACATTGTTCATGAAATTAAGCAAGAAGTTTTTCTGATCTCTTAATTCTGAAGAATCGGTAGAAAAAACTTTTAATTCGTCTTTAGTGAATTTTTCAACGCCCATTGCGTTAGCAATGCTTGCTCTACCCTGCTTAATATTAGCAATCATATTTTCGTAGCCCATTTTTTGAGCATTTGCTTTTCCTTTTTCCTTTTTTAATTCTTCTTTCGCTTTAGTATATAAATCGAACCATTTAAGATCTTCTTCAGCAACGTCGTCGCGTTCAACTCCATCAAATTGTTGGTTATAATCTCTAAATATCCGGGTGTATTCCATGTTTTCTTCAACAATATCGCCTAGGAAATTCCAACCGTTAATATCATCGATGTAGCCATTTCCATCATCATCTTGACCGTTTTCAGTTTCTTTAGGGTTAACCCACATCACTGAAGCTAAATCTTCATGTTCGTTATCAATTCCGCTATCAACAACGGCAACAATAACTTTATTCCCTTTTTGATCGCGAATAATTTCTTGATAAGCACGATCTACACTCATCCCTGGGATGGTATCGGTAAGCAAATCTGCAGAAGACCAATGTTTCAATTGTTCTTCCTCAATACTTGCGTTTTTCTTTAAGCTAGAATCCGATTTAATGGATGCTGCATCAAACTTTAACTTTGGTCCACAACTGGCTAATAATAGTCCACTAATTGCGAAAACTGATAAATTCTTAATTGTTTTAATTTCTCTCATTTTTATTCATTAAATAGTTCGTCAAATGTATAAACTTTATTCAATCTTGGTCCTTTTTCTGTCATTTTTAAATCAATAATCTCATTATGAGCATCATGCTCAAGAAATATGAAGTAATTTTGATCAACAGCTTCTTTTAAAAAATCTTTCTTTTCTTCTAGGGTTAGCAGAGGTCTAGTATCATATCCCATGACGTAAGGTAAAGGAACATGACCTGCGGTAGGGAGCAAATCTGCAGCAAAAACTATTTTTTTGCCTTGGTAATCAATAATTGGTAGCATTTGTTTATCGGTATGACCATCTACAAAAAGTACTTCAAAATTAAAATGCTTGTAAAACGTTCTTTTCCCTTTTCTTTCTAAAAAATTTAACTGACCCGATTCCTGCATAGGTAATAAATTCTCTTTTAAAAAAGAAGCTTTTTCTCTAGCATTAGGTTCTGTAGCCCATTTCCAATGCTCTTTATTTGTCCAAAACTTCGCGTTTTTAAAAGCTGGTTCGTAGCCTGTTTTGTCTTTGTTCCATTGAATACAACCGCCACAATGATCAAAATGCAAGTGCGTCATAAACACGTCGGTTATGTCGTTAGGATGAAAGCCTTTATTTTTTAAGGATTTTTCTAAACTATGGTTTCCCCAACGGTGGTAATGACTAAAAAACTTTTCACTTTGTTTATTTCCCAGGCCAGTATCTATTAAAATTAACCGATCTCCGTCCTCAATTAGCAGGCTGGTAGCGGCCATATCGATTAGGTTATTAGTATCGGCAGGATTCGTGCGTTGCCAAAGGCTTTTTGGCACCACTCCAAACATAGCGCCACCATCTAATTTAAAGTGACCGGTTTCTATACTGTGTAATTTCATTAAAGTTATTTTTAGCAGTTTTAAAACTTAAGCCCAAATTTATTTAAAATAAAAGAAAAACTAGCGTTAGATTATTCAAAATTTAATAATTATGCAAATTACAAAAAGTAATGCATCTAAAATTTTGCGTTCTTTTTAATTGTAGTATTTTTAACATCAGAACAAAACGCAATGCTTGAACTAGCTGGAATTATAATTTTAGGAATTACTGCACAATGGGTAGCTTGGCGACTCAAAGTGCCGGCCATCTTACCGCTCATTATTATTGGCTTAATGGTAGGGCCAATTGCTACGCTTTATACCGAAAATGGAGAAAAACTAATTGAACCGCTTTGGAATGGTGAAAAAGGGCTTTTTCCTGGCGAAAGCCTTTATTATTTTGTTTCTTTAGCCATAAGTATTATACTTTTTGAGGGCGGGCTTACTCTTAGGCGAAGTGAAATTTTGAATATTGGGCCTGTCATTGTAAAATTAATTTCGGTAGCTGTTATTATTACCTTTATTGGTGCTGGTATTGCAGCGCATTTTATCTTAGACTTGAGTTGGCAAATTTCACTTTTATTCTCTGCATTAATTATTGTTACTGGGCCAACGGTAATATCTCCCATTTTAAGAAATATTCCACTTCGTAGAGATGTAGCTTCCATTTTAAAATGGGAAGGGATTTTAATTGATCCTGTGGGTGCGCTTGTTGCTGTTCTTGTCTTTGAATTTATATCAGCTGGCGGAGGCGAAGCATACACCACACAAGCGCTTACTGAATTTGGAAAAATTGTACTTTTTGGCTTTACTTTTGGCTTCACATTTGCCTATGGGTTAAGCTTTTTAATCAAAAAGAAGATAATTCCTAATTACTTAATGAATGTAGTTACCCTAGCTACTGTTCTTGGCGTATTTGTATTAGCCGATAACTTTGCGCACGAAAGTGGGCTTTTAGCCGTGGTTGTTATGGGAATAATTATGGGAAATACAGATTTACCCAACTTCAAAGATTTGCTTTATTTCAAAGAATCTTTAAGCGTTTTACTCATATCAATTTTATTCATTTTACTTTCAGCAAACATTAACATTGAAGATTTATTATTGGTCTTCAATTGGTCAAGCCTACTTTTGTTCGCAGTAGTGGTCTTTATTGTTCGCCCACTAGGAGTCTTTTTAAGTAGCATTAACTCAAATTTGAACATTAGAGAAAAGTTATTTATTAGCTGGGTAGGCCCAAGAGGTATTGTAGCCGCTGGCATTGCCTCTTTATTTGGGCTAGAACTGATGAAACAAGGAGTAAAAAGCGCAGAGTTAATTACCCCTTTAGTATTCATGATTGTACTAGGAACAGTCTTACTAAATGCCACTACTGCCCGTCCGTTTGCCAAGCTAGTTGGCGTATTTCAAAAAGATTTAAAAGGAATTTTAATTATTGGCTCTTCCTCATTTTCGCGAATAATTGCCAAGTACTTAAAAGAAAATCAACGTGAGGTAGTGATTATTGACAACAATGCTAGCAATGTAAAATTAGCTAAAAATATGGGTATTCAAGCCATTAATGCCAATATTTATTCAGATGATTTATCTGAAAACTTAGAACTTTCTGACATGGGTTTTTTAATGGCGCTTACAGGGAACGCTTCAGTAAATCAAAAAGCAATTGAAAACTTTAGCGACCAATTTGGTGAAAAGGGAACCTACAGAATTATCTCTTCTGAAGAAATGCGTGATCCTAATTTAAATCCTGAGCAAAGCTTGTTTTCCCATACTGATGATTATATTAAGCTAGTGAATTTAGCAAGGAAACATCCTGAAATTAATGAATTAAGTATAAAAGACACAGAAGATTTTTTACATCAACTTTCTGAATTAAATACCAGCATCAATAGTGTTCCACTATTTATCAAGACCCAAGAGAATGATATTCAAATTCTTCCCGCAGACCCAGCACAACTGGCTATTCAAGGAAATGAAAAAATTGTTTATCTTGGTCAAAAAATAAATCAGCTTTCATCCGAAGCTGCCCAGGACTAAATTAAATTATTTATTATGACAAAAAGAGAGCTAACCTATCTCATTGCGTTGCAGAAACTACCAAATATTGGCGATACAACTATTAAAAAATTAATAGACAGAATCGGCTCAGCTGAAGCGGTTTACACTGAAAAAAAAACTAATTTATTAAAAATTGATGGTATTGGATTACACAAAATAAAAGAAATTGGAAATTCAGCTTTTTTAGATGTAGCCCAAAAAGAAATTGCTTTTTTTGAAAAAGAAGACATCAAAGCCTTCGATTACAAACACCCAACTTATCCCTCGCTTTTAAAGCACTGCATTGATGGACCTAGTGTTTTATTTACCCGTGGAAACATCGATCTAAAAAACAAAAAAATCATTAGCATTGTTGGAACTAGAAAAATAACTACTCAGGGTATTGCCTTCTGCGAAGAGCTAATCAAGGAATTGGCTGTGCTAAACCCTATTATTGTTTCTGGCTTCGCTTACGGAACAGATATTTGTGCTCATAAAGCAGCTATAAAAAACAACCTACAAACCATAGCTTGCTTAGCTCACGGACTCAATCAAATTTATCCTAAACCTCATGCTAAATACGTGAGTGATGTCGAAAAAAATGGAGGTTTTGTTACGGACTTTCTTACTACTTCAGATTTTGATAGAAATAATTTTTTGAAGCGAAACAGAATTATTGCAGGCATGAGTGAAGCTAGCATTGTTATTGAAAGCGCTCCTAAAGGTGGTTCTTTGGTTACTGCAGATATTGCCAATTCGTACAACAGAGAAGTTTTTGCAGTACCAGGAAGACCAACCGATTCCATGAGTAGGGGCTGTATAAACTTAATTAAAAAAAATCAAGCAAGACCAATTACTGAAGCAGCCGATTTGATTTATTATTTAGGTTGGGATTTAGAAGAAAAATCTGAAAAAAACCTACAAACACAGCTATTTATAGATTTAAACGCTGAAGAACAAAGCGTTGTAGATTGTTTAAAAAAAGAAAATAAACAACATATTGATGAGTTAGCAGTTAATTCTTCTATACCAAGTTACAAACTTGCTTCCTTACTACTAGACTTAGAAATGAAAGGAATCTTAAGGCCGTTACCAGGTAAATTGTTTGAACTGATTTAAAAATCTGAATTAAACTCTATGAAGTCATCTTCATCATCTTCATCATCTTCATCTTCCAAATCATCGCATTCAATTTGAATACTTAAATAATCTGGTTTATCAAACTCTCCATCAGAAACCTGAACATTTTCATCTTCGTATAAAGAATTCATATACATTCCAAAAATAGGTAAAGCTAATGTAGCGCCTTGGCCGTAGGTAATGGTTGGGAAATGAACTGAACGATCTTCTCCACCAACCCAAACGCCAGTTACTAAATCTGGAACCATACCAATAAACCAACCATCACTTTGGTTTTGTGTGGTCCCTGTTTTACCTGCAATAGGATTTGCTAAATCAAAAGGGTAACCTGTAACAGCACGCTTATAATGAGGTAAGTTTTTAATGTATTCTGAATTAGTCCTTAAACGCCTTCCCGAGCCAGCTTTTGTTACTCCTTCTAATAAGTTTACCGTTACATAAGCTGTCTCTTCGCTTACTGCATCTCTAGTTTCAGGTAAATGTTGGTAAATAATACTTCCGTTTTTATCCTCAATACGTTCAACAAAATAAGGTTTGGTATAAACTCCTTTATTAGCAAATGTGGAGTATGCAGAAACCATTTCATAAACGCTTAAATCGGGAGTTCCAAGAGCAATAGAAGGAAATGCATCAATGTCTTTGGTATCTACCCCTAGTTTTTCAATTAAATCTACAACACGCTTTGGACCAGTTTTATCAATTAAACGAGCTGTAATTGTGTTTATAGATTCAGCTAAGGCTTTTTTAAGTGTCTTGCTTCCTCCATAATCATCACTAGAGTTTGAAGGCGTCCAATCATCAATTAATCCATGTCTT
Organism: Psychroflexus maritimus; assembly: GCF_011089875.1. GTDB lineage: Bacteria > Bacteroidota > Bacteroidia > Flavobacteriales > Flavobacteriaceae > Psychroflexus > Psychroflexus maritimus. The sequence goes on along the minus strand of NZ_JAANAS010000036.1, from coordinate 49,708 downwards.
CCTTTAGGGATAGTGTAAAGCGTGTTGGGCAATTCATAACAAGGTGAATAGTGCAATTGATCAATTGCTGCGGCATAAACAAAAGGCTTAAAAGTAGAACCCACCTGGCGTTTGGCTTGTTTTACGTGTTCGTATTTAAAGTACTTATAATTAATTCCACCTACCCAAGATTTTACTGCGCCAGTTTGGGGGTTCATTGACATCATACCGGTATTCAAAAATGATTTGTAATACCTAATAGAATCTTTTGGAGTCATAATAGTATCAATGTTACCTTCCCAAGAAAATAATTGCATTTCGTGCTTTTCATTAAATGCAGCTTCAATTTTTTCATCGGAAGCTCCCCGCTTTTTCATTCTTCGATAGCGGTCAGAATTTCTCATTTCACGTTTTAATATTCGATCTATTTGAGCATCAGAAATCCCTCTAAAAGGAGCTTTAGAGTTCGTTTTATTTTGCCTATCAAATTCTTTTTGTAGGTTAGAAAGATGTCTATTTACAGCGTCTTCCGCATAATTTTGCATGCGTGAATCTAAGGTTACATATACTTTTAATCCATCGCTATAAATACTGTAAGAAGACCCATCTGCCTTTTTATTGTCTTTGGCCCAATCTTTTAAAAATCCTTTTAAATGCTCTCTAAAATAAGTTGCTTGCCCATCATCATGTTGTTCTGGAGTAAAGTTTAATACTAAAGGTATTTGCTGCAAGGAATCCTTTTCTTTACGAGTTAAAAACTCGTTTTTCTCCATTTGCTTCAACACCTGATTTCTTCGCTTAATTGAGTTTTGCTTAAAACGATCTGGATAGGGATTGTACAAAACTGGGTTTTTAAACATCGCTACTAAAGTTGCAGCTTCTTCGGTTTTTAATTGACTAGGTTCTTTACCAAAATACACTCGAGAGGCAGAACGAATTCCATGGGCTCCACGAGTGAAATCAAAGATATTAAAATACATGGTAATAATTTCATCCTTGGTGTATTGGCGTTCTAAACGAATAGCAATTACCCATTCTTTTATTTTTTGTTTTAATCGATTTATTATACCTACTCTAGTAGGGTCTGTAAATAATTGTTTTGAAAGCTGTTGTGTGATGGTACTTGCCCCACCTTTTTTTCCTAAATAAACGGCTGCTCTTAAGGTACCTTTGGCATCTATACCTGCATGTGAATAGAAGCGTTCATCTTCAGTAGCTACAAGGGCTTGAATTAAGTTTTCTGGTAAATCATCAAAGTGAACTGGGGTTCTATTTTCATGAAAAAACTTACCTATAGTTTCGCCATCTGAGCTAACTACTTCAGTGGCCAGATTAGTTTCTGGATTTTCTAACTCTTCAAATGAAGGCATTTTTCCTAAAAAGCCCCAATCTGCCATCATAAAAATTAAGACTATTCCGACAACTAAACTAATAAACAATAACCAGAAATAGAGAATATATTTCCAAAAACTGGTTGATTTTTCTGATGATTTCTTTGCCATTATTTCTGACTGTTTCTTTCTATTTCTAATCCTATATTATATACTCCATCAAGTAATTCTAGACCATTAATTTCTTCAGCTTCACGCATGAGGTGCTGAATTGAAAAATGGTACTCTCCGGCTTCAAAAAACTTTACCTTCTCCTTAAAAAGTAGTCTGTTTTCTTTTAGGTTATTTCCTTGCCCTAATAATCTTCCATCGGGATGAGCCATTTTATATTCTAGGGTATCAGAAATAATTTGACCACTCGGAAATTCCATTTTTGTAACTAAGTGTAGGTTTGTAAATGGGTAAGTTTGATCATTTCTTAAATACACAATCAAGTTATAATCCTCTAGGGTATCTTGAGGTGTAAAACTAAAACGCTGAACAGAATCTTTATGCCAATGCCCTACTGTTTCTTTATAATTTGAATAAACCAAGCGTTCATTTCTTTGACAAGAAACAATCAGAAAACAAACTAATAGTATAATAAGAGCTTTATTCATCTTTTTTCTTTGGAGGCCTTCTTTTTTTATTTCTAGGCTTTCTAGATTTTGGATTCGATTTAGTGTTTTCTTTGTTATCTTCAGACTTTTGTGGCTGTTTTTTTCTAGCTTTAGCCGAAGGATTATTGGGCTTATTAGTGTTTCCTTTTTGCCTGCGTTTGTTTTTTGACCTACGTTTATTTTTCCGCTTAGGCTGATCAAAACGAGTTAAACTATCTTGTCCAACTACATTTTCGTAATTAACTTCAGCTTGAGTCACTAAAGGTTCAATGAAATACTCTTCTAGGCTTGCAACTGGTTTACCAGCTTTTTGTTGTTCTACAATTTCTAAAACGCTTTCCAAATCCAATTCATGCCAACTACTTGCTTCTTTTTCATAAGCATACCATAATTTCTTTTGGAAAATATCTACTTTTTGGCAAACAGCAAAACCTTTTTGGGTTTCAATTTTATCTTCAAATTTTGGAAATTGTTTAACCGCATCTAAGTAAGAATCTAATTCATAGTTTAAGCAACATTTTAATTTACCGCACTGACCTGCCAATTTTTGTGGGTTAAGTGAAAGTTGCTGATACCTTGCTGCTGAAGTTTTTACAGAACGAAAATCAGTTAACCAAGTAGAACAGCATAATTCTCTACCACAAGAACCTATTCCTCCTAACCTAGCTGCTTCTTGCCGATATCCAATTTGCTTCATTTCAATACGCGTTTTAAATTCGTAAGCGTATTCTTTAATTAATTGTCTAAAATCTACACGTTCATCGGCGGTATAGTAAAAAATAACTTTTGAAGCATCGCCTTGAAATTCAACATCACTAATTTTCATTTTTAAGCCTAAGCGAATAGCAATTTCGCGCGAACGTTTTTTAACGGCTTCTTCACGATCTCTAACTCCTTGCCAAACATCTATATCTTTTTGCGATGCTTTTCGATATACTTTAGGTAAATCATCGGCATAGGGGTCTTGGTTTTTTTTCTTCATTTGAACTTTAACCAACTCGCCTGAAAGCGTTACCATTCCTATATCATGACCTGGTGAAGCTTCTGTTGCAACTAGGTCGCCTATTCCTAAACTTAACTCTTCTGTATTTTTAAAAAACTCTTTTCTACTATTTTTAAAACGGACTTCAACTACATCAAAACCTTTGGTTCCTGAAGGGAGTTCCATGTTAGATAACCAATCAAAAACTGTTAATTTATTACAGCTATCGGTACCACAAGTACCATTATTTTTACACCCTTTAGGTAGCCCGTCTTTTCCACTCGAACAACTTGCACACGCCATACTGACTTCTCTATATATTGAAGTGAAACAATTAGTGTTTCACTGATAATTCTTAATAATTTAAAAACGTAAATATATCAAATTATTATGAACCTTAGCTTTAATATTGCTATTGGCTCATAAGTTTGATATGAATAAACCTTCAATGTTTTTTATGCATTGAAAATTTAATTGCTATTTAGCTTCATTGATTAACCTTTCCAAGTATCTCTCAAAGTAACGGTTCGATTAAATACTTGTTTTTCTGGGGTACTATCTGGATCAACACAAAAGTAGCCCTTACGCTGAAACTGAAAATTTTCACCCGGCAAAGCAGAAGCAAGACTAGGCTCAACAAAAGCTTGGATAACCTGAAGTGAATCTGGGTTAACAAAACTCATAAAATCTTTTTCTTTATCGCCATCTGGATTTTCTACCATGAATAAACGATCGTAAAGACGGACCTCTACTTGTTTTGCATGCTTAACAGAAACCCAATGAAGCGTTCCTTTTACTTTTCGTTTTGAAGCTTCTGTACCGCTACCACTTTTACTCTCTTTATCGTAAGTACAATGTACTTCTAGTATATTTCCAGCTTCGTCTTTCACCACTTTTTCTGCTTTAATGATGTAAGCATTTTTTAATCGTACTTCCTTCCCTAGTTTCAATCGGAAAAACTTTCGATTAGCTTCTTCTCTAAAGTCTTCTTTCTCGATATAAATTTCTCTAGAAAAAGGAACTTCACGATTTCCTCCATTTTCATCTTCTGGATTATTTTCTGCAGTTAACCATTCTTCTTCTCCTTTTGGATAATTTGTAATGACCACTTTTAAAGCGTCTAAAACGCCCATTACTCTAGGTGCCGTTTTGTTTAAATCTTCCCTAGCACAGAATTCTAAGTGAGCTACATCTATTCTATTTTCACGTTTACCAATACCAATTGAATCGGCAAAATTTCGAATAGAAGTAGGAGTGTAACCACGTCTTCTCAAACCAGAAATAGTAGGCATTCTAGGGTCATCCCAAGATTCTACTATACCTTCTTCTACTAATTTCAGTAATTTTCTTTTACTCACTACTGTATGGCTCAAATTTCTTCGTGCAAATTCTCTTTGCTTTGGCGGAAATTCTCCTTCTTTACAAACTTTTGATATAAACCAGTTGTACAATTCGCGGTGAGGTAAAAATTCAAGCGTACAAAAAGAATGAGAAATCTGTTCAATAAAATCGGATTCACCATGCGCCCAATCGTACATAGGATATATACTCCAATCATTATTGGTGCGGTGATGAGCTTTATGTAAACATCGATACATTACCGGGTCGCGCATTAACATATTGGAAGAAGTCATATCAATTTTAGCTCTTAGCACGTGTTCTTTTTCTTTGGTTTCACCATTTTTCATGGCTTCAAAAAGAGCTAAGTTTTCTTCTGTACTTCGGTTTCTAAAAGGGCTTTCCTTGCCTGGCTGATTAGGAGTTCCTTTTTGTTGAGCAATAGTTTCAGAATCTTGACTATCTACATAGGAATCTCCGTTTTTAATCATTTCAACCGCCCAATCATAAAGTTGTTGAAAATAATCTGAAGCATAGCACTCTTCTGCCCACTTAAAACCAAGCCACTTAACGTCCTTCTTAATAGCTTCTACATACCGGCTCTCTTCTTTAATGGGGTTAGTATCGTCAAACCTTAAATTAACAGGGGCATTATATTTTAGTCCCAGACCAAAATTTAAACAAATGGAGGAAGCATGACCTATATGCAGGTATCCATTAGGTTCTGGCGGAAATCGAAATTTCAGTTCTTCTTCTTTATAATTTGCTTTTAAATCTTCTTCTATTATTTGCTCAATAAAATTGAGTGATTTTTTCTCTTCTTGCATGATGATAAATTTCTACTGCAAAAATACACATTAGATTCTATTAAAGCATAGATTTTTGGTTTGCTGCAAAAGATATTTAATGAATAGGTAGTTAATTTATCTACTTCGGTTTACAGACGAGTAACTTCAACTTGAAAATTCATAAAAAAAACGTAAGTTTGTGAAGTAATTTAAAACTTAAAACAATGAAAAAAACAATTGCATTTGCTCTATTATTAGTCTTAAACTTTGGTTTTCAATCTTGCCAAGAAGAACCTAAAAAAGATAAACAAGAACGCACAGAAGAGGTAACAAATTCTGATGCTGAAACTAAAAATTTGCAAAACGAATTTAACAAACTAATGAAAGAAAGCGTTGCAGCTCATGATGAAGTAATGCCTAAAATGGGTACAATTAATGAATCTCTAGAAAAACTTAAGGAGCTGAGTAACCAAGAAAACAAAGAAGAAGTTGAGCCTATTATGGAAGAACTTAAAACCGGTCATGAAATGATGATGAGTTGGATGAAAGGTTTTGGTGGCGATTTTACCCGTGAAGAAATTAATCAAGGAATTTCTACTGAAGATGAAGAAGAAATTAAACAAAAACTTGAATTAATTAAAAAACATCACAAAGAAGCGCAAGAAATGAAGAAACAAATTACCAAAAGCCTTCAAGAAGCTGAGGAATTCATTGAACAAGCATAAATTTTATAAGTTTATTAAAAAATCTCAAAATAAACCAATGTTTATTTTGAGATTTTTTTGTCTGTAACCTACCCAATTATATCGTTGATTTGAATTAAATTAAGGTTTAACCATCTTTCAAGTTTTATTAAAACTGAAGCAAAAGAGAAAATGAGACTAATCAATCACTCTGCTAAAAATCCGTTGTATAATTAAATTCAAGACTATTTATCGGATTAAAAAAATTTTAAAATCGAATCTTAAATACTACCTTTGCCGCCATGAAATTGAATCAAGAAATCAACCGCAGAAGAACCTTTGGCATTATTTCTCACCCCGATGCAGGAAAAACAACGCTAACAGAAAAACTACTTTTATTTGGAGGAGCAATTCAAGAAGCTGGCGCTGTTAAAAACAACAAAATAAAAAAAGGAGCTACTAGCGATTTTATGGAGATTGAGCGTCAACGTGGAATTTCTGTAGCTACTTCGGTTTTAGGTTTTGAATACAAAAACATTAAAATCAATATTTTAGACACCCCAGGACACAAGGATTTTGCTGAAGATACCTTTAGAACACTTACAGCAGTTGACAGTGTAATTGTTGTGATTGACGTGGCTAAAGGAGTTGAGGAACAAACCGAAAAATTAGTTGAAGTTTGTAGAATGCGGAAGATACCTATGATTGTTTTCATTAACAAACTAGACCGTGAAGGTAAAGACGCCTTTGAATTACTTGATGAAATAGAACAAAAACTTAACTTGCACGTTACTCCGCTGAGTTTCCCTATTGGAATGGGGTACGATTTTAAAGGCATCTACAATACGTGGGAAAAAAATGTAAACCTTTTTACAGGCGACCCAAGAAAAGATATTGAAGAAACTATTGAAATATCTGATTTAAAAAACCCTGATTTAGACCAACTTATAGGCGAAAGTGCAGCTGAAACCCTACGCGAAGAATTAGAATTAACCGATGGCGTCTATCCTGAGTTTAACAGAGAAGATTACGTAAAGGGAGATTTACAGCCCGTTTTCTTTGGTTCTGCTTTAAATAATTTTGGTGTAAGAGAATTATTAGATTGTTTTGTGGAAATTGCTCCTTCTCCACTCCCTAAAATGAGCGACAGCAGAGAAGTTAAACCAACTGAAGATGAATTTACAGGTTTTGTATTTAAGATTCATGCCAATATGGACCCAAAACACAGAGACCGTTTAGCTTTTGTGAAAATTGTATCAGGTAAATTTGAAAGAAACAAACCTTATTTGCATGTTAGACATGGAAAAAAACTAAAATTCTCTAGTCCAAATGCTTTTTTTGCTGAAAAAAAACAAATTGTAGATGAAATGTTTCCGGGCGACATAGTTGGTTTACACGATACAGGGAACTTTAAAATTGGAGACACCTTAACACAAGGCGAAGAATTAAACTATCGAGGCATTCCTAATTTCTCTCCAGAACATTTTAGGTATATCAACAACGCCGACCCAATGAAGTCTAAGCAGCTTAATAAAGGAATTTCTCAATTAATGGATGAAGGAGTAGCCCAACTTTTTACCCTAGACCTAAATGGAAGAAAAATTATTGGTACTGTAGGCGCTTTGCAATACGAGGTAATTCAATACCGATTAGAACATGAATATGGAGCTAAATGTTCTTATGAAAATATCAATGTTCATAAAGCTTGTTGGATTGAACCCGAAGACGAAAAAAACGACGAATTTAAAGAATTTAAACGTGTGAAATCAAAATACTTAGCTAGAGATAAACAAAACCAAATGGTATTTTTAGCAGATTCTGTTTTTTCATTACAAATGACTCAACAAAAATACCCTAGCATAAAGTTTCATTTTACCTCTGAATATTAAGCTTTAAATTAGCTAAATTTGATTAATTTTTTTTCGGATTTTAAGTTTTAAAGCGAATACTTGTGAAAACAAATAAGTTTTGCAATCTTGCTACAATGAACAAAACTCAAAACAATGAAAAAAATAAACATCACTAAGCTAGCTAACTTATTAAATGGTGAAATCATTGGCAATAAAGATATTGAAATTGATTCTTTAGGCCAATTAAATGAAGCCAAAGAAGGACAACTAACATTTATTAATGGAAAGAAATTTGAAAAGGAATGGGCTACATCTTCAGCAAGTGCAGCAATTGTAAATGCTGATACAAATCTGAAACCTGGAGAAAACAAAGCTTTTATTAAGGTAGAAAACGCTAATTTTGGTATGATTGAAGCCTTACATATTTTTGCTCCTCCACTAGCCTCATTCAATACAGACATTCATCCAACAGCCGTTGTTCATGAAACAGCAAGCCTTGGAAAGGGCGTTAAAATAGGAGCAGGCGTTTATGTTGGTGAAGAAGTAAAACTAGAAGACGGTGTTATTGTTTATCCAAATGTAAGTATTTTAGACCACAGTCATGTAGGTAGTTTAACTCAAATTTGGTCGGGAGCAGTAATTCGTGAACGTACTATTATTGGTTCGCATTGTATTATTCATCCTAATGCAAGTATTGGAGCAGACGGTTTTGGTTTTGAACCGCATCCACAAAAAGGCTTAGTAAAAGTTCCACAGATAGGTAATGTGGTGATTGGAAATTTTGTTGAAATTGGGGCAAACTCGTGCGTTGACCGTGCAAAATTTTCATCAACAATAATTGGAGATGGTTGTAAAATAGACAACCTGGTACAAATTGGTCATAATTGCAAATTAGGAATGTTTTGCATTATGGCTGGTAATAGTGGATTAGCAGGTTCTGTAACCTTAGGAAATGGCGTAGTTATTGGAGGTAGTGCTTCCATTAAAGACCATGTTACAATTGGAGATAAGGCCACCGTTGGCGCTGGGTCTGGAGTTACTAAAAACATAGAACCAGGTAAGACCGTTCTTGGTTATCCCGCTGTTGAGGGCAGGTTTGCCTTGAAACAATGGGCCGCCTTAAAACGTTTAGCCTCTAAATAATTCTAATTCAATGCTTCAATTGCTATTGATTTATACTTATTTTTTTTTATCGCTCAAAAAAGGCTTCTAATTCTTTTAAGGTTGCTTCGTTTTTCTGAAGGTCTTTTTGTATTTCGCCTTTTTCAATAGCTACAATACGCTCACAAACCTCAGTGACATGCATTAAATCGTGGCTTGAAATTAAAATAGTAACTTGTTCTTCTTCGCTAAGCTGCTTCAAAAGTTTTTTAAGCTTAATTTGGGTGGTTGGATCGAGATTAGCAAAGGGTTCATCTAAAATAATCACTTCTGGTTTTCCTATTAAAGCAGCTACTATGCCTGCTTTTTTCTGATTTCCTTTAGATAAATCCCGTAAATATTTCTTCTGATTTAAAATTTCACCATGAAAAAACTCTTCAAATGGCAAAAGAAATTCATCTACTTCTTTTTTAGAAACTCCTCTTAAATCACCTATAAAATAAAAATATTCTTCAGCAGTGAGGTAACCAATTAAAAAAGATTCGTCAATAAAAGCAGAAGTCCAAGGTTTCCAATCTTCGCTAGCGTGAACGGCTACATTGTTGTTAGAAATTCCTCCTGTAGTAGGTTCTATTAAATCTAAAAGTAATGAGAATAAAGTAGTTTTTCCTGCACCGTTGTTGCCAACTAAACCAAAGCTTTGACCTTTAGGTATAGTTAACTGGGGGATGTGTAAAACTTGAACGTCCTTATAAGCTTTTGTTAGGTTTTCAATGGTAATCATAATTCTTGTTTTTTATTGTTTTTCAGAGAAAGCAGCAATGGTTTTGTATTTTCCCTTTTGATAAGTTTTCTCTATAAATTGCATGAGTTGTTGTTTAAATAAAATCCCTAAGACTCCAGTTCCTGCAAGACCAATTAGTCCTGCTTTGAATCCTAAAAAGTAGTAAGGAATAAAAAAGACTAGAATAGGAAAAAGCATCTTTGGAAGTCCAATTAAAAACTGAGTTAAATTAAAACCTTGTGTATTTTCAAAAGCTTTTGCTTTTACGTTTAATTGAATTGGAATTCGATTTAAAGCTCCACCGTAAAGTGTGATAAAGGAATTTAAACCTATATTAAAAACCCCACCTGCTAGAATAATAGCATAGATTTTAATTCCAAAATATATATAAGGTATGCTTAAAATACTGGCTATTACACAGCCTAAACAAATAAGCAACCATTTCGATTCTAAGTATTGTTTGTAAGGAATATTTTGGCTCATCATCAACTTGTAGTATTCGCTATCCCAAGAGGGCACGTAGGCACCAAATGTAATTAAGAAACCTCCAGTTACAAATATACCAGCAAACACAGTTACCCACTCTTTATCAGCGAAGGTGTCTTGTGTAAAGAAAAACAAACCATAGAACAGAAAAAAAACAGCCGTAAGCAAAACCTGTTTAGGACGAACATTTCGCCAAATCATACGAATATCATTCTTTAAAAAGGGAGCAACTGCTCCAAACTTATCCAGAAAATTAAGCTCGCTAGTTTCTACCGCTTCAGATTTTTTGCTAACTACTCCATCTAAACTAAACTGTTTAAAGACAAAATTGTAATTTAACATATAGACTGCAACAAGAAGTAAAATTGGAATAGCTAAAGTCCATTGTTGAGAAAAAAGCGGATAAAATAAACGTGAGGATATGGTTTCAAAATTAATTAATTGAAAATGGTTGGCAGCAATACTTAATGCAATGAAAGCAATTAGGCTATAAAAATAAGTGTTGTTTTTATTGATGAGAAAATTAATAAAATTAAGTGACAGACTAATAAAAACGATACTTAACAACCAAATTAGAACATCAAAAATGCTGTAATTGTTAAAAATTAAAACTCCAGCCAAAGGCACAAAAAACAAAATTGGATAGAGGTTAAAAAAAGAAAAAACACTCTTTCCTAGGAGGTAATGAACTACCTTACTTTTCTTAATAGGGAGCACCATAAGGGGTTTGATATTCATTACGGGTAATTGCTGCCAGAAAAAACGAATGGCTAAATCGGCTAAAACCCAAAATATAAGATAAGAACTCAAGAAGAGCATAGGTTCCTGTTCGGGCATTGATTTTTTGACAATGTAGAAAAAACTTCCTCCTAAAATTACAGCGATTGCGGCAAAATAGAGAAACAAAAAAATCATTAAAATTTTTATTCCTAAGCTTTTAGCAAAATACGATGAGCGGGTAAACTGCTTCCACTCTAAATGTAAAAATTTAGCTACCATTAATCAAGTTTTGACTAGTTAGTAGTGGTTCTTAATAAATTGTTACAGTCTTATTTTTAATTTTTTCATTAATCAACAATTTAAATGTATTTTTTAAATGTAAATAATTAAAACACCTTTAGTAACTTTACCCAAAATTGGAACATTATGCTTCAACTGAGTTATCAAAATAAACTAACTGAATGTGGTACAGACGAAGCCGGACGTGGTTGTTTAGCCGGACCTGTAACCGCTGCTGCAGTTATTTTACCTAAGCAGTTTAAAAATAAATGGTTAGATGATTCTAAAAAACTAAGTGCAAAGAAAAGAAACGAGCTTAAAGAAATCATCTTGAACGAGGCTAAAGCGCATGCCATTTGCCATGTAAGCTGGAAAGAAATTGATGAAATTAATATTTTACAAGCATCTATTCTAGCCATGCAAAGAAGTATTGCACAGCTTACACCCAGCCCAGAGTTTATTGCTGTTGATGGAAATAAGTTTAAGCCTTTTAAAGACCTACCACATCAGTGCATTATTAAAGGTGATAGCAAATACTTAAACATTGCTGCTGCTTCTATTTTAGCAAAAACAGCAAGAGATGAGTTTATGGAGAAAATTCATCAAGAATTTCCAGCTTATCAGTGGAACAAAAATAAAGGCTACCCTACCAAAGCTCACCGAGCAGCTATTAAAGAATTTGGTGTCACCCCTTATCACAGAAAAAGCTTCCAACTTTTACCCTCTCAACTTTCTTTAAATTTATAGCAGAATGGCTATAACTTTACTGAACATCAATTAAATTTGCAAAAAAAACAAACATGCTAATTCGAAAAATAATTTTATTCAACTTCATTTTTTTGACACTTTTAGCCTGTAAAGATGTTTCTGAAGAGCAACTTCAAAATAGCTTTGATTATGTTCCTGAAAATACCAGTTTAATTATTGAAGCTAAAGATTTTTCAAACTTTGAAGATTTTGCAAAGGAAAACCCACTACTTGAAAATCTTATTTTTAAGGAACATAAATTATTTGAGAGAACGCATAAACTGGTTAGTTATATTCCCCATTCTAGCGGTCTCCTTAGCTTTTCTCAAATAGGTAATAAAAACTTTTTTTTAACTTTTATTGAGAACAAGGCTGCCGCTAAGTTTACTGTTAAACCGGAAAATATAAGTGATTCTGTTACTTACGAACAGAAGAAAATTTATCAACTAAAAGACAAAGATGAACTCTATTTTACACAATTGAACAACTTAAATATTCTCAGTGAATCTAAACTAATTATAGAGAATTGTATTCGAAATTACACCTATGGAATAGAACAAAAAATTGACTTTACTAACTTAAGAAAAACCATCAACGAATCTTCTCCTTCTTTATTTTTTAACTCAGACCAGCTGGTTTCTTTAACCTCATTAGGGTTTCATCCAAAGCAATTTCCTATTTTCAAGAACTTATTTGGGTGGTCTGCTTTCGATTTAAAATTTAGCAAAGAACAAATAAGATTAAGTGGAGTGTATCCATTTACTGCTGAAGACCAACATAAAATTCATTTACTAAACAATCAGGACGCTATAGAAACTTCATTCGCCAAGTTTGTGCCTATGAATGCTATAGGGGTTGAATCATACAGCATAAACAAGTTAGATAAATTCACTGAAAATAAAAAAAGACTTCGCCTTCCTTATCAGGAAGAAAAAATTAGTGCGCTAAATGAGTTTGTTGAGGTAGGTAAAATTCATTGGAAAAACAAAGATGCTTTATTTTTTCAATCGGCAAAACCATCTAAGAGTTTTGAATACTTAAATAACACAGAAGGAGTTTTTAAAAACTTTAGAGATCAAAAAATTTACGGACTTGAAATTAAAAATGATATTTTCTCCGTTTACAGTCCGTTAATTGCTTTTGCCAATGCTAAATACTTTACGCAATTAGGTGAGTATTTTATTGTTACTGAAGACATTAATCTCATTGAAAATATAATAATTAGTTATCAAAACCAAAATAGTCTTGGTTACGAAGCCGCCTACAAAAAAACAATAAATGCGGTTAGCGAAAAACAAAATGCAATTTTTATAAGTCTGAATAAAAATTTAACCTCGCATTTGTCAAAATTAATGAAACCAAATGCTAAAAAGTTATACCAAAGTTTAAGTTTTGAAGCTTTTGAAGTAGGCGTATTTCAAGTTAATATGAAAGAAAACTTTGCCTATTTTAACTTTGAAATGCAACAAGCAAATGAAACATCTGAACAGCAAAAAGTTTATTTAAAGAAAAGAATTAAGAGTAAAAACCCAATAGTGACTCCTCCAAAATATTTCACCAATTGGCGCACCAGTAATAAAGAAATAATTTTTCAGGATGAAAATAACAACTTGCAACTTTTAGATGCTGATGGAGAAATTTTATGGAAGAAGAATTTAGGCGAGAGACTTTTAGGGCCTATCAAAGAAATTGATATTTACAAAAACACGCGCATACAAATTCTGGCAAGCACTCCATCTGCATTGTATTTATTAGACAGAAAAGGAAATGAGGTAAGCCCTTTTCCGTATAAATGGAAAGAAGGTGCTAGCCTAGAAACAGCGGTTTTTGATTACGATAATTTAGGAAAGTATCGCTTTTTTACAAGCTTTGAAAACAAGCTAAAACTCAAAGATAGAAACAATAAAAACATTAGCGGGTTTAAATTTACACCTACAAAAAGTGACATAGCTTCACCTCCAAAACATTTTAGAATTGGAAGAAAGGATTACATCTTAGTAAAAGAGAAAAACAACCAACTTCATATTTTAGACCGAACAGGAAAACAACGGGTTAAATTTTCAACAGAGGTAGAGTTTTCTAACCAAGAATGGTTTTTATATGATGATTGCTTTACCTCTACATCAAACAACGGAGAACTTATTCAAATAAAAGAAAATGGCGAAGTAAAAGTAAGTGAGCCTAAATTTGAAACAGGGCATAAACTAGCAGCAAAAGATAAAATACTAGCCGTTATCTCTGACAATCAATTGCACATCAATGAAGTTTCAAAAAAACTAGATTACGGAATTTATACGCAGCCGCAAATTTTTGAAATAGGTGAAGATACTTTCATAAGTATAACGGATCAACAAGCAAATAAAGTGTATTTATTTAATGAACATGGCCATTTGATGCCTAGTTTTCCCGTGTTTGGTACTTCAGCAATAGATTTGATTAGAGATTCTAAACAAAAGCTAAATATACTTGTAAAAGGAGAAGATAATTCGGTTTTAATTTATGAATATTAAGTAATTTAATTGAAAATACGTTTTTAAGTTAATTTAAATAAATAGCCATCTCTTGTTGTAATTCCTGAGCTTTTAAAGCAGCCTTTTCAGCAAAATCTTTTTCTTTAGAGGCATATATAATTCCTCTTGAAGAATTGATTAGCAATCCTATGTCTTCAGTTAATCCAAAGCGACAAACTTCTTTGAGGCTTCCCCCCTGTGCACCAACGCCAGGAACAAGTAAAAAATGATGTGGTGCAATGGCCCGTATTTTTTTGAAGTGAGCTGCTTTTGTTGCTCCTACTACATACATAAGTCGCTCTGCATTTTTCCACTTTTGCGAAGTAGCTATAACCTGTTCAAAAAGTTGATTTTGTTGAGTTTCTTGAAGTTGAAAATCGTTTGCACCTTGATTTGAAGTTAAAGCTAAAAGTATGGTATGTTTGTTCTCAAAAGCAAGGAAAGGCTCTACAGAATCTTTTCCCATATAAGGCGCTACAGTAATAGAGTCAAAATTCATGGCTTCTAAAAAAGCTTTAGCATACCTAGTAGAAGTATTTCCTATGTCTCCGCGTTTAGCATCAGCAATGGTAAAAATTTCTGGATAATTTGTATTCAGGTAACGGATGGTTCGTTCTAAAGACTTCCACCCCTGTATTCCATAAGCTTCATAAAAAGCGGTATTAGGTTTATAAGCTACTGCATAAGAATGAGTAGCTTCAATAATAGCCTTATTAAATTCAAAAATTGGGTCTTCCAGTTCTTTTAGATGCGGAGGTATTTTTTCTAAATCTACATCTAGTCCCACACACAAAAAAGACTTCTTTTTTTTGATTTCTTCAATTAGTTTTTCAATATCCATGGATTATTGATTATAGAGAATCAGATACTTGTTTTAACTTTTCTGTATTATCAACAAGTTTTAATTCGTCAATAATCTTTTGAATATCACCACTAATTATGTTATCTAAATCATACAAAGTTAAATTAATACGGTGGTCTGTAACTCGTCCTTGTGGATAATTGTAAGTTCTAATTTTTGCACTTCGGTCTCCGCTAGTCACCATGTTTCCACGTTTTTCAGCATCTTCAGCTTGTTTTTTAGCTAATTCCATTTCGTAAATTCGTGAGCGGAGTACTTTAAAGGCTTTTTCTTTATTCTTGTGTTGCGATTTTTGGTCTTGACACTGAGCCACAATTCCTGTAGGCTCGTGAGTAAGTCTTACGGCAGAATAAGTGGTATTTACAGATTGCCCACCTGGACCAGAGGAACAGAAGTAATCAATTCTAACCTCTTTAGGGTCTATTTCTACATCAAATTCTTCGGCTTCTGGAAAAACCATTACCGTAGCTGCACTAGTATGAACTCTTCCTTGAGTTTCAGTTTGAGGAACTCGTTGCACTCGATGTACGCCAGCCTCATATTTAAGCGTACCGTACACATCTTCACCGTTAACTTCAAATTGAATTTCCTTAAAGCCTCCATTAGTTCCTTCCGAATAATCTACGGTACTTACGCTCCAACCTTTAGAATCACAGTATTTAGTTAACATTCTAAAAATATCACCGGCAAAAATACTAGCCTCATCTCCTCCTGTACCTGCTCTAACTTCAACTACTGCATTTTTTGCATCTTCGGGGTCTTTAGGGATAAGCATAAACCTAATTTCTTCTTCTAACTCTGGAATGCGTTCTTTAGCTTCATCCATCTGCATTTTTGCCATTTCAAGCATTTCAGCATCGCTTCCATCTTTAATAATTTCTTCAGCTTCTTCAAGGTTATTGGAAAGCGCGATGTATTCTTCACGCTTATTCATGAGCTGTTTTAAATCTTTATATTCTTTAGAAAGTGGAATATATTTTTTTTGATCACTAATAATATCGGGCTGAATAATTAAATCACTCACCTCATCAAATCGCTGCTTAACGATGTTTAACTTGTCTAACATAAATTTTTTATAAAAAAAGCAAATTTACAAGATTTTCAGCACATAATCATCCTAATCTTAAAAGTCTTGTGAACGAATGAAATTAAAAGGAAGTAATATAATCAATTTGAATTATAGACATTTGATTAGTTGCAGCTAACATTTAATTAACGAAAACAGTAATGAAATTAGATTTCAATTAGAACACCTATTCCTAATTGTTGTTTCCATTGAATTCTTGGTCCATCATCAACTAACTCCCCTACTTCATTCTTGCGTTGCACTTTAATGTCGTCATCATATCTTATATGTGAACCTATTCTAGCTTTAATAAATTCATTAACTCTGAAATCGATCATTAATTCCCAATCTACATCAATATTTCCAAATTTTCTAAAATAATCGGTAAATAAACTAAGGCGGCTAAAAGCTTCAATATCTTCTGTAATTTTTCTTCGGTATTCGTTTTTTAATAAAATACCTGTTTCACCTCTCATTCTTTGTCCCTTAGATATAAGGTTTCCATTGAGGTCTCTCTGTGCTTCTCTCATACCAAAAGCTCCATCGTTAGCAAGTCTTTGGTTAAGTACAAAAGTTGTTTTTTGGGTTAACGGAGAGACGTAAAAGAGTAAATCATTTTTATCTACTTTGTATTCTGCACCTGCACCAAGAAAAAAGTAACCCGGTGCCATAAAATGAGAAATGCTGTTATCTCGGTTCGGGTAATTATAGCTATCTGAAAATTGTGATTGAAAGCTTGACCTCACTGTATAATACCAATTAGAATCATTGCTAAACTTATAACCAAAAGTAGAAACAAGTTCTAAATGGTCATCGGTTTTTCTTAATCCCTGACCTTGTTGCCTATTTAGACCAAATCTTCCTATAAACTCGTTGTTCCAACGAATTAAGCCTTTATTAAAGACTCTTTTTATCCTAACATCTGCCAAACCGTTAATGGAGCTTTGTCCACCAGCATTCCAGTTGGTTAAAGACAACTGACTAAAATCAAATGAAAAGCGATTGGAATGCCTCCACCATGTTTTTGGTTGAAGTATTGCAATAAAATGATACTTTTTAACTTCACTAAATTTAATATCTTTATAATCTTTTACTAATTGGGTAACTTTTGGTGTTTTCAAGAAAACATTTAGTGGGCGTTCTTCTTCAAAAAACATAGGATGCCTTTGCCCAAGAATTTGAACAGAATAAAATGCAAGAAATAAAATTAGGAGTAAACGCGTCATTAATTTATTTAGTATTCAAACGTACCGTATTGCGATTTAATTGTAAGCTTTTTCTTTTCACTTGCTTCCACATGCCCAACAACCTGTGCATCAACATTAAATTGTTTAGAAATTTGAATAATTTGTTCTGCAAAAGCTTCTTCTATATAAAGTTCCATTCGATGCCCCATATTAAAGACTTGGTACATTTCCTTCCAATCGGTATTGCTTTCCTTTTGTATCATTTCAAAAAGAGGTGGTGTTGGAAACAAATTGTCTTTAACTATGTGAAACTGATCTACAAAATGAAGAATTTTAGTTTGTGCGCCTCCACTACAATGTACCATTCCATTAATGTTTTTAGCGCCTACTTTTTCAAGTATTTGCTTAACAATGGGCGCATAAGTTCGCGTGGGTGATAAAATCAATTTCCCTACATCAAGGCTTGTTGAAGTTGAATCGGTTAGGTTTTTTGTCCCCGAATAAACCAATTCTTCTGGGACTTTAGGATCAAAACTCTCTGAGTATTTTTCGGCGAGTTTTTTACATAACACATCGTGTCTTGCTGAAGTTAAGCCATTACTTCCCATACCGCCATTGTATTCACTTTCATAAGTAGCTTGCCCTGAAGATGACAAACCAACAATAACATTTCCTGCTTTTATATTGGCATTGTTGATTACCTCTTTTCGCTTCATTCTTGCGGTAACCGTAGAGTCAACGATTATTGTTCTAACTAAGTCACCAACATCAGCGGTTTCGCCTCCTGTAGAATGAATGTTTATTCCGTGTTGTCTTAGATCGCCTAAGATTTCTTCTGTTCCATTAATGAGCTGTGCAATTACTTCTCCTGGAATCAAATTTTTATTTCTTCCAATAGTAGAAGAAACAAGTATTTGATTGGTTGCACCAACACATAGCAAATCATCAATATTCATGATGAGCGCATCTTGAGCAATTCCTTTCCAAACAGAGAGATCTCCTGTTTCTTTCCAATACATGTAGGCTAAGGAAGATTTTGTTCCGGCGCCGTCGGCATGCATGATTAAACAGGCTTCCTCATCATTAGTGAGATAATCTGGAATAATTTTACAAAAAGCTTTTGGAAAGAGTCCTTTATCAACATTTTTAATAGCCTTATGAACATCTTCTTTTTGTGCTGAAACTCCTCTCTGTGCGTATCTTTTACTTGGGTTTTTACTCATTTCTTTTTTCTTCAAAACTCCTGCAAAAGTACATATTATAGATGGAAGTGGTTGTTTTTTTTAAAAATTGTTTATCGACTAAGCAAATTCATAAACAAAGCTTTGAAACATAAATGCTTCAAAGCTATTAAATAAAATCGTTGAACATTTTAAACTGTTTCTTCCTCTAATGTTGGGTAATCTATATAGCCTTTTTCTCCTGGCACATAAAAAGTATCCTCATCCCAATCAGCTAGGGGTGCGTTTTTTTCAAAGCGAATGGGTAAATCTGGATTCGAAATAAAAAGCTTACCAAAAGCTACTAAATCAGCATGACCTTCTTCAATTACTCGATTTCCACTTTCTTGGCTAAAACCAGCGTTAATCATTAAAATACCTTTATAAATTGGCCTAAAATGTTGAGCAATGTTTGTGACTAGAAAATCGTATTCATTTACCTCATTAAAAGGTTCTGAAAGGTGAAGATAAGCTAGATTATAGTCGTTTAACCGGTTGACGATGTATTCAAAAGTAGGGATGGTTTCTTCATCAGCTTGCATTCCAAAAATTCCGTGAAGTGATGGGTTTAATCGTACACCTATTCGATTTTCAGGCACAAAAACCTTAACAGCATCTATAATTTGAAAAAAGAATTTTGCTTTGTTTTCCATACTCCCTCCGTAATCATCGGTTCTTTGATTGGAAGAATTATTAAAGAATTGATGAATTAAATAACCGTTAGAAGAATGAATTTCAACCCCATCAAAACCAGCATCCATGGCATTTTTAGCTGCTGTTTTAAATTCTTGAATGGTCAACTTAATTTCCTCACGGGTCATTTCTTTTGGTGTAACAGTATCTTTAAATCCATCAGGCGTATAAGATTGAGCATTAGGATTAATAGCGCTTGGAGCTAATGGTTTTTCTCCGTTATGAAAATCGGGGTGTGACATTCTTCCCACATGCCATAGCTGTAGAAAAATTTTACCACCTTCTTCGTGCACCGCTTTGGTAACTTTTTTCCAAGCTTCTACTTGTTCATTTGAATGAATTCCAGGGGTATTTACATAACCAACGCCTCTAGGAGAAACTTGCGAACCTTCTGCAATAATTAATCCTGCTGAAGCTCTTTGACGATAATAAGTAGCATGCATGTCCATAGGTTTTTTAGCTTCATTGTCCGCTCTACTTCTAGTCATTGGTGCCATAATCACTCGATTTTTTAAGGCTAAACCTTTTAAATTAAATGATTGCAATAAATTTTGTTCTTTACTCATCTTTTTTCGGACAAATCTAAATAAGCTTTTACTATTAATTTTTAATTTTATTATAAACCTGAGTTCGCTTATTCTCACTTTGTCAAAACTATTTTAAATAGTGAGATACGAAGTTTTTTAAGACGTAATAGCTATAATTGCGAAGAAAAAAGTAAAAGAGACTGCTGTTTAAAACTGCTTACTCTATTTCATTCAATAAGAACATTCATTTACGGCGTTAATTTTATCATTTTTTTCTATCTCTCAAGACTTTGGAATAAATCAACACTATTAAAATAACAATTGCTGCCGCCAACACAAAAAACCAATTATCTATAAAAAATTCTACTATACTTTCAGGGGTGTCTCTAGGTTGTCCTGGCTTAGGTAGTTCACTTTGCATAATTACAAGTTTTTGAGGTAATCACTTAGCATATCTTTAAACTGATAACCATTGGTGATTTTGTTTTTATCTAACTTCTGAAAGATACACAAGTTCCACAAAACTAGTTCTTTAAAAAAGTTTTCATTTGCTACTGAAAGGTGTTTTTTAATGAATTGATTCAACGCTTCAGAAGATTTTAGGGATAGCTCATACTCATCATTAGAGGCATTGTCTAGTAATTCAATATCATTTCCTTCAGCAAACCATTGCATGATGTCTGAATATTCATTTTTTTC
Source organism: Psychroflexus maritimus (assembly GCF_011089875.1). Taxonomy (GTDB): domain Bacteria; phylum Bacteroidota; class Bacteroidia; order Flavobacteriales; family Flavobacteriaceae; genus Psychroflexus; species Psychroflexus maritimus. Next base: position 29,217 of record NZ_JAANAS010000036.1, on the reverse strand, counting down.
GCCTTCTTTTTCAAGCTTTTTAATTTCTGGAAAGTGCTTTTTGAAAACAGATTGCATTGCCTTTTCTAAAAGTATTTCAGCAACTTGGTCGGCACCTGCCTGTTCACCTTCATAAAGTAATTCAATTTTTCCTGTAATGGCGGGAATAATTCCATTAAAGTCCATTAGCCTTATACTTGTTGATTGATCTTGGTTAAGCAGACTTCTTCGCTCTGCGGTACTCATTAAATTTTCAAGGGCAGAGATACTTAATCGCGCACTTACCCCGCTTTTTACATCAACATATTCACTTTTTCTTGCCTCAAAACTAATCTGCTCAAGTAAATCTTTAGCTACTTCTGGAATTATAATGTGTTGGTTGCGCTCTTCAATTGCTTTAGCTTCTTGCGAAGTAATTTGCTTTGCAATTTCGATAGTTTCTGGATAATGGGTAAGAATTTGAGAACCAATTCTATCTTTTAAGGGAGTTACAATGCTTCCTCGGTTGGTGTAATCTTCTGGATTGGCCGTAAATACAAATTGTAAATCTAAAGGCAACCTGAGATTAAAACCTCTAATTTGGATATCTCCTTCTTGCAAAATATTGAACAAAGCCACTTGAATACGAGCTTGTAAATCGGGCAATTCGTTAATAACAAAAATACAGCGATTGGCCCTTGGTATCATTCCGTAATGAATCACGCGTTCATCAGAATAACTCAACTTCAAATTAGCTGCTTTTATAGGGTCAATATCTCCAATTAAATCGGCCACACTTACATCTGGAGTAGCTAATTTTTCGGCAAATCGATCTGATTTATGAAGCCATTCCACCGGTGTTTCGTCACCTTTCTCTTGGATTATTTTTTTAGCAAAATTAGAAACAGGCTGAAACGGGTCATCATTTATAGAGGAGCCTTTTACCACAGGAATCCATTCATCCAAAAGATCAAGCATTGCCCGTGCAATTCTAGTTTTTGCTTGCCCTCTTAGTCCTAACAAATTAATGTTATGTTGCGATAAAATGGCACGTTCTATTTGCGGAATTACAGTATCTTCAAAGCCTATTATTCCTTCAAAGCTACTGCGATTATCTTTTATATTTTGAATTAGATTTTTTCTCAACTCGTCTTTTACACTTTGGTAGGTGTAATTTGCTTGTTTTAATTCGCCTAAAGTTTGTATTTTGGGTTGATTCATTGTTATTTTTTATTTAGTTCTTCTTCTTCTATTTTTTTCGTAATCTTCAAAAATCATTTCGCCTAATTGGTCTAAGCCGGAGTAAAAGGCTTTTCCTTTATTGGAAGCTGTAAAATTTTGTACAAATTGCCTTAAATAAGGATCTGAAGCAATCATAAAGGTAGTTATTGGAACATTCAATTTTCTGGCTTGCGCAGCCATATTATAGCATTTTTCGGTAATCATATCATCCAATCCAACACTATTCTTATAGTAAGTTCCGTCTGCCATGTGTAAACAACTTGGCTTTCCATCGGTAATCATGAAAATTTGTTTATTGGCGTTTCTTTTTCTTCGTAAAATATTCATGGCTAACTGTAAGCCAGCTACGGTATTGGTATGGTATGGTCCAACTTGCAAGTAAGGTAAATCTTTAATTTTTATAGGCCAAGCGTCATTTCCAAAAACCACAACATCTATGCTGTCTTTTGGGTAACGTGTTTTAATTAACTCTACCAGTGCCATAGCTACTTTCTTGGCAGGTGTGATTCGGTCTTCGCCATAGAGAATCATACTGTGACTTATATCAATCATAAGCACTGTACTCATTTGGGCTTTAGCGGTTGATTCCTGAACTACTAAATCATCTTCTCTTAATTCAAAATTATCAATCCCTTGGTTAACTTGTGCATTTTTCAAGCTTTCAGTCAGGGAGATTTTGCTCATTGAATCACCGAACTGATAGGCTCTAAGGTTACCAGTAGGGTCTTCGCTTGCTCCTTTGTGCTTTGTTTTATGATTTCCTTCTTTGCTCTTTTTAAGTTTCCCAAAAATTTGCTCCAACGCTTTTTTTCTTATGGCTTGTTCAGTTTTATCTGTAATTTTTAGTCCACTTCCGCCAGGTGTTTGTATTTCTTCACGTAAATACCCCTTTTTCTTTAAGTCTTCAATAAAATCCTCTAGGGTATATTCTGGTGTGGTAAGCTGATATTCTTGATCCAGGGCTTTTAACCAATCAATTGCCTCATCAACATCTCCAGAAGTATGAGTAATCAATTCTTTAAAAATTTCTAATAATTGATTAAAAATTGATCTTGGTTTTGGCTGGTGTTTACTAAATTTAATACCGGTTTTAAAATACTTATTTTCCATAGCACTAAAATATTGTATTTAAAAACAAGAGCATGTTAATAGATGTTAGTTTTTTGAATGATTTAATTAAAGTGCAAGTTATCGGTTTTGGGGTAATTGGTTAAGAGCGGTGAGAAATAAGGGAGAAATCCTCATAATTATAGAATTAAAAGGAACTTTAGAAACCATATCAACAACAATAGTAACAATTGTAACCTCAGAAGCGCCAGAAAAAAGAGAAACCTCGCTAAGCATTTATTGAAGCCTTTGCTTGCTTCACATACTTCGACTTAAACTTAATAACTAAAGTGATTGAGCGAATGAGCATCCAAACAACAAAAGCAATCCAAATAGCATAAAGCTTAAAACCAAAATAGTCTAAAATTAATAAGGTGGGAGTAAAACCAGCAAAAGTAGCTACAAGAAGTAAGTTTCGTAGATATTTTGCTTCGCCTAAACCTTTAAAAACACCATCAAACATAAAGGCAATAGCATTGATTGGTTGCATAAGAATCACTACCCAAAAAATGCTTTTAAACAAGGCTAAAACAGCCTCATCTTTTGTAAAAACAAGACCTATGTCTTCGTAAAAAAGGAAACATAAACCACCTAGAGCTAACGCAATAATTACAGCATATTTACTTATGTCTTTAGATAAGTTCCATAATTTCAGGTAAGCTTTTTCGCCCAGCAATTTTCCGCCAATAGCATTACCAGCATTGGCATATCCATCAATAAAAAAGGAGAAAAATAACCAAATATTCATCAAAATACTTTGAGTGGCAATGTATTTATCGCCGTAACCTGTAGCGTAGGTATTGGCCAGATAAATAGCTACATTTAACGATAAGGTGCGCACAAAAAGATTAAGACTCATTAAGAGTAGATTTTTCATAGCCGGGTTAATTTTTCTACGCAGCCTTAAGCCAAAAGGAGTTTTAGTAAAGTAAAAATGAAGCGCAATTAGCAGCATCACTAATTGAGCTATAACACTAGCAATAGCTGCGCCTTCAATGTGAAGTGCAGGCACAACACCTTCTATACCATAAACCAAAATAAAACTCAAAACAACATTTAAAATAGCTCCGGTTAAACTTGCTTTCATGGCCCAAAGTGTATTTTGCAAACCTCTAAAAACACCAAAAATGGCAAAAGTAGTTAGTGTAAGTGGATAACCTAAAGCTCTTATTCGGTAGTAGTTTGTACTGTATTCTAATATTAATCCATCGGCATTATAGGCCTTAAAAATATAAGGAGCTAGTAATGCTGTAATAAGGTAAATAAAAAAACTTAAAAGTAAATTGAAAAAAATAACCTGTGGGACTAAGGTTTTGATAGAATGTATTCTTTGATTGCCTAGTTTTTGTGAAACCGTAGCAGAAATAGCCGTTTTGGTTTGTGCGATAATCCAAATGATGGCCGACAAGAATGAACCTACTATTCCAACAGCAGCAAGTGCTTCTACAGAATTTTCGTTCAAATTACCTACAATACCAACATCGGTTAACGAAATCAGTGGCTCTGCAATGCCAGCAATAATAGCAGGTACAGCAATTTTATTGATTTCCTTAAAAGATACTTTTTCTTGCATTTATAATTAAAGTACAGCTAAAATTCGTTCAAGTTGCATCCCCCTGGAGCCCTTAATCAAGATAAACTGATTTTCTGAGAAGCTTTTCTGAATTGAAGCAGCTAATGCTTCATAAGTCTCAAAAACTTGATATCCTTTTGGTAAAATCTCATTCTCTAAAGCTCTGTAAAACAGTCTTCCACAAAAATAAGCCTGGTTAAAACCTTCTTGTTGGCAGAGTTTATATATATTGAAATGCTCTTTTTCAGCATCTTTACCAATTTCAAACATATCGCCTAAAATTAAACTTTTCTCATTTTGATGCTGACTAAAATTTTTAATTGAAGCCTCCATGCTTGAAGGATTAGCATTGTATGCATCGAGAAGAATTTTATGAGATTTTTTCTGAATGAATTGAGAGCGATTTTCTTCGGGTTCAAATTCTTTTAGTGCTCTTTTTATTAAGTCGATTTCTACGCCAAAATAAATTGCAATGCCTACTGCATTAATTACGTTTTGAAAGTTGTATTCGCCAGAAAGTGAAACTGTAAGAGTTGTGTCTTTAAAACTAAATTTGATAAAAGGAAAGCTCTGATGCAGTTCAAATTGATAATCGGCTGCAGCGGTTCTTCCTACGCTAATTGTTTTGATCTGCTTAGTAAGCTCAACCTGTTTTGCATCATCCTTATTGATAAACGCAATACCATTGTTTTTTTTACTCAAATACTGATAAAGTTCACTTTTTCCTTTAATAACCCCTTCCACTCCACCAAAACCTTCTAAGTGTGCTTTACCAAAGTTAGTAATCAAACCGTAATCGGGAGTTGCTATACTACATAAAAAATCTATTTCCTTTTGGTGATTAGCCCCCATTTCAACTATACCATATTCAGTTTGCGAATGAAAACTAAGCAAAGTTAATGGTACACCAATATGATTATTCAAATTGCCTTGCGTGGCCTGAGTCTTAAATTTTTTACTAAGTAAGGAGTTAACTAACTTTTTGGTGGTGGTTTTACCATTACTTCCTGTGATACCAATTATAGGAATAGAGAGGTAATTTCTATGGAAATTAGCCAAGGATTGTAACGTATCTAAGGTGTTTTCCACAAAAACACAATTTGGTTGATTTCGTAATGAATAATCATCAACTATAGCATAACTAGCCCCTTTTTTGAAGGCTTCATTCACAAACTTATTTCCATCAAAATGATCACCTTTAAGTGCAAAGTAGATTTGATTTTTTTGAATTTTGCGTGTATCTGTACACACCCCTGAAGTGTTTAAAAAGAGTTGATGAATTTCTTTAATATTCATTTTGAGTTAAATTAAAAAAAGCCCTTTGATAAAAGGGCCTTAGTATTAAAAGTAAATATTATATGCTAGTTTCTAGATCTGCCTTTTTGATTTGTTTTAGAACCAACTTTAGACATCGCATTTCTAAATCCAATATAATCGGTAGCCATGTGCTGTGGATAATATCTTCTTTGTGCTGGGTCTAACCAGTATGCTCTATCTCTCCAGGATCCTCCTTTAATCACACGAACTTTATCATCGATAAGGGTTGTTCTATTATTAGACTCATCTTTCATTCTCACCAATTCGCCATCCTCATTTGTAGTCATTTTATTTAATGGAGCATTGTACATTCTTTGATCAGCAGATAAATCACCTCTTTCGTTATAGTATAAAGATGAAGCTTTATCACCATCTCTAAAGTTTTTGTTGTAAGATTTATCGAATTGAGTTCTCATAAATGTTTCTTCCTCTCCAATTTCCTCTTTTTCAATTTGACCAGGAAGGTTGATAGCAACTATTTTTGAATTAGGTAAGGTATCGTAAACAACCTCATCAGGGGCAAGAACTTTAATCGTTCCATCTTCATTAATTACATTTCTTGTATAAACGTTTCCTCTAAAGTAATTAAAGTCGTTAAATTCATTATCAACTCGAGGTCTGTAAACATCGGCTACCCATTCAGCTACATTCCCAGCCATATCATACAAACCATAATCGTTTGGTTCATAAGACATTATAGGAGCGGTGATATCTGCACCATCATCACTCCATCCAGGAATTCCACCGTAATCTCCAGAACCCTGTTTAAAGTTCGCTTTTTGGTCACCTATTGTTTTTCTTTTTTCTGAACGTGTATATTTTCCATCCCATGGATATTTCTTTCTACCTCTGTAGGAATTGTAATCTCTAAGTGAAGTTTCGCCAAGGGCTGCAAATTCCCATTCGGCTTCTGTAGGTAGTCTATAATCTGGGTAAAGAACTCCATCTTTACTTTGCACATAAATTTCACTCATTTCACCATCTTGACCTTCTCTTCCTTTTTTGTCAGACTTTCTACCCCCACGCAACATATCCTCGTTTCCTCCATAAGTTTTTGTAGGCGCATTTAAGTAAGTATCTGTACTAAAGCTATTAGAAGCATCGGCTTGCAAATAAGCATCTTTGGAGGTAAAACCTTGGTCTCTGAGTACGGCTTCATTTACACGGTCTGTTCTCCATTTACTAAATTCAACTGCTTGCACCCAATTTACACCAACTACAGGATAGTTTCCGTAAGAAGGATGGCGTAAGTAATTATTAGTCATGTTTTCGTTAAATCCTAACGGATTTCTCCATACTAGGGTATCAGGCAATGCCCCATAATATATATTTCTATAATTAGATTCTGTTGGAGGATAAGTACTCTTCAAGTAATCTAAGTATTCAGAATACATGAAGTTAGTTACCTCAGTTTCGTCCATATAAAAAGTTTGAACATGCTGTTGTGTTGGCGTGTTATTCCAATCTTTCATAGGATCATCTTGCACTCTACCCATGGTAAACGTGCCTCCTTCTACTAAAACTAGACCAGGAGCAGGCTCTTGCTCATTGTAGTCTGTTTTGTATTCAATTCCTCCATCTTTACCTGTCACATCCCAACCAGTAGCCCTAGAGTTTTTTTGATAGTTTCTAGAGTTATTACAACCTATCATAACCAAAGTTGCACTAATAAGAAATGCTGTTCTAACGAAATATTTACCTTTCATAACTAAAATTTAAACTCAAAATTTGGTTCGCAATATAAGAATAAACGATATAAAATCAATTTTATTTTTACTTTTCTCAAAATAAACTTAAAAGTAAAAAATAAAGTATTTTTGAAAACTTAATAATACTTATGCATCAAATGCGTTACAAATATATGTGAAGTAAAATATAAAGCAAGCTTATGAGAGTTAAAATTGCCTGTTTTTTTTTCATTGTGTTTCAATTAAATGTTTTGGCACAGCAGAAAAGAATTGAAATTGAATGGAAAGACCCACTAATCTTATCTACTTCGCCAAAAGACGAATATAAAATAATTGGCTTTGAAGGAAAAGAGTTTAATTATGATGATGTAAACCAACAAATCTATTATTCTACCTGGATTGAAGGTGTTCAAAACTTTGAAATTACTAATATCTCTTACCAAAGAGTTAACAATCACCTAGCCTTGATTGACACTGACCAACTTCCAGAAACCACCACACTTGAAGTTGTTAACTCTTCTGCGCGTGGAGATTCTAAGACCTTAGTCCAGTTTAATTTGCTAATTAAAAGAAATGGCCAAGTTCAACGCGTTACTTCATTTGAACTTACCCCTCTAACTAATAGAATCCCTACCTCTACTTTTTCTACAGAAGAAGTGCCTCAAAACCTCAATTCAAAACTGGCTTCTGGAAAATTCTATAAGTTTATCGTTGACCAAACAGGAATACAACGTATTGATAAAAAATTTTTAAGTGATTTGGGTTTTAAACCAAATCAGATTAATCCTAATACCATAAAAATTTACGGTCACGGTGGGCAATCATTACCTTTAAGAAACTCTGAAACACCGGCTTCTTATTTTGATTTACCTGAAATTCCAATTCTTGTTAATGCAGGAATTAATGGAAGTTTTGATGAGGGTGATGAAATCCTATTTTATGCAGAATCTTCTGTGAATAAATTTAACTCTACCAATAAAAGCCATATTAACCCCTATGCCGATGAGGTGTTTTACTACATTACGGTTGATGGCGGAGCAGGCAAACGTATTCCTGAAGCTCAGCAACCTCCTAATTCTGCCAACCATACAATAAGTACTTTTCAAGATGAGCAATTCCATGAAATAGACGAAGTTTCTTTGTCACTTGTTGGAAGACGTTGGTTTGGTGATCGATTTGATATCGTTACTGAACGTAGCTTCAACTTTAGCTTTCCTAATTTAGTTACTTCAGAAAAAGCAAGAATTGAAGTTGCTGCAGGGGCTATTTCTACACAAAATTCATCCATGAATATTGTAGTGGATGGTGATTTTATAGGGAATTTTTCCATGACTAGAATAGGAAACAACACGCCCTCTAATGGTTCTGAATTTACAGATAACAACCTCTCCCTAAGTAACGACGAAGTAAGTGTTAGCTTAACTTACAATAAAGCTGGCAACCCAGCCGCAAGAGCTCACCTTGACTACATCAATATCCAGGCTACAAGAAACTTAGTGGCTACGGGTGAACAATTTGAATTTCAAAATGAAGAAGTAGCTTTACTTAGTGGAATTGGCGAATATCAACTCGCTAATTCTTCTCAAGTAGATGCCGTTTGGGACATCACTAACCTGCATGAGGTTACTCGTTACACAAACACCAACAACAGCAACAATTTCTCGTTTAAAGCCAATCTTGGGGAATCAAAAAAATACAGAATTGTTGACCCTTCCGATTACTATTCTCCAAGAATTGACCAAAGCAAAAAAGAGGTTAAAAATCAAAACTTAAAACAAAGTGTTTTCAGAAATCAAGTAGGTCAGACTGAGGATATCGATTATTTGGTTATTACTCATCCTAATCTCCAAGCTCAAGCTGAAGATTTAGCTAACTTTAGAGCAAATTTTGGACTAAAAACGCGGGTAGTTACCACCGATCAAATTTACAATGAATTTAGCTCTGGACGACAAGAAATTGCAGCCATTAGAAATTTTATTAGGTATATTTATTACAATGCATCTAATGAAGATAATCGCATTAAATATGTTGCTATTCTTGGTTCTACCTCAATAGATTACAAAGATCGAATGGAAGGAAACAATAATTTGGTTCCTACTTACCATACATTACAAAGTTTTAGCACCACCTCAAGAGGTTTTATGTCTGATGACTTTTACACCATGATGGATCCTAACGAAGGTGTGATGGCAAATAGTGAACTAATGGACATTAACATTGGAAGAATTTTAGCAGATAGCCCTCAACAAGCCATGCAGATGATTAATAAAATTAAAGATTATGAATCTAGAGAAGCCTATGCTAGTTGGAGAAATGATATTTTGTTAGTTTCTGACGATGTAGATGAATCCTGGGAGTTTAATTCTATTCAACGTGAATTAGACCGCCTTGGAGATAGTATTTCTGTCAAAAAACCTGAAATCAATGTGCGCAAAATTCATACGGATGCTTTCCAACAAATTTCATCGGCCGGTGGTGATCGTTATCCAGAAGTAAATGAGGCCATCACCAAACGTGTAGAACTTGGAGTAGCAGTGATGAATTATTTTGGTCATGGGGGCGAAAATGGATTAGCTCAAGAACGTATTGTAACTAGAGATAATGTTGAAAATTGGAGTAATCCTGACCGATTTAATATTTTTGTTACCGTAACTTGTGAATTCACCAAGTACGATAATCCCTTATTAGTTTCCGCTGGAGAATTAACTTACCTAAACCAAAATGGTGGACCAATTAGCATGATTACCACCACTAGAGCTATTTTTGTAAGTGATGGAATACGATTTAACAAAGAACTTGCTCCATTTATTTATGATTACAATGACGAGTTTTTAACTATAGGAGAGGCAGTTACAAGAACTAAAAATGAACTTTCTACTGATGGTAAAAGAGTGGTTCACTTATTGGGCGATCCTGCATTAAATTTGCCTTTTGCAAGGCCCGGTATCCAACTAACCGAACTTAACGGTGTACCTCTAGAGCAAGCCACCGACACACTCAAGGCATTAAGCAAAAACAAACTTAAAGGTCAAGTTATCTTACCTAATAATCAAGTCAATACTAGTTTCAATGGAGCCTTAACTGCTACTATTTTCGACAAACGTATTGACCGGCAAACCTTAGGAAACGACATTTCAAATTTAATTTTGGATTTTACCACTTTAGGCGAAACACTCTTTCGAGGTCAGGCTAGTGTTAATCAAGGTGAATTTGAATTTGAATTTATTCTACCTCAAAACACACAAATTCCTGTAGATTCTGGAAGAATAAGCCTTTATGCACTGAAAGAAAGTGAAACTCAACATCATTCTGGCTATAACACAGACCTGCTAATTGGTAGTATTGATGAAGATGCTCCAGAAGATACACAAGGCCCAATGATTGAATTATTCATGAATGATGAAAATTTTGTTGATGGAGGAATCACCAATAACAACCCGTTTTTACTTGCCAAATTAAATGACGAAAGCGGTATTAATACGGCAGGTGGTATCGGGCATGATATTGTAGCTATATTAGATGAAGATGATGAAAATCCATTTATCCTTAATGATTATTACAAATCTGATCAAGACGACTTTACCAGCGGAACGGTTTATTTTCCAATTAGAGATTTAGAAGAAGGTTTACACACCTTGAGGTTTAGAGCTTGGGATACGTACAACAATTCTTCTACCTCAGAAATCACTTTCATGGTAACTAGTGAAGATGAAATACAGCTAACTCGCGTGTTGAATTACCCTAATCCTTTTACTGATTATACCGAATTTTGGTTTAATCACAACAGGCCATTTGAACCATTGGAAGTTATGGTTCAGGTTTTTACTGTGACTGGTAAAGTAGTGTGGACAGAAAATCAAATCATTAATACCGACGGATTTTTATCTAGAGACATTACTTGGGATGGAAGAGACGATTTTGGGAATCGAATAGGAAAAGGAGTGTATGTCTATAAATTAGTCGTTCGCTCTACCTTAACTAATAAAAAAGCAGAAAAATACGAGAAACTTGTTATTTTGTAGTTGAATATAAATTCTATATTTGTCAATTCTTTAAATAATAAAACAATTTCTTATTAACCAAAGCGTTTTAAGAAAGCAAAAATTATAAAATGAAAACATCAAAATATTTAAGCCTTTGCTTGGTCATCATTGGTCTATTTCAGGCAAAAGCTCAAAATGAACAAAGACCTATTATTACTGGAGTCCCTTTTTTACTAATTCCTGCTGATGCTAGAGCTTCTGGTATGGGAGATATGGGAGTAGCAACCCCTGTAGATGTTTATTCGCAGCAATGGAATCCCGCAAAATATGCTTTTTCCGAAAATAAACAGGGGATAGGTTTTGGTTACACTCCTTATTTACGCGAATTAGCAGACGATATTAACTTAGGAACACTTACCTACTACAATCGAATTAACGAAAGAGGATCCTTTTCGGCTTCACTTAGATATTTTGGATTAGGTGAAGTTAACTTAAGACAAACAGCAGAGGATATAGGGCGTCCAGTAGAGCCCAATGAATTTGCCGTAGATTTAAGTTATTCACTTCGTTTAAGTGAAACTTTTGCCATGTCGGTTACTGGAAAGTATATAAGATCTGACTTTAGAATTCCATCTGGATTAGGAAGTGCTCAGGCCGCTAACTCATTTGCTGCTGGAATACATGGTTTTTATCGCTCTAAAGAAAAATTTTACGACAATATTAATATGGCTGGAAGATGGCGAGCTGGTTTTGCCATAGACAATATAGGGCCAAAAATTTCTTATGACGATGGTGGATTTGATAATTTTATTCCAACTATGTTTAGAGCGGGTGGTGGATTTGATTTTATCTTTGATACTTCCAACCGTTTAGGGGTTTATGTAGAGGCTAATAAATTATTAGTTCCTACTCCACCTGAATTCCCTGAAACATCAAGCCCTCCAACACCAGAAGAACAAGCCGAAATTGAAAGACTTAGACAAGATTATTTATCCCAAAATGAATACGCTGCTATTTTCACCTCATGGACAAGTGCTCCTGATGGTTTTTCTGAAACTTTCAGGGAAATTACTTGGTCTATTGCCACCGAATATTGGTACGAAGATGCTTTTGCACTTCGCGCTGGATATTTTTACGAGCATCCAGAAAAAGGCTTTAGACAATACGCCACTATAGGATTTGGATTTAAATATACTTCGGTAGTAATCGATGCTTCTTATTTATTTTCTACAGCACAAGGCGTGCAAAACCCATTAGAAGGAACATTGCGTTTCTCTATATCATTCAATCTAGGCGAAAATAGATATGTAGAATTCTAACCTATGAAGAAAGAGAAAATACTTACGGAATTCGAGGTTTATGATGGTGTAGAAGAACTACCTGAAGCTGTTCAAACTTTAATGCAAGAAGCTAAAAGGGCAAGGTTAAAAGCTTATGCTCCTTATTCTAACTTTCTAGTAGGAGCAGCCATTTCTCTTGAAAACGGAGTAATAGTTACAGGAAATAACCAAGAAAATGCCTCCTACCCTTCCGGACTTTGCGCAGAACGCACAGCTATTTACGCTGCAGGCGCTAATTATCCAGGGGTTAAAATTAGGTCTATTGCCTTAACAGCTGGTCCGAGAAATGTTAAAAACACACTGCCTGTACCTCCTTGTGGAGCTTGCAGACAAGCTGTTGCCGAGTATGAACAAAAGCAAAACCACCCCATAGAAATTTATTTTATGGCACAAGAAGGAAAAGTATGTAAAGTAAGTTCGCTCTTGCATTTACTTCCCTTAGCATTCGACAGAAACTTTTTAAAATAAAGTCTTCAACTTACCTCACTAGTTTTTATTTTTTCCCCGATTTATTCTTGCTAATATTCTGTCGTCAGAAAAGTAAAAGCCGTTTAATTATTAATCGTATTTATTGTATGAAATGGCAATAAGAAAAATAGCTTGCCCGTAGAATTCGGTAATACTTTTTTCTTCTTATAAAATATCCGTTAACAGAATGCAGTAATCTAGTTTCATTTGATGAATAAGTAAGTAGGTATAAACCTGAGTTCAATTATAATCACAAAGTCAAAATAAGTAAGTATGTTCTGTTTTAACAAAGAGAGAATAGTCGAACTCAGGTTATAAATTAGCTTAGAAAAAACCAACTATAAGCTTTTCGTTGTAAAGCTGCAATTATATTTCAAAAAGCCATTTTTTTATCAATCATAAAATACTACATTTGTAATTCGATTTTTTCTAGGAGAAAATTTCGTTTTCGCTTTAGTTAGCAAGTACTAGCTGAAGTATTTATGATAAATAAAATGATTGGATAAAATGAAGAAGATCACCAAAAAAACTTACCTTAATTGGTACGAAGAGATGTTGTTCTGGAGAAAGTTTGAGGACAAGTTAGCACAGGTTTATATTCAACAAAAAGTAAGAGGTTTCTTGCATTTGTATAATGGGCAAGAAGCCATTTTAGCTGGCGCTTTACATGCTATGGATTTAGAAAAAGACCGTATGATAACCGCCTATAGAAACCACGTGCAGCCTATTGGTATGGGCGTTGACCCAAAAAAGGTAATGGCCGAATTGTATGGAAAAGGTACAGGAACTTCAAAAGGTTTAGGAGGTTCTATGCACATTTTTTCTAAAGAACACCGATTTTATGGTGGCCATGGTATTGTAGGTGGTCAAATTCCATTGGGTGCTGGTTTAGCTTTTGCAGACAAATACTTCAAAAGAGATAATGTAACCTTGTGTTTCATGGGTGACGGTGCCGCAAGACAGGGTTCTTTACACGAAACTTTTAATATGGCTATGGCATGGAATTTACCTGTAGTTTTCTGTGTTGAAAACAATGGTTATGCCATGGGAACTTCAGTAAAAAGAACATCCAATCACGAAGATATTTGGAAATTAGGTTTAGGTTACGAAATGCCATGTGGCCCCGTAGATGCCATGAATCCCGTAAAAGTTGCCGAAGCGCTAGATGAAGCTATTGAACGTGCGCGTTCTGGTGGTGGCCCAACTTTCTTAGATTTAAAAACCTACCGTTACAGAGGGCACTCTATGTCTGATGCTCAAAAATACAGAACTAAAGACGAAGTTGAAGAGTACCAAAAAATTGACCCAATTACACAAGTAAAAGAAGAAATTTTAGATAAAAAATACGCTTCTGAAGATGACATAAAAGAAATTGACAAACGCGTTAAAAGTCGTGTTAAAGAATGTGAGAAGTTTGCCGATGAATCTGACTTCCCCGAGCTTAATGTGATGTACGACGTGGTTTACGAACAAGAAGATTATCCATTTATTCCTCATAAATTATAAACTATGGCAGAAGTAATTAATATGCCAAGACTTAGTGATACCATGGAAGAAGGAGTGGTAGCTAAGTGGCTGAAACAAAAGGGTGATAAAATAGAAGAAGGTGATATTTTAGCTGAAATTGAAACCGATAAAGCCACCATGGAGTTTGAATCTTTTCATGAGGGAATACTACTTCATATTGGCATTGAAGAAGGAGAAGGCGCTCCGGTTGATTCGCTGTTAGCTATTATTGGTGAAGAAGGGGAAGACATTAGCGATTTAATTAATGGAGATGCTTCAGCTAGTAAATCTGAAGACAAAAAAGAAAACAAGGAAGAAAAAGACGCTAAAGATACTGCTGAAACAACCGAAGATGAAGACGCTGAAGGTGTAGAAATTCCAGATGATGTAGAGGTAGTTACCATGCCTAGACTTAGTGACACTATGGAAGAAGGCACGGTGGCTTCTTGGTTGAAAAAAGAAGGTGATGAAGTTGAAGAAGGTGACATTTTAGCCGAAATTGAGACCGATAAAGCAACCATGGAGTTTGAGTCTTTTCATGCGGGTGTGTTACTTCACATTGGTATTGACGAAGGTGAGTCTGCTCCAGTTGATGAACTTTTAGCCATTATTGGCCCAAAAGGCACAGACGTTGATGCGGTACTTCAAAGCTTAAAATCTGGCGGAAGTTCTTCCTCAGGGAAGTCAGCTAAAGAAGTGAAAGAAAGCACTGAAGAAAAAGAAACTAAAAGCACTTCAGAAGAAACCTCTTCAAGTAAACAAACCACTTCTTCAGGAGAACGTATTTTTGCTTCGCCTTTGGCTAAAAAAATGGCAGAGGACAAGGGCATTGACCTAAGTAAAGTGAGTGGTTCTGGAGAAAATGGGAGAATTATTAAGAAAGATATTGAGTCTTACACACCAGCCAAAGAAGAGGCGAAAAGTGAAAAAGAATCAAGTACAACTTCAGAAAGTAAAGCAGAAGCGCCACAAGCTGCACCAACTTATGAACCGGTTGGCGAAGAGCAGTTTGAAGAAGTGAAGAATTCACAAATGCGAAAGACTATTGCTAAGCGCCTATTAGAGTCGAAAAATAATGCTCCTCATTACTATCTAAATATTGAAGTGAATATGGATCATGCCATGGCTTCAAGGAAACAAATTAATGAGATGCCTGAGGTTAAAATTTCGTTCAACGATTTAGTAATCAAAGCTTCGGCAATGGCCTTGAGAAAGCATCCTCAAGTCAATACCCAATGGAAAGATGATGTAATGCGTTACGCTAAGCACATCCATATTGGAGTAGCTGTTGCAGTAGAGGAAGGTTTAGTTGTGCCGGTACTAAAGTTTGCCGATCAACAAACCTTAACCCAAATTGGTGGAAATGTAAAGTCCTTGGCAGGAAAAGCCAGAAACAAAAAAATACAACCACAAGAAATGGAAGGTAGCACGTTTACGGTTTCTAACCTAGGCATGTATGGAATTACTGATTTTACTAGTATTATTAATCAGCCAAATTCTTGTATTTTATCGGTAGGCGCAATAGTTCAAAAACCTGTGGTAAGAGCGGGTGAGATTGTGGTTGGTCATACCATGAAATTGACCTTAGCTTGTGACCACCGTACCGTTGATGGAGCTACAGGCGCTGAATTTTTACAAACCTTAAAAACTTACTTAGAAAACCCAGTAACTATGCTGGCTTAAGGAGGTTCTAGTTAGATAAATAAAAGTCCTGAATTTTTCAAATTCAGGACTTTTTTATTGACATTATCGTGTTTTTAACCAGCCTGTAATACTTAATCGTTGTCCTTCTTTTACTGGTTTAACTTCGTGTTCTAAAAACTGACTTTCAAAAATCACCAACCTTCCTGGGTAAGGAGTGAGACTCAAACTTTTATTTTCAGTTGTGTAAATAACTAATTCGCCTCCGTTTTTATCAATCGTCCAAGATTCATCATTTAAATATAAGACCATAGATAAAATTCTGCGGTCATCATTTTTAAAGGTATCTAGATGTCTCTCATAAAAAGTGCCTTCTGGATAAATTGCATAATGAAACTCCTTGTGTAAAATGCCCATAAAACAGGTTTTATTAAGGTATTCAATAAAATTTTGAATAGTTTCAAAAAAAATTTCTTCTATTAAATTAGCTTGATTTTGATCAATCCATTGAATATAATCACCTCTAACTTCACGATCTATTAATTGATTAGTTTTGTTTCCAATGGCTGCTTTTTTAAGTTCGTTTTCTGCTTCCTTCTCAAGCAAAATTTCACGGAGCTTGAGTACTAAATTTGAATCAAAAAAACCTTCAACAACAGCGTACTTTTGATTGAGCAAATCGCTAATCACTTGTTCATAAAGTGGATCCTCCTTAAATGGTATATCCTCAAAAATTGTATTTTCCATTTACAAAAATAAAAGGCAAAATTAGTTGAAAATTAGATGATTTGTTGCGTTGTAACACCAATTATTTAAAAGTAAATTTTAGTTAGGTAACTACTTTATATACTTAGAAGCATTTAATTAGGACTCAAGTACAAAACTATTTCGTTGTTAAGAATAATTTTGACACTACCTAGTTCTTTAAGTAACTAAAGCTAATTCCATTAATTTTAATTATTGAAGGTAAAAACTGCACAATAAGAAAAAGCGATTTACATTTCAAGTAAATAAGCAAAAACCAATGGAGCAACAATAGTGGCATCACTTTCTATGATAAATTTTGGCGTATTAATAGCTAATTTACCCCACGTAATTTTCTCATTAGGAACAGCTCCTGAATAAGATCCATAACTTGTAGTTGAGTCTGATATTTGGCAAAAGTAACTCCAAAATGGGGTGGTTGTTCTTTCCATATCTTGGTAGAGCATAGGCACAACACAAATTGGAAAATCTCCTGCAATACCTCCACCAATTTGGAAAAAGCCTATCCCCTTTTCTACTGTGGTATTGTCGGTGTACCAATCAGCTAAAAAAGTCATGTATTCAATACCTGATTTCATGGTTGAAGCCTTCAATTCTCCTTTAAGCACATAACTGGCAAAAATATTTCCTAGCGTTGAATCTTCCCAGCCAGGAACTACTATAGGTAAATTTTTTTCAGCCGCTGCGTACATCCATGAATCTTTTAAATCAATTTCATAATGCTCTTCAAGCACGCCAGAAAGCAATAGCTTATAAAGGTATTCATGAGGAAAATAACGCTCTCCTTTAGCTTCCGCATCTTTCCAAATTTTAACAATATGCTTTTGAATTCTTCTAAAAGCTTCTTCTTCAGGAATACAAGTATCTGTTACTCGGTTTAATCCCTTTTCTAGTAAATTCCATTCGTCTTGCGGAGTCAAATCACGGTATTCAGGTACACGCTTATAATGACTGTGAGCCACTAGATTCATAACATCTTCCTCTAGGTTGGCGCCGGTACAAGAAACGATATGTACTTTATCTTGGCGAATCATTTCAGCAAAAATCTTTCCTAATTCGGCTGTACTCATGGCTCCTGCAAGAGAAACTAACATTTTATTGCCTTGTTGTAGTTGCGCTTTGTAGGCTTTTGCTGCATCTACTAAGCTTGCCGCATTGAAATGTAAAAAATACTTTTCAATGAATTCGGTAATAGGTTTACTCATTCTAAGTTATTTATAAGGTATAGGTATGGTTTAATTTTAAGCTAATAAAAACACCGATTTTTCTAAAAAAATTGGGTAAGTAAATTTACTAATAAATCACTTAGGTTTTAAAATAATAAAACTAAGTTTTTAAATTCATTAACACTAAAACTTAATGAGCTTGCAACCAATTATCTCCTGTTCCCATGTCAACAGTTAATGGTACCTCTAAATGATGAGCATTTTCCATTTCCTCTTTAATCATAGCTTTGAGTTCATCTAATTCGTCTAAATGCGCATCAAAAATCAATTCATCATGCACCTGAAGGAGCATTTTTGACTGGAAATCTTTTTCTTGCATTTTCTCGTGAATTTTAATCATAGCAACCTTAATAATATCGGCTGCACTACCTTGAATAGGAGCATTAACAGCATTTCGTTCAGCAGCATTTTTCACTACGTGATTTCTGGCATTAATGTCTTTTAAGTAGCGTCTTCTTCCTAACACCGTTTTTACATAACCTTCTTCGCGCGCAAAAGCAATTTGCTCATCCATATAATCTTTCAACTTTGGGTAGGTTTTGTAATAGGTTTCGATGAGTTCTTTTGCTTCATTGCGGTTCAAACTTGTCTGATTGCTTAAACCGAAGGCAGAAACACCATAAATAATACCAAAATTGACCGTTTTAGCATTACTTCTCTGCTCTCTTGTAACTTCTTCTAAGGGAACGTTAAATACTTTTGAAGCCGTAGAAGCGTGAATATCTTCGCCGTTTTTAAAAGCTTGAATCATATTTTCCTCCTGGCTCAAAGCAGCAATAATTCGCAATTCAATCTGGGAGTAATCGGCAGCAAGTAAGGTATGATTTTTATCTTTTGGAACAAAAGCCTTTCTTACCTCTCTCCCCCGTTCAGTTCTAATGGGAATATTTTGAAGGTTTGGATTATTTGAACTCAATCTACCTGTGGCTGCAACAGTCTGCATAAATTCGGTATGAATTCTTCCTGTTTTTTCGTTGATTTGTTTAGGCAAAGCATCAACATAGGTGCTTTTTAATTTACTTAATCCACGCCATTCTAATACATTTGAAACAATAGGATAATCTTGAGCGTAATAAGAAAGTACATCTTCAGCAGTAGAAAACTGACCTGATTTGGTTTTCTTAGGTTTGGCTGCAATTTTCATTTTTCCGAAGAGAATTTCACCTAATTGCTTTGGCGAACCTATATTGAATTCTTCGCCAGCTTCTTTATGAATCTTAGCCTCTAAATTTTTGATGTCTTTTTCTAAAGTTTCAGAAAGTTCACCCAGCATTTTTTTGTCAACTTTAATCCCCTCTAATTCCATAGTTGCTAAAACACGTAGCAATGGGATTTCTAAATCGCCATACAAATGTTCATTACTAGCTTCCTTGAGCTCTTCTTCAAAAAACTTCTTTAGTTGGAAGGTAATATCGGCATCTTCAACAGCGTATTCGGTAGCTTTTTTAAGCTCCACACTACGCATAGATTGTTGGTTTTTTCCTTTTTTACCAATCAAATCTTCAATTGGCATAGGTTGGTAATTCAGGTAAGTTTCTGCCAGCACATTCATGTTATGGCGCATATCAGGATTAATGATATAATGCGCTAACATGGTATCAAAAAGAGGGCCTTTCACTGCTAGGTTATAGTTAGCAAGAACTTTAATATCGTATTTTAAATTCTGCCCTATTTTGAGGATATTTTCAGCTTCAAAAAAAGGTGTTAAATGCTTGATTAAATTTTGTGCATCATTTTGATTTTCAGGGAAAGGAACATAATACCCAGTCCCCTTTTCCCAAGAAAAAGCAATGCCTACTAATTCAGCTTTATGAGTTTTTAAAGCCGTTGTTTCGGTATCAAAACAGACTTCTTTTTGTTGAAGTAATTTCTCCAAAAGTAGTTCTATACCTATGGAAGAATCTACAAATTGATAATGATGAGGAGTGTTAGATAGATTTTTGTAGCCTTGAAAATCGGAAGCTGCTAAATCTTCATTAGAAACATCATTACCAAATAAAGAAAACTGACCAGCGCCTGCTTCCTTTTTCTTAGACGTGATAGTTTCTCCTTCTTTTGAAGCTTCTTCAGGCGAATTAAACATTTTTAAAAACTGTTCGGTCAATCGCCTAAATTCCAAATCTTTA
Source organism: Psychroflexus maritimus (assembly GCF_011089875.1). Lineage (GTDB taxonomy): Bacteria > Bacteroidota > Bacteroidia > Flavobacteriales > Flavobacteriaceae > Psychroflexus > Psychroflexus maritimus. The sequence continues at coordinate 9,277 of NZ_JAANAS010000036.1, read as the reverse complement.
AAAATTTCTACTACCTTTTCAGCATCGGGTTGAGACAATTGGTAATCTTCTGCATCAAATTGCACATCACAATCAATAAATATGGTAGCTAATTTTTTTGAAAGTTTACCCAATTCTGCATTGGCTTCAACTTTTTCTTTCATTTTACCTTTCAGTTGGTCGGTATTTGCTAACAAAGCCTCCATGCTTCCAAATTGTTGAATGAACTTCATGGCGGTTTTTTTGCCTACCCCTGGTAAACCAGGAATATTATCTGAAGCATCCCCCATCATCCCTAGGTAGTCAATAACTTGCTCTGGGCGTTCCACACCAAATTTTTCTTTAACTTCTTCAACACCCCATTTTTCAATGCCGTTGCCCATTCGCGAAGGTTTGTACATAAAAATATTTTCAGAAACCAATTGCGCAAAATCTTTATCGGGCGTTACCATATAGACCTCAAAGTCTTCTTTTTCAGCTTGTTTAGCTAAGGTTCCAATAATGTCATCGGCTTCTAGGCCTGCTACTTCAACCACAGGGATTTTCATAGCTTTTAAAATATCCTGAATAATAGGAACGGCTTCTTTAATTGCTTTTGGTGTTTCGTCTCTATTGGCTTTGTAATCTTGATACATTTCAGTCCTAGCATGACTGCCTCCTTTATCAAAACAAACGGCTAAAAGGTTGGGTTTTTCTCGTTTAATTACATCAAACAAGGAATTCATAAATCCCATAATTGCTGAGGTATCCTGGCCTTTAGAATTAATTCTAGGATTTTTTATAAAAGCGTAATACCCGCGAAAAATTAATGCGTAAGCATCTAATAAGAAAAGTCGATTATTTTTTGACATAGAAAAGTAAATTCAAATTTTGCCTTAAAAGTAATTGAATTCTCTAAAAAGCAAAGCTTGTTTTAATGAAAATTTTTAAGTATTTGAAATGAAAGCACTTTACACCTAACAACTTGAACATTTGTTCATCTACATCTTTATAAAAAACCTTACATTTGCAAAAAAATTAAAATGAATAAGAAGTCTAATAACAAAAAACACAAACCCAAATTTAGCAAGAAGGAAGTTGCTCAATCTAAGGTTGACCAACAGCTTAAAAACCCTGAAGCGGGTATGCGTTTAAACAAATACATCTCAAATGCTGGAATTTGCTCTAGAAGAGATGCTGACATCTATATTCAAGCAGGAAGTGTAACTGTTAATGGAAAAGCAGTTACTGAAATGGGGTATAAAGTAAAACTAGACGATGATGTGCGTTTTGATGGCCGTAGAATTAGCCCAGAGCCCAAGGCGTATGTACTTCTTAATAAACCAAAAGGCTTTTTTGTAACCGGAAGTTACGAGCAGCACAACAAAACAGTAATGGATTTGGTGGCTAGTGCTTCCAAATCAAGAATTGCTCCTGTAGGAAAGTTAGAAACTAGTGCTACAGGTCTTTTATTATTTACCAATGATGGTACGCTTTCTAAAAAATTAACCAACCACAAAAAAGGAATCAAGCAAATTTATCAATTAGAATTAGATAAACCCTTAAGCCAAGAGCTCTTAGAAGAAATTCAAAAAGGACCTTTTATTGAAGGTAAAAAAGTAATTATTGAAGAGATTTCGTTTATTGAAAACAAACCGCATCACATTATAGGTATTGAATTGAAAAGTCAGCGTAGCCATATAGTGCAACGTATATTCAAGAAATATGGATTTGAAATCATCAAAATGGACCGCGTAGTTTTTGCTAATTTAGACAAAAAGAATTTACCTCGTGGTCATTATAGATATTTAACTAAACAAGAAGTAATTAACTTAGGAATGGTTTAAAATTTATTGCATGGTTAAAAGGCATTTTTTTATACTAACTAAGGGGGTAATTCTATTCCTTCTACTAATTAACTCAATTAGCCTCAAAGCGCAAGAAGGCTTCAAGTACGGAGTTAAATTTGGTTTAAACGTAGCCGATTTAATTACGGACGAATCTAAAGTAAGCCCAAGAGCAACTTTTCACTTTGGTGCTGAAATTGAATATCGATTGGAAAATCAATGGGGGTTTCAATCAGAATTAATTTACAATCGTTTAGGAAATGTAAGAAGAGGCACGAATGAAGATGGAGTTAAATTTGACAATACCTTGGCTTTAGATTATATAAATATTCCGGTTTTAGTAAATTACTACCTCAATGATGGATTATATATCAACGCTGGACCACAAATTGGCTTTTTAGTAAGAGCTAATCAAGAAGAAATCCTAGGTTTTAATTTTACAGAAAAAAATGTAATTGATAATTATAATTCAATTGATTTCTCTGGGGTTTTTAGTTTGGGTTACCTTACAGAATGGGGGTTTAATGTAGGCCTAAGATATCAGCATGGATTTATTGATGTCTTAAAAGAGGACTTAGAGTACACAAGTCAACAAAGGCATTCAGTTTTACAATTATACATGAGTCTAAGATTTTAAACTAAAGAACTATGTTTCATTTTAAAAAGCTAATTCTACTTCTCTTACTTTTTAGTTGGGAAGCCTATTGCCAAGAAACTTTTTCAGGAAGTTTTAAGCTTACTGATAGTATTTCTGGGTTTGCCACTTATGTATATGATGGAGCAAAAAATCAACCAGAATTTATAGGAGATTTCTCTTTTGAATATGCACTTAAAGAAGACACTATAGTTAATCACCTTGTTTACAAAGGTGCTTTTTCTGAAAATAAAAAAGAAGGCCCATGGAACTTTAGCAGAAAAAATCTAGTTTTTGGAGATACTATTCATGTAAACAACTATGAAATTAGTTACCCCGCAACAGGATTTGAACACAAAACTGAAGCAAATTTTAAAGATGGAAAAGCGGTAGGTAAATGGAGTGTTATTGAACAAACGTTTAAAAACGCTAAACCTTCTGACACCCTATTTTCTAGTCAAGTTTTGTTTGAAGATGCTCGCATGCTGGATGAATTAAAAGCAAAATCAAAAGACTTGAGCCTCAAAGCAAATTTTAATGAGAAAGGCGAAGCTGATGGAAAATGGGTGATTGAACACCGAATTAATCAACAGAAAGTTGAAGAAATAAGAGTTTATAAAAATGGTGTTTTTAAAGAGCATTACTTTGAATTAGACAACAAACAATACAGCATTGAACATTTAGGAATAGATAAAACGCAAGACTCAGATGAAGATAACTGGGTTGAAATTGATGTTTTAGCTACTTATTTTAACATCTTTGAATTAAGCAACTTTGGTTTTGACAACGATGTTGACATCAGTGAGTTGGAAAACATTAAAAAAGTAACTCAACGTACCAATCAATTTCTTGAAAAAGCTATTGCTTCATTTTTATACTATGAGGATTTTGAAATTTGGAACAAGATTACAGACCATCAAATTATAGAACCCGCTAAATTTAAGGTAAGGAAATTTGACTACAGCAAAGATGAAGAAGAAAAGCTTGAAGCTATCGAAAAATATAACCAAGAAATTAATGACTTGATCGATGGCTTTTTTAGTAATTCTCAAATTGAAATTGGAAAATTGAGTTTTGAATCACTGAACAAATACTACCAAATTTTTGAAGTCTATAGAGAAAAGAAAAAAACGCTTCAACAAATCACTCAAAAAATAACCCATCCCGCGTTAGTTTACTTTGAAAGAGAAAAATTCATGAGGAGTTTTGCGCCTAGCTTTAAGTTTCCAAACCAAGTAAATTATTCATTTAACGATGAATCTTTTTCGGCAACGCACAACTTCCCAAAAGTTCCAAAGCAAAACGAATTTAATATAAACTTAGCTCATCAGTTTTTTAAAGAAATTAAAAACAACTTAAAAGTATTAGATAAGGAAGTAAAAGAAATTTTAGGCGACCTTAAAAAGCAGGAGGAAATAAGCGAACTTGAGGAGGAATTATTTGAAAAAAGAAATGAAATTCAAATTTTATTTAGTGACGAAAACACCGATAAAAATAAAAATGAGTTTCATAAAAAACTATATGAAACTGCGCAAGATTTTGCTGAAACTAAGTTTAAAGCCTACGTAAATACGCCTTTAAATGAGAAAAAAGAGGTCATCGATTATTATTTAGAATGCTTTGACGAAGTCCTTAAATTATATGATTTTCTTGCCGACTACCAGCGCAAGGTAAATCGTATTGAAAATGAATACACCCGTGTTACTTTTAATCCACAACTAATGGTTGAAATGGAAGAACGCGTAAAAGAACGCCTGTATGAAGCCTATGAAAAATACGCCTTACCATACCTGTTTGAAAATTTAGCTAATAACTTTGAATGCAATCAAATTGAAGGCGCAGGAAAAAATCTTGAAATGCTTTACAATAAGATGATTAGACTAAGAGAAGAAGATACCAAAAGCATAGAAAAAAGTCTAAAAAGGCAAAAAGACCCAAACGAAATTTTATCCATTTTAGAAATTGAAGTAAACTAAAAATGATGACCTTAAAAAAGCTTTATTTACTTTTATTTGTTTCAGTAGTTTATGCCTGCTTCATGCCAGCATTTGGTCAAGGTTTAGAAAATTCGAATCCAGATGCTTCTCTGGTAAAACCGCAAAGTACCCTAGCCTGGTTAGGCTCCTACGGCACATTTAGACTCAGTGAAAAATGGTACTGGCACGCAGAATTACATTACCGTAGAGAAGCTTCAGATAAATACCCATTTTGGGGCAGCATGGCACAAGTTTATAACCGCCATGGAATAAAATTTATCCCTACAAAAAACTTTAGTGCAACGGCAGGAGGTGTTTTGCGTTTAGATTTTAACCCCAATGCCGAAGAAGGCTTCGACAGCATGATTTTAGAGCCACGTATTTGGCATGAATACATTTGGACCATGCCGTTTGAACGCTTTAGAATTTATCATAGATTCCGTTTTGAACATCGCTGGAGTAGAGGTTTTAATGTGAATTCTGATTGGCGATTCAGAAACCGGTGGAGATATAAATTTTTAATGAAAATTCCACTAAATAAGCCTCAACTTCAACCAGGTGCATTCTATTTTAGTCCAGACGTAGAGTTGATTTTACAAACTGGAAAAACAGTTTCAGACTATCCTGTTGAAGATTTAAGGATTTTACCAACTTTTGCTTATATTGCGAGTCCAAGAACAACCTATTCAACTGGTTTAATGTACACTACAGGACAAACACAAGAAGGTGGTTATATTTATAAAGAACGCTGGATTTTAAAATTTAATGTCTATATCAACCTTGACCTAAGAAAAGGAGACCAAAAAATACCTGAAACTAATTTTTACGACTAAAAACTAACTCAATGAGCTTAGCAGAGAAAAGAAAGAAACGCGTTTACAGAAATTTATTTTTTATAAGCCTAGTGCTCTTAGTGATAGCTGTTTTTCTCTACACTAAAGATTACTTTTCTAAGGAGGAAACCCATATTGACGATGAACTAATAAGTACGCTTCAATTTAAAGAGCTTGAAGAAGAACTACAACTTATAAACCGCTTAAGAAAACTAGATAATCAACTACTTTTTGAAGACAATTATCAAAGTACATTAGAAGATTTGAAGGCTTTACTTCAAAAAAATGACATTAAAGAGCAAAAGCTTATTGATGAGATTAGCAACAGGATTGAGTATGTAAAAAACTTAATTGAAGACCAAAAAGAAAATGAACTGTCTAGAATAAACTTAAGAAACCAATTGGTTAGACAAGATAAAATAATAGATTCACTTAATACAAGTAAAGATAGTATTTCGTTGAATATTAAACAAAGTGAATTATTTAACCAACGAAAAATTGATAGTCTTACAGACCTGCTTAAGAAGAAAAACGAACTACTCAAACTTAAAGAAACCGTAAAAGTAATTTCTTTTAAAAACACAAACGGAAACACCATTAGATACCTAGGTGAAACAAAACAAGACCAAGCTAATGGCAACGGTGTTGGAATATGGGATACCGGAAGTATTTATAGAGGTGAATGGAAAGAAAACCAACGCCACGGCGTTGGTGAATTTGAATGGAAAGATGGCCAAAAATATGAGGGCGACTTTCAAGCTGGTGAGAGAACTGGAAAAGGAACCTATTATTGGCCAAGTGGCGAAAAATATATAGGCGATTTTAAAAACAATAAACGCCATGGGAATGGTGTATTTTATGATCCAGATGGAAATGTGAAATTTGATGGCAGCTGGAAAAATGATAAGTACCAAGGAAAATAAGCAACTTAAACTTAACACTTCAAAAGCTAAACTTTATTAAAAAAAAGTAATTTAGCTATTGAATTAAATGTAGAATGAATACAAAATACATCGACTTAATTGAACAAACCTATGATTTCCCTCAGGATGAGTTTCAATTAAAAAACAATGCTTTGCAATTTCATGACATCAATCTCATGGAATTGATAAAAACATACGGAGCGCCACTTAAATTTACCTATTTACCTAAAATTTCAACCAATATACAACGGGCAAAAACTTGGTTTAACTCTGCTATAGAAAAGCATAACTACAAAGGAGATTATCATTATTGTTATTGCACCAAATCTTCGCATTTTAAACACGTCTTAGACGAAGCTTTAACAAATGATATCCATATTGAAACCTCTTCAGCTTTTGATATTGATATTGTTAATAAATTGAAGGATTCAGGAAAAATAAATGATGAAACTTATGTCATTTGTAATGGGTTTAAACGCGAAAAATACATCAATAATATAGCTGAATTAATCAATTCTGGACATCAAAAATGTATCCCTATAATTGATAATTACGAAGAACTAGATTTACTTACTAAGGAAACTAATAAAGATTTTCAAATAGGTATTAGAATTGCTTCTGAAGAAGAACCAAAATTTGAATTTTACACCTCAAGATTAGGCATAGGCTACAAAAACATTGTACCATTCTACGAAGATCAAATTAAAGATAATGATCAAGTCGAATTAAAAATGCTACACTTTTTTATCAATACAGGCATACGTGATAACGCTTATTACTGGAACGAATTACAGAAGTGTTTACGCGTTTACACACGCTTAAAAAAAGTATGTCCAAGTTTAGATAGCTTAAATATTGGTGGTGGATTTCCTATAAAAAATTCGCTTTATTTTACTTATGATTATGAGTACATGGTAGATGAAGTCATTAATCAAATTAAGCTTACTTGTGAAGAAGAAGGTGTTCCCGTTCCTCATATTTTTACAGAATTTGGAAGTTTTACCGTAGGCGAAAGTGGAGGAGCTATTTATGAGGTTTTGTACCAAAAACAACAAAATGATCGCGAAAAATGGAACATGATTAACTCCTCTTTTATTACTACATTACCCGATTCTTGGGCCATTAGCAAACGCTTTATCATGCTAGCGGTAAATCGGTGGAACAATCAATATGAAAGAGTTTTATTAGGCGGATTAACCTGTGATAGTGACGATTATTACAATTCTGAACAACACATGAACGCCATTTATTTACCCAAATACGAAAAGGAAAATCCGCTTTATATTGGGTTTTTCAACACAGGCGCTTACCAAGAAACTATTGGCGGTTACGGGGGGTTACAACATTGCTTGATTCCAGCCCCAAAACATATTTTAATTCAAAAAAATGAAGACGGAAGTCTGCATACCCAATTATTTAGAGAACAACAAAAAAGCGAAGATTTACTAAACATTTTAGGTTATTATGACAACTAAACGCACATACGCTGGCATCCCTGCAAAATATGCTAATATTGAGGATGCAAAAGTAGTATTAATTCCTGTACCTTATGATGGTACTAGCACCTGGCAAAAGGGAGCTGATAAAGGCCCTGATGCTTTTTTAGAAGCTTCAGAAAACATGGAACTCTATGACATTGAGACTAAATCTGAAGTGTACAAAAAAGGAGTGTATTTAGCTCCTCCTGTTTCAGAAAATTCAACCCCAGAAAAAATGGTTGAAAGCGTTCACAAAATTACCAAAAACTACATTAATCAAGATAAGTTTGTTACCCTTTTTGGCGGTGAACATTCCATTTCTATAGGAAGTATTCGTGCTTTTACAGAAAGTTTTGAGGATTTAACTGTAGTTCATATTGATGCGCATGCCGATTTACGACCAAGCTACGAAGGTTCTCAATGCAATCACGCTTGTGCGTTGCATGAAGCCAGCAAAAACATCAACTTGATTCAAGTGGGAATCCGCTCTATGGATGCCTCTGAGGTAGAACACATGGACGACGGAAGAACTTATTTTGCCCACGATTTATATGAAGATTGGATGGATGACGCACTTGGACAAATGACACCTAATGTATTTATAACCATTGATTTAGACGCTTTTGATCCTTCTATTTTACCTTCTACAGGAACCCCCGAACCTGGCGGCTTGTTTTGGTATGAAACCTTAGATTTTCTAAAATTAATTTTTAAGAAGAAAAACGTTGTTGGATTCGACTTGGTAGAATTATGCCCCAACCCCGATGAAAAATCATCTGATTTTTTAGCAGCTAAATTGTATTACAAGATGTTGAGCTATAAATTTTATTCAGATCGAATTTTAATCGAAGAATACTAGGCTTGTTTATTTTTTAACCCCCATTTAAAAATAGGGGCTATTGAATTCATTTTTTGTTTGGCGGCGTAAATTTTTTATCAATTCAATAGGAACGGGATTTATCCCGTTTATAAAATGCAAATTCAAAAACGGGCTTTAGCCCAAAATACCACAGAGCTTTTTTTAAATTATCTGGGGGAGGCTTATTCGATTCCTATGGATTCGGTGTTTTTTGGTTATATTTTTTTCTATTAACATTCGACCCCGATGGGGTCATTTTGAATTCAATCTTAGAATTAATCATTTGAAAAATTGAATGCAAAAAAATTTGGCTAAAGCCGATTACACCTTAATCATTTTTAACCCTCATTTAAAAATGGGGGCTATTGAATTTCCATATAATTTTTTTTGGTTGTATCTGACTTCATAGGAGTCAGATGTTTATAGATATTACAATACCCATTGAAAACGACCCTGTAGGGGGCGTATATTTTATTGGATTCAAATTTAACCCTAGTTTAAAAATGGTGGCTATTGAATTGATTTTTTGTTTGGCGGCGTAAATTTTTTATAAATTCAATAGGAACGGGATTTATCCCGTTTATAAAATGCAAATTCAAAAACGGGCTTTAGCCCAAAATACCACAGAGCTGTTTTTAAATTTTCTGGGGGAGGCTTATTCGACTCCTACGAAGTCGGTGTTTTTTGGTTATATTTTTTTCTATTAACATTCGACCCCGATGGGGTCATTTTGAATTCAATCTTAGAATTAATCATTTGAAAAATTGAA
>NZ_JAANAS010000035.1 GCF_011089875.1 Psychroflexus maritimus | reverse complement strand
TCCAAATTTTAACAAAATATACCCATTAAGGGGTATATTTTTAAACTACAACACCTTCTAAATTTGTAGAAAGAAAGCAGCGCAATGAAAACCATTAAAATATACAACGACAGTGTGTCTATTTGAATTACGCTTTCATCCTTTTTTTGGCCAAAAGAAAACTCCGATAACAAATCGGAGTTTTTTTGATTTATAATGAACTTGAATTCCTTTATTTTTAAAAATATTCTAAAGATACAATTATATTTATATCTCATTTAAGCAACATGAAACAAGCGGGTAATATATTCACTTTATTCCAGTTAATAATTTTTTAGAATCTTCTATCAACTTGCTAATGCCTTTGTGAAATTATATAAGACCTTTAATACCGGGTGTTTATCCCCTTTATTAGGTTCTAGAAACAATTGATCTAATTCTAAGTTTTTATATCCAGTTATGTTTTCCACGGTAACATCGTCAATTTTTTTATAGGCCATAGACCAATCCTTAAATTGACGTTCATTTACAAAGCCACTGTCAAGCAGAACTAATTCATTGTGTCTTGGGTCTTTTTTTATTTTCTTATATACTTTCTCAATTTCTTCATCAGGCCCTTCTATATATTGAATAAATTTACCTTGAATTAATAGGAGTAATCCTGTAATGGCTAATTTTTTATTTTTTTCCCTTATTTGAAATAATAGATTTTCAACGTGGTCTTCGTTCAAGATCTTAGCCTGATTGCTTATGTAGGAAACATATCTTAATTTCATCTTATTATTAGCCTTAGTTTTAATGAATCACAATATAATAAATTCTTTTTTAATTGGTCTAGTTAAAGATTTTATTTTTAATTTCTGTTCACTAATTTAATACTTTAATTTCAACGTTTCTTTTTTAATTTGCCTATTTTTGTTGGAAAATTTAGTCATGAATTTATCATTAAACAAACCAATTTGTTTTTTTGACCTTGAAGCTACAGGTACTAATGTCGCGAAAGATAGAATTGTTGAGATTTCTATTCTTAAAGTTTTTCCTAATGGTAATAAAGAGAGTTTTACCTATAAGATTAATCCAGAAATTCCAATCCCTGCAGTCACTTCAAAAATTCATGGAATTTACGATGAAGATGTGAAAGATGAGCCTAACTTCAAAGCTCTTTCTAGTAAAATTTTAAGTATTCTTAAAGGTGCAGATTTGGCTGGCTATAATAGTAATCGTTTTGATATTCCATTGTTAGCGGAAGAATTATTGCGTGCAGATCAGGATTTTGATTTTTCTAACGTGCTGGCCGTTGATGTTCAAACAATTTTTCATAAAAAGGAAAAGAGAACTTTAGAAGCAGCCTATAAATTTTATTGTAATAAAGACTTGATAGATGCACATAGCGCTGAAGCAGATACACTAGCTACCTACGAAGTTTTAGAAGGACAATTAGAGCGTTATAAAGATTTAGAACCTACAATTAAATGGCTTGCCGATTTTAGTAAGTTTTCACATTTCGCCGATTTTGCTGGATTTATTAGGTATGACGACGAAGGTGATGAAATCTTTTCTTTTGGAAAACACAAAGGCAAAAAAGTTGCCAAAGTGCTTGAAGCCGAGCCAGGTTATTTCTCTTGGCTACAAAATGCAGATTTTCCATTATATACTAAAAAAGTTATTACTGGTATTCAGCTAAAAAAGTTAGCTACTAAATAAAAATAGTTTTTTATGAAAATAATTTGTATTGGTAGAAATTATACTGATCACATTAATGAACTTGAAAATGAAAAACCTAGTTCACCAGTTATTTTTTTGAAACCTGATTCAGCTTTATTACCAAAAAATCAGGTTTTCTTTATTCCCCCTTTTTCCAATAATGTTCATTTTGAGCTTGAAGTTGTAGTTAAAATTAATCGATTGGGTAAGTTTATTCATCAAAAACATGCTCATAAGTATTATGATGAAATTGGTTTAGGACTAGATATGACAGCGCGAGATCTTCAACACGAGTTAAAGAGTAAAGGGTTGCCTTGGGAGAAAGCAAAAGCATTTGATGGTTCGGCTGTTTTAGGAAAGGAATGGATTAATAAGAATAAAATTGATATAAATCAACTCAATTTTCATCTTTATAAAAATGAGCAGTTAGTTCAAAAAGGAAATACCCAAATGATGCTTTGGAAAATCGATGAGTTAATTGCCTATGTTTCTCAATACTTTACTTTAAAAATAGGAGATTTAATTTTCACAGGGACACCAGCAGGTGTTGGACAAGTAACGGAGGGTGATCAACTTAAGGGATTTATAGAGAATAAGGCTATACTTCAACTAAATATCAAATAATGAAAGCAGAAATTATTACCATAGGGGATGAGATTTTAATTGGTCAAATTGTTGATTCAAATTCTGCTTTTCTAGGCAAACAGCTTAATAAAATAGGTATAGAGGTTTATCAAATAACTTCAGTTCAGGATGAAGAGGAGCAAATAATCAATACCCTTAAAGACGCCTCAAAACGAGTAGATTTAATTATAACAACCGGAGGTTTAGGTCCAACAAAAGACGATTTGACTAAGAAAACCCTATGTACTTATTTTAAGGACGAGCTTATATTAAACAAACAAGTACTAGAACACATTGAAGATATTTTCACGAAATATGTAAGTACGCCTATCTTACCAGCTAATAAAACACAAGCCTATCTACCTTCAAAATCTACAGCATTATTTAATCGTTATGGCACTGCACCTGGAATGTGGATAGAGAAAAATCAAGTGGTTTATATATCATTACCTGGGGTGCCTTATGAAATGAAATCTTTAATGCGTGACGAGGTAATTCCTCGGTTAAAACAGCGTTTTCAAACTCCTTATATAATACATAAAACGGTTGTTACTTATGGATTAGGCGAAAGTGCTATAGCCGATTTAATTGAAGATTGGGAAGAGGCTCTACCCAAGCATATCAAGCTGGCCTATTTGCCAAATTTTGGGCGAGTAAGGTTGCGTTTATCTACTAGAGGTAACCATGAAGACCAATTGTATGAAGAGCTCAATCAACAAATAGATAAGCTTCACCAGTACATTGGTCATATCATTAAAGGTTTTGAAGATGAGCTAAGTCTTGAAGAAAATATTGCTCAGTTGCTCACTCAAAAGCAATTAAGTATAAGTACTGCAGAAAGCTGTACGGGTGGTAAAATAGCCTCTAAGCTTTCTGATATCCCTGGGGCTTCTGCTTTTTTAAAAGGAGGTCTTATTAGTTATGCTACATCAGCAAAAGCAGATGCCTTAGGGATAGCTTCTGAAGTTATTGACAAACATTCTGTAGTAAGTGCAGAAATAACTGTTGAAATGGCAAAAAAATCCCTAGCCATGTTCCATTCTGATTTGGCTATTGCAACCACTGGAAACGCTGGGCCAACAAAAGGGGATAGTAAGGCTGAAATTGGAACAGTCTATATTGCTCTAGCCGATAAGCAGGGTGTAAATGTACAGAAATACAGTTTTGGTAATCAACGAGAGCGCGTCACCTATAAAGCTGTAAATAAGTCACTTGAATTAATCTATGACTGGATTATTCAAAAAAAACAGTAAAAAATTAAATACAAACTTTGTTTAAAATAATTCCTTTTTTCTTTGGCTATTTAGGTAAAATGTAGTTAATTTGCAACCTGTTTTAAAAACATAAAAGTATATAAGATGTCTAAAGTTTGTGAACTTACTGGTAAAAGAGCAATGTCTGGAAACAACGTTTCTCACGCATTAAATAGAACAAGAAGGAAATTCAATGTAAATTTAGTTAAAAAACGTTTTTACATTCCTGAAGAAGATAAATGGATTACTTTAAAGGTATCTACTTCTGCCTTGAAAAACATTAATAGGAAAGGCATTTCAGCCGTTCTTAAAGAAGCTAGAGCGAAAGGATTCTTGAAGAAATAATTAACCGTAGAAATAATAAGTTATGGCAAAGAAAGGAAATAGAGTTCAGGTAATTTTAGAATGTACAGAGCATAAGACTTCTGGTCAACCTGGAACATCAAGATATATTACAACAAAAAATAAAAGAAATACACCCGACCGTATTGAGTTGAAGAAATTCAACCCTATTCTTAAAAAAATGACGGTTCACAAAGAGATAAAATAATAAGTTATGGCAAAGAAATCAGTAGCAAGTTTACAGACAGGAAGCAAGAGGCTAACTAAAGCTATCAAAATGGTAAAGTCACCAAAGACTGGTGCTTATACTTTTGTAGAGCGTATCATGGCTCCGGAAGATGTTAATGACTTTTTGAAAAAGTAGATTATATATTTTTAAAGAGATTCAAGTCGTTGTAGATATGCAACGACTTTTTTTTGTTTGAAATCAATAACTTAATCTTATATAATTCAATTTATTTAATAAATTTGCAACCAATTTCAATACTTGATTTTTAAGAATTTAAGTATCTAGTTATTTCTAAACGTATAAATACCTTTTAGTATGGGCTTGTTTAAAAAAATATTTTCAAAAAAGGAAAAACAAAAATTAGATGATGGTTTGGAAAAAACCAAATCCTCTTTTTTTGATAAATTAGGTAAGGCTGTAGCTGGTAAATCAAGCGTAGATGACGAAGTACTTGATGACTTGGAAGAAGTTTTAATTTCGAGTGATGTTGGTGTTGATACTACGATCAAAATAATCAATCGTATAGAAGCGCGTGTTGCTCGAGATAAATATTTAGGAGCAGACGAACTTAATGTTATTTTAAGAGAAGAAATTGCCGGTTTATTAAAAGCTTCTGAAAAAGAAAATCAAGTAGTTCAACCAAGCAACGAAGTTAAAACTCCTTTTGTTATTATAGTTGTTGGTGTTAATGGAGTAGGTAAGACCACTACTATAGGTAAGCTAGCTGCACAATTTAAAAAGGATGGAAAAAAAGTTGTTTTAGGAGCAGCTGATACATTTAGGGCTGCCGCTATTGACCAACTTCAAATTTGGGCTGAACGTGTAGATGTGCCCATTGTGAAACAGCAAATGGGAAGCGATCCTGCTTCTGTTGCTTTTGATACTGTTCAAAGTGCTGTTAAACAAGATGCCGATGTAGTTTTAATTGATACTGCCGGAAGGCTACACAACAAAGTTAATTTGATGAATGAATTAACTAAGATTAAGCGAGTTATGCAAAAAGTTATTCCTAATGCACCTCATGATGTGATGCTTGTTTTAGATGGTTCTACAGGACAAAACGCTTTTGAACAAGCCAAACAGTTTACTGCTGCTACAGAAGTAACATCCCTAGCCGTTACTAAATTAGATGGAACAGCAAAAGGAGGAGTAGTTATTGGAATTAGTGACCAATTTCAAATCCCTGTAAGATATATAGGTGTTGGCGAAGCAATAGACGATTTACAAACCTTTGACAAAATTGAGTTTGTAGATTCTTTTTTCAAACAATAGTTGTTTACTTTGTTGCATGGAAGATAAAAAACCACCCATCTTATCACAAAAATATGCCATTACGGGAACTAAAATTGTAGTTATCTTTTCTGCGATTTTTATTTTCATGAAATTCTTTGCTATCGTTGGTAAGGATTTATGGCTTATTCCTAATCTTTTGATTTGTCTTCCCTCACTTATTTTAGGTGCAATAGGAATAAATTTAATCCGAACACAAAAAACACATATTAGCTTTGTTATTTTTGCTCTACTTGTGTTTATTTTGGTGCGTATTTACGAAGAACAGCTTCAATTATTTTTTTATCAGATGTTTCAATCATAATCAAGTCAACCTTTTTTATTTTATCAATTGATAGCTTTTCGTTAAAGTCTGGCCATTTTTTAAATTTTTGTAAATTAATCATTCATATTTGACAAATGGTTAATCGCGAAATTATTGTTATAGGAGGAGGACTAGCTGGTTTAGTTACTGCTATTCATCTTCAGAACGAAGGAGTGAAGGTAACTTTAATTGAAAAAAAAGCTTACCCATTTCACCGTGTTTGTGGCGAATATGTTTCAAACGAAATAAAGTCTTACTTAGTCTCACTTGGTGTTCCTTTACATCATTTAGACTATAAGGAAATTTCTTTCTTTCAACTTACAGCATTAACTGGCAAACCTATTAAAAGCAAATTGCCTCTAGGAGGGTTTGGTGTTTCAAGATATGGTTTTGATGGGCTGCTCTATACCTACGCTAAGAACTTAGGCGTAGAATTTGTTTTTGATCAAGTCATGGACTATTCGTTTATTGATTCGCAGTTTGAAGTTACCACCAAGAACACCAAGTTTTTTTCTAAACTTCTTGTCTGTGCTTATGGAAAAAGATCAGTTTTAGATGGACAGCTACAACGTTCTTTTTTTAAAAATAAAACACCCTGGATGGGCGTAAAAGCTCATTATCAATTAGCTGAATTTCCAGATAATTTAGTTGAATTACACAACTTTGAGGGCGGATATTGTGGCCTTTCAAAAGTAGAAACAAACCACATCAATTGTTGTTATTTAATTCGTCTTCAGCAGTATCAAAAATTCAAAAACTTTGAAGACTTAGAAAAGAATGTGCTTAGCAAAAACGAATACCTTAAGCGTTTTTTTGAAAATGCAACATTGAGTTTTGAAAAACGCCTAGTTATTTCTCAGGTTTCATTTGAAAACAAAACCCGCATTGAAAAAAACGCTTTAATGATAGGTGATACCGCAGGTTTGATACACCCACTTTGTGGAAATGGAATGGCTATGGCAATTCATAGTGCAAAAATTGTTTCAGAATGTATTCTTGATTATCAAAGACACAAAAACAGATTAAAATTGAACTCAGACTTTGCCAAAAAATGGAAAATAAGTTTCAAGCGAAGGCTTTTTTTTGGAAATTTATTTCAGCACCTATTATTGCAACCAAAACTTACCAACTTCGCTTTACAATTGGTAGGAAACAATAAGTTCATTTTTCAACAATT
Organism: Psychroflexus maritimus; assembly: GCF_011089875.1. GTDB lineage: Bacteria > Bacteroidota > Bacteroidia > Flavobacteriales > Flavobacteriaceae > Psychroflexus > Psychroflexus maritimus. Next base: position 54,955 of record NZ_JAANAS010000035.1, on the reverse strand, counting down.
AATTAAACAAACCCATGGAAAACCTTTGCAATGATTAGTACAAAATTTAGGTCTAAACTTCCTGAACTCATGGATGAATTTGATTTTCAAGGAAAAGAACTTGAAAAAGTGTTACGTTCAATAGACCGAGTAAACAATAATTTAGGTGGCTATAAAGTAACTATTCAAGGTATTTTGCAAATTTTTGACCAACAGTCGATTAGTGTTAAAAGGCCAATTAAGATTGTTGAGTTTGGCTGTGGAAGTGGAGCAAGTTTAAGAAAACTAGCTACCTATTTTAGCTCGTCTCCTTACCAAGTTGAATTAATTGGAGTTGATGCAAACCCACATATTGTTCAAATAGCAAAAAGTCAATCGGCTGATTATGAAAATATTAAATTCCTTGTGATGGATGTTTTTTCTGAAGACTTTAAACGCATCAATGCAGATGTTGTTTTTTCTTCGTTAACGATGCATCATTTTAAGGAAAAAGAAATCTTAAAACTCATTCGTGTTTTGTATGCAAACACTACATTTGGTATTGTTATCAATGATTTGCACAGAAGTGTTTTAGCCTATAGGTTATTTCAATTATACGCGCTTTTTTTTATTCAATCAAAAGTGGCTCACCAGGATGGATTGGTTTCTATTCTAAGAGGATTCAAAAAGCATGATTTCACTAATTTTGCTAAAAAACTACATTTACAAAATAAGCATCAAATCAGTTGGAAATGGGCTTTTAGATATCAATGGATAATACAACATTAAATGAAAGTAAAACTACAAGATGTACAAACAGTTCAACCTCCTTATTCCCGAAATACGGAAGACATTATTCCTTTAGTTGAATTTTGGTTAGCTAATGAAGATGAACGTTACCGAAGGAAGGCAGTTAAGATTTTTGAAGGTGCTCAAGTTAATAAGCGCTATTCTATTATGCCTCCAGAAACAGTATTTAGTGCGCTTTCTTTTGAAGAGCGAAATAAAATTTATACCAAGCAAGCCAAAATAATTGCGGCTAAAGCAATGAATAAAGCTTTGGCTAGTTCAAATTGGAAAGCTTCGTCATTAGATTATATAATTACGGTAAGTTGCACAGGAATAATGATTCCTTCTTTAGATGCTTTCTTAATTAACGAATTTGGCTTAAAACAATCAATAGTGCGTTTGCCAGTAACTGAAATGGGTTGTGTGGCAGGAGTTTCAGCAATGATCTATGCTTCAGAATTCCTTAAGGCTAACCCTGGTAAAAGAGCTGCAATTGTTGCTTTTGAAGCTCCCACAGCTACTTTTTTAATGGAAGACACCTCAATGACTAATATTGTTTCTTCGGCTATTTTTGGCGATGGATGCGCCTGTGTTTTGATGTCTTCTGAAGAAGAAGCTGTAGGACCAGAAATTTGTGGAAGTGAAATGTATCATTTTTATGACCAAACCCATATGATGGGATTCGATTTGACTAATCAAGGGCTTAAAATGGTACTTGATGAAGCTGTTCCTGAAACGATTACGGCTCATTTTCCTGCTATTCTTCATCCATTCTTAGAAAAATTTGGTTTAACTTTAGATGATTTGGAACATCTTATTTTTCATCCAGGAGGAAAAAAAATTGTTCAAACGGTAGAAACATTATTTAAGGATTTAGGAAAAGACATTAGCAGTACTAAAAAGGTGTTGCGAGAATTTGGTAATATGAGTAGCGCAACTGTATTGTACGTGTTGAAGGATGTTTTGGAGAAGCAACCTAAAGTAAATGATTATGGGCTTATGCTTAGTTTTGGTCCTGGTTTTACCGCGCAACGGCTCCTTTTAAAATGGTAATTACATGGAAATTAAAAAAGATTCGGTCTATAGTTTAGTATTGGGAGGTAGTCGAGGTTTAGGATGGGCAAGTGCTTGCAAATTAGCTTCATCAGGTAATTCGGTTATAATAATTTACCGGGATTCAAGGAGTTTTAGTGAAGAATTTCAGCAAAAGATTCAGCAAAAAAATGATGAAGGACTTGATTTAATGGCTTTCAATTTTGATGCCTTAAATGAAGAAAAAAGAGATGTATTTTTAGATCAGTTACTTGAAAAAAATTGTCAAATCAATCTGCTTTTGCATAGCGTTTCAAAAGGAACTTTGAAACCAATGCAAGGTAAGCATAAGTTGAGTTCAACTGATTTTAAAATTACCTTACAGGCAATGGGATATAATTTATACGAATGGGTAAGTGCTTTACACGTTAAAAAATTATTTGCTAAGCCTGCTAAAGTGCTAGCATTTACAAGTATAGGAAGCTCTAGGCCTTTACCCAATTATGCAGCAGTATCTGCTGCTAAAGCTGTTTTAGAGGCTACAAGTAGAAGTGTTGCTCTAGAATTTGCTCAATTTGGGATCACCTCTAATTGCATAGAAGCTGGTGTTTGTCTTACAGAATCTTTGAAACAAATTCCAAACATTGATCAATTGATTAAAGAAGTGCAAACAAAAAATCCTTTTCAACGGTTAACTACACCACAAGACGTAGCTAACGTAGTTTATTTACTTAGCCTTCCGGAGAGCAATTGGGTGAATGGAACTGTGATTAAAGTAGATGGCGGTGAAAGTTTGAATTAAGTTATCTAGTTTTTCAATATACTTTAATCTAGCATAGAACCTCCATTAAGGAATAATAGCTGCGTTTTTTACCCTAACATAAAAGATTAAGATCTGTTTAATTGTTCTATTTTTTTCTTTTCCATTCTTGCGTTCTATAAATAAAAGAGACATATCCTCTTACTTTTAGTATTGAAGCATCATCTTCATCTACCCAAATTTTTGAATCGTATGTTTTGTCGGCTTCAGGATCGGTAACTTTTCCATTTTCGTATTTGTCGCCTTTTTTTTCAAAACCGCTTAAGACTTCAAAGCCCATTAATTTTTTACCTTTCATACTTCCTTTGCAATGCTCACAGGTGTCGTCAGGTTGAGCTCCTTCTTCCAAAAATTCAATAATTTTACCATATAGTTTACCATCTTCTTTCTCGTAAATTTCAACTACCGACTTTTCTTTACCCGTATTATCATCAACTGTAATCCATTTTCCTACGATTTCTTGGGCATTAGCACTAATGCAGGTAAGCATTAAAAAAATAAACTGGTATTTCATTTCTTTTTCTTTCAAAAGTAAGTTTTTGATTTTTACTTTAACTTCTTTTAATAGCATTTTAAACTTTCGCTTTTAGATAGGGTCATCACCAAAAGATTTTTCCTATTTTTACTCCTAAAAAATGAGTGTATGCGTTTTATAATTCTTTCACTATTTAAACTATTTGTACTTTTATTTTTAATTTCTTGTGAAGAAAATAAACAAATAAAAACCAATGAAGCAGTAATAGAAAAAAAATCGTCTTCGGAGGTATCTTCTGAAAATGATGCTAAGAAGGGAAGTAAAGAAAATAGAGAATCTGATTTAACATCAACTTTATCTTCACATTTAATTCAATTTAAACTCAATATTGAAGTAGATGATTTCTATGTTAAGTTTAATGAATTGATGAATGCGAATCCTGGAATGATGGTAACAAATACCTTTGACCATCAAGAAAAGGCTGAATCTGTTGGTATGACCATTGATTTTTCCTCCTTTCATCACCTTTACACCAATCAATTAATCAATCCTTTAATCAACGAAAACCCTTTAGTAGCACTAGACCTTCCTTTGCGGATACATTTTTTTAAAGACGATAACAATGATTTTGCTCAATTTGTTGATGGTCATTATTTGATTAAAAGATATGGGTTAGAGGAGAGCATACAAACTGCGGAATCTAATTCAAGGGTATTGAATTCAATTGTGAAAAATCTTTCTAATCAGGAGAAGCCTTTTCAAAATTCAGATTTGAATTTCAAAGAATTAGAAGGTATTGAAATTCTTCAAAGTACATCTAATTTTGATGAAACAGCTAAAAGCATATTGCATGCAATTAAAAAAAATAAAGAAGTTGATTTGATTGCGGCTCATGACTTTCAAAGTTTTGCACAAGAAGCTAATTATTCAATAGGTAAATGTATCTTGCTGTTGTACGGTAATCCTGAAATGGGTTCAAGTTTAATGCAAGAACGCCCAAGTTTAGGAATTGATTTACCTCTTAAAATGTTATTATACGAAACTAAAGACGGAGTGACTCATGTAGCTTATAACAATATGGAATTTATATTTGGACTACATGATTACCAAAATACCGAAGCAGCAAATAAATTGAATCAGCTAACTGCAACCTTGATTACAGGTAAAAAATGAGTTTTCAACTCTCTTATTGGGAAAGAAAATAGTGGTTAAGAAATATCTTCTTTAAAATGGAGCGGAATTCTAGGAATAGAAGATAAAAAAGCCTATAGTAAAACAGCTTGTTAATCATTTATATCGTGGTGTTAGAATAGGAGGAATGGGCGTTGCTATTTTAGGTGCTGTAGGTTTTCAACTAGCTATTTAGTTACTTAACCTCAAGGCTAAAAGTCATTTCAAACTGTACTTCTCTTCCAAGTTTACTTTCTATTTGTTTTTTGATTAATGTAATATCTTCATCTCCTGGTTCATGTTTGGCTACCACTTGAATGGCTAGCTTCAAAGGGTTTTTGTTAATTACTTCTACTTGCTTTATCCTCATATCTTTCACCTCCATTCTGTTCACAGAATTAACAATTTTGTTTTCCTTTACTACTTGAAAAAAGCCGTAGCCAAGGGGTACACTAATAGAAAGTACAATAAGTAATGAAATAAATAAACCTTTTTTAGCTATTTTAAACGGGCTATATCCCATTAATAAAAAGGTAAAAGAGCCAGCTAGCACCATTCCTGTTAAGTTAGTGATAAGTAACAGAAAAGCACCAAGGAAAACTTTCCATTCTCCCCAACCTAGACCAATGGCAGAAACAGCTAAAGGAGGAACTAGCGCTACAGCAATAGCAACACCAGCTAAGGTTTTTGCGATGGCCGTGTTGGCATGCGCATAAGCACCTGCAATTCCAGAAATCACAGCAATTCCTAAATCAAGTAAATTAGGCTCTAAACGAGAACTGATTTCGCTATTAATGGCATATAAAGGTGTAATTAAAGTAAGGATGATAGCAGCTATATAAGAAAATAGAATACCTGAACCAATAGTTACCAAACTATCTTGCACGATTTTTTTTTCTTGTCTTAAAACTCCCATAGATAAAGATATTACAGGAGAAATTAGCGGTGCTAAAATCATCGCTCCAATAATTACAGGTGTTGAATCTGCAAAAAGCCCAAAGGTGGCTAAAAGCGTAGATAAAATCATCAAAATAAGGTAAGAGGATTTAGTTTTAGCATTATCTCTTAAAGTGGTAAAAAGCTCTTTATATTCTTCTGTTGAAGCGTGTTTAATAAGTGGTAATCGTTTACCAATCATTTCTGTCATAGCTTCACCCTTTGGTAGGTTTTCAGTTCGAAAGGTTTTTTTATTGTTTTTTTCTTCTTTGGTAAAAAGCAAACTTTTACTTGGAATAAGCTGAAAACTCTCTTGAATTTCAATAAGTAAATTCTCTGTTTCAAGAACTTCACCGTCTATACTATACTTTGTGCTTTGTTCAAATTTAAGCTTTAGTTGGTCGGTTTTGAGGTGGCCTAAAAAATGGAAAGCTTTAATCCCTTTAAATTGCCTTAAGCTAAATTTTGATTTGATAAAAGAAAAAATGACTTCAGAAAAACTTCTTGGTGCAAAGAGTAAAGCATGAAATAACCCATCATTAAGATAAGAATTTTCTAATATGAGCCTAGAAATAACCGAATTTTTCCCATGTTGAGTTATTAAAACCTCTGCCACAGCCGTACTAAAAGAGTCCTTTTTATCTGCGGTAATTTCAACTTTTTTAGGTTTTGTTTTGTTGTAATTTTTAAGTAATCCCCATAGTTGCTTGATAAAGGACACAAATCTATTTTGTGTTCTTTTTTTAGTAAACGTAGTAACTAAGCTTCCAATAATCAAATAATTAAAAACTACTTTCTCATTACAATAGAGTAAGTCTGAGTTGATTACTTTATCATTTTCTTTAAATTCTTCAAGGCAATTTGTTATACTTTCTGAAATTTGAAACCCATTTCTAGTTTCAAAATTTTGTTGATGAGGAAGAAAGCCTATTTTGAATTTTTTGTCTTTGGTTTTTTCAATAAACTCTTTGTTTTCCTTATCTGAAAGGAGGAGTATAACAAACGACTCTTCGGGGATGCTTGTTTTAAAATCCGATTCAAACTGATATTTCTGATAAAAAAAGTCATTTATGTTTTTCTCATCTACTGATGAGACTTGATTTAATTCTTCTAAATCATAAACTAAATAAAATCTTTTTTCATCCATAAGGTAAAAATACAATTCATTTGTTTTAAATTGTATTAAAACGAAAATTGTTTTCTTAAATTTGTACTAAAGATAAATTAGTTGTGGAGCATTTAAAACGAATTCTGAGATTAAATTACAATTCTTTTCAAATCCAAAATATTGATTATATTTGTATCTTAATGGATACAATTTTGAATGATAATAACTGAAAAAACATCAGAATTTGATAAGTGAATAAGAAAGCTGAAAGATATTCGGGCAAAATCCAAGATACTTTTCCGAATCCAAAAACTTGAAACGGATGAACATTTTGGAGATTGTAAACAGTAGGAGATGGGCCATGACTTATGAGACTATGATTTGGTAGTATTTTGTCGAGCGTGATTTGCTTTACAGCACCAAATCAGATTTGAGAAGACGATTTTTAAAGCCCGGGCCGTTTACCAAATTTTATCTCAAAATTGATAATGAAACGCCGCCAAGACTGGGGCAATATCTCGGGTGGCAAATCGTAAATGCTTATGCTGAGCGCCATCCGGAAAAGAGCATAGAAGAAATTATAAATACAGACGAACAAATCTTATTTTAGCAATCTAAATATAAACCTTAATGAATATGAAGAAGACCTCCGATATCATATTACGAGTAACAACCGATGAAAATAAAATCCCGGAAGCCATTAACTGGTCTGCCCAGGACGGTGGAGTTGAAAATGAAGAAGCCAAAGCCGCTTTTCTTTCGGTTTGGGATCATAAATCTAAAGAAAGCCTACGAATGAATAGACCTTTGGACCAAAGACATGCCGGTAGACGAAATGAAGCATTTTTTTCATCAGACTCTGGTCACGATGAGCGATACCTACTACCAAGCCACTCAAGATGAAAAAATGAGTGAAACCATGAAAGATTTTTGTGCCTATTTTGCTGAAAAATTAGAGTTGAATGATGACCACTAAAAGCGAAAAACCAAAATTAATTTTTGTTTACAACGCCGATTCGGGATTAAAAAATACTTTGATGGATTCTGCGCATAAAATGTTTAGTCCCAAAACCTATCCCTGTAAATTATGCGATTTGACTTATCATGCTTTAGGCGAAAAAAAAGCTTGGAAAAGATATCGAAAAAACGCCAAAGCAGAGATGAAGTTTTTACATGCCGACGAATTTCAACAATTGTATAAATCCAAATTTAGACCGGCTTTTGAGTTGCCGGTGGTTTTGGTTGAAGACCAATACAAGCTTGAACTATTATTAAGCAACAAAGCTCTTGATGACATCAATGATTTACAAACGCTTATCAACAGAATTGAAGGATATTTAGAGAAACATTCAACTTAATTTCAAAAATTTTCTATTTTTAAGCATTGAAAGAAAAAAAATCACATCCGGATGTTTGTAATGAAATAGTTTACAAAAAATTATTTTACAATATTGGTGAACAGCTGTTTCAGTTTTTGTTTTTGAAATATCAAAATACTGAAATTGCCAGAGAAGGGATGCAGGAAGCCTTCATTACACTTTGGAAAAATTGTAAAAAAGTGCCGGAGGCTAAAGCTAAAAATTATGTGTTTACGGTTGGCAGAAATCGGGTTGTTGATATTTTGAGAAAAAAGAACAAACACCTCAGCATCACCAACGAAGATTTTCTTAATGAAGACAAAACTGAAGAAGTTAGTGACCAGAAAAAGCAAAAAATGAATTATATTCTTTCAATTATGCCTGAGGCGAGTAAGGAAGCATTTTTGATGAATAGGGTACAGGGTCTGAAATATAAAGAGATTGCTGAAGAATTAGAAATTTCGGTAAAAGCCGTAGAAAAACGAATCAGCATAGCTTTACAGACCATTCGAAAAGAAATCGAAAAATAAGGTAGGGTTTTTTAAAGGCTGTGCGTTTAATATATAGATGAAGGATAAAAACATACATATCATCCACCAATACCTCAATAGAGAAATTGATATTGAAGAGGTAAAGCGTAAACTTTCTGAGGAAGAATTTCAGGCGTGGAAAAGCACACTGGAAGAAGTAGAAGATTTACCCAAACCAGATTTTGATGTTGAACAAGAATTTGAACGTCTTCAGCAGAAAAAGACCATATCCAAAAATAAATCAGAGTTTCCTTTTTTGAAAATAGCCGCTGTCTTAATCGTATTGTTATCAACTTCATTGTTTATATTAACCTATAACGGAACTGATCAAGACATGACCAGTATTACCAGTTCTGTGGCTAAAGAAGATTTTATAAAACTACCGGATGATAGCCAGGTCAGGTTAAATGCCATGTCTAATATTGCTTTCAATCAAGACAATTGGGAGGATGAAAGAATTGTTGCCCTTAAAGGTGAAGCCTACTTTGATGTAGAGGAAGGCAAAACCTTTACAGTAGAAACGCCTAATGGAAGGGTTCAGGTTTTAGGCACAACATTTAATGTAGCATCCAGGAATAGCCGATTTTCTGTGACTTGTTATACCGGAAAAGTCAAAGTCAATTTTTCAGATAGAGAAGTTGTTTTAGAGCCCGGACAGAGCATAGATAATGCAAAACAAAAAATTAGACTTGTCAATACTGCAAAGCCAAATTGGATAATGAAACGCTCAAGTTTTGAAAGTGCGCCACTGGCAGAAGTTATTGCTGACATTGAAAAGCAAAAAAATATCAAAATCAAGCTAAAACTTTCAGACAGCATAAATTTTACAGGTGCCTACAACCATGATATGGAAGCGGAAGATATTATAGATTTGGTCTGCCGTTCTCTTGACCTTAACTATAAAAAATTAAATAGTTCTACATTTGAAATCAGCTCAGCAAAAGACTAATGAAATTTCTAAGGTTCTTTTCTTTCGTCATATTCTTCTGCTGTTTCAATTTGTATTCCCAAAACATCCCTAATCAAATTTCCTGCACCACTATATTAACCAAGGCTGAAAATAAATACGGCGTTTCTTTCAATTATGCGTCTGAAGATTTAAAACAGCTGAATTGCACAGATAGTCTGCCCAAGACTTTCAGTCAATTCAGGAGACTGATAAAATTGACTAATGGGATAGACTTTAGTAAGTATTCCAACGGAATTTGGATTGTATCTAAAGCATATTCCCATAAAATAACACTTAAAACTTCTGCAAAAGAACCTATAGTCGGAGCTTATATAAAGCCTTATAATAAATCTACTAATGTTTATGGTCACTTGTTTTTAGATTTAAAACAGTTTCCTGCTCAATTTACTCTTTCTCATTTCAATCATGAAGATTATAAGTTGATAATTACTGAAGATTCCCCACAGCAAATCTCGGTAATAATGAATCCTAAGCAAATCAATTTAGAGGCTGTTAACCTGAAAGCCTTATACACCAATAGTATTTATATCAATCGGGATAATCATATTCAAGTTGATATCAAAAAAATGCCTCTATTGGCTGGTCAGACGCAACAGGATGCTTTTGTAAGCTTGTTAAATCTCCCTCAAATTTCAACTAACGTAGAATCCGTCGCCGAATTAAATATAAAAGGTGGAATCAATGATCAGAACCTGGTGCTCTGGAATGGCATAAGAATGTTTCAGAACTCCCACTTTTTTGGTTTGCTTTCAGCTTTTAATGAAAATTTAGTTCAAAAGATTAGCGTGATAGACAATGCCACTCCGGCAGAATTCGGGAATGCTCTAACCGGAACAATTAAACTAAACTTTGATGAGAAAATAGCTGATAATAATAGCTATGGTGTTGGAATAAATGCGCTTAGCAGTCAGGCTTTTACCCGTCTGGCTTTAGATGAAAATACCGAGTTTGCTTTTGCTATCCAAAGGTCGTTTACCGATGTTTTTGATTCACCTACGTTTCAATCTTACACCCAAAAAGCTTACAGAGATACTGATCTTGAGTTATCAGAAGATTCAGACCTGTCTGACAACATCACTCGCGAAGCTGATTTTTATTATCAGGATGCTCAATTTCAGATCAAACGAAAGTTCGGAGAAAAATTAAGAATTAATGTACAAGGCATCTGGTTTGAAAACAGGTTAGATTATAGAGAAAATATAAGTATTCAAGACACTAAAACAAGTGACTATAACAATCAAAATGCAGCTATTGGTTTAGACGCCACTTATTCCATAAATAAAAGTGAACGAGTTTTTTTGAAATCAAATTACTCCAGACATGCTTCTGAAGGCATGAACAATACGTTTTCGGGAAATTTAGACACGACTCAATCCAATACCGTTGAAAACTATGTCACTCAATTTATATGGCAAAAGCAAAACCCCAACAGTGTATTTAAAGTGGGTATAGACTTTGAAGGCAGCGTGGTTTTTAATCGTTTTAATAATACTGTTACCGAAGCTTTCCTCAATTTAGGACAGGTTAGTAATATTTATTCTGGTTTTGGTTCCTATAGCTTTCGTAAAGACAAATGGAAATTTTACACCGGCTTTAGGACTGCATATTTTCAGAGAGATGATAAATTGAGGATTGAACCACGATTTCAGGTCGATTACAACCTAAATAAAAATATAGGCGTAGTTCTTCGCGGTGAAGCTAAATCTCAAAACTTTAAGCAGATTATAGATTTAGATCAAAATTTTCTGGGCATTGAAAAGCGAAGATGGGTCGTAAGCGGAGATAGTATTTCACCTCCCTTGCAGCAAACCTATCAAGTTGAAGTCATGCTAAAATGGCGATTGAATAATGTTGGTGGTTACGCCAGTATCTATAATAGAGGGCTAAACGGTATTTCTACAAACGATCAGCGTTTTCAAAATGAAGATCAATTTGAAGATATACTTACAGGGGATTCAAGAATCTATGGGGTGTTGTTTCATATGTATTTTAAAAACAAATGGCTGAATACCTGGTTGAGTTACGCCCATACAGATGAACACCTGAGTTTTGGCAGTCAGGAATTCAGGGGTAATAATAATCTCAATCACCAAATCACTTGGGGTAATCATTTTAAATACAAAAACTGGAGCCTTTCCATAGCATTAAATTACCACACGGGTTTACCTTTTACGCCAACAAATACAAACTTGCCTTTAATAGAACTGTCTAATAGAAATCTAATTAATTTTGAACATGCCAATTCGGGTACACTTCCAGATTATTTTAGATTAGACTCATCGTTACAATATCGATTTAATACTGAAAGAGCGGGAAAATTTAAAATATCACTCGGTTTTATTAACCTCACCGATAAGCACAACTTATTAAGAAAGAACTTCAGGCTCAACAGAATAAATGAGCAAAACATTCAGCAAATCGATAATGTTGGTCTTGGATTTACAGCTAATTTGGGTATTTTATGGACTTTATGATTTTTTTAAGTTTTCTAAGTAGGGTATTTTAATCTTTAAACGCTTAAAGGGTGAATAATAACCTTAAAAATTAAAAATTATGTTAGGATTAAGAAGAATTACAAATTTAGTAGTATTTATTTTCATTTTAGCAACGACGTTTAGTTGCTCTGATGATAATGAAGTTTTAGAACAGCAAGACCCACAATCACAGATTTCTACCGAACTTTCGCAGAGGTTGGTTACAAATACAGGTGGCAATAGCGAGGAGGCAGAGGAATTTAATGATGACATCACATGGTATAAAAGCTCTGATATTGACCCCTCTTATTGCGGTGTTCAGGGAGCGCTCTTAGCATATGAATTGTTTGATGCTAATAATAACTCTTTAGATGGCATTCTAATTACTGGTTGGTCTTTGGAAAGCGGAATAAGCATAGAAGATACGGTTATCCTGTTAGAACAGATTGCTGAACAGGAATATGGGCAAGGAGTACAACTCATTTTTGTGGCTGCTGTGTTAGTAAAACCTATAGATGCAGATACTGCAGATGTTGCGCAAGTGTCTAACTATACCGTATTTGCCGATTATTTTAAAGATTGTCAGAGCTCCAACGTTATATTTGAAGAAGAAGATAATTCAATAGATGTTTCTTCGCTTATGCCTGAACCTGATCCGGTTGATTTTCCAGATGAGACTTTACCATGTGCCAGCTTAGAATTTCCAGTTGACATTATAATAGCAGATGAAAATGATGCTGCTGCTACGTCTCAAGTCACTGTTGATGAACAAGGTTTAATTAGCTATTTAACGGCTAATGTTTCTGGTCTTGTGTTTATTGACTTTGTTTATCCTGTAAATGTAAATCTTGCAGATGGTACGCAGGTTGCAGCCAATAGCGCAACTGAACTCGAACAAATATTTGACCAAAATTGTGACTAAAAAGTCCTGAGTATAAAAAAGCCGTGATCCACTCACGGCTTTTTTATTTTATTTTCTGAAGAAACAGTTTAATTTAAATTTAAAATCCTTTGCAAAACTACAAAGGATTTTGGTTGGTTTAAAATGGCTAAATGATTAGCACTTATTTGCTCTTGATGTTTTACTTTCAACTTGAGAAAGTTTATCTTTATTTTCAGCTAAGCATTCTTTGAGATTGGTTCTGTCTTTGGCGATACTTTCAGCTTAAAGAGCAGCAGATTCAGCTTCCCTGTAATCTGCGTTTTCTTCAAATGTCGGACCAAGCAGACCAAGCCTTTATAAAGCATTATCTGATGGAGCAAAGCCACAGTTTGGTACAATAATGAAAGTATTGAGGGCTATTGGTGGTCAAATCAACGTGAAACCAATGTCAGCGTAAAAAAACGCACCACAACAGCGGTTTGCAACAATGGCGGGGCTTTGGAGTTGAAACGAGAGGTTTAGGCTAATTTATTAACTTTGAGAATTGAAACGAAAGTGAATTGCTATTTTGCCCGCCACTATAGCAAGCCGCGAGACGTTTTAGTTAAATTCAAAAAAAGAAAAGCTAGAACTCCCGTACTTTCGTTTTTCTTTAAATCCATGTAATGAGTCCAGATTGGTGTGTTTTGAATGTTCTATAATTAACATGCCTTCTTCTTTTAGCAGTTTTCTTTCTTTAACTAGTTTTGTAATTTGTTCTACTTCTTCCACCTCAAAATTATAGGGCGGGTCGGCAAAAATTAAATCTGATATGATTGGAGTTTTGTTTAAAAAATCAAATACATCCGACTGAATTACTTGAATTGGGGCTTCAAGTTCCTCGGCTGTTTCCTTAATAAACTGGCAAGACCCAGAGTGGCTATCAACGGCTACTATTGTTTTTGTACCTCGCGAAGCAAATTCTAAAGAAATACTTCCAATTCCAGCAAATAAATCAATTACTTCTATGGTTGAAAAGAAGATTTGATTGTTGAGGATATTGAACAAGGCTTCCTTAGCAAAATCGGTAGTAGGTCTTGCGGGAATGTTTTTTGGAGCAGTTATTCTTCGGCCTTTATATTTTCCTGAGACTATGCGCATAATTTTTATCGAATAAAAGTTGAAATGATTTAAGCTGGATTTCAGTGAAGGTATATTCTATTTCACTAAATAAAAAATCTACGTGTTTGATGTAATTATACAAGTAGCTATAGGCCTTATTAGATTTTTCTAATTTGCCAAAAATTAATAGAATCATTTCCTCTCTATCTAATTTAGTTTGCTCTATACAAAAAAGAATATAGTAGGCTAAATCTTCTTGGGTTTGATAATTAAAGCTGTTTGCCATAATTAGTTTTTTTCCTTGAAACACACTAAGACTTATACAATTAGCTTCAACATAAACAAGCATCCGCTCTCTTTCTTGATCCAATTCTATATTGATTTTGATAAGCGGTTCTAGTAGGTGCTGGTAATCAAAAGTTCCTACAAGGTCAATAAAGTAGTTATTAATATTATTAAATGGTATGTAAGTAATTGTTAGGTTCGCTTCTTTAATTTCATCTGAAGCTAAATAGTCTCCAGGTAAAATTTTGGTGTTATATTTTATGATGTCTGAAGCTGATTTCTCATCAAAGTAGGTTGTAGGGCATAAGCTAAACAACGAATTATGGTAACATATATGAAGGTTTTCTATGGCATTAGCTTCAATGAAATCTTTGTCAATTTCTTGACTGATAAGCGAAAGAAGATTTTCAGGGGTTTTTGATTGATTTTCACCTAAATTAAAATGCAATAATTCTTCTCCATTTAAAGACTCTTTATAATTTAAAAAAGAAAATCCATCCTGACGAATCAGAATGGATAAATTGTTTTTTATGTGATTATGATTAATTTTGTTTTCCATAGGTTGTTGGCCAATTACCACTGGTGCTTATTTCGTCCATAGAACCAACAATAATAGACTCTCCGTTAATTCCATCAACAGATTTTGTTTGCATCTCTTGGTTTAATAAATCCTTGTCTTGGTCTGCTAAAATCCATTCTTTAGGAACTTCAACTTTAAAAACAGGTGTATTAACCCCTTTAATGTCTATTAAGCCTGCATTCATTTTCATTTGTTTTCCATCGGTAAACGGAACCTCCATCATAGTTTTATATCTATCTGATTTTCCGAATAAGGAATCCTTAACTTTTTTAAAGCCTAAAGTATCAACAACATAATCGTCTATATATTTATCAACCCCATAATTTTTAGCGTACTCTTTGTCAAGATAGGTAGTATCTCTTCGTTGTGTAATTACAAAATCAGCCGTATCTAAAAAGCGTAAAAGTTGATCAAAATTTTTGGCATAGCTACGGTTAATTTCTTGATGAGCCATTTGAACTTTTCGCACATCTCTCAATTTGTCAATAACTTCTGCATAACGTTTTTCTTTTACCTTGTTAAATTTTACAGGGCCGTAAATGGCTTTGTAATTCATATAAGCTAATACGCCAATTCCTACGATTAAAACAAAAGATAATATAGGTCTAAGTTTCTTGGGTAAGTAGTTGTCAATTACTTTAACTAATCCAAATACAATTAAAATACCTACTACAATGTAAATAGCAATTTCTAACATCAGTTTTGTTTGTTTGTTTCTTAATAAGACAAAACTACAATTTTTTTTGATTTAAGAAAGTTTCGCTTTGTAAATTCCACTTTAAATTTAATTTTTTTTTAAAAACCATTATTTAACTTGATCATTACCTATATTCTTAAGTCTTTTTTTTTGAATTAGTATAATAGGAGTTACTATTTTATCTTTATTCATTTTAAAAGATTAACTTTGAGTTTTTATCAATTTTATGGAAGAAAAGAAATTTTATCAACTTTTAAAACAAGATTTAGGTCATCCACCAACTTTAAAACAGGATTTAGGACTTCAGCTTTTAGCTAAATTTATTGTTCAAGAACACAACGATTATATTTATGTACTAAAAGGCTATGCCGGTACAGGAAAAACAACCATGATTGGAACTTTGGTGAAAAACATCGCTAAGGTCAAAAAAAAACTTGTTCTTACCGCTCCTACAGGTCGAGCAGCTAAAGTAATTTCAAATTATTCTAATCAGTCGGCTCAAACTATTCACAGAAGAATTTATTACCCCAAAAAAACAAGTGGTGGGGGAGTTAGTTTTGTGGCGCAACAAAATAAATTTAAAAACACTATTTTTATTGTTGATGAAGCTTCTATGATTCCAGATTTACCCACGGGAGACGAGCTTTTTAGTAAAGGTTCGCTGCTGGAAGATTTAGTTGAATATGTTTATGCTGGCGAAAACTGCCAACTAATTTTTATTGGTGATACTGCCCAATTACCTCCCGTAAAAGCTGAGTTAAGCCCGGCTTTAGATGAAAAATTACTAGCTATGCAGTTTCAAATGGAAGTAGTTGGTGTAGAGCTAGACGAAGTGGTAAGACAAGAATTGGAAAGCGATATATTATTAAACGCCACTAGAATTAGAGACGCTATTCAGGATGAAGTTTATGTTGATTTTCAATTTAAATTAACTGGAAAAGCCGATATGCAAAGATTGGTAGATGGCTATGAAATTATGGACGCCATTAATGATGCCTATCACAATAACGGGCATCAAGATACAGCTATTATTGTTCGCTCTAACAAACGAGCTAACTTATACAATCAACAAATTAGAGCGCGAATTTTATACCGTGAAGATGAAATTGCCCCAGGCGATTTTCTAATGGTGGTCAAGAATAACTACTTCTGGGTAAAACCAAATTCGGAAGCAGGTTTTATTGCTAATGGAGATATTATCGAAATTCTAGAGATTTTTAACTTTAAGGATTTGTATGGTTTTCGCTTTGCGGAAGTAAAAGTGCAAATGGTTGATTATCCTAAAATGCAAGCTTTTGAAACCGTATTAATTCTGGATACTTTAGACGCTAATGCACCTTCATTAACCTACGAGCAATCCAATCAACTTTACGAAGAAGTGATGAAAGATTACCAGAACGAACGATCAAAATACAAAAAATTCATGAAAGTGAAAGCGAATAAGTACTTTAATGCATTACAGGTAAAATTTAGTTACGCCATTACCTGTCATAAATCGCAAGGGGGCCAGTGGCCAACCGTTTTTGTAGAACAACCTTATTTACGTGATGGAGTAAATAAAGACTACTTAAGATGGCTTTATACCGCTATAACCCGAGCCCAAAATAAATTATACTTAATCGGTTTTAAAGACGATTTTTTTGAAGGTGAAGATTAAGAATTAAGTATAAAGAATTAAGAATTAAGAATTAAGAATTAAGATTTCTTGAACAGTAAACAAATTTCTCTGTGTGCTTTGCGTCTTTGCGGTGATTAAAGCGTAAAAAAAGAATTAAGTACAAAGAATTAAGAATTAAGAATTCTTGAACAGTAAACAAATTTTTCTGTGTGCTTTGCGTGAAATAAAGAATTAAGAATAAAGAAATTATAATGAAGAGGTTAGTAATTAGATATGAGAAATTTAGAATGAAGAGGTTAGAAGTTAGAAATAAGAAAACAGATAACCTACAACCGTCATCCGCCAACTGACAACTAAAATGCAAATAATATAAACAGATGAAACACGCATGTACAAATTTTCTACACACAAGAGGATGATTATACGTGTCGCATCTGACCATTGAAAAACAATAAAATAAACAGATGAAAATAATAGCAATGATTCCTGCCCGTTACGAAGCTTCAAGGTTTCCAGGGAAGCTAATGAAAGATTTAGAAGGTAAATCCGTTATAAGAAGAACTTATGAAGCTACATTAAAAACAAAACTTTTTGACCAAGTATTTGTAGTAACTGATTCAAAAGTAATTTATAAGGAGATCACAGCCCACGGCGGTAAAGCTATCATCAGTAAAAAAGAGCATGAATGTGGAAGTGACCGAATTGCAGAAGCTATAGAATCCATTGATGCCGATATTGTAATTAATGTTCAAGGCGACGAGCCTTTTACCAATAAAGAAGTGTTACAAGAACTTATTCAAGTTTTTGAGGCCGATTTCCAAAAAGAAATCGATTTAGCTTCAGTAAAAACCCCACTCACCACTAAAGAAGAAATCGAAAATCCAAACAATGTTAAAGTAATTACCGATTTAAATAATACTGCTTTGTATTTTTCAAGATCGCCAATTCCTTTTCCTAGAGAAAAAGGTTTGAAGGTAGATTACTATAAACACATCGGTATTTACGCTTTCAGAAAAAAAGCTTTGATGGAATTTTACCACCAAAATCAAACCCCGCTTGAAGCCACTGAAAAAATAGAATGTATCAGGTATTTAGAGCATGGTAAAAAAATAAAAATGATTACCACCACAACTCCTAATGTGGGTATTGATACGCCTGAAGACTTAGAAAAAGCAAAACAAATGCTTAACAAAAAAAAATGACTAAATCCTAACATCGATAAGAATGATTAACACCTTATCGCTAAGACTATCAAAACCTAACTCTCTTTTTGTTTATTTTGAATTTCTCATTTAAACCTATTAATACTATTAATCGAACTCAGGTTCGAAATAAATCAAATTTCTTAACCTGAGGTTAAATAGCGTAAAAAACTATCATTCAAATTTAATTGTTACAAAAAACAAACTAATTTAGAGCAAAATTTTTATTATGAACCAAAGATTTAGACTACTACTTACCTCATTAATAGTTTTTTTTGTTCAACTAGCTGTTGCTCAAGTAAATGTTGAAGAAAAATACAACAAGAAAGAAGTTCAGATTGAAATGCGTGATGGTGTAAAATTACACACCACCATTTACAGTCCTAAAGACACCTCTAAATCGTATCCCATTCTATTCCAAAGAACTCCCTACAGTTGCCGCCCCTACGGAGAAGATCAATTTCGCAAAAGCATTGGTCCCAATCCTTACTTAGCCGAAGAAGGAAACATCATTGTTTACCAAGATGTGCGCGGACGTTGGATGAGCGAGGGAACTTATGATAATATGCGCGCTTTCAATCCCAACAAAAAAGGAAAGGAAACCGATGAGGCTTCAGATACTTACGACACTATAGAATGGCTAGTAAACAATGTGCAAAATAATAATGGAAATGTTGGTACTTGGGGAATTTCTTATCCAGGCCATTATGCCGCTTTTTCTGTCCTTTCTGGACATCCTGCACTTAAAGCCGCTTCTCCTCAAGCACCTATAGGCGATTTCTACTTTGATGATTTTCACCACAATGGCGCATACTTGCTCAGTTATTGGATTGCAACATCGCTTTTTGGTTATGAAAAATCAGCGCCTACCAATCAGCCTTGGTATTCCATTCCAGATATCGGTACAAAAGATGCTTACCAATTTTTTTTAGACGTGGGACCTTTGTCTAATTTAGACCACTATTATGGAGAAGATAATGTGTTTTGGCAACAATTAAAAGATCATCCCGATTATGACGAATTTTGGCAATCGCGTGGATTAGTACAACACATGAAAAACGTTGAGCCAGCGGTAATGACCGTAGGTGGACTTTTTGATGCTGAAGACCTTTACGGCCCCTTCAATATCTACAAAAGCTTAGAAAAAAACAGTAATAATCACAATACCCTAGTTTTTGGCCCTTGGAGTCATGGCGATTGGGCTAGACAAAGCAAGCGACAAGCAGTTGGGAATATTTATTTTGGAGATGATATTTCTAAAAACTACCAAAAAGATATTGAAACTCCATTTTTTAATTATTTCTTAAAAGGAGAAGGCAAAAATAACTTACCCGAAGCTTATGTTTTTGATACAGGAAAAAAAGAATGGAATAGTTACGAGCAATGGCCTCCAAAAGCTATTGAAAAAGAAAGTTTTTACCTTAATGCAAATCAGACACTTTCCTCAACCGCAACCCAAGGTTTTGATGAATTTGTAAGCGATATCAACAAGCCAGTACCTTTTACCGAAGATATTAAAGTAACTTTTACACCAAGAAAGTTCATGACCGATGATCAGCGTTTTGCCGCTAGGCGACCCGATGTAATGATTTATGAAACAGAAGTTTTGGAAGAAGACCTCAAATTAAGCGGTGAAATTCTAGCCCAACTCAAAGTGGCAACTACCGGCACCGACGCCGATTGGATTGTAAAGGTAGTGGACGTGCATCCGCATGAGGCAGAAAATACAGGAGAAATGCAAGACCATCTACAAATGAGCAATTACCACATGATGGTGAGAAGTGAAGTGTTTAGAGGTCGTTACAGAGACGGATTTGACCAACCCAAAGCCTTTGAACCCAACACGAAAACCGAAGTAGATATCATACTTCAAGACATTAATCACACCTTCAAGAAAGGACACAAATTGCAAATTCAAGTCCAAAGTACCATGTTTCCTTACATTGACAGAAATCCACAGAATTTCGTAGATAATATTTTTAAAGCAAAAGCCTCCGATTACCAAACTCAAACCCACAAAATTTACCACGATTCTAAAATCACTTTCGACAAGATTTCTCAATAAAAGACAACTTGTTTTTAGAAGATTTTTTTGGCGTTTAAACGGGCTGTCCGCTAAAGTTGGTTCACAAAAATCAGTTTTTAGTCACCTTGCCAAGAGCTTCTATGGTCGCTTTGGCAATGCGCTAAAAACAAGCTTTTTGTTTCACCAAGCTACCGCTTCCATCCCTAACGCAAATAACATTTGGGTTTGTAACAGGTTTTGTTTTTAAACCTGAGTTCGGTTATTCTCCCTTTGTCAAAACTGTTTTAAATAGTAAGATACGAACTTTTTTAAGACGTAATAGCTGGATATTGCGGAGTAAAAAAGTAAAGTAGATTGCTGTTTAAAACTGATTACTCTATCTTATTCAATAAGAACATCCATTTACTGCGTTAATTTTAATCACGATAGCTAAGGCTATCCTTCAAAAAATTGCCTTGTAACTGAATATCCTTATTGATTTTGACTTTGTGATTATAATCGAACTCAGGTTTTAAATAATAAGGTAGGAATTTGAAAAACAAAAACCATTGTTTTTCTCCCGGCCCTAGGAGACTTGCATGTGTGGAGAAATTAGAAATCATTCTTCATCATCAACCCAGGGTAGTCGCATAATTTTTAACGTCTTGCGTATAACGAAAGTAGCGAGCTAAAACGCGCAAATTTTTCGGTTAAATTATAAGTTTCTAAAAACACACTACCAACGCTTCGGAATCGTTTCAGCAATAAATTCGCCACCTGCCTGACCGGCAAAGGCAGGTTTTTGCTATGCGCTGTTGGCAACTGGCTTTATTTCGTTCTTTTTATCTTCTCAGGAAACTGTCTTGTATCAAAAACATCCGCAACTCTGATTTCTGCATTTTTTTGATCTACAGAATAAATAATCTTGAAGCTTTTAAAAACCAAATAACGATATTCTATTTTTCTTTCTTTTAAAAGTGGTTCTTTTTGTCCAATAAAAGGACTTTTTCGAAGTATTTCAGGTTTGTTTAAAATGCCTTGAATAATTTCTATTGCAAGGCTTAAACTCGTTTCATTTTCGTAATATTCAAAATCTCGTCAAGTTGAAATTCAGAGAATTCTGACCAAATAACCTCATATTTCATTATTGATATTTTGTTAGAAGCTCAGAGGTCTTTTTAAATCGTTTGTTTTTAAAATCCGATTCAGATTTTTCAATTCTGTCATTTAAAACTTCTTTTGTCATCGGATTTTCAATAAGTTCATTAGATGACTTTTTCTCTTTTTTGAGTATTTTTTCGAATTTAGATATAAGCTCATCGTTTTGAAGTTTCAAAAACTCTTGAATAAATTTTATTTTTCTTGTTTGAATATCCATTTTCGTTATTTTTTGTCAAATATACGAATTAATCATTTTGATGTTTTTTTTGAGTTATTTTTTTAGCTTGTTGCCAACTCGTTTATGTCCAAAATATCACGACACCAGAGAAGTCGCATATTAGATTTATTATGACATTTCCACTATTTATTTCATTAGAAAAATAAATTTGAATTAATTTTACAGAGAGTTTAAGCTATAAAAATCGGATGTACATGAAATCAATAATAAAAGAATTTAAAGAGTTTGCCGTAAAAGGAAATGTATTCGACATGGCTGTCGGAATAATTATTGGAGGCGCTTTTAGTAAAGTAGTCTCTTCTTTGGTAAAAGATATCATCATGCCTCCCATAGGTTATTTTACGGGACAAGTAAATTTTTCAAGCTTTCAATGGGTTATTCAAGCTCCAAAAGTTGTGAAAGACACTTCAGTAAGAGAAGAAATCACCATCAATTACGGTACGTTTATAGAAAACTCATTCGATTTTTTCATTGTTGCGTTCTCTATGTTTTTGGTCATTCGATTGTTTAACAAGCTTAAAAAAGAATCTGAAGACGAATCAAATCCGAATGAAGTTACTCCAAAAGACATACTCTTACTTGCTGAAATCAGAGATTTACTTAAGGAGCAAAAAGAGCAAAAGTCTAATCAATAATAAAGCATAAAAAAAGCCCTCAAATTGAGGACTTTTTTTTATGAGATCAAGAGTAAAATTACATTCTTCTCTTTTCTTTAATACGAGCCTTCTTACCAGTAAGTTCTCTAAAGTAGTAAATTCTTGCTCTACGCACACTACCTTTTTTGTTTACTTCAATTTTTTGAAGTGCAGGTAAATTCATTGGGAAGATTCTTTCAACACCAACCGTACCACTCATTTTTCTAAGGGTAAAAGTTTTGGTAGCACCAGAACCTTTTACTTGAATCACAGTTCCTTTAAAAAACTGAGTTCTTGTTTTTTGCCCTTCCTTAATTTCGTAATAAGCAGTAATGGTATCACCCGCTTGAAATTCAGGAAAATCTTTCTTTTCTACAAATTCGTCTTGAACGTATTTAATTAAGTCCATTTCTAAAATATATTAATTGTTATCCTTAAAGCAACATTCACGGATTTCGCCAGAGGTTAATTTAAGCGTGTGCAAAATTACTTCTTTTTTTGATTCTAGCAAATTTAATCGAAATTATTCATTCTAAAACCGACCTCAGCGAGTTTGTATGTTTGTAGAAAAGCAGAAATTAACCTCCATCACGAACTTATCTAGGTTCAATAATTTAAAACAGATTTATGGGTGCGCAAAATTAGAAAGAGAAATCATTAACCAAATTCTTGTATCGTTTAGAAAAAAGAAAAACGTATTTTTGAGTAAAATAAAATTATGGTTGTTCAAGTTGATACAAATTTAATAAAAGACCTTAAAAATAAAGCAAAAGCAAGCCAACGAAAGCGTTATTTACATTCGCTTCATCCTAACCACGAGGCTTTTCTACATACCATGATTAATGTATTTTGCAAAGGGACGTATGTTGTTCCTCATCGGCATTATGTGAAAGATGAAAACCATCAAATCACCAAGAAAGGGGAGTCGTTTTTTGTACTCGAAGGAAAAGCTAAACTCATTACTTTTACAGACGAAGGTGAGGTTTTAGAAGTTTATCAAATGCATGCTAATCAGAAGCCTATGCTTTGGCTGTCTGAAGAAACTTGGCACACCATAGTCCCTACAACCGATTTCTTTGTTGTTTTTGAAAATAAAACAGGTCCTTGGAAAGCCTCAACCGATAAAGCTTTTCATCCAGGATTTCCAAAAGAAGGAGAGCAGGGGATTGATATGTTGATTAAAGAATGGGAGAAGCTTTAATGTTACTTAGTTAATATTAGTTATTATTTGAAATGAATGTAAAAGAAAATAGCCTGACCCGACCGTTTCGAGAAGGATTTTTTTCTTTATCTAAATTAGAAAAATCAAGCATAGCTATAGCTAGGGTTTATTTTTTTAACGACATCTATCAAAAAAGAGAGGATTTATTAGTTTCATTTTATGGTTTAATGGGTGTTATTTCTATAAAGACTAGAACTCCATAGATTCTTTTCAATTATAGAAACGCCTATTCCTCATCCAGCAAATCAGGCCTTCTTGTTTTTGTTCTTTGGTAGGATTGTTCGTCACGCCAATCTTCAATTTTGGTAAAATTTCCAGAGGTTAAAACTTCAGGAACTTTCCAGCCTTTGTATTCAGCGGGTCTGGTGTAGATAGGAGGGGCTAAAAGTTGATCCTGAAAAGAATCGGTTAAAGCAGAAGTTTCGTTGCCTAAAACCCCAGGAATTAAGCGGATGATGGAATCACACAAAACCGCCGCACCTAATTCGCCTCCCGATAGTACATAATCGCCTATCGATATTTCTTTAGTAATAAACTGTTCTCTTACGCGTTCATCTACGCCTTTATAATGACCACATAAAATGATAAGATTTTTCTTAAGCGATAAAGTATTTACTAATCCCTGTTTCATTTGTTCACCATCGGGAGTCATATAAATGATTTCATCATATTCACGTTCTGACTTCAATTGAGAAATACATTTATCAATTGGCTCAATCATTAAAACCATTCCCGCTCCACCTCCAAATTGATAATCATCTACTTGTTTGTAGCTATTGGAAGTATAATCTCTTAAATTATGTAAGTGAATTTCAACAAGGCCTTTATCAATAGCACGTTTTAAAATAGAAGCACTAAACGGACTTTCTAGAAGATTTGGAACAACGCTAATTATGTCTATGCGCATATTATTGTTTATTAGCTTTGAGTTTGTTAACCAAATTCTTCTGATCCTGCAATTCTCTTCCTAATTTTTGTTGTTTCTCTAGCGCCTTTCTTTTATAATCTTCAAACTCTTTTTCAACTGCTTCAAGTTGTTTTTTTGCATGGGTAGTAGTATTGCTATTCACTTTAAATCTAAGGATAATTAAAATTAAAATGACTACAAGAACACCAACAATTCCCCACATCGTAGCTTGATAAACACCCTTACTTAATGCTGAGCCAAAAAATAAAATTTGATTTTTTTGTGCTGTAATTTTTTCTAGATTAGTTTGCGATGTTTCGAGTTGGTTGTGTAAATCAACAATTTTTTTTTCTTTCTTTTTTAATTGATTGTCATGATTTTCTATCTCTTTCTCTAATTCATCTAACTTTTTAGATAAATTATTTCTAAAGTTGTTAAGCTGGGGTTTTTTGACCATTTTGTAGTCTTCCCAATTATTAGCCTTATCAATAATTTGATCATAGGTTTCAAGTAAATTTTGTGGGGTTTCTTCTTGCGCATTCAAGTTAAATTGAAATACGATTATACTAAAACCTAAAAAGAAAAAAATATTTTTCATTAGTAATAATTTTAATTTCAAAAGTAAAGATATTTTTTGAGGACATTGTTTAAAGTAGGTATTTTTACAAAATAAAATCCGCTTCAATAATTGAAACGGATTTTATTCAAACCTAACTCATTTAACTATCCTTATGCATATAGGATTGTTTGCCTAGCAACTCTTCTTCAGTTTCTTCGTGTTCTTCATCTGGAACACAACAATCAACTGGACAAACTGCTGCACATTGAGGTTCTTCATGGAAGCCCATGCATTCTGTACATTTATCTGCAACAATATAATATACTTCATCATCTATGGGTTCTTGCGCTTCATCAGCATTAGCCTTTTTTCCATTAGGCAAAACAATGTCGCCTTCTAAATCGGTTCCATCGGAATAACGCCAATCATCTGCACCCTCATATATTGCTGTATTGGGGCATTCTGGTTCACAGGCGCCACAATTTATACATTCATCTGTTATTTTAATAGCCATTTTTTCTGGTTTTATGTACTTTTACAAAATTAAAAAATTAAAGCCCAACAGACAACACAAATGGATTTACTTAACAGAAAAAATGCTTTTATTCAATTAGGAAATTTCTTCAATTCTTACCTTGATCTAAATGAAAGTGAAATATATTCATCTCAAAATCACGAGTTAATTAAATTTCATGACCTTTTATTGAATGCTAAACATCATAATGCTTGGTTTACTCTAGAACAACTGAAACATTCGCTTCAATCTTGGGCTTCTGTTTTAACCGAAGAACACTTTTCTAAGTGGTTAGAAAATTATGAATTTAATGAAGTTTCGCCTAAAAAAGTAGGTATTATAATGGCAGGAAATATACCTTTGGTAGGCTTTCACGATTTTATTTGTGTGAGTATAGTGGGGCATTATTTACGCATAAAACCTTCTTCTAATGATTCACTTTTACTCCCTTTTATTATTGATTTTTTAGCTGAAAAAGATGCTTATTTTAAGACCCATATTGAAATCAAAAAAGAGCGTTTAGATGATTTTGACGCTGTAATTGCCACGGGAAGCAACAATACGTCTAGGTATTTTGATTATTATTTTAGGAATTACCCTAGTATAATTCGAAAAAACAGAAATTCAATTGCCATTTTAGAAGGCAACGAAACTCCTGAAGAGCTTGAAAAATTAGGCGAAGACATGTTTAGGTATTTTGGACTTGGTTGCAGAAGTGTTTCAAAATTATACGTTCCAGAAGACTATGATTTTAAAGCTTTTTTTGAAGCAATATATGCTTATTCTTCGCTATTAAATCATCATAAATACGTAAATAATTACGATTATAATAAGGCGGTTTATTTAATGAGTCAAGTGGCATTATTAGATAACAACTTTGTTATTTTAAAAGAAGATACTTCATTGAGTTCCCCTATAGGCTGTATCTTTTATGAAAGGTATAAGAATAAGAAAAAATTATCTGAAAGACTTCAGTTGCAAAATGATGATATTCAGTGTATTGTGTCTAAAAATGAGATTTATTTTGGAGATGTAATTGAATTTGGGGAAACTCAACAGCCAAATCTTTGGGATTATGCAGATAATATTAATACTTTAGCATTTTTATTGAAAATATAATAGTTTTAAAAACCAAAAAAATGATGCAGCATAATTTTAGTGCGGGTCCTTGTATTCTCCCAAAATCAGTATTTAATAAAGCCTCTAAAGCAGTTATGGATCTTGATAATTCAGGATTGTCTATTTTAGAAATTTCGCATAGAAGTAAAGCTTTTGTTGAGATTATGGAAAAAGCTAGAACATTGGCTTTAGCTCACTTAAATCTTAATCCAAATGAATACACCGCTTTGTTTCTTCAAGGGGGAGCTAGTTATCAGTTTTTAATGACGGCTTACAATTTACTTGAATCTAAAGCCGCATATTTAGATACCGGCACTTGGTCGGCTAAAGCCATTAAAGAAGCTAAATTGTTAGGAGAAGTGGACGTTGTTGCTTCTTCAAAAGATAAAAATTACAATTATATTCCTAAGTCTTTTACGGTACCTTCAGATGCTAATTACCTTCATATCACTTCCAATAATACCATTTTTGGAACGCAAATTAAAGATTTTCCTCAAGTAGATGCTCCAGTGGTTTGCGACATGAGTAGTGATATATTTTCAAGAGCTATCGATTTTTCTTATTTCGATTTAATTTATGCCGGTGCACAAAAAAATATGGGCCCAGCAGGAGCAACTTTGGTAGTGGTTAAAAATGACATTCTAGGAAAAGTTTCAAGAGCTATTCCTTCTATGTTAGATTACCAAACCATGATTAGTAAAGATAGCATGTTCAATACGCCTCCTGTTTTTTCAGTCTATGTTTCTATGTTGACTTTGGAATGGTTAAAACAAGAAGGAGGTGTATCTGCTATTGAAAAGAAAAACAAAGAAAAGGCCGATTTAATTTATACTGAAATTGATCGAAATCCATTATTTGAAGGATTTGCAGTCAAGGAAGACCGATCTGCAATGAATGCAACTTTTACGCTAAAGGATGAAGCCTTAAAGTCGAAGTTTGATGAAATGGCTAAACAAGCTAACTTAAACGGAATTAATGGCCACCGAAGTGTAGGAGGTTACCGGGCTTCCATGTATAATGCACTTCCTCTAGAAAGTGTTCAGGTTTTAGTAGATGTTATGAAAGAATTAGAAAGAACAGCATAAGTCCCTTAAAAAATTATAAATATTAGAAAAATGAAAATTTTAGCAAACGACGGAGTTTCTCCAGAAGGAATTGAAGTACTAGAAAAAGCAGGTCATCAAGTAGAAACCGTAAAAGTAGCGCAAGAACAATTGGCTAATTACATGAATGAAAATGCTATTGATGTCATTTTAGTAAGGAGTGCTACCCAAGTAAGAAAAGAACTTATTGACCAAGTTTCTGGATTGAAAATTATTGGTAGAGGAGGAGTTGGCCTAGATAATATTGATGTGGATTACGCAAAATCTAAAGGAGTTGAGGTGATCAACACACCTGCAGCCTCTTCAGAAAGTGTGGCTGAGTTAGTGATGGCTCATATCCTTGGACTTTCAAGAAATTTGCATAATACTAACAGAGATATGCCTTTAGAAGGAGACCAGAAGTTTAAGCAGCTTAAAAAAGCTTGTGCCGGTGGTACAGAATTAGCAGGTAAAACCATGGGAATTATTGGCTTTGGAAGAATTGGACAAGCTGTTGCTAAAAAAGCTATTGGACTTGGGATGAAGCTAATGGCTCATGACCCTGTGGTTGAAAAAGCAAAAATAGAATTACAATTTTTTGATGGTCAAGAACTTTCTTTTGAAGTAAAAACTACTTCATTTGAAGATTTACTGAAACATTCAGATTATATTAGTTTGCACGTCCCTAAGCAGAAAGAATATGTCATTGGGAAAACTGAATTAGAAATGATGAAAAATTCTGCCGTTATTGTCAATACAGCAAGAGGCGGAGTAGTAGATGAAGTAGCTTTAGATGTAGCTTTAGGAAATGATGAAATTGCTTACGCTGCTTTAGATGTGTTTGAAAACGAACCCACTCCCCCTATTAAACTTTTAATGAATCCAAAACTTTCATTAAGTCCTCATATTGGAGGAGCAACGCTTGAGGCTCAAGCACGAATAGGAATTGAGTTAGCAGATCAAATTATTGCATTAGATAGAAAATAAAATTTATTCGCTAATTATTTAGAAAGAAACCTGTAATTTTGATAAGAATTCAAAAATGCAGGTTTTCAGTTTTAACCTACGAAATAATAACTAATGAAAAATAACATATTACTTCTTTTTATACTTTGTTCGATAGCTATTCAGGCTCAAGTTCAAAAAGGAAAAGCTTCTTATTATGATGATAAATTTGAAGGGAGAAAGACTTCAAGTGGAGAAATCTTTCAACAAGCTAAAGCTACGGCTGCTCATAGAACTTTAGCATTTGGTACTAAATTAAAGGTGACTAATCTCAAAAACATGAAACAAGCTGTGGTTATCATAAATGATCGTGGTCCTTTTATTAGAGGTAGAATTATTGATTTAAGTAAATCGGTAGCTAAAGAATTAGATTTTTTAGGTGAAGGCGTAACAGAAGTTGAAATTGAAGTGATTAATAAAGATACTGCAAGTTCTTCTTCCTTGAAGAATTCTAGCATAAAACAAGAAAAAAACGATGTTCTTGAAAAAGTTGAATCAAACAAAAAGGGAACGCTTGTTCAAGCAAAGAAAAATGAAAACAAACAACAGAGCCAGAAAAATTTTGAAACTGAAAAAACAACACCTGCTCAAACTTCAATTTATACTGGGGTAGAATTTTTTAGTATTGATACAAGGCAAATTGAACCAAATTTTTATGGAGTTCAAATTGGAAGTTTTAGAGAAATGATAAATTTGATGCGATTTACAGCTGAGTTAAAAACTACCTTTAAGGAAGATATTACCGTTCAGTCTAAATCAAATAATGCTGGTCGTGTTTATACAGTCATTTTAGGTCAGTTTTCTAATCGTGATTCAGCTGTGCGTTTTAAGAAAGAAGTTGAAATAACATACGAAGGAGCTTTTATAGTTGATATGACAAAATCTTAAATGATTTGCAGAACCAAAATAAAGTTTGACTATCAAAAGAGTTTTTAGACAATAGTCACAGTAAACTTTTCAACCTAAAAATTAAAAAATGATGGTCTATTCTTATGCAACTTATTTTTAAGCAAAAAAAAAGCGTCTTTGAAGACGCTTTTTTAAAAATTGTAACATTTTTTAATTAATTACTAGTTGAGAGTTTACTTTACCCCAAGTATTAACTTTTACAATCTTATTTTTTTTGTAATCTACTTCAGATAAAACTCCATCGTTCCAAAAAAACCATTTTCCAACTTTATTTCCTTTCTCATAAGTAGCTTTAACAAGTTTATTGCCTTCCTTGTCAAAAAATTTCCACTCTCCATGAGGTTTTTTGCTTTTAAAATATCCTATTTGTTGTATTTCACCACTATCATAAAAAATAGTCACTTTTTCTAAATCTCCAACTTTCTCTTTCTTCACATGGTTACTTTCGGACTGAGCAAAAAGTGTAAAACTCATTAAAAATACCATTACAAGCGTGCTAAATGTTTTCATATCTTTTTTATTTATAAGCAAATATAGTAAAAATTTACGTTTAAAAAACATTAGCTTAACATTAAATTTACATTGAGATTTTAATATATTGAAAATCAACATATTAAATATTAAACAACTTCATCTTTATTGTTGTCTAATTATGCACTTATAACTATTCAAAATCTATCTAACTTAAAAACTGAAGGTTTTTTAGCTACTCCATAATGATGTTAATGCTTTAGAGAAATAATTTTATCATTGAGTAAATAAATTTCGTTAAAATGAATATTAACCGAAATTGAAAATATTACTCTTGTTTTATAAGGCCAAAACGCCTATATATTAAATATCTTTCTTGTCAGTAGTCAATTTATAAATATGAACTGATATAAATTAATTTTTATAGCAGCTTAAAGGTGTAGCATAAATAAAATACTTACTTTTGTTGAACATTTATTAACTATGAATTTTTTTAAATTTATCTTCAGTAAAACATTTCTTGTGCAACTAATTTTAGCTTTAATAGCTATGGTTTTACTGGTTTTTCTAGGTTTGCAGTGGCTCAAGGTTTCTACCAATCATCAGGATTATATAGAAGTTCCTAACCTTAAAAAGTTTGATTTAGACATTGTAGATAAAAAATTAAAAGAAATGGATTTGCGTTATGAAGTTTTAGATTCAGCTAGTTATAATCCAGATTTCCCTCCGTATTCGGTTATAGACCATATTCCTAAAGTTGGCACTAAGGTAAAAAAACAACGGAAAATTTACTTAACACTAAATCCTGGCGATTATGCTAAAGTTCAAATTCCAGATCTTTTCATCAATAGAACATTGAGGCAAGTTGAACCCTCTTTAAAATCAATGGGATTAAAAGTAGGTGAAATTATTGAAACTCCTTATTTTGCTAAGGGGATTGTACTTCACTTACTTCATGAAGAAGATACTATTTCGCCTGGAGATTACATTACAAAAAATTCAGTTATTGATATACTTGTTTCTGATGGTTCTTTAGATTTTAATGAAAAAGTTGTTCCCGAAATAAAAGAGAATTTGAATGAAGATTTAAATAAAACTTTACAAAATCTTGAAGATACAGAAACTAATTAAATGAATTTAGAAGAACACAATAATCAACAGGAAGACCACCTTTTTGAACATCATCACTTTAATGCTGCTAAAGGTCAAGACCCTTTAAGAGTAGATAAGTTTTTAATGAATTTTATTGAAAATGCTACGCGGAATAAAATTCAAAATGCTGCTAAAGACGGAAATATTTATGTTAACGGAACTCCTGTTAAACAGAACCACAAGGTAAAGGCTGGTGATGAGGTAAAAGTTCTGTTATCATATCCACCTTATGAAAGTCAGCTTATACCTGAAGATATTCCACTAGACATTGTTTATGAGGATGATTCATTATTGGTAGTTAACAAACCTGCAGGTATGGTTGTTCATCCAGGACATGGTAATTACTCGGGAACGCTAATTAACGGATTAGTTCATCATTTTGAAAAACTTCCATTAAATTCTTCAGAACGTCCTGGCCTAGTTCATCGAATTGATAAAGATACCACTGGTTTGTTAGTAGTAGCTAAGACCGAACACGCAATGTCTCATTTGTCTAAACAGTTTTTCAATAAAACTAGTCAGCGTGAATATGTGGCTTTGGTTTGGGGAAGAGTAGAAGAGGAGGAAGGAAAAATTGAAGGGAATATTGGTAGAAACCCTAATAACCGCATGCAAAATATGGTTTATGAAGGCGAGGAAGCTGATTTAGGTAAACCTGCAGTAACCCATTACAAAGTATTAGAACGATTTACTTATGTTACTCTAGTTTCTTGTAAACTTGAAACTGGACGTACACATCAAATACGCGTTCATATGAAACATATTGGTCATACGCTTTTTAATGATGAACGATACGGAGGAAACAAAGTTTTAAAAGGAACTGCTTTTTCGAAGTACAAACAATTTGTTGAAAATTGTTTCAAGGTGTTACCTCGTCAAGCCTTGCATGCCAAAACATTAGGTTTTGAACATCCTGAAACAGGGAAATGGATGAGTTTTGAAACCCCTGTTCCAGAAGATATGCTTAGTTGTATGGAAAAATGGCGCAGATATGCCAAATCTAGCCAGCTGTAATTTTACAATCTGCAAAGCTACCTTATTGCTTTAACCATTAAGACAATAAGTAGTTCGTGATAAGTTTAGTCTAATTTATTGTTTTTAGAAAAATAAGAATACTATTTTTGTGTTTCTAATTTGTGTTTATGGATGAGTTTTTGAAATACTTTTTATACTTCTTACTTTTCTATTTTTTTATACGAATAATAGCCAAATGGCTTTGGCCAATTTTATTAAAATTGATGGCTACTAAATTTAGAAATAGTTTAGAAAAGCGATTTAATCAAGAATTCCAGAACAGGTACCGTGATCATTTTAATAAGTCAACAAACACCAGCCCATCACAAAAAAATGATACTAAATTAAAAACTAAAAAAAATCATCAAGTAGGAGAATATATTGATTACGAAGAGATTGATTAACTTATGAATTATAAAAAAGTCTTACCTCATACGCTTGTTCTTCTGTGCTTTATTGTACTTTCTATAGCTTATTTTTATCCCGTTTTACAAGGAAAAGTAATTGAGCAAAGTGATATAAAGCAACACGTTGGAATGTTTCAGCAGCAAAAAGAATTTATTAAAAGCACCAGCCAAGAACCTTATTGGATGGATAATGCTTTTGGGGGGATGCCAACTTATCAAGTAGGTGCTAATTATCCTCATAATTACATTAAAGAACTAGATCGTGTAATCCGCTTTTTACCACGTCCAGCCGATTACTTATTTATTTATTTCATCGGAATTTACATTTTGTTCTTAGTTTTAAAAATTGATCCGAAAACAGCTTTAATTGGAGCATTAGCTTTTGGTTTTTCTACTTATTTGATTGTTATACTTGGTGTTGGACATAATGCAAAAGCGCATGCTATTGCCTATATGCCCTTAGTTTTGGCAGGAATTATAAGTATTTTTAATAAAAATTATTTTTGGGGAAGTATTTTGCTTATAGTAGGTATGGGATTAGAATTAGTAGCTAATCACTTTCAAATGACCTTCTACTTGATGTTATTGTGTATTAGTTTAGGTCTAGCTTATGCTTATCATTTTTTTCAACTAAAAGAAATCCCTCACTTTTTTAAAAGCATTGGATTAATGGTTATTGCTGTAGTTGTGGCTTTGGGTTTAAATGCTACTAATTTAATGGCTACTGCAGAGTATGCAGAGCATTCTACTCGAGGGCCTGCAATTTTAAGTATTAATCAAGATGGCAAAGAAAAAAAGGCTAGTAGCTCGGGCCTTTCTTACGAATATATTACTGAGTATAGTTATGGAATTTTAGAATCTTTTAATTTACTTATTCCTAATTTTAAAGGAGGAAGTAGTAGCCAAGATTTAACTCAAAATAGTAACTTTTACGAAGAGTTAATTCAGCTTGGCGTACCTAATCATCAAGCTTTAGAATACATCAAAGGTTTACCTACCTATTGGGGGCCGCAAACTTATGTAGCTGCACCAGCTTATTTAGGTGCAAGCCTTTTGTTTTTGTTTGTTTTAGCTATTTTTCTAGTTAAGGGGCATCATAAATATTGGCTTTTAGGAGGTGCTGTTTTTAGTTTGTTGCTTTCTTGGGGAGATAATTTTGCTTGGCTTACCAAGTTTTTTATTGATTACTTTCCTTTATATAACAAATTTAGAGCTGTTTCATCGGTGCAGGTAATTGTAGAACTTTGTGTTCCTGTATTAGCTGTTCTAGGCCTAACAAAATTATTGTCCACTACTACATCTAATGAAGTTAAAACAAAAGCTCTAAAAAATTCAATTTTAATTCTTGGTGGATTAACACTTTTATTTGCTGTATTTGGTTCTCATTTGTTTACTTTTTCTGGAGCGCAAGATACTCAGTTAAATCAGTCTTTTGGGCCTCAACTTATGCGAGCTTTAAAAGAAGACAGGAAATCACTTTTTTTCAATGATGCTTTACGCTCTCTATTTTTTATTATTGCAACAGCCGCATTAGTTTACTTTTTCATAAAAAACAAATTGAAAAGTCAGTTTTTGTTAATAGGAATAGGTGTTTTAATTGCTGGCGACTTAATCTTTGTTAATCAGCGTTACATAAATGCTTCAGATTTTGTTCCTAAGCATAATATGGAAAGACCTTTTACAGCTAATGAAGCCGATTTACAAATTAAAAAAGATGAATCTCGTTACCGTGTTTTAGACTTAAGTACAAATCCATTCAATTCAGCTAGAGCCTCGTATTTTCATCATTCTTTAGGGGGGTATCATGCGGCAAAACCTCAACGCATCCAAGATGTTTTTGATTTTCATATAGTAAAAGGAAATCAAGAAGTCTTAAACATGCTCAACCTAAAATATGAAATCTACCCTGAAGATGATCAATTATTAGTTCAAGAGAATACTTATGCCAATGGAAACGCTTGGTTTGTTAATGATATTATTTGGGTAAACAATGCTAATGAAGAGATTTTAGCACTGAATGAATTCGATTCAAAAAACCAAGCTATAATTAATAAGGAGTTTAAAGATATGATTTCAACAGAATCATTTAAGGCTTCAGAAAAAGCTCAAATTGAGCTTGATACACATCAACCTAATCGTTTAACTTATTCCTATTCAGCAGACAAAAAACAAATTGCTGTATTTTCAGAATCCTATTACAAACCCGGGTGGCAAGTAAAAATCAATAACCAGGAAGTTAATCACTTTAGAGTAAACTACCTATTACGCGGTTTAGAGCTCCCTAAAGGAGAAGGAAAAATAGAGTTTACTTTTGTTCCGCAAGTAGTTCAAATAGGAAGTAAAATTACTTTAGCCTCAAGCCTTTTGGTTTTGATTTTAATTGGATTTGGCGTATTTCGAGTATGGAAGTCTTCTAAGGAAGAGTAGTTTAAATCTTTCAGATGAAAAAAAAAGTACTTATTGTAACTTATTATTGGCCACCTGCAGGAGGGCCGGGAGTTCAGCGTTGGCTAAAGTTTGTTAAATACCTACCTCAATTCAATATTCAACCCTTTGTTTTTATACCAGAAAACCCAAACTATCCAATTGAAGACTCTAGCTTGTTAAGAGAAGTTCCTAAGGAAATCAAAGTGTTTAAAAAGAAAATCCTTGAGCCTTATTCGTTAGCTAAGCTAGTTACAAAAAGTAAAACCAATAAGTTAAGTTCAGGAATAATTTCAGAAACAAAAAAGCAGACTAAGCTTGAACAAATAATGCTGTACGTTAGGGGAAATTTTTTTATTCCTGACGCACGAAAGTTTTGGGTGAAGCCTTCTATTAAGGAAATTAATCGCATTTTAAAAAACGAAAAAATTGATACCATAATAACTTCTGGTCCACCGCATAGTTTACATTTAATTGGTTTGGGTTTAAAAAAAGAACATCAATCTTTGCATTGGATTACAGATTTTAGAGACCCTTGGACGACCATAAGTTACCACGATGAGCTTAAATTAACAGAAGTTTCAAAAGAAAAACACAAAGCCTTAGAGGCAGATGTTCTTCACCACGCTAATCAAATTATTGTTACTAGCTCTATAACAAAAGAGGAATTTCAGAAGAAAACTTTGGTTCCTGTGCACTTAATTACCAATGGCTTTGATGATCGTCCTTACCAAGAGCAACCAGAGTTGGATGAACATTTTACATTTGCCCACATAGGTTCGTTAATGAGCGAACGAAACCCTATTGTTTTATGGAAAGTTTTTTCTGATTTAGTTGAAGAAAATCAAGATTTTGCTGCTTTTTTTGAATTAAATCTTATTGGTAAAACAGCAACTAATGTAATCGGTTCTATAGCTAAGCATGGATTACAAGAATTTCTTACAATCACTGATTATTTGCCTCATGAAGAAGCTCTTAAAAAGCAAGAACAAAAACAGGTTTTAGTGCTTATTGAAAAGAATCAACCCGAGACAAGAGGTATTATTCCTGCAAAACTTTTTGAGTATATGAGCGCAAAACGGCCTATTCTTGCAATTGGTCCAAAAAATTGGGAGGTAAGAAAAATTTTAGCCCACACCAATGCGGGGGTTTGTTTTGATTATGCCGATTACGACGGAATAAAAAATCACTTAAAAAAATTACTTTCCTTATTTTTGAAAGAAAAACTAGAAGTCGCTTCAACGCAAATTGAGGACTATAGCAGAAAACAATTAACCCAGAAATTAGCGGCCATTATTCCAAATACAAACTAATTTAAAATTCAAAGTTTATGAAAGTAAAAGATGTTTCAAGAATTATAGAAGAATTAGCACCACTATCCTTAGCCGAAGATTTTGATAATGTTGGGCTTTTGGTAGGCAAAGCTGAGGCTGAAGTAAATGGAATTTTAATCACTTTAGATTGCTTAGAAAGTGTTGTAGATGAAGCGATTAAGAAGAAATGTAATCTAATTCTTACTTTTCATCCCATTATTTTTTCTGGACTAAAAAAACTTACTGGGAAGAATTATGTAGAGCGAGTAGTGATTAAAGCTATTCAGCACCAGATAAATATTTATGCTATTCACACAGCCTTAGATAATGTGCATAAGGGGGTGAATCATGAAATTTGTAACCGAATAGGCCTGAAGAAACAACAGATTTTAATTCCTAAACATAAGCAAATAAAAAAATTGGTCATACATGTACCTAAAAGCCATACTTCACAATTACAAGAAGCTCTTTTTCAAGCAGGAGCTGGAACTATTGGCAATTATGATGAATGTAGCTTTAGTATAGAAGGACAAGGAAGTTTTAAAGGAAATAGCGATTCAAACCCTAACCTCGGAGAAAAAGGAAAGCGTGAAATAGTGCAAGAGCATCAATTAAACTTTACTTTTGAACCACATAAGCAACATCAAATTCTTCAAGCAATGAAGAAAGCTCATCCTTATGAAGAAGTTGCCTATGAAGTGAGTACCTTAGAAAACACTCATCCACAAAGAGGAATGGGAATGTTAGGAGAATTTGAAAAACCAATGAACGAACTAGATTTTTTAAATCACTTAAAAACAAGCTTTAATCTTCATGTTATTAGGCATTCAGGTTTGTTAGATAAACCAATAAAGCGCGTTGCTGTGCTTGGTGGAAGTGGAGCATTTGCCATAAATGATGCAATAAACCATAAAGCAGACGCTTATGTAAGCTCAGATTTTAAATATCATGATTTCTATAAATCAGAAAATCAAATACTTATGCTGGATATTGGTCATTATGAGAGTGAACAATACACAAAACCGCTTATAAGTGCTTATCTTACAAAAAAAATAATTAATTTTGCACCTGCCTTGGAAAATGCCAAGGTTTTAATTTCAGAAGTAAATACCAACCCGGTACAATATTTTTAAATATGGCAAAGAAAAAAGAGTTTACAGTAGAAGAAAAACTAAGAGCTTTATACGATTTACAGCTTGTTGATTCACGCATTGACGAAATTAGAAATATGCGCGGAGAATTGCCACTTGAGGTTGAAGACCTTGACGCAGAGGTAGAAGGTCTTAAAAAGAGAATTGATAAATTCAAAGATAACCTAGAAGAACTTCACAGTAAAATAGCTGATCGAAAGAATTTTATTGAAGAAGCTAAAAACAAAATAAAAAAATATAAAGAACAACAAGATAATGTTAGGAATAACAGAGAATTTGATTCTTTATCTAAAGAAGTTGAATACCAAGAACTAGAAATTGAGCTTGCTGAAAAGCACATTCGAGAATTTTCTGCGCAAATTGAACATAAAAGCGTAAAAATTGAAGAAGCACAACAAGTAATCGACGAAAAAGCAAAACATTTAGAGCACAAACGTCAAGAATTAGATGGTATTCTTCAAGAAACGGTAAAGGAAGAGGAAGCGCTTCAAAAGAAAGCAGAAGAGTTAAAGAAATCTATTGAAGAACGTCTAGTAAATGCTTACGATCGAATTCGTTCTAGTGTAAAAAACGGACTGGCTGTTGTAACCATTGAGCGTGGAGCGTCTGGAGGTTCCTTTTTTACTATTCCTCCTCAGGTTCAAGTTGAAATTGCAGCGCGAAGGAAAGTAATGACCGACGAGCACTCTGGAAGAATTCTTGTGGATCAAGAACTGGCTCAAGAAGAAGAAGACAAAATGGAGAAAATGTTTAGTAAGTTGACGAAATAGTACAACTTTATAATCATTCATTATAGGGCTAATCTGATAAAGATTAGCCCTATTTTGTTCTATAGGTAACTTATTTTAACCAATAAACTCAAGCGTTCCAGTTAATTATTCTAAGTTTTCATTAATTGTTCAATGTTATAAAATGATACTAATATAGCTGTTCAAATATTTTTATAAATCCGTTAAATTATCTATATTTGATACGAATTTATCAAGAAAAAGCCTGAAACTCTTAAAATATCATTTTAAGTATTGTTTTTTTTACAAATTCGTAAAAACACCCAAAAAAAAATATAAAGTAAATAATTAAAGAATTATGGCAGAGAATTTAAATCGAATAGTTTACACTAAAACAGATGAAGCACCAGCTTTAGCAACTTATTCATTATTACCTATAGTTAGAAGGTTTACAAAATCAGCAGGAATTGATGTTGTTTCTGAAGATATTTCATTAGCAGGTAGAATCTTAGCCACCTTTGCAGACCAACTACCCGCTAACCAACAAGTAAAGGACGCCCTTAATCAATTAGGTCAATTAGCTAAAACACCCGAAGCAAATATTATAAAATTACCAAACATTAGCGCTTCTATACCTCAATTAACTGCAGCAATTAAAGAGTTACAATCTAAAGGCTATAACCTGCCAGATTATCCATTACAAGCCAATACCGAGGAAGAAATAGCCTTGCAAAGAAAATACGCAAAAGTCCTTGGTTCTGCAGTGAATCCTGTTCTACGGGAAGGTAATTCTGATCGTAGAGTGGCTGGACCTGTTAAAGAGTATGCACAAAATAATCCACACTCAATGGGGCAATGGTCTAAAGACTCTAAAACTCATGTGGCTCATATGCAAGCAGGCGATTTTTACGAAAGTGAACAATCGGTAGAAATGCAACAACAAGATGATGTAAAAATTCAACACACTTCAATTAACGGTAAAGTAACTGTCTTAAAAGAAAGTACAACTTTAGAAGAAAAGGAAATTATTGATGCTTCTAAAATGAGTGCTGCCCATTTACAATCTTTCTTAAAAGAGCAAGTTGAAGATGCCAAAGCTAAAAATGTTCTTTTTTCTGTACACTTAAAAGCAACTATGATGAAGGTTTCAGACCCCATTATTTTTGGTCATGCAGTAAAAGCTTATTACCAAGAGATTTTCGATAAATATCAATCAGAATTTAGTGAAATCGGCGTTAATCCAAATAACGGTTTAGGTGATGTTTATAGTAAAATAAGAAAATTACCAGAAGGAAAAGCTAGACAAATTGAAGCTGACATACAAGCGCTTTACAATGAAAAGCCAGACATAGCCATGGTAGATTCAGATCGAGGAATAACCAATTTGCACGTTCCTAGTGATGTAATTATTGATGCTTCCATGCCTGCAGCAATTAGAACTTCAGGTAAAATGTGGGATAAAGACGGCCAACAACAAGATATGAAAGCTATAATTCCAGACCGAAGCTATGCAGGAATGTATCAAGAAATAATTAATTTTTGTAGAGAAAATGGAGCTTTCGACCCAAGTACTATGGGGAATGTTTCAAACGTTGGTTTAATGGCTAAAAAAGCTGAAGAATATGGCTCCCATGATAAAACTTTTGAAATTCCCTCTAATGGAAAAGTAGAGGTAA
The DNA here is from genome assembly GCF_011089875.1 of Psychroflexus maritimus. GTDB lineage: Bacteria > Bacteroidota > Bacteroidia > Flavobacteriales > Flavobacteriaceae > Psychroflexus > Psychroflexus maritimus. Next base: position 15,277 of record NZ_JAANAS010000035.1, on the reverse strand, counting down.
TTAACAAAGCCGGTGAGGTCCTGATGAGTCACGAAGTTCAAAAAGGTGACATTTGGCGTATGTGTCAAACTAAAAATTTACCCATTCAAGATTGGGTAAAATTAGCTGTTAATAGAGCGAAAGCTACAGGAAGTCCAGCTGTTTTTTGGTTGGATGAAAACCGTGCTCACGATAGAAATCTTATAGAGAAAGTAAAGCTATACCTCAAAGACCATTCTACAAATGGACTTGAAATTCACATCATGAATCCTGTTGAAGCTATGCGTTTTTCTTGTCAACGAGTTAAGGAAGGTAAAGATACCATTTCCGTAACAGGTAATGTGTTACGTGATTACCTTACCGACTTATTTCCTATTCTAGAATTGGGTACTTCGGCAAAAATGTTATCGATTGTTCCTTTATTAGCTGGAGGAGGTTTATTTGAAACAGGAGCAGGAGGCTCAGCACCTAAACATGTTCAACAATTTGTAAAAGAAGGGCATTTGCGCTGGGATTCATTAGGAGAGTTTTTAGCGCTTGCTGTATCTATAGAAGATATGGCCGAAAAAAGTAATAATGATAAAGCTAAATTAATAGCAAAAGCACTTAATAAGGCTAACTCTGCTTATTTAAGTAATAATAATTCGCCTTCTAGAAAAGTAAACGAATTAGATAACCGTGGGGCGCATTTTTATCTAGCTTTATATTGGGCTGAAGCACTGGCTAACCAAGAGGATAATAATGATTTGAAAGAAGAATTTTCTAAGGTCTATGAATATTTGTCAACAAATAAGGATGTAATTTTAAACGAATTAATTGAAGCACAAGGAAATCCAGTTGATATTGATGGTTATTTCTTGCCTGATGAACATAAAGTTACTTTGCAAATGAGACCGAGTAAAACGCTTAACTCAATTATTGGTTAGTTGGTAGTTTACTCATTAAATTTCAAAACTGTCTTAGGATGTTATTCTTAAGACAGTTTTTTGTTTGTTGAAACTAAATTACCTACATTTATGAAAAGAATTTTTAATGAAGAATATCCTTTTAATTTTTGCTAGTTTTTTATTATTGGTTTCTTGTTCAACTAAGCCCGATAAACCCAACTTGAATTTATCAAAGGAATTTAAAGATTATTGGTATGCTGGCGAGGCAGAAATATCGTACTACGAGCTGTCGATGAGTCGGTATGGTGAAAATAGAGAAGGAGAGATGTATTTGATTTTTGTAACGGAAGATTTTAATAATGAATTACAAGTGAAAACAGAACGTGAAATAAATTCTGCAGAAAGCCACTTCAAATTAAATTGGCACCAAAACTTTACTACAGGAATTTATGATTATGCAGTCATGCAAAGCACTTTCAAATCTTTGGCGACTGATAAAAATGCTTCTAAAATAGCAAGTAGCATCCAAGAATGGTGTGGCCAGTCTTATTTACAACTAAATTTGAAAGAAAAAGATTACCATGTATCTCTTCATTCTTATTTTGAAGCTTTGAACGATGATTATTTTGTAATTAATGATCATTATACAGAAAATCAGTTGCTTTTAGATTTAAGAATTAGTCCTGAATTAACTACTCAGCCTTCTAAAGTAATTCCTAATCTTGCCTTTTTACAGCTAAATAAAAAGGAAATAAAAGCTTATGCGGTAGAAATTAAACAATCTAACAAAAATGAATCAATACTTACCGAGCTTTATTTTTCTGAATTAGATAGAAACGTTAAAATTGAACAAGAACAAAACTTTCCTTTTCGAATTTTAAGTTGGGAGGAAACAGTAAATCAAGATGGAAATTCACAAATATCAAAAGCAAAATTAATTAATTCAATGAATATAGATTATTGGAACAAAAACAAAGAAAAAGATTTAATTTTGCGTGATTCTTTAAAACTCAAATGATGTTGTTCGATTTTTTTAAAAATAATTCAGATCAACTAATAATTACGATATTTCTAGTGCTTCTTTTGGTGATTATAAAATTTGCTGTAAAGAAAAGCACAAATAAAGTTGCTGAACTATCTGGTTATAATGTAGGTAGAACACGATTAATGTTCAAATATATTAACTTTGTTATTTCTTTTTTTGCTTTTTTTGCTTTGCTTTTAACTTGGGGAGTAAATCCTAAAGACGTAGCTTGGTTGTTTTCTTCAACTTTTGCTGTAATTGGTGTGGCCTTATTTGCAATTTGGTCGGTATTGAGTAATGTAACTTCTGGTGTAATTATGTTTTTTTCTTTTCCATTCAAAATTGGAGATAAAATAGAAATCCATGACAAAGATTTTCCAATTGTTGCTATAATAGAAGATATAAGAGCATTTCAGATTCATTTGAGAAATGATAAAAACGAATTAATTACTTATCCTAATAATTTGATTTTGCAAAAATCAGTAAAACTGCTTAGCAAAGAAGCTGAATTACTTGAAGAAAATTCTGCTTAATATTTTATATGCTTAAAAAGCTCATTGGTTTTTTAAAGATGCAATCCACATTCGGTTTTAGGATTGTTGTTCCATCTTCCAGAGCGATCTTCTCCAGGTACTGTACAATGTTTTCATCCAATTGAATGATAGCCCTTTTTAACTAATGGATGAAAAGGTAATTGGTGTTGATTTATAAACGAATCTCGTTCTTCTTTACTTACATCTAATAGCGGATAAAATTTTAAAATATCTTTGCGCTGTTCAAATATGTTCAAACTTGAGCGATGATCACTCTGCCATTTCATTAAGCCAGAAACCCACACATTATAATTAGCTTTTATTTTGTCTAAAGGTTTTACTTTGTTGATTTTACAGCAATAATCTGGGTTTTTATTCCAGGTTTGGTCTTTAGTGGTATAGTCATGTTCACTAGAAACAGCCCGAACCGACTTTACATTTAGTCCATAGGTTTGGGTAAGTTGTTTTTTATAAGCTAATGTGTCATCAAAATGATAACCCGTATCAATAAAATAAACAATCTGACTTGGTTTTACTTCAGAAAATAGCTTTAGTAAAAAAGCGGAGGTAGCCGCAAAACTACTGGTTAGCATAATTTCACTTGCTTTAAAGTCTGAGTATAAAGCTGAAATTCTCGATTTCAAATCTAAGGATTTATATTTTTTATTTAATGCTTCAAGCCTAGACTTGTCCATGCTTTTGAAAGGTACTTTTTGCATAGGTTTAATGCCAATTTAGTAAAATAGCTAAAATAAAAATACCTTGTGAACTTCACAAGGTATTTTATAAAAGTTGGTAAGGGTTGATAATTTATTTAACTTTCTCTACAATAGCTGTAAATGCTGCTGGGTTATTAACAGCTAAATCGGCTAAAACCTTACGGTTTAAGTCAATATTATTAGCTTTAATTTTTCCAATAAACTGTGAATAAGACATACCATTCATACGAGCGGCAGCATTAATTCTCACAATCCAAAGTGAGCGAAAGTTTCTCTTTTTATTTCTACGGTCTCTATAAGCATATAATAATCCTTTTTCCACCGCATTTTTGGCTACTGTCCAAACGTTTTTTCTACGTCCAAAGTAACCTTTTGCTTGCTTCATTACCTTTTTTCTTCTGGCTCTTGAAGCTACTGAATTTGTTGATCTAGGCATAATTTTTGAATTTTTGTAACAGGCAGTTGAATGTCAACATTTTTGGAGCCCGTTCCAGGGTTAATACTAAATTTAACCATTAAACTTCAATTACTTTAAACGTAATTGTTGTTTAATATTTGGTTCATCTGATTTGTGCACTAAGGTAGTATGCGTTAATTTGAGTTTTCTCTTTTTTGACTTTTTAGTCAAGATGTGACTTTTAAACGCATGCTTACGCTTTATTTTACCGCTTCCAGTAAGTTTAAAACGTTTTTTAGCACTCGACTTTGTTTTCATTTTAGGCATTTGATCTCCTTTTTGATTACCAACTTTTATTTTTTATCTTTAATTGGAGACATTAACATAATCATACGTTTTCCCTCCAATTTAGGCATTTGTTCTACTTTTCCTAAGTGTTCTAAATCTTGTGCTAAACGAAGCAAAAGAATTTGGCCTTGGTCTTTAAATACTATTGAACGTCCTTTAAAAAACACAAAAGCTTTCAGTTTTGCACCATCTTTCAAGAACTTTTCAGCATTCTTTTTCTTAAATTCATAATCATGGTCATCTGTATTAGGGCCAAACCTAATTTCTTTGATAACCACTTTTTGAGCATTTGCTTTAATGGCTTTTTCACGTTTCTTTTGTTCATAAAGAAACTTCTTATAATCCATTACTTTGGCTACGGGTGGATCAGCTTTTGGCGAAATCACTACTAAATCAAGTCCTTGTTCTTCGGCCACTTTAAGGCATTCTTTAGTAGGGTAAACACCCATTTCCACATTGTCACCCACAAGTCTTAATTTGGGGGCCTTAATCTTGTCGTTAATTCTGTGTTGATCCTCCTTAATTACTCTAGGAGAATGCTTTTTACGTCTTCTTATAGCTATGACTCTTAAATTTTAAAAATTAAACTTTAAATTTATTCAATGATGAACTTACTTCATCTTTAATCATCTTCGAAAATTCTTCTACAGTCATTGAACCTAAATCTTCTCCTCCGTGCTTTCTTACTGAAATTGTATTGGTTTCCACCTCTTTTTCTCCAATAATCAGCATAAATGGTATTTTGTTCATTTCTGCTTCCCGAATTTTTTTGCCCATAGTTTCACTTCTATGGTCTATTGCGGTGCGAATTTCGTTATTTTTAAGCGAACTTAAAACTTTTTTAGAATAATTTTCATATTTCTCACTGATTGATAACAATATAGCTTGCTCCGGAATTAACCAAAGTGGGAAATTTCCTCCTGTATGCTCTAGCAATATAGCTACAAATCTTTCTAGACTTCCAAACGGAGCACGATGAATCATAATTGGCCTGTGCATTTCGTTATCACTTCCTTTATATTCTAATTCAAATCGCTCAGGTAAGTTATAATCAACTTGTATAGTTCCTAACTGCCAACTTCTTCCTAAGGCATCCTTTACCATAAAATCTAGTTTTGGGCCATAAAAAGCAGCTTCTCCTGTTTCTACTTTGTAATTTAATCCCTTTTCTTTAGCTGCATTTATAATGGCCTCTTCTGCTTTTACCCAGTTTTCTTCTTTGCCTATATATTTTTCTTTGTTTTCTGGGTCTCTCAAGGATACTTGCGCTGTAAAATCACCAAATCCTAATGAATTAAATACGTATAATACTAAGTCGATTACCTTTGTAAATTCTTCATTAAGCTGATCTGGTGTGCAAAAAATATGGGCGTCGTCTTGTGTAAAACCTCTTACTCGTGTTAAGCCATGCAATTCACCACTTTGCTCATACCGATACACAGTTCCAAATTCGGCAAACCTTACGGGTAAATCTTTATAGCTCCAAGACTGCGATTTATAGATTTCACAATGATGGGGACAGTTCATGGGTTTTAATAAAAACTCTTCGCCTTCAGCAGGGGTATTAATAGGTTGAAAGCTATCTTCTCCATATTTTTCGTAATGTCCAGAACATACGTACAAATCTTTATTCCCAATATGCGGAGTGACTACGGGGTCATAACCTGCTTCACGTTGAGCATCGCGCATAAAAGCTTCAAGGCGTTCTCTTAAGAGCGCTCCTTTTGGGAGCCAAAGGGGTAATCCTTGACCAACTCGTTGAGAAAAAGTAAATAATTTTAATTCCTTTCCAAGCTTTCTGTGATCTCTTTTTTTAGCTTCTTCAAGTAGTTCTAAATATTCTTTAAGCATCTTTTGCTTAGGAAAAGAAACTCCATACACTCGGGTAAGTTGTGTATTGTTTTCGTCTCCACGCCAGTAAGCACCTGCAACGCTCATTAATTTTACTGCCTTTATTAACCCTGTGTTTGGAATATGACCACCTCTACATAAATCAGTGAAGTCGTCATGATCACAAAAAGTAATCTCGCCATCTTCAAGGTTTTTAATTAATTCTACCTTATAAGGGTTTTTATTTTCTTGGTAATAATTTAAGGCTTCTTTTTTGCTTACTTCACGTAAATTAAATTCGTGTTTGCCTCTAGCTAATTCAAGCATTTTCTTTTCAATCTTAGGGAAGTCAGTTTCAGAAATTTTCTGCCCCTCAGGATCAATATCATAATAAAATCCATTATCTACTGCAGGCCCAATGGTAAGTTTAATACCAGGGAAAAGTTTTAGAATAGCTTGTGCCATGAGGTGAGCAGAACTATGCCAGAAGGCTTTTTTTCCTTCATCATCTGTAAAGGTGAGTAAAACTAAACTTCCGTTTGTGGTAAGTGGAGTTGTGGTTTCTACAGTTTCGTTATTGAACTTAGCCGAAATTACATTTCTTGCTAGTCCAGCGCTTATACTCAAAGCTACGTCCATAGGAGTTACTCCAGATTCAAATTCTTTAACACTTCCGTCAGGTAGAGTAATATTAATCATAGGTAAATTGCTATTGAAAAAAAATTTTGGCAAAGGTACTCATATATTTTAACCTAGCTACTTCAAATGGTGCACGATTTTTATATTACTGAACAAGTTCAGTTAATTCTATTTGATTCAACTCTTCTGGAAAATTCATGGAATATTCTCCTTTTTTGTAGTACTTTATTCTAGCTATTTTAACTTCACCTATAGCCTGGTCTAGATTTTCTGTTTTATTGGTGTCGAAAAAATTCCAGGTAAGAGAAACAGGTATTCTGTTTACAGTAATGTATCGATTAAAATAGACTAATTGTTGTTTTTCAGTAAGGCTAAAACTCATTTCAATTGCCTTGAGCATATCTGTTCTAGCATCGGTCCAGCTTTTTACTTCATTGGGGGCGTATTGAAAGTCTGAATTGATTTGATTGATGGTTAAAACTTTAAAATTAGTAGCTAAAGCTTCTTTTTCTTGTTTTTCTAGATAGTTGTTTTCTTCGTTAAAAATCTGACTAAAAGCACCAAAAATAAAAGCCATATCTAAATAGACTTTTGCTTCTTTGGCTTTTATTGAAACTTCATTTGCACTAAAAAATTCATTCCCCATGTAAAATAAATCTCCGTATTTTTTACTCGAAAATTGAATTTCAGAATAATTCGTGGCTTTTATTATTTTTACTTGGTCTTGAAAATCAGGAAGTTGTATGTCTAACTCAAAACCTACAAAGGCTTCTTCTTTATAAAGTAAAGTTTTGTGTATTTCAGCAACATGATTAGCATACCTTTGCTCACTAGATTTCCTTTTAACAATCTCACTGTGCTGCGATTCTTTTTCTTTCTTTTCGTTGTTTGCTTGTTCTTTGCACCCACTAGTTGTAAGCAGAAGGATTAAGCATAAAATGAAATAGTTGTATAAAGATTTTTGGTTCATTGCCTTATATTTTCTGTGGTAAAAATAGGTAAATAAATTTTGTTAGCAATTGTTCTATCTACTAAGTTGAATTAGTTGCTATTATTCAACTTAACTTTCTTCAATTTCATTTAACAACTCGGTAAACGCAAGTTCAACCAATTTTCTTTCTTTTACTCCAATTTTTACTTCATTTAATTTTTTATCAAAAACTTCTTTAGCTTGTAATTCTTCTAACTGCTGGCTTTTAGCTTCTGTATCTCCAAGTTGGTTTTGTACTTCCTCAAAATAAATGCGATGCTTTACAATTTCAAATTTTGGTTCATTAAAACCTTCAATTAATTCGTTTAATTTAAAAGTAAGCGAAGGTTGATAAGCTTTTTCAGTAAGTTCAATTTCTATTAAATTTTTTAGTTTTGAAGGTTCGGGTAAGGTTTTAAGCTGGTTTTTAACGCTTTCAAAACTACCCTTAATTTTAATTAATTTTCTAAATGAAGGTATTGGTATTGAAATAGGTTGAAAGCCTTGTTTAGTGTCTAACATCAATACACGTTTTTGGTCTTTCCTCTCACTAAAAGAAAGTTGAATGGGAGAGCCGCTGTAATAAATAGGGGTGTTTGACTTTACTTGTTGTGGTTGATGAATATGTCCTAAAGCAATATAATTAAAATAGTCGCCAAATTGACTAGCTTCAATGCCAGCTTGATTACCAATTTGGATATCGCGTTCACTTTCTGAAGTTGATACGCCTTTTGCAAATAAATGGCCCATAGCAATACAAGGAACAGAGGAGTATTTTTCTTTAGCTAATTTAGCTAAGTTATTAAAATGAAGGCTAATACCTTGTTTTAAGCGCTCTAATCGTTCTTCGTAATTTTTGGCTATTTCTTGGTGTTGGATATCTGTATTTCTTAGGTAAGGAACAGCAGCTACCACTAATTTTACATTACCTGTTTGGTCGGTAATAGGAATTAATGCTTCAATAGGATTTTCTGGCATGCCCCCAATTATATGGATATTCATTTCGGCAAGTAGTTTTTTTGGGGCGTTGAGCATTGAAGGTGAATCGTGATTTCCTCCGGTAATAATCAGTTGAATACCTAGTGATTTTAATTTGAGTAAACTTTGGTAATACTGTGTTTTTGCTTCATGCGAAGGATTGGCCAAATCAAACACATCTCCAGAAACTAAAACCAAGTCAATTTTGTTTTCTTGAATGCACTTAACTAACCAATCAATAAAATAATCAAAATCTGAAAATAAATCTTGTTTGTGAAGCTTTTTACCTATATGCCAATCGGCTGTGTGAAGTATTTTCATACGAAGATATTTGAAGCTAATTTAAGCATACTTAACCAGAAAAGCTACTTCAGTTTTTTGAATTTTTGAATTTTTTTCTTTAGATTGATTAAAATGGAACTTCATCGTCATTTTCTGAAGGCTTATTGGGTTCGCCAAACACTTCGTTTGCATCAGGAAATGGAGACGAATCGTCGTCATTGATAGAAGATCCAATCTCAAATGTATTATCAAAGGTGTCTAAGTTATCAAATCTACCTAGGTGACCAATAAATTTAAGTCGAATATTATCTAAGCCACCATTTCTGTGTTTAGCCACAATAAACTCTCCTTGACCTTCAGTAGGACTCCCTTCTTCATCATCCCATTCTTGGATGTCGTAATATTCTGGTCGGTAAATAAAAGACACAATATCGGCATCTTGTTCAATAGCTCCAGATTCACGTAAATCGCTTAAAAGAGGTCTTTTTGTCCCACCTCTTGTTTCAACTGCTCTTGAAAGCTGTGAAAGGGCAATTACAGGAACATTTAGTTCTTTAGCTAAAGCCTTTAAATTTCTTGAAATAGAAGAGATTTCTTGTTCTCTGTTTCCAGATTTATTACTTCCTCCACCTGTCATTAATTGCAAATAATCAATCACAATCAACTGAATTCCAAACTGAGAAGATAGTCGCCTTGCCTTTGCTCTTAAATCAAAAATAGACAAGGAAGGGGTATCGTCAATATAAAGAGGGGCTTGCTCTAGTGCTTTTACTTTCACATTAAGTTGTTCCCATTCGTGTTTTTCAAGATTACCTGTTCTAAGTTTTTCTGAAGATAAGCCTGTTTCAGAAGAGATAAGACGTGTAATTAATTGCACAGATGACATTTCAAGCGAAAAGAAAGCCACCGGTATGTTGTGTCCTACTGAAATATTTCTTGCCATGGATAGGGTAAGTGCCGTTTTACCCATACCTGGACGGGCTGCAACAATAATTAAGTCGGAAGGTTGCCAGCCAGAAGTTAATTCATCTAGTTTGTCAAATCCAGAGGGAATGCCACTTAATCCTTCTTTATTTGAGATCTCTTCAATCTGTTTTAAAGCTTGGGTAACCAAAGATTGAGCAGTTTCTGAAGATTTTTTGATGTTTCCTTGGGTAACTTCATAAAGTTTGGATTCGGCATGGTCAAGTAAATCAAAAACATCTGCTCCTTCATCGTAAGCTTCTTCAATAATTTCGTTAGAAATTTTAATGAGGCTTCGTTGTATAAATTTTTGTAAAATGATTCTACAATGAAATTCAATATGAGCTGAACTAGAGACCTTTTGGGTAAGTTGAATCAGGTAATATTCACCACCAACTAATTCTAATTTTTTTTCTTTCTTAAGCTGTGCTGCAACTGTTAACAAGTCAATAGGTTGACCATCTTGAAAAAGAAAGTGTATGGCTTCAAAAATATTTTTATGCGCATCTTTATAGAAGGCTTCTGGGCTTAAAATATCAATGGCTTCATCAATGCCTTTTTTGTCGATCATCATAGCGCCTAGAACAACTTCTTCAATATCAACAGCTTGAGGGGGTATTTTCCCTTTTTGAAGATTGATTACATTGCCTTGATTTGGGGTATTCTTTAATGTAGATTTTTGACTTTCCATGCGTGCGAAGGTATAAATAAGACTTGGATATTTGTGTTAAAAACACCTTTAGGCTTATTCACATTTCTGACTTAAATTTTGTTTATATTATGTTGATAACTTGTTTATAGTCTGTTGATTAAAATTAATAAATAGACTAGACTTAGTTATTCTTATTAGTTTTTATTTAAATTTATGGCCTTTGGGCTTATTCATTATATACACCCATTTCTGTGAATTTGTCCATACGTTGGTTAATAAGTTCTTTAGGAGAAAGAGCTTTTAGTTCTTCGTAGGTTTTAGCAATTGTTTTGCTTACGGTGTCAAAAGTTTTTTGACGGTCGGCGTGAGCGCCACCAACGGGTTCCTTAATAATTTTATCAATTAGTTTTTGTTTTTTCATGTCTTTAGCTGTAAGCTTAAGTGCGTCAGCAGCAATTTGTTTTTGCTCCCAGCTTCTCCATAAAATAGATGAACAGGATTCTGGTGAAATAACCGAATACCAAGTGTTTTCAAGCATGAATACACGATCACCAACCCCTATTCCTAGGGCTCCACCGCTAGCTCCTTCGCCAATAATCATTGTAATAATAGGCACCTTTACTTTAGCCATTTCGTAGATGTTTCTAGCAATAGCTTCTCCTTGTCCTCGCTCTTCGGCTTCCAATCCTGGGTAAGCACCAGGGGTGTCGATTAAGGTAACAATAGGAACACCGAATTTTTCAGCCATCTTCATCAACCGCAATGCTTTCCTGTAGCCTTCAGGACTCGCCATTCCAAAATTACGGTATTGCCTGGTTTTTGTGTTATAGCCTTTTTGCTGACCAATAAACATATAGCTTTGGTTGCCAATCTTACCTAAACCACCCACCATTGCTTTGTCATCACCAAAATTACGATCGCCATGTAACTCCAAAAAGGTGTCACCACAAATGGCATTAATATAATCCATGGTATAAGGACGATTGGGGTGTCTAGACATTTGCACCCGTTGCCAAGGGGTTAAATGGGTGTATATTTCCTTCCTTTTAGCTTCTAGCTTATCTTTAATTTGCTGGCAAGTTTCACTCACATCTACATCATTATCTTCGCCTAACTTACAAGCTTTATTGTATTGGTCTTGCAGTTCTTTTAATGGTAATTCAAACTCTAAATACTCCATTTTTTAAAAGGGGTTTGTTACAAATGAACTTACAAATATAAAAGTTAGATTTTAAGTTGAATTAAAAAGTAGGTTTTTATTTTAAATATTTTTTTCCTTCTTTCCTATTCAAAAAACAAATCTTTGGAATCAATTTTATAGATAAGCTTAACTTAGGTTCACTTTTTAAGTTTTCCTTTTTTGAAAGCTTTGATTAATTCAAAATCTTATAACATAAAAATAGAGTAGCTTTTAAACAGTAAGTTTTTTCAATTAATACCAGTTGTTATTTGAAATTACTGTAAAAGAAAATAGCCTGTCCCGACCGTTTCGAGAAAGATTTTTTTCTTAATGTAAATTAGAAAAATCAAGCATAGCTGTAGCTATGGTTTCTTTTTATAATGAAGGACAAAGGGAAAAAGGGTGTTTTATTGCGGTGATTTCAATTGATAAGTGGTATAATACAGCTCTTATCTCTAAACAGGTTTAGTTATCTAATAATACTGATAATTCATTCATTCATTCTTCTTCTTTGAAGTGCTTATTTCTACTAGAAATGCTTTATACTTTTTTTGAAAATTCGAAAAAAAGTATAAAGCAATCAGGTTTAAACTTTACCTTTTTAAAGTAAAATTAGATTTAAAAGTGTTTTTATTACCTGTTCTAGGACTAATGTATTCTACTTTGAACCAATAATCATTGCTAGTCATAGGTTTTCCGTTGTATGTTCCGTCCCAGCCTTCGCCAGATGGTTTGATTTGTTTTAATAACTTGCCGTAACGGTCAAAAATGTAAATATTGGCTTCAGGTTGATTTTCTAATCCAACCACATTCCAGGTATCGTTGAATCCATCATTATTTGGAGTGAAGAATTTAGGATAATCAATTAAGTTTACATTTCTTATTTCTTCTCCACATCCATTTCTGTCTCTACCAATAACGCTTATTTGACCAATTTCAAGTCCTGAAACAATAATTTGTTCTTGGTTGTTTTGAGGTATCCAAGCCCCACCATCTACAGCAAACTCATAATCTCCTGAACCTTGAATATTCACAATTTCTATAGTATGGTCTCCATCAAACGGAGAACTTAATGCATTAACTTCAAAAAGCGGTGCAGAGCTTTCAATTATTTCTGCTTGCGAGGTTTTAAAACAATCTGTTTTTAAACTGTAGGCAGTATCTGTAACTTCAACTTCATAAAGTCCTGGCATAAAAGCTATTAAAGAACTGCTTGTTTCATCATTTAATTCTTCACCATCTAAAAACCAAACAAACTCATAATCTACATCATCTAAGCCGGTATCTAAAATGGGTAAATTATCAGGGTCTGTTAATTCACCAGTTAATGGATCCACACAAATAGAGGCTCCATCCATATTACCAATAGCTGCTAGAGGCAATGGATGAACATGAAATTCAAACTCTACAAATGTAAATGAAGCACATCCGTTTGTTAAATCAACTACATCTGCAATTAAGAGTTGGGGGTTTTCAGTATTTTGGAAAGAAGTAGGGTCATTGATAAAGTTGCCCGCCAAGTAATCTTCTTCGCTTGCGTAATACCTTACTTCGGTAGTTGGGTCTCCAAAGTCAGGGTTAATTTCCTCATCTTTTTGTGTTAAATCGAAAGTAGCTACTTCGTTGTCTTGCTCTTGTGCATCACTTGGATCGGCACATACATATTCGTAGCTAGCCGTTAATTCAATATTAGGTCTAGGTTCCACGCTGATGGTGAAACTATTATTTTCAAGCGGGCTACATCTACCCTCAACCGACTCAATGCGTACAAAAATTTCTTGTGGGTTAGTGAAGTTGGTAAAGTTCTGTGGGACTGCAATTTGCTGAACTCCTGCTTCGGCATCTGCTGCGGTCAGATGGTAAGTAATTTCAACTTCGCTTGGATTCTGTTCACCAAGAATTAAAACTTCGTTTACTGTTAAATCAAATGCCGTAAATCCATTTGGAGAATCATCATCACAAGACACTATATCCTCTAAGTCAGTTACACTTGGACTTGGTTCAACAATTAAATCTAAAGGTCTAACCACAAAACAGTTGGTGTCTAATTGATTTGAATTTCCAGTATTTGAAGCCCGTACAAATAAAGTTTGGGTAAATGGATTTTCATTTTCGAACAAGACGCTGTTACCCGCATCATCAAAAATAGGTATTGGGTTGGTGTTGTTGATGGCTTGTTGTTCGGTTTCGTGGAAACTGATTTCAGCTTCAACTTCATTAGCTAAAATATCTTCTATTGCAGCAGCTAAATCAAATTGTGCAAAACCATTATCGCCTGGATCACATTCCACAAGGGGTTCTGGTTCTGGTATAGTAGGGTTAGGGCTAACTACTAAAGTTAAGTTTGTAGTTGTAGAACAAGCTGTTTGAGCCGATTCAATGGCGACAAAAACACTTTGTGGATTAACCGTATTGGTATAGTCTTCAGGATTTTCAATAGTATTTCCAGCTTCAAATTCATCTTCGTTTAAATAAAAGCTGACTTCTAAATTAGCATTGTTATTGGTGATTTCTGGAATTTTTGAATTCAGGTCAAAACTCGCAAACTGACCACTCACCCCAGAAGTATCATCTTTACAAACCGCTAGGAGGGTAGGAGGGGTGAAATCGGGTAAAGGATTTACACGCAAAGTGATGGCTTCAAGGCTAAAACAATCAATAGGACTTTCTGAATTAGTAACTCTCACATAAACCGTTTGCTCTAAATTATCTTGGTTGGTTTGACTTAAATACGAATCAGGATTGTTAATTAGGTTTGCAGTTGTTTCATTGATTGCGGAATCTTCATTGATGTAATAATCAATATTTATATTATCAGAGTCTGTAACATTCATTAAAAGTTGTTCTTCAGCTTCAGTAATATCAAAAACCTGCGCAAAATTAGTATCACTTATGGCACAAGCTTCAAGAACACTTACTTCTTGAGTTTGAGGCGTATCATAAGTTATTAATTCTACGGTGGTAAATTGAGTACATCCGGACTCAGCATCTTCTATTCTCACCCAAATGGTTTGTACGTCATCAGTAACATTTTGAAAAGGAGAGGCAAGTGGTGAATTGCCTGAGGCTGCATCTTCTTCAGTTAAATGGAAGCTAATTTCTACTTCTAAGTCTAAGAAATTAATAATTGGAATTAGCGCATCTAAATCAAATTCACTTGAGAAGTTATCGTTATTGGTATCACACTCTTCCAATGGGTCTAAGTCCAAGTTAACAGTAGCTGGTTGAACAGCTTCAATAGTAAATTGGTCTATTTCAAAACATTCTTGGTCAAAATCTAAAGCCGTTGGGTTGTCAATTCTAACCCAAATACTTTCGTCTTCCGCTTCATACTCAGAAGGTTCTGCGATAGGATTAACTCCGTTATTTGCGTCTTCTTCAGAGGTAAAATAAGCAATTGAATAATCTACAGTTTCTTGATTGCCACCTAAGATTAATCCATTTTGTTGGGTTAAATCAAAAGTAAAGGTTTCACTACCATCAGTTATACATTCTACCAAGTCGGGCAGTGGGTTAGCAATTTCAACATTAAATAGTCTAAGTTCAAAGGAGGATAAATTGATACATTCTTCTTCTTCCCCAATTAATTGAACTCGAACAAAAATTGTTTGTTGATCAATGCCGATGGGTAGCGAGTAATTAACGAGATCATTTAAAGGATTCTGGTTATTTATAGCTTCTTGTTCAGTCAAATGATAGGTTATGCTATCTATTTCATCTTCATCATTAAAATCAAAAATATTTAAGGTATTTGTGTTTAAGTTAAAATTCTGATTGAAAGTAAAATCACCACATTGATTTAAATCTTGAATACCTTCAAAATTAATACTTTCGTATAGAATTAAATCAAACTGAGCAACTTCATAGCAATCAGGATTTTCATTATTTTGAATTCT
>NZ_JAANAS010000034.1 GCF_011089875.1 Psychroflexus maritimus | reverse complement strand
AACTTTACAGCTTACTCAAAACTTGAAGAAAAAACAAAAAATGAATACTAATCGAAATTTAAAAGATTACTCTTGTTTTATAGGGGCTAAAACAAGAAAGTGATAAAAAGTTATTAAAATGATTTTCTATTTTGGTAGTTGTTTACATCTATCTTATATTTGTAGTGGATGAAGTTTTTCATAATAGATTGGTTAATTTGTAGAGTTCTTACCGCCCGGTAAGGACTCTACTTTTTTAGTACCTATAGCACTTACTAAATTTTACTTTTAGGCTTAAAGTTTTGTAAAGCCGACCACAGATTTAAATTTATTTTTTAAGTTATAAAAAAAAATTAAATGTTATTAAAAGTATTTTTATCGCTTTTTATTATCCTGTCGATAAAAACTCACGCATATCAAAACTTTGAACAAATGAACGAGGACACGGTACATTATAGTAATAAAGTGATTCCAAAATTAATAGAAGAGGAGGCTAAAATAGCATTCGACCATTTTCCAGAACTAAATGATGTGGTTATTGAAATTAGATTTAAAGGCCTTAAAAAGTCATTTATGAATGCTCAACCAAGATTTTCAGACTTTTTTAAGTCAAAAAAGAACAGGTCTTATTTTATAAACATTAGTTCAAAATTTATCATTGACAATGAAAAGTTTTCAATAGATGAAATACCTTCAAAAGTAATGATTGGTTGGTTAGGTCATGAATTAGGTCATATTTTGGATTACCAACACAGAAGTTCATTTAATTTAATTGGTTTTGGCATTGGCTACTCTTTATCTAAAAATTATATCAGAAAAGCTGAAAAAAGAGCAGATACTTTTGCTGTTCAGAAAGGAATGGGGAATTACATTATAGCTACCAAAAATTTTATTTTGAACCACACTGAATTACCTGAGCACTACAAGGTAAATATAAAAAAACTCTATTTATCTCCTAATGAAATTTTGATGCTTGTTGATGATGATAATGAAATTCAGCCTTAAAAATTAGCCATGAACAGTTTCATTCTTGCTTAAATCTTTCATTATTTGCGCCTCATAAATCAGTAGTTTGTTCCATTTTTCGTTGACTATATTTTCCTCTCCATATTTTCTGGCTAGTTTTAAGAATAGGGTGTAATGTCCAGCTTCAGAAATCATTAACTTTCTATAGAAACGGGCTAGCTTTTGGTCTTCTAAATTTTCAGAAAGCAACCTAAAACGTTCGCAACTTCTAGCTTCAATTAAGGCAGCATACATTAATCTGTGAGTTAATTGATTGGTTCGGCTTCCCCCTTTAGGGAAAAACTTCATTAGTTCTACAACATATAAATCTTTTCGGTCTCTTCCAAGTTCTATATTTCGCTCTTTAAGTAAATCGTGCACCATTTTAAAATGACTCATTTCTTCTTGCACTAAATCATGCATTTCCTCCACAAGTTCGCTATATTCAGGAAAACTTACAATTAATGAAATAGCCGTAGAAGCAGCCTTTTGTTCACACCACGCATGGTCAATTAAAATTTCTTTAATGTTTTTGTTGGCAATATCTGCCCATCTTGGGTCGGTGGGTAATTTTAATCCTAACATTATATATCTAATTCAAAGGTTTTTCTTAAGTTTTCAATAGCAGGGTTGGTTTCAGCAAGCTTTTGGTATTTTTCTCTTGGGGTAAATGCATACTTTTTTTCTTGCACGTGATTAACTTTAATTTCTAATGAAATTTCAGTATTATCTAATTCTTCTTTAAGGAACTTCATTAAACTAGATTGGTCTTGCAAAACAGAAATTTTCATGGTTTCGTTAGGCAACTCAATACAAATCTCTTTTCCATTAAGCTTGGGTATATCGCTATTATATACTGAAGCTAAAATTTTATTTCCTCTTTTTTCAATTTTGTTTGAATAGGCGATCCAAGCTTTTTGCACATCTTCTTCGGTAAATTCTGAAAAGCGTTCAATTTCTTTGGGTTTATTTTTTTCCTTTGCAGCTATTAATTCTTTTTTCTTTTGAATAGCCTTCAACGAAAATCCTGAAGTTTTTTTAATGCTTTGATTTTCTACTTTCACTTTTTTTTCTTCTGAAGAAATCAATTCTTTTTCATTAGCATCTAAGGCATAATTAGCATTGTTTGAAACTCTTTGTTGGTCATCTGCTTGATTTTCTGTTTCAGTTGAAATTTTTACGCTAAGTTCTTCTTGCTGATGATTATTCGGGTAAAGGTTTTTTTTATTATTTACTAAATCTGAATGAGTTTCAGCAGAATGAATAGCCTCTTTTTTAGATGTTTCAGTTTCATCAATTTGTTTATGTTGAACTTGGTAAGTAACTTCTGAAGCGGGTTTGATGCTTACATCACATTTTTTTTTTTGAGGTAAATTTCCAGAAGAAATTGACGCCATTTTCATTAAACATAATTCAACAAGCAGGCGCTGATTTTGGGAATTTTTATAGTTAAAATCACACTCACTAGCCAAATCAATACAGGTCATTAATTGGTTATAGTCAATTGCTTTTGCTTGTTCTAAATAACGTTGCTTTGTTTGATCCCCCACCTCGAGTAATTCAACTGTAGCCGGGTTTTTACTCACTAATAAATCCCTAAAATGAGAAGCAAGACCCGCTACATAATGTTGGCCATCAAAACCTTTTGATAAAATTTGATTAAAATAGACTAATAAGTTAGGAATATCACCAGCTAAAATATAGTCTGTAGAATCAAAAAAACTATCGTAATCAAGAACATTTAGGTTTTCTGCTACTGCTTTTCTAGTAAGTTGATTTCCGCAATAACTCACTACACGATCGTAAGTAGAGAGGGCGTCACGCATAGCTCCATCTGCTTTTTGTGCAATAATATGAAGGGCGTCATCTTCTGCTGTAATACCTTCTTTTTGTGCGATACTAGCCAAGTGTTCTTTGATGTCAAAAACAGTTATTCGTTTAAAATCAAAAATCTGACAACGGGATAAAATCGTTGGAATAATTTTGTGTTTTTCGGTAGTAGCTAGGATAAAGATGGCGTGTTTTGGAGGTTCTTCTAAGGTTTTTAGAAAGGCATTAAAAGCCGATTGCGAAAGCATGTGTACTTCATCAATGATATAGACTTTATACTTCCCAGTTTGCGGCGGAATTCTCACTTGGTCGGTAAGGTTTCTAATATCATCAACAGAATTATTTGATGCAGCATCTAATTCAAATATGTTGAATGAAAAATCTTGATCATCTGACGAATTGGCATCTTGGTTGATTTTTTTAGCTAAAATTCTGGCACAAGATGTTTTACCAACTCCCCTTGGGCCTGTAAATAATAGGGCTTGGGCTAGGTGGTTGCTATCAATAGCTTTCAGCAAAGTATTGGTGATTGCTTTTTGCCCAACTACATCCTCAAAATTCTCTGGTCTATATTTTCTGGCCGATACTACAAAATGTTCCATGCAACTTAGTTTGACCCACAAATTTACACAATTAAAAGAAATTTAATTTAAAATATAAGATAAATAAATTGATGACTTGATGCAGTAAGCCCAACCTATATTGAAGTAATGTATATTCCTTTTTTGGTCATGATGTCCTGTATTTTTTTTAAAACCTTTAGTAAGCGGCTAGGAAGTAAAAACAGAATTTTTTGCTTTGTACTTAGTAAGTTAAAATTAAGGTCTTTTTTAGCCGAATAAAAGGCTTTGTTTTTAGCTAGTTTTGCACCCAAACCAATAGCGTAACGATTTAAGTTAATGTACTGTTGTAAGTATTCGTTTTCTATGTTTTCATAAGCTTTAAGCAGTTGAAGTCGGATTTTAAAATGCTTGGTTTTTGAAAGATTATTTTCTGAAAAAATATTATACTTAGCTCCTAGTTTTGGGGTAAATACAATGGCATATTTAAGTCCGAGTCGAATAAATAAATCAGTATCTTGACCAGAGGGGATAGATGGATTAAAACCTCCTTCTTCAATAAAAACAGATTTTCTAATCACTGTAGTAATGGTATGTAGTAAAGAGTCTTTTAAGCTAGCTTCAAAAAAGTTGTTGATAACTTGAGTTGGTTTAGTAACTGCAACACTAAATTTTGTGTTTCTATACTGTTTAGGTGCAATTTCTATTTGGTAATTAGTTGCAAATAGTTGTTGTTTAGGGTGATTTTTTATCATGGAATAAATCATTGCTAAGTGTTCAGGATACCATTGGTCATCGGCATCTAAAAAAGCAATAAATGCAGCTTTTGATTTTTTTACCCCTTTGTTTCTTGCAACAGATACGCCATGATTTTTTTGTTGATAGAGGCTAAATCTTGGGTCTTTTATTTGTTTTGCTTTGGTAAAGCTTTCGTCTGTGCTTCCATCATCTATAATAATTACTTCAAAGTTGGTAAAGCTTTGATTAAGAACACTTTTTAAGCAATTTTGGATGAAATTCTCTTTATTGTACAGCGGAATGACAACACTAAAAAAAGGGGGTGATATAGGTTGCTCTGTTTTCACAATTTTTAATTTAAAAGCGCATTTTAGTTGTAAAGGATTTTTTTAAAATGCTACATAATTACGAAATTTTTATACTGAGATTATTCTTCTTGCGTATCAATTATTAAGCGTTCTTCTTTGTTGGCTACTTCCCAAGCAATATGAAAAATTAATTGTGCTCTTTTAGCTAATAAATCATATTCAATTTTATCGGCCGTATCGGTGGGTTGGTGATAATCATCGTGTAATCCAGAAAAGAAAAATATAGACGGAATGCCGTTTTTTGCAAAGTTGTAATGGTCACTTCGGTAGTACAAATTCATAGGTTCGTCTTCTGCATTGTATTTAAAATCGAGGTATAAATCTGAATACTTATCATTTTGAGCTAGAGAAATATCGTGAAATTCTTGACTAATTCTATCGGCACCAATTAAATAAAGATAGTTTTGATTTTCCTTTGTTTCATATTCTTTATCAATTCGTCCAATCATATCTAAATTTAGGTTAGCTACTGTTTGTTCAAGAGGGTACACTGGGTTTTCAGTGTAAAATTTAGAACCAAGTAAGCCAATTTCTTCAGCGGTTACTAACAAAAACAATAGGCTTCTTTTTGGTCCTAAACCTTCCTCTTTAGCTTTTTTAAAAGCTTTAGCTAGTTGCATAACGGCAACTGTTCCAGAGCCATCATCATCGGCACCATTCATAATATTACCTTCATCATCCATGCCTACATGGTCATAATGTGCAGACACCACAATTACTTCTTCGGGTTTTTCAGTTCCTTCAATAAAGGCTAATATGTTTTCTGAATCATTGTATTGGTTGTTGAAGTTTGAAGCGGGGATAGCTTGAAAAAATTCACCATTGTTACCAGCTGGAATAGTATTTTCGGTGAAGAAATCAACAATAAAATCAGCGGCTAATTTTTGTCCTTCTTCGCCTGTCATCCTTCCTTGGTACTTATCTGATGAAATTTCATGAAGCAAATCACTTAAGGCCTCTGGAGAAATCATTTCAGCAACTTCTTCTAAAGGCTCCTTTGTGCTTTGTTGCTCTTCATTGTTTTGCATATTACTTTTACACCCGGTAAAGATGAAAGCGATGGCTATACTTAAAAAAAATATATTTTTCATGATTTCTAATTTTAATTTAAACAAAAATACACTTATTTTAAAAACTCAGAACTTAATTGATTCTAGCTTTTTAATTTTCAACGAAAAACAGAATTAAAACACTTGTTTTTAAAAGTGAATAGGTACTAACAAACTAATTTTTTTTATAGTTATTAAACTAAAGCCTATGAAAAACAAAAACAATTTCAAGCTAATAAGGTTTTCTTGTTGTAAGTAATTAGCGCTTAAGGTATTGATTTAGGTTGTAATACTCGGTAAGTTCAGACCACTGAGAATCGTTCATTTTTTGGTCAACATTTTCTTTTTTCAGTGATATTTTTTGTGTTCCAGGTATGGGAATTGGTGGGGGAGGAGTATGTTCTGATTTTCTTATTTTAATTCCTTCAACTAATTCAATAGCTTTGAACCATAAATCGTCATTTTTAGGTGCTAGTTTCATAAAAAGCGCTTCATTTTGAATGGCTTCAGAAAATATTTTTGGAGGGTACAAAACACCATTTACGCCAATGGTCATTTGATTTTCTGAAGGAGCTTTTTGCTTGTATTTCCAAGAATCATAAGGAAGAGCTTTTCCATTTTCATCAAATTGAATCGTTCTTAGTCGATGTCCTATTATGGAGTTTGGATAGTTTACATGTGTTTCATAAAGTGACTCCAACCAGTTTTTATGATAAATCACATCATCATCACAAGTAATGATAGGAGATTCTTTTTCTTCTAAAAGGGTATGGATTAATTTTTTATGAGCTGTTTTTAATTTTGTTTTTTTTATTTTTAAAATATCACCTTCTAAATCTAACACCTTTTTTGGAATTAGGTTCCAATCATTAACATTAATCCATAAATAAATAGTCTTAGGACATAAACTTTGAGTAAGTACGCTTTTTAAGGTAAGGTCTAAAATATTAAATCTTGAAGGAATGGAAGTTAAAGAAACCACTACATTCGCTTTTTCTCTTTTTCCTGCTTCGCTTTTGGCATCAGAAAGTCTTAACTTAAGACTTTTGTACAATGAACTAGGAAGTTGTTTTAGTTTCATAAGCTTATCAACTATTCTACTTTTAAAAATTTAATTTTATTAGATAGGCTAGCTATTAAAGTGCCTATACTTATTCCAATAGTACAGCCCACAATAATATCACCGGGGTAATGAACGCCTATGTAAATTCTACTATAAGTAACAATAATCGCCCATGGAATCAACCAATAATGAATTTTTGGCAGTTTCTTTTTTACTTGTAAAATAAAAAAAGTAGCTAGGGCAAAAGTTGTTGAGGCATGCGCAGAGTAGAAACCAAAACTTCCACATCTTTTTGCTAAAAATCTACCGTACTTCATAAAATCTTCATTGCATGGCCTTGGTCGTTCAAAAAAGTGTTTAGATAAATTAGCTAATTGATCACTTATTAAAATCACAAAGAAAATGGACAGACAAAAAACACCTACTTTTTTAAGATTGTAATTTTTATAAATAAGTAGTAATAAGACCAAAAAAACAGGAATAGAAGTCCATTTTTCAGTCATAATTATCCAGAACCAATCCCACTTTCTACTACCTAATTGATTGAGATAAAGGAATAAATTTGAATCTATTTCATTAATCCATTCAAGCATCTTTTAGTTTTATTTGTTGTTTTTTTGCATAGATTATTAATTCTACTATGCTGATAAAAATAATGGCATAACCCAGCAGTTCAATACTTTCTTCTGAAGCATCTTTTATACTTCTGTATTGCTCTGCAGGAGCATCTATTTTTTCAAATAAATTAATCCAATTATCTTTTTTTCCATAGAGTCTCGAAAAAACGTGAAGTACTGTCAATCCACTAATAAACACCCCGAAACTTAAGTGTTCTTTTATTTGATAAACTTGATTTAAAAAATTATTCCAATTTTTAATAAGTACATAAACAGCAATAGCAACAAAACTATAGGCAAAAATTTTCCATGCGTGCTCCATTAAATATTCGTCAAAAAAAGCATCGTTTTCTCTTATAAAATGAGTAGCTAAAAATAAGCCTAAAATACTAGTATAAATCTTAAATATGCTGAATTTATAAGAACTAAAAAAAAGCAAAACTATTGACAAACCTAAGAAAACTAGTTGAAAGCTTTCTACATAACCATCTTCATTAAATTCTCCGTCAATAAAATCAAACTTTATAATTTGTGTAATTGTTAGCATAACTGCTACATAGAGTGGAAGTCTAAGGTAAATGGAAGTTAAATCGCTAAGTTTTTTATTCATTCTCAAACGGTTTTAATGGGAAAAAATGTTTTTATTACTTTCCAAAAAAAAATTATGCATTGTAATTTAAGCAAAAGAACACATTATTTTTGAAAATGACAACTTATACTAATTTTTAAAATTCATCAGGTTTTAAAATCTTTGTAAAATTAAAACAAATCAAGCTTAATTTAAGTCAAAGTCTTTTTTTTATACTTCAGACTTTTTACAACGAGACTTATAAATTGAACGAAGAATTAGACTCAATTTTCTTAATTTAGGTCAGGTATCAGACAGCGCATTTATCTTTTTACTCGTCAAAACCTAAATTTCACTAAAAATAAGTAAAGCCTTATTGTTTTTTAGTGTTCAGTTTTTTTAGCGACTTCAACTAATTGAACGAGTTATTTATTTATTGTATTTTTGCAAAAAAATAAATTAAGTGGCAAAAATAGGAGATATTGATGTAGGAGATTTTCCATTGTTATTAGCCCCAATGGAAGATGTTAGTGACCCACCTTTTAGAGCTTTGTGCAAGGAACAAGGGGCAGATGTTGTTTATACAGAATTTATTTCTTCTGAAGGTTTGATAAGAGACGCCGCTAAAAGTGTGATTAAACTAGATATCTACGAAAAAGAACGACCTGTTGGTATTCAGATTTTTGGAGCTAACTTAGATTCAATGCTGAAGTCTGTTGAAATTGTTGAAGCTACAAAACCAGATATCATCGATATTAACTTTGGATGTCCTGTAAAAAAAGTTGTATCTAAAGGAGCAGGAGCAGGTATTTTAAAAGACATCGATAAAATGGTTTCACTTACTGAAGCCATGGTGAAACATACTAATTTACCTATTACCGTTAAAACACGTTTGGGATGGGACCATGACCACATTAAAATAATTGAAGTAGCTGAACGTCTTCAGGATGTAGGTTGTAAAGCTATTTCTATTCACGGAAGAACACGGGCTCAAATGTATAAAGGAGAAGCTGATTGGCAACCAATTGCAGCCGTAAAAAACAATCCTAGAATGCATATTCCTGTCTTTGGAAATGGCGATGTTAATACGCCTGAAAAAGCCATGTTGATGAGAGATGAGTATGGCTTAGATGGAGCTATGATTGGAAGAGCAAGTATTGGTTATCCGTGGTTTTTTAAAGAAGTAAAACATTTTTTTGAAACTGGACAACACTTACCTCCTCCAAGTATTCAAGAACGTGTTTATGTAGCAAAAAGACACTTACAAATGGCTATTGATTGGAAAGGAGAGAAATTAGGAGTTTTTGAAACGAGAAGACATTATACCAATTATTTTAAAGGAATTCCTGGAATTAAACCCTATCGCATGAAAATGGTAACCGAAGATCAGGCTGTTGATGTTTTTAAAGCGCTAGATGAAGTTGAGAAAAAATTTGCAGATTATGATTTTATTACTGCATAAACTTCTAATAAATACTTACTTTTGCAATCATTAATCATATATTGTTTAATTTAAGGTCTTGTTAAGTTAGACAAAATCTTAGTCTTTTCTTAAAATTAATACATGACTTTAAAAATTTTTGTTATTTTACATTTAGATTGAATTCGTAATCTTTAATAAACTAATTTCATGAAAGGACCTTTATTTTATTCTAAAATCTTATTGTTTGGTGAATACGGTATTATAAAAGATTCTAAAGGCTTATCAATTCCTTACAATTTTTATAATGGAGCTTTAAAAATTGATGATGAGCCAAGTCAAGAAAATATCAAATCAAATTCTGAGTTGAATCGTTTTGTAACTCATTTAGACCAACTTCAAGAAGAACAACCTGAATTGGTTAGGTTTGATTTAGAGGCTTTGAAAACCGATGTTGCTAAAGGTATGTATTTTGATAGTTCTATTCCTCAAGGCTATGGAGTAGGGAGTAGTGGGGCTTTAGTTGCCGCTATCTATGACAAATATGCTTTTAACAAAATAACTGTACTAGAAAACTTAGAAAAGTCTAAACTGACTAAGCTTAAGCATATTTTTGCTGCTATGGAGTCTTTTTTTCATGGTAAATCTTCAGGTCTAGATCCGCTAAACTCTTACTTAAGTTTACCAATTTTAATTAATTCTAAGGAAAATATTGAACCAGCAGGTATTCCTTCGCAAACAGCCGATGGAAAAGGAGCGGTGTTTTTATTGGATAGCGGTATTATTGGAGAAACTGCACCAATGGTAAATATTTTTATGGAAAACATGAAACAAGAAGCTTTTAGGAAAGTTATCAAAGATTCTTTTATCAAGAAAACAGATGCTTGTATTGATGATTTTCTGAAAGGCGACCTTAAATCACTTCTTAGCAATGTGAAACAATTATCAAATATCGTTTTAGACAATTTTAAACCAATGATTCCAAAACCCTTTCACCAACTTTGGAAAAAGGGAATCGAAACCAATGCCTACTACTTAAAGCTTTGTGGATCAGGTGGTGGTGGTTACATACTTGGATTCACAGAAGACTACGCCAAAGCTAAAGAGTTATTAAAAAATCATAAATTAGAAGTAGTTTATACTTTTTAAACTTTTATCAATGCCCAAAAAATCATCAAAGCTTTTACTGAAATTAGCTGGTCTTTTTTCAGTAGTTAGAGGCTATAATATTTTGATGATTATTCTTGCTCAATACCTGGCTTCAATTTTTATTATTGCACCTAATTATCTAAGTACAGAAGAAATCCTGTTAGACGTTAATTTATTTTTGTTAATCTTGTCTAGTTCGTTGGTAATTGCTTCCGGGTACATTATTAATAATTTCTACGATTCAGAAAAAGACTTAATTAATCGTCCGCTTAAAACACATATCGATAATTTGGTTAGTTCTCAAACTAAACTCTCTTTCTACTTTATTCTTAATCTTTTGGCTGTAATTATAGCTAGTTATGTTTCATTTAATTCGGTAATCTTTTTCTCAATCTATATCTTTACTATTTGGTTGTATTCACATCGTTTAAAAAAATATGCTTTTATAGGAAATTTTGCTGCTGCACTCCTGGCCGTAACTCCTTTTTTCGTTATTTTTATATATTACATTAATTTTGACTTGGTTATTTTTGTGCATGCCCTCTTCTTATTTACTATAATCAGTATGCGTGAATTGGTTAAAGATTTAGAAAATTTACGTGGCGATTTTGCACAAAATTATCAAACTATCCCTGTAAAATACGGGGCTAAACTCTCAAAAAAGCTGCTAACCTTCTCTAGCGTATTAAGTTTAATACCTGTTTATATTTTACTTAATTTTTTTGAAGTTGGTTACATGAAATACTATTTTATTTTAAGTTTGTTGCTCTTACTCCTATTTACAATTAGTGTTTGGTATGCTAAAAAGAAAATCCATTATTTGCTGTTGCACAACCTTTTAAAATTTATAATAGTTTTTGGCGTATTTTGCATTTTGTTGATCGATTTAGACGTTTTTATAAAGCGAATTTTGTAATTAACTTCATGCTTACTTGTAGGATAATTACTTTAGCTTTTTGTAATTTTGAATTCATTAAATTAGAATAGATATACATATATGAAAGTACATTTTATAGCCATTGGCGGAAGTGCAATGCATAACTTAGCTTTAGCTTTACTTGAAAAGGGATATGAAGTAACAGGAAGCGATGATGAAATTTTTGAACCTTCTAAGTCAAGGTTAGGGCAAAAAGGTTTGTTGCCTCATGAATTTGGTTGGTTTCCAGAAAAAATCACCACCCAAATAGATGCTATAATTTTAGGAATGCATGCTAAGAAAGACAACCCTGAACTACTTAAAGCTCAAGAATTAGGATTGAAAATTTATTCTTATCCAGAATTTATTTTTGAGCAATCAAAATATAAAACTAGAGTTGTTATTGGCGGTTCTCACGGTAAAACAAGCATTACCTCAATGATACTTCATGTGTTGAATTACCATAATAAAGAAGTAGATTTTATGGTTGGTGCTCAATTAGAAGGCTTTGATAATATGGTGCATCTTACTAAAGAAAACGATTTTATTTTATTAGAGGGAGATGAATATTTATCATCTCCTATCGATTTAAAACCAAAATTCCACTGGTACCAAGCCAATATAGCTTTAATTAGCGGAATTGCTTGGGACCATATCAATGTCTTTCCAACTTTTGAAAATTATGTGAAACAATTTGAACTTTTTGTAGATGGAATGACTAGAGGCAGTACCTTGGTTTATAATGAAGACGATGTTGAGGTTAAGGAAATTGCCGAAAAAGCTACTAACCCAACACGCAAACATCCTTATTCTATACCTGCCCATTTTATTGAAGATGGAGAAACTTTTTTAGAAACTCCTGAAGGACCCATGCCAATTGAAATTTTTGGTAAGCATAATTTACAAAACTTAGCTGGTGCAAAATGGATTTGCCAACACATGGGCGTAGATGAAGATGACTTTTATGAAGCTATTGCCAGTTTTAAAGGCGCCTCTAAACGACTTGAGTTTTTGTATGAGTCAGATCGAGTGAAAGTTTTTAAAGATTATGCTCACAGTCCATCAAAGGTCAATGCAACTACCCAAGCCGTAAAAAAACAATTTGAAGATAAAAATTTAATCGCTTGCTTAGAATTGCACACGTATTCTAGTTTAAATAAAGATTTCCTAAAGCAGTATAAGGGAAGTCTTACTTATGCCGATGAAGTAGTAGTTTATTATTCTTCTAAAGCTTTAGAAATTAAAAAAATGCCACCTATTTCTAAAGAACAAATAGAAGCCGCTTTTAATTTAAGTGGAATTACTGTTTTTACACAAGCAGAAGATTTTCAAAATTATCTTAAGATAAAACATTACCAAAACGATATTTTACTATTGATGAGTAGTGGTAATTATGGAGGACTAGATTTTGAACAACTAAAGTCCTGGATTGCTTAGTAAAAGAGCAAGCTTAAACCGTATTATTTCTAAACAGATTTTTAAAATTCATCAATTTTTAAGCAGCAACAACTATGGATTCATTAACTCAAATTGTACTTGGTGCTTCAGTAGGGGAGGTGGTCTTGGGTAGAAAAATTGGTAATCGAGCACCACTTTACGGAGCTATTGCTGGAACTATTCCTGACTTAGACGTAATAACAGGTTATTTTTTAGATACGGTAACTGCTATAGAGGTACATCGTGGTTTTTCTCATTCCATAGTTTTTAGCGTTTTAGCTGCTCCATTATTTGGCTATTTACTTTCTTTTTTTGAATCTAAAGCAAGCTGGAAAGAATTGAGTTGGTTGATGTTTTGGGGGCTTTTTACTCACCCGTTATTAGATGCGTTTACTACCTGGGGAACTCAATTATTTTGGCCACTAGATATTCAGTTAGCCTTTAAAAGTATATTTGTCATAGATCCTATATACACGCTTCCATTTTTGTTTTGTTTGATTGTGGCTATGCGAAAACCAAAAGCTTCATTACAAAGGAGAAAATGGAATTACTGGGGAATTGGATTGAGCTCTACTTACTTATTAATAGGCATAGTTTTGAAATTTTTCTCTTACCAGGCTTTTCAGAATGCCTTAGAGGAACAAAATATGAGTTATATTGAATTACAAAATAGACCCGCGCCACTTACTACTTTACTTTGGTCGGCTAATGTAAAAACAGAAGAAGGATTTTATATAGGCGATTATTCTTTTTTTGATACTAAAGAAATAGATTTTAAGTTCTATCCGATGAACAATCATCTAGCTGAAGATATTGTTCAAGAATCAGATGTACAACGACTTAAGTCAATTAGCGAAGGTTGGTACACTTTTACTTTAAATGATGCTAATGAGTTATTTTTTAATGACCTTAGGTTTGGTTTATTAAGTTTTGAACCTGAGGAAAATCGATTTGTATTCAGCTATCGACTTTATCATGACGAAAATAACTTTCAAGTGGAAGAATTCAGGAAAACTCCTGAGGATGGAAAAGCCTTAATGATACAATTGTGGGAAAGAATTAAAGGAAAATAATTCTGTAACCAACACCTTCTATTTTTTGTAGTAATTGTGTGAGATTTTAAATTCAGTTAATAAATCTAATAATTGTGTTATTCGTTCTTGCTCCTTGTATTTAAGCACCTTAATAGCTTTTAAAAAATGACTTTTGGTTTTATTTTGAGACATTTTAAATTGTGCTTTCCCTTTTTTGTAATGCTTCTCCATCACTTTACTAATTTTACCCCAATCTAAAAGAGCATCTATTTGGGTAATTTTTTTAATCTTTCTTGTTCGTAAATCACAAATACAATCGGCAAGGGTTGGGTTTTTATGTGCTTTCATATTTTTTTCCTTGCAACGGTCTTAAATGGTATAATCCCGCTCTAATAAAAAATATAATTTAAATTCGAACAGCACTAGGGACAAGCGAAGTATAATCGCCATTATTTCTAATTACATCCCTTACAATAGAAGAGGAAATATAGCTTTTGCCAGAAGAGGTAAGCAAAAATACCGTTTCAATTTTTTCTAACTTACGATTGGTGTGAGCAATGGCTTTTTCAAACTCAAAATCGGCTGGATTTCTCAAGCCTCTTAAAATAAAATTAGCCTTCATTTTTTTACAATAATCAACTGTTAAGCCTTGATATGTGGATACTTTTATTTTTTTTTCGTCTTTAAAAGTTTCCTGTAAAAAAGCTTTTCGTTGCTCTAAACTAAACATGTATTTTTTTTCAGCATTAACTCCAACAGCCAAAATAATTTCATCAAAAAGCGTAAGTCCACGTAGGATAATATCAAGGTGACCATTTGTAATTGGATCAAAAGATCCTGGGAAAACTGCTTTTTTCATAGGAATTCTATTTCTTCAAAGGTATGAAAATTTAAACTTCTTTATTTTTTAAAACACGCATTAATTGCTTCGGTAAACAAATCTTGGAGCTGGATTCCTGCGGCTTCTGCTTGTTGAGGCAATAAACTAGCTTCAGTTAGCCCTGGACAGGTATTGACTTCTAAAAAGTGAGGTTGGTTATCGTGAAAAATAAATTCAGCGCGGGTAAATCCTTTTAGATTTAGCACGTTAAAAACTTTTATAGCTTCTTGTTGAACTTCATTAGTTTGTTGTTCAGTAAGTTGTGCAGGCGTAATTTCTTTCGATTTTCCTAAGTATTTAGCATCGTAATCAAAGAATTCATTTTCAGAAATAATTTCAGTAACTGGTAAAGCGGTAGTTTCGCCGTTATAATTAATGACCCCTACTGAAACCTCTCTTCCGTCAAGAAAAGATTCAATAATCACCTGATCATCTTCCTTAAATGAGTGGTTGATAGCTTCTTCTAAGTCTTCGGTCTTTTTAACTTTTGAAATTCCAAAGCTACTTCCAGCTCTATTGGCTTTTACAAAGCAGGGTAAGCCAAGCTTTTGCACTATTTCTTCGGGCTTAATTTCATCTCCTTGATTCACAAAGTAGTTTTTAGCCGTTTTAATTCCGTAGGCTTGAAGTACAGAAATGCAATCACGTTTATTGAAGGTGAGGGCAGCTTCATAAAAATTACAAGCTGTTTGCGGAATTTCCATTACGTTTAGATAAGCTTGTAGCAGGCCATCTTCACCGGGAGTTCCATGTATTGTATTAAAAACAGCATCAAATTGAATGAGTTGGCCATCTACTTTAGCCGTAAAATTAGATTTATCTATCAGATGCTTATTATTATTGTCATCCACTAACCACCAATTTTCTTTGGTAATATGAATCTGATAAGGCACAAATTGGTTAGTGTCTATATTTTTGTAAACGGTCTCACCACTTTTAATTGAAATATCAAATTCGGTGGAGTAGCCTCCCATGGCAATGGCAATGTTCTTCTTCATTATTGAAAATCCTCTTTTTTATGTTTCCAGCGCTTGTGAATCCAAAAGTAAAATTCGGGTGCTTTTCTTATTTGCGCTTCAACTAATTCAAAATATTGATCAGTGATTTTAAAATTTTCTATGGATTTTGGTTTTTCTGCTAATTGAATTAATTCAGCTTGGTAAACACCGCGTTTTACTTTGTTTATTTGGAAATAATACACACTAAAATCTAGTCTTTTGGCCATAATTTCAGACCCCACAAACATGGGGGTTTCTTGTCCCATAAAATTTCCCCAATAAGTAATTTTAGCGGCTTTTGGAGATTGGTCTGCTACCATTCCATAATAGCCTCCTATGTGATTTACTTTATTTCTAAGCATTGTTTTGGTAGCTTCGTTTTTGTCAATGATATCAGTATTAAAGCGAGTTCTTATTTTTTTCACCATATTATCAAAATATGGATTCTTTATTTTCTTGTAAATACCAAAGGCTTTTAAATCGGCATCGTAGGTTTTAATTGCAGTAATCCACTCGTAACTTGCGTAATGAGCGCACATGATGATAGCGCTTTTACCGCTGTGATCAATTTCCTTGATAGCTTCTGGATTAGTAATGATAAAGCGTTTTTTTAAATCTTCTGGTTTAAGATCAAGAGTTTTGATCATTTCAAGGAAGATGTCACAGAGATGATGATAAAATTTAACTTCAATTGATTTTAATTCTGCTATAGATTTTTCTGGGAAGCATAATTTTAAATTACTTCTTACTACTTTTCTTCGGAAGCCAAAAATATGATATATCAACACAAAGACAGCATCAGAAAATACATAAATAGCTCTAAAAGGCAGCTTAGAAATAAGCCATAATATAGGATATACGAGATAAAAAATCAGTGCATTCAATCGATGTAATTTTTTTCAAAAGTAAGTAAAATTAATCGGTTTTTATCAAGCAAAAGGACAGGAGGTTTTTCTGCTGTATTTTTTAATGCTTTTTGCCTTAATTTATCTTAACTACCAATGCATGTCTTTCTCTCTAGAACGTCGAAGCAGTGAGGTCTTTCAGAATAAAAGTTGAAGTGTAAGCTGGACAATTGTATTTAAGTGGGGTTTTGGCTTGTAAATACTTGCTTTTTATAGTCGTAATAAGATGAGGATGTTTTTTGAATGTATATTTCGAATTAAAAGCCTAAATTTGAAAACAAAATTTTATTTATGCTTGGTATTGATTTATTAACTTTAATTATCATAGCAGCAAATGTGCTATTTTCTTATAAAGGTTTCCAAGATTACGGATTTTTCCATAAATATAAGTTTAATATAGAGGCTATTAATCGAGGAAACAAAATAGCCTTTATTTCTTCTGGCTTTCTTCATATAGACACTACCCACTTATTAGTTAATATGCTAACGCTTTATTTTTTTGGTGGTATTGTAAGTCAGGCATTAGGTCCTTTTGGCTTTCTGTTAGTTTATTTTGCAAGTTTATTATTGGGGAATTTTTTGTCCTATCAATTTCATAAAGACGAACCTCAATACCAGGCTGTTGGGGCTAGTGGAGCGGTAATGGGAATTTTGTATTCAGCTATTTTGCTTCAACCCGACATGATGTTAGGTTTGTTTTTTATTATTCCAATTCCAGCCTATGTATTTGGAATAGGTTATTTATTGTATTCCATTTGGGGCATGAAATCCAGAACCGATAATATTGGCCATGATGCCCATTTTGGGGGAGCAATGGGAGGCTACTTTTTTACTATTTTGCTACAACCTAGTATTATTGAACAAAGTTTGTATATGGTTATTTTATTGGCCATACCCATTGTGTTATTGTTTATTTTACAGAAGCGGGGAGTGATATAAACCTCAATTTCCTTTAACTTTTTTATAAGCTCGATTGCTTTTCTTTTTCTTATTTTTCGCATAAACAATACTACACATGTTTCAATTAAACAACCCTTACAACCAAAAAGAAATAGCTACATTTAAAGCTCATACCGAAGCTAAACTCACTATTTTTTTAAAGGAAGCTGAAACGGCAGTTCATCTGCACAAGCAACTAACAGATGATGAAAAGCGAAAAATTCTGTTAGAAATAGCTAACCAACTTGAAAACAATAAGCAGTATTTAGCGCACAGCATTACCCAAGAAATAGGAAAACCTATTTCTCAGTCTATTGCTGAAGTAGAAAAATGTGCTTGGTTATGCAAACATTATGCAGCTATTGATTACGCTATTCTACATCCACAACACCTAACAACAGACGCTAACGAGTCTTATAAAACTCTTGAACCTTTAGGGGTTTTGTTAGGAATTATGCCATGGAATTACCCACTATGGCAAGTTTTTCGATTTTTAATTCCGGCTATTGTTGTTGGCAATGCGGTGCTTTTAAAACACGCGCCTAATACCTTTTTATCAGCTCAAAACATTGAAAATTTACTCCAAAAAACCAGTTTAACCAAAGGGTTTTTTAAGTCACTTTTCATTGATATAAAAGCTACAGCCCAACTCATCAGGCATCCTTCTATTAAAGCTGTAACTTTAACAGGAAGCACAAAAGCAGGGGCTGAGGTTGCTAAAATTGCTGGAGCTGAAATTAAAAAAACAGTCCTTGAACTCGGCGGAAATAACGCCCTATTGGTAATGAAAGATGCACCTATTGCTAAAACCGTAGATACTTGCGTTCAAGCTAGGTTTCAAAATACTGGACAAAGTTGTATTGCAGGGAAACGACTTTATGTGCATGAAGCAATTTACAAGGAATTTGTAACTGAATTAAAAGCAAAAGTAAAGCAATTAAAAGTAGGAAACCCTGAAGAGGATGCTACTTATATTGGAGTTTTAGCCAGAAAAGATTTAGCCAAAAACTTGAATAAACAATTAGAAAAATCAATTGAAATGGGCGCTCAACTACTATTAGGCGGTAGTTCTAAGGGTACTTATTTTGAGCCTACTTTAGTTGAAAATTGCCACATGGAAATGCCAGTTTTTAAAGAGGAAACTTTTGGTCCATTGCTAGGAATCGCAAAATTTAAGGAAATAGAAGAAGCTATTGATGAGGTGAATAAATCTGAATACGGACTAGGTGTTTCTATTTTTACAGAAAATGTTCAAGCGCTAAAAAAGTATATTCCAAAGTTTAATGAAGGTGCTGTTTTTGTAAATGAATTAGTAAAAAGCGACCCAAGGCTTCCTTTTGGAGGAGTTAAAAAATCTGGCTACGGAAGAGAACTTTCAACAGAAGCATTAGTAGAATTTGCCAACATAAAAACTGTATATATCAACACCAATAAATAGAGATAAACTAACTCAAATTCAACAGAAGCTAATTTGTTACCCGTTGTTTTAGTTTTGTTTGTCTTGAGTTTTTTTCAGTTCTTGGATTTTGATTGTTATTAGTTTATTAAACCTATTTCTTCCTTTAGTTTACTTAGCAGTGAATCAACATCCTGAAGCTAAAATCATTGCAGATTGTTTAATTCGAAATGCTTTTAGGATACTTATTTTGCCTGAATTTAAATAAAAATAAAGTATATTAATAATTTTTCAAAAGTCTAGTTTTGCTTATTTTTGAACAGATTTAAAAAATTTGGTTTCAACTATGGATATAAAATTTAACAGAAACGAGGACTTCAATAAACTTAAAGTTTCAGAATTAAACTCTAAACTTAAAAAGGTTTATTTAGGTGGAGGCGAAAAGCGAATTGAAAAATTGCATGCTAAAGGTAAAATGACCGCTAGAGAACGCATTGATTTTCTGTTAGATGATTCTAAAGAAGCCATTGAAATTGGTGCTTTTGCTGGTGATGGAATGTACCAAGAGCACGGCGGTTGCCCTAGTGGAGGAGTGGTTGTGAAAATTGGAAGTGTTTCAGGAAAAAAAGTGATTGTTGTAGCAAATGATGCTACTGTAAAAGCAGGGGCATGGTTTCCAATTACAGGAAAGAAAAACCTACGGGCGCAAGAAATTTCCATAGAAAATAAGCTTCCTATTATTTACCTAGTAGATAGTGCAGGTGTTTATCTTCCTATGCAAGATGAAATTTTTCCAGATAAAGAACACTTTGGTAGGATTTTTAGAAATAACGCCATTATGAGCAGTATGGGAATTACCCAAATTGCAGCAGTGATGGGAAGTTGTGTTGCAGGAGGTGCTTATTTACCTATTATGAGTGATGAAGCTCTTATTGTTGAGAAAACAGGAAGTATTTTCTTGGCAGGGAGCTATTTAGTAAAAGCCGCTATTGGAGAAAGTGTAGATAATGAAACGCTTGGAGGTGCTTCTACACATTGTGAAATTAGTGGTGTAACTGATTATAAAGCTAAAGACGACCAAGACGCGCTAAACAAAATTAAAAATATAGTAGATAAAATAGGTGATTTTGACTTAGCCGGTTTCAACAGAAAAAAACCGACTCAACCAAAACTCAATCCCGAGGATATTTTTGGCTTGCTGCCTGAAAAACGAAGCGACCAATACGATATGAATGAAATAATCCTTCGCTTGGTAGATGATTCTGATTTTGAGGAATACAAAGCAGGTTTTGGGCAAACCATTATTACAGGTTATGCTAGAATTGACGGCTGGGCTGTAGGAATTGTGGCTAATCAACGCAAAATTGTAAAAACCAAAAAAGGAGAAATGCAATTTGGCGGGGTAATTTATAGTGATTCAGCAGACAAGGCAACGCGCTTTATAGCCAATTGTAATCAGAAGAAAATTCCATTGGTTTTCTTACAAGATGTTACTGGTTTTATGGTGGGAAGTAAAAGTGAACATGGCGGAATTATTAAAGACGGTGCTAAAATGGTAAACGCAGTAAGCAACTCGGTAGTACCAAAATTTACTGTTGTTATTGGAAATTCTTACGGTGCTGGAAATTATGCCATGTGCGGAAAAGCTTATGATCCTCGATTGATTGTTGCCTGGCCAAGTGCCGAGTTAGCAGTAATGAGCGGAAATTCAGCAGCTAAAGTTTTATTGCAAATTGAGACTGCTAGGCTAAAAGCAAAAGGTGAAAAAATTGATGAAACTAAAGAAAAAGAATTATTCGATAAAATAAAGAATAATTACGATGAGCAAACAAGTCCGTATTTTGCAGCAGCAAGAATTTGGACTGATGCTGTGATTAATCCACTAGATACAAGAAAATGGATTTCTAATGGAATTGAAGTTGCCAACCATGCTCCAATTGAAAAAGACTTTAATTTAGGAGTGATTCAAACCTAATATTTCCTAATCAGTTTTAAAGACAAGGCTGAAGTGTTTTCAAGATAAAAGCTTACTTTTGTACAAAATTTAAAGTATGCGAAATTTATCAACAACCGACTGGAAAAGCGAATTAGCAGACGAAAATGCTGTTATTTTGGATGTAAGAACAATTGAAGAATACAATAATGGATTCATTCCTAATTCAGTATTAATAGATATTCAAGATCCTGCTAAGTTTACCGAAGAGATTGAAAAACTAGACCAATCAAAAAAATACTACGTGTATTGTAGTTCAGGTAAACGAAGTACGTTAGCTTGCCAAGTTATGGAAAATATGGGCTTTACCAACTTAGCTAATCTTGAGGGAGGAATATTAGATTGGGATGGCGAAGTTAAACAAGCTTAACATGCGTTATATATATGTTTTTTTTATATTGATAAATGCAGTTAGTTGGGGGCAAACTAAATTAATTTCTGCTGATGAAATGCAGGAGATACTTCAGCAAGAAAGCGTTCAATTAATTGATGTGCGAAGCGTTGAAGAGTTTAATGAAAATTTTGTAAAAGGAGCTCAGAATATAATTTATAATGAAGATTTTGAAAGTAATATTCAGGAATTAGATAAATCGAAACCGGTTGTAGTTTATTGTCAAACAGGAAATAGAAGTAAAGATTGTTCCTCAATCTTACTTGAAAACGGATTCAAGAAAGTAATGGAACTTGAAGATGGATTAGATCAGTGGATTTTTGAAGGGAAACCCACATCAACTAAGTTGAAAAATACTTCTTCTAAATCAGCTGAAAAGGATAATGAAAAATAATGTATCTCATTTTAATTTTTCAGCGCTACTAATAGTTGTCTTTTTAAGTTTTTTAGCTTGTAAAAACGAAACAACAAAACAAGGCTGGAATACCTACAGAACTCCTTACTATCAAATAACTTATCCAGAGAAATTTGAGTTTGTAAAAAAAGGACAATATGATGAAAAAGGAGATCAGATGCTTCAACAAGCAGAATTTTTCTTATATGTTAACGATTCAACTTCAGATGAAAAAAAAGGCTTTCGTCCTAATATAAATTTACTTGTTCAAGACATTTCAAATTTAAATTATACGTTGAAGGATTATGTAGAGTTATCTGAAAAACAAATACTTAATTTGATAAAAGATTCAGAAATTGTAACGAGTAATTCACACAATGATTTCCATAGAATAACGTATAAGGGTAGTTTAGATCAACGAGAATTATTCTTTTATCAACATTACGAAATATACAACAAACAGGCTTTTATACTTACATTTTCAGCTCAAAATACCACTTTTAAAGAGCAAATTGAAATAGTGAAAAGTGTCTTTGATAATTTTAAGCTGAAGTAATTAAGCTTTCTCTTTTCATACTTTTCTAAATTTTATCTAGCATTAGCTATATTTGTAAAATATCTTGAACTAATGAAAATTCATTTTTATAAATACCATGGAGCAGGAAATGATTTTATAATGATTGATGATAGAAATCAAACACATCAACTAACTTCAGAACAAATTTCATTTTTATGCCATAGGCGATTTGGTGTAGGGGCTGATGGACTCATTTTGTTACAAAACGCAGAGCAATACGACTTCAAAATGCTTTATTTTAACGCCGATGGTAAGGAAAGTACAATGTGTGGAAATGGAGGCAGGTGTATTGTAGCTTTTGCACAACAACTGGGAATAGTTTCAAAACAATGTCAGTTTGAAGCTATTGACGGCTTGCACAAAGCAACTATGCTCACAGATGGAGTGAAGCTTGAAATGCAAAATGTTAATGCGATTGTAGTGAACGATAATCAGTTATTTCTGGATACGGGCTCTCCTCACCATATTTTATTTGTAGATGATGTGTCCTTGGTGGATGTAAATGTGGAAGGAGCTAAAATTAGAAACTCCGCACTTTATGGTAAAGCTGGAAGCAATGTTAATTTTGTAGAAACTGATGGTAATTCAATCGCCCTACGAACTTATGAACGTGGCGTTGAAGCAGAAACTTTGGCTTGTGGAACTGGTGTCACCGCCGCAGCTTTGGCATCACATCACCAAGCCAAAACCAAATTGACCTCAATTGAGGTCAAGGCGCAAGGAGGAAACCTGAAAGTCGATTTTAAGTGGGATGAATCTCAAAAAAAATATTATGATATTTGGCTTAGCGGACCAGCTAAATTTGTTTTTGAAGCTTATATACAATGTTAACATTATCAGGCGAACATATTAAATTAAGAGCCTTAGAGCCAAGTGATATCGATTTTCTTTTAGCTATAGAAAATAACGAAGATTTATGGCATTTAAGTTATACTAATCAGCCTTTTTCAAGACATATTTTAATGAAGTATATTGAAAATGCTAACCAAGATATTTACCAAGCTAAGCAATTGCGATTAGTAATTTCTGACGAAAAAAATACTCCCCTTGGGCTAATTGATTTATACGACTTCGATTTTCAGAATAAACGCGCTGGCGTTGGTATTATAGTTGACCTGAATCATCGCCGAAAAGGTTATGCCATAGAAGCACTAAACCTAGTTTGTAAGTATGCCTTTACAAGGTTAGAGTTACATCAACTATTTGCTTCAATTAATCACGGAAACGAATCGAGTAAACATCTTTTTGAGCAGGCAGGTTTTTCTCAAACTTCAGTAAAAAAAGAATGGAATTTTATAGGAGGTAAATTTTACGACGAATATTTTTATCAAAAAATTAATTATGTACATTAGAAGAATTGTTTTAGCTGTTTTATTAATTGGGTTAGTAGTTATGGGCTTTATTAGCTATACTATTTACCAAACTATTTTTGGTCCTAATACTTCTTTTGAAGAAGAAGAGATGTATATTTTTATTGAAACTGAAGCCACCTATGAAGATGTTTTTCAGCAGTTAAAACCTTATTTAGCCGATAGTGGAGGTTTTCATCAAGTAGCCGAAAAAAAGAGTTATCCACAAAACCTTAGGCCTGGGAAATATAGAATAACAAATGGAATGAATAATAATGAGTTAGTTAACGCTCTGCGTGTTAATAATATTCCTGTTCAAGTAAAATTTAATAATCAACACCATCTTCCTTTATTAGCAGGTAAAATTTCTAAGCAAATTGAAGCCGATAGCACAGCCTTAATTAATGCTTTTATGGACCAAGAATTCTTAGCAAAAAATCAGCTTACTGAAGAAAATTTAATGAGCATTTTTGTACCTAATACCTATCAGTTTTTTTGGAATACTAATGCGGAAGAATTTAGAGATCGAATGTTGAAAGAGTACCAAATTTTTTGGACAAGTAAACGCAGAGAAAAAGCAAAAGCCTTAAATCTTAGTACTTTTGAAGTAAGTACATTGGCTTCAATTGTTCAAAATGAAACAGCTAAAGTAGATGAACGACCAAGGGTAGCAGGTGTTTATGTAAATCGGCTAAAGGCTAATATGAAACTTCAAGCAGACCCTACTTTAATTTTCGCGTTAAAAGAAAGTACTCAGAATTTCGATACTATTGTAAAACGGGTCTTGAACAAAGATAAACTGATTCAATCAAAATACAATACTTATTTATATGCTGGTTTACCTCCTGGCCCCATTGCTATGCCTGATATTTCAAGTATAGATGCGGTTTTGAATTATGAAGATCATCAATATTATTATTTTGTTGCTGATGTACAAAATCCAGGTTATCATAAATTTGCTAAAAACTTGAGACAGCATAACCAATATGCTAATCAATACAGGAATTGGGTAAATAAGCAAAAAATTTATAGATAAACTGAACACCAGTAAGTTTACTAAAATCACTCAAATGAAAATATTATTGCTTAGCGATACCCATTCTTATATAGACGATAAAATTCTGTCTTATGCTGCTCAGGCAGACGAGGTTTGGCATGCAGGAGATATAGGTGATTTAAAAGTTACTGATGAATTACAAAAAGTAGCTTTGCTTAGAGCAGTTTATGGCAATATTGATAGTTACAAAATAAGAGGTGAGTTTCCTCTGCATCAACAATTTGTTATTGATGGTTTGTCTGTTTGGATTACACATATTGGTGGTTATCCAAATCGATATAGTAAGGAAGTAAGGGCTAAACTAATACATCAAAGTCCAGATTTATTTATAAGTGGACATTCGCATATTTTGAAAGTAATGCGAGACCCAAAATTAGATTTATTACACATGAATCCTGGTGCTGTAGGTATTCACGGATTTCATGCAAAACGAACCATGCTTCAGTTTGAAATAAATAATGGAAAATTAGAAAACCTTGCCGTAGTTGATTTTGGGAAGCGAGGCAAAAGTTAACTGATTAAGTGTTGATTATTTGTGTATTGAGAAATTACTTAGAAGAAACTTTTAGTTTTTTATCTTCAGTATTACCTATTTGATTTTCTGAAAATTTTGGCTCTAATCGAACTATTTTTACTGTTTTATTGAGCGGTGCTGATTGCTCAGGCCGCTTGGGTTCATTACATGAAAATTTTAGTAAAAGTACGTTTACTAAAACTAGTGAGGATAAAATGGCAATTAATACGAGCATTGATTTCAGTTAATAGTCATTTATAAGACGTTGATAAGTTGAATTGGTTGCGTGAGCAAAGATTTTTTTTAAATATTTTCAAATTCAATTTTCGTATCAATGAGATTGAGGTTAACAAGTTCGTTTTTTACTTTAGCAAACTCATTGATTTTTATTGGATGTTGAGACCACTCAGTTTGATTAAGCCATTGAATAACGTCATTTTCTTTTTGTTGGTAGTTTTGAGCAATTTCTGAAGCTAAGTTTTTTTGGCTTTTTACTTTTTTAGTAATTTGATTAATTATTTGTAATAGGTCTTCTGCTATTTTTTTGTTTTGGTTATAAAATTGTTTTGTGGTAACAATTACGAAACAAGGCCAAGGAGTAGGAACGTCTTCAATATGCTTTAACTCTCCTTGGTCAACTAGTGGTTTGGTTGTAAAATGCTCCCACATAAAATAATCACTAGATTCTGAGTGAATACTTTTTTTAAGTCCTTCAAGATTATTTGCAATAGTAAAATCAAGCTCGTTGTAATTCCAGTTATGACTTTTGGCGTTTATATATGCCATTAAATGCGAACCAGACCCAAGTCTGCTTACACCAATAGTATCATTTTTAAGGTCTTCAATTTTATTTTTTATTGATCCTGCTTTTACATAGATTCCCCAGTATAAAGGAGTTTCAATATATTTTTGGAGTATTTTAAAGGGTTTATGATCGGCAATTTGTTTTATACTACCTTCGGTTAGCATAATTGCCAAATCAACTTCTCCCGTTTCAAGCGCTTCACTCATTTCGCCAGTTCCTCCGTGAAAATCTATCCATGTTAAATCAATTCCAGCTTGTTTAAATAAGCCTTTTTTAATGCCAATTTTCCAAGGATAGTTAAAGTGTTCCGGTACACCGCCAATTTTTATCTTCTTCATCTTAGTAAATTAAATTTTGGCTAAGTGATTCAAGCTAAATTCAATCAACTCCATAATAGTTTCTTTAGGCCGTTTACTAAAATTTCCTGTGGCACGATTCGCAATTATTGCATTAATAGACAAAGCTTGATGTCCTAAAAGTTTAGCTAAGCCATAAATGGCAGAAGTTTCCATTTCTAAGTTGGTTAGCTTTTCATTTTTATATTCAAATTTAGCTAAACGATCAATAAAATCAGGATGCGAAAGCGGTATTCTCAGCACCCTACCCTGAGGGCCATAAAAACCAATATTTGTACCTGTAAACCCAGTATTTATTCGACTGTTAGAAGAATCATTAAAATGATTTAACAATTCTTGGTCTGCTTTTATAAAATAAGGTTGACCAATGTTTGGTGATAAATCTAAATGCTTAATAAGTTGACTAGAAGCTTCCTCCTCAATAATGTTTTGATGCTTATAAAAATGGATTAAACCGTCAAAACCTAGACCAGCTGAAGAAATCACGAATTGATCAACGTCAATTTCTTTTTGAATACTTCCAGAAGTCCCTATTCTTACAAACTTGAGTTTTTTCAATTGTTTTTTTGGCTTTCTAGTTTCAAAATTAATATTAACCAAAGCATCTAATTCATTGAGTACAATGTCAATATTATCAACTCCAATTCCTGTTGAAATTACAGTCATTTTCTTACCCTTGTAAAATCCTGTTTGTGTTTTGAATTCGCGTTTTTGTGTTTCAAAAATCACTTCATCAAAAAAAGAGGTAACCTTAGCTACACGGTCTTGGTCACCAACTGTAATTATAATATCGGCAATATTCTCTTCCTTTAAATTAAGATGATAAATACTAGCATCTGTGTTTAGGATAAGCTCAGAGTTTTTAATTCCCATATTATTTTTTCTTTACAAAGGTAGTTTTCAAAACCAAGCCTTTCACTTTTTTGCTTCTGCATTCAATTTCATCTGCATTGGCGGTAAGGCTAATGTTTTTAAAACTAGTTCCTCTTTTTAGGTTAACTGAAGTTCCTTTCACTTTCAAATCTTTGGTTAAAACAACGGTGTCTCCTTCATTAAGCGGGTTTCCGTTAGCGTCTTTTACTTCATTCATTTTAGCCCCCAACTTTTTTTGTGTTAAACCCTAAATCTTCAAGAATATCTATAATTTCTTCCCTTGTGTTTCCTTGAATAATAATCTCTTCATTTTTAACTGAACCTCCAACTCCAAGCTCAGTTTTAAAGATTTTAGCTAATTCTTTAAAATCTTTTTTAGCACCATTATAGCCTTTAATTATGGTGTTTACTTTTCCTTTTCTTTTTTCAAAATGACAGTACAATGGTTCATCTTGAATCCATAGTCCGTTTTTTTCATTTTCTTCATTTACGGGTTCTGAAGTAGCGTGTTCAGGAAATAAATCTTTCAATTGATCTTTTAAATCCATAGCGTGTTTTTATTTTTTCTTAAGGTTTTCAAATTGACCTAAGAAACTTTTTAATTGCGGTTTTATTTTTTAACTAAACCAATTTCTACTAATCGTTGGTGTAAAAATTCACCGGCGGTAATATTTTCGTATTGTTTTGGGTTGTTTTCATCAATACATTCTTCTAAGCAATCTAGTTTCATTTCGCTTCTAGGGTGCATAAAAAATGGAATAGAATACCTTGGTTTATCCCATTCTTCTTTAGGTGGGTTGACAACTCGATGAATCGTTGAACGTAATTTATTATTGGTATGGCGTTCAAGCATATCTCCTACATTTATTACTAATTCATCTTCCCCTGGTTTAGCATCTATCCAATCTCCATCACGATTTTGAACTTGTAAGCCACCTGTAGAAGCTCCCATTAAAAGCGTAATTAAATTAATGTCTCCATGTGCACCTGCTCTAACGGCTCCTTTAGGCTCTTCTGTTATGGGCGGATAATGAATAGGTCTTAAAATGGAATTTCCGTTGCTTGCCCAATAATCAAAATAAGTTTCCTTTACACCAATGTGTA
This sequence comes from Psychroflexus maritimus, assembly GCF_011089875.1. Lineage (GTDB taxonomy): Bacteria > Bacteroidota > Bacteroidia > Flavobacteriales > Flavobacteriaceae > Psychroflexus > Psychroflexus maritimus. The sequence goes on along the minus strand of NZ_JAANAS010000034.1, from coordinate 34,463 downwards.
AGGCTAAAGCTCTAAGTACGTAAATTCCTGTCTTTTCTAGCATTTTGTAGGCTTGCATACCCGTGTGATTAAAATCAGGAACTTCTTCAACAATCACATTATCTGGGTATTTTTCTTGCAAATTAGCGTCTGTATCAGGTGCTTGGCCAAAATGCCAAAACTCTTTTAAATCACCTTCTTTCTTTCCCTTTGCATGTTCTTTTCCAAAAGACACATAACCTCTTTGACCACCTATGTCGTTTCTCTCGTATTTTTCTTTGGTTTTCGTAGGAAGATCAAAAAATTTTTTAACTTCAACATATAGTTTTTCAACTAAGTCATCACTTAGGAAATGATTTTTTAGGGAAACAAACCCAATTTCTTCATATGCACTTCCAATTTCATCTACAAACTTTTGTTTTCTTTCGGGGTCTTCTGATAAAAAATCTGCCAAATCAACACTGGGTATATTTGTCATTGCCATAGGTTCTAAATTTTAAAGATTAGCAAATTTAATCAATTAAATCTAAATGAGCTTAAAATGATGTCTTAATAGACCGCCAATTCTAGAAAAATGAGTTTTTTTAATCGTGAATAAATTTGTTTGTTCGCCAATATAAAAATCGACTTTCAATTTGTAACACTTGTTTAACTTTAATTCTTTTAGCTTAAACAAAATCTTTCCTACTTTTGAATTAACAAAAATGATTAATGAAAATATACGAATTTAAGGCAAAACAAGAATTACCTATAAGTCAAGAAGAAGCTTGGGAATTTTTATCAAATCCTAAAAACCTTCAGAAAATTATGCCTTCAAGTATGGGTTTTCAAATTGTCTCTGGAGCCAACCAAACTATGTATGCGGGGCAAATTATTCAGTATAAAGTAACTCCATTGCCTGGGTTTAAAACTAAGTGGGTGACTGAAATTACTCAGGTTAAAAAGCCTTTTTATTTTGTAGATATTCAGCTCGATGGCCCCTATAAACTTTGGCATCACAAGCATTTTATTCACCCTACAGACCAAGGTGTTATTATTGAAGACATCGTTCATTACGCTGTGCCTTTTGGTTGGTTGGGAAGCGCATTGCACCCTTTTATTATACGACCTAAATTAGAAGAAATTTTCACGAATCGAGTAGAAAAAATGAATCAATTATTTAAATAAATTTTGCTATGAAAAAGAATATTTTATTAATAGGAGGGAGTACTGGAATTGGCTATGAAACCGCAAAACTCCTTCATGAAAATCACCACATAATTGTTGCTTCAAGAAATCAAGGAGAGCTGGCAAGCCTCAATGTTACCCATCATAAATTTGATGTTATGACAGACGATTTAAGCGAATTAGACTTGCCAGAACAGATTGACGGTTTGGTTTATTTACCGGGATCTATCAATTTAAAACCTTTTAAGATGATGAAAACTGAAGTTTTTGAAGAAGACTTTCAGCTTAATTTTATGGGACTGGTTAAATCGACTAAAGCTGTTTTGAAGCAGTTGAAAAATTCTGAACAAGCCAGTATTGTGTATTACAGTACTGTTGCTGTGCAAACTGGAATGCCTTTCCATACTAGTGTAGCAGCAGCAAAAGGCGCTATTGAAGGATTTGCTAGATCTCTGGCGGCCGAGTATGCACCTTCATTAAGAGTAAATGTGATTGCACCTTCATTAACTAATACACCATTAGCAGGAAAGCTTCTTGGTAACGAAAAGAAAAAAGAGAAAATGGATGAGCGTCATCCTCTAAAACGGGTTGGTGAAGCAATTGATTTAGCTAAAGTAACGGCCTTTTTACTTTCTGATGACAGTAGTTGGATTACTGGTCAGGTGTTGGGCGTAGATGGAGGAATGTCTTCGTTGAATGTAAGCTAGATGATTCAGATTTTAATGAATAAATTTAAAATTTGATTTTATATTATCGCCTTAGATGAATTAATTTAGGTCGATTTTTTATATGCTAGAGTTTAAAAATAAACGATGAAAGAAAAAGTTTCAATATTTTGGTTCAGAAGAGATTTACGTTGGGAAGATAATGTTGGTCTGTATAACGCGCTTCAGTCGGATTACCCCGTCATCCCTCTTTTTATTTTTGATAAACACATATTAAACAAACTTCCAAAGAATGATGCACGAGTGAGTTTTATTTTTGATGAATTGCAGAAAATGAGGAATACTGCTCAAGAAAAATTTGCTTCTTCCATTGCCATGTATCATGGTTATCCTGAGGAAGTTTTTTCGCAGCTAATCTCTGAATTTTCAATAGCAGAAGTGCACACCAACCGAGATTACGAACCCTACGCAAAAAAGAGAGATGCTAAGATAGAAGCTTTGTTAGCTCAAAATGGAGTTGAATTCCATACTTATAAAGATCAGGTTTTTTTTGAACCTAATGAAGTGCAAAAGCAAGACGGCGGCATGTATTTGGTTTATACGCCCTACATGAAGCAGTGGAAAAAAATATTTGAGGATTCAAAATTAACACTAGCTTCTTCAGAAAATCACCTGAATAAGTTATATAAAAATAGTCGATTACCCAATCTTAGTTTAGCTGATATGGATTTTGAAAAATCTGAAATTCAGGTTCCCAACTATCAATTGAATAAAAATTTTATTGAAGATTATGAATCAACCAGAGATATTCCTTCAATTGAGGGAACCTCAAGATTAAGTCCTCATTTGCGATTTGGTACTGTAGGTTATCGAAAAATACTTCAACAAGCCATGAAAAGCAAAAATGAAATTTTTTGGAATGAGTTGATTTGGAGAGAATTTTATAAGGCTATTCTATACCATTTTCCTGAAACTGTAAACCGTTCATTTAAGCCGAAATACGATCAAATTGAATGGCGAAATAACGAAGATGAATTTGAAAAATGGAAACAAGGAAAAACAGGCTACCCAATAGTTGATGCTGGTATGCGCCAACTTAATGAAACCGGTTGGATGCACAACCGAATTAGAATGATAGTTGGAAGTTTTTTATGTAAACATTTGCTTATTGATTGGCGGTGGGGAGAAGCTTATTTTGCAGAAAAGCTGTTGGATTATGAAATGTCTTCCAATATTGGCGGTTGGCAGTGGATAGCAGGAAGTGGAGTAGATGCAGCACCTTATTTTAGGGTGTTTAATCCTTATTCTCAAACCGATAAATTTGACAAGCAAAAGAAATACATCAATAAATGGGTGGCAGAGATCAATACATCAACTTACCCCGAACCTATGGTTGAGCATAAAATGGCTAGACAACGCTGTTTAGCTACCTATAAATTAGCATTGAAAAGTTAATCTTTAAATTCAAGTAATGAATTAATTAGTTTAATTTTGATTTTTTGTCAATTACTAGCAAACTATTGAGGAGGCTATCAACTTTTTAAAACATAAACAATGAGATTTCACACAAGAAAATGGATAAAACCAAACGATTTAAATCCAAATTCATCACTTTTTGGAGGCCGGCTTTTAGAGTGGATAGATGAAGAAGCCGCGTTGTATTCAACTATTCAAACTGAAAACCATCGAATGGTGACGAAATATATGAGTGAGATTGAATTTGTAAGCTCAGCCAAGCAAGGAGATATTGTTGAAATTGGTATTGATGTAGTTAAATTTGGAAAATCCTCTGTTACACTCACCTGCGAAGTAAGGAACAAAATGACAAGAAAAACCATTATTAAAATTGGAAAAATTGTAATGGTTGGCCTAGATGAACACGGAAACCCAAAACCTCACGGAAAAACAAAAATTGAATTTGTAAAAGATCGTTTAAATGAAGACTATTAAGATTTTATAGCCTTATCATATAATACCTCTACAAATTTAGACCATTTGTTAAGTTGAAAAAAATATTAACTTTAAACAATGGAAACAATGCGAAAATCACGAAGAAAATTCACTTCAGAATTTAAAACAAAAGTCGCCTTAGAGGCTTTAAAAGAGCGTTATAGTTTATCAGAACTAGCAGAGCGTTTTGAATTGCACCCGAACCAAATTAGTCAATGGAAGCAAGAGTTTTTAGAAAAATCAAAGGATGTTTTTGACAAAAAATCACCTAAACCCAGCAGAAGACGGAATAACCTTGTACCGTGGCATAAAAAAATGGATGGAAAGATATCATAATAGAAACCATCAGGGTATAAACAAAAAGCCTATAGAAAAATATAAAAATGCAGCTTAAAATTCAACTAAGAAAAAACTAAAAGTGGTTTAAAGAAATGAGGGTATTATACACATAGCTTTGGATATTATACTAATGCTAAACCCTCAAATAACTTTGCTTATCAAATAAGCATTAATAAGGACTCTATAAAAGTTGAAGAATATTGAAAAACTGATCCTAATAATTAAGCTTTTCATTTAAAAAAACGCTGTTCAATTGTAAAATTGCATTTTACGACCATAATCCATCTTTTTCAATCCGTTCTTTTCTGCCCTAAATCGCCTAGAATCAATTTAAAGTACAAGCTTATTTTAATTTTTAGTATAAAAATCCACTTAAAATTATATTTTTGTAAACCAATAATTTAATGTTTAATCAAACAAATCAAATTCAATGAAAGTAACAGTAGTAGGAGCAGGAGCAGTAGGTGCAAGTTGTGCCGAATATATTGCCATCAAAAATTTTGCGTCGGAGGTAGTTTTAGTCGATATTAAAGAAAACTTTGCAGAAGGTAAAGCAATGGACTTAATGCAAACCGCCTCATTAAATGGTTTTGATACAAAAATTGTTGGAAGCACAAACGATTATACTAAAACAGCCAATTCTGATGTAGCTGTAATTACCAGTGGTATTCCGAGAAAACCAGGAATGACACGTGAAGAATTAATTGGAATAAATGCAGGTATTGTAAAAGAAGTTGCCCAAAACATCATTAAACATTCGCCAAATGTGATTTTAATTGTGGTAAGTAACCCAATGGACACCATGACCTATTTAGCTCATAAAGAATTAGGTTTACCTAAAAATCGAATTATAGGAATGGGAGGTGCTTTAGATAGCGCTCGTTTCAAGTACCGTTTAGCTGAAGCCCTAGAATGTCCAGCTTCAGATGTTGACGGAATGGTAATTGGAGGTCATAGTGATACTGGTATGGTGCCACTAACTAGCTTGGCAACAAGAAACAGTGTTAGAGTAACAGAATTTTTGTCTGATAATCGCTTAGACGAAGTAGCTGCCGAAACACGCGTTGGTGGTGCAACATTAACAAAAATGTTAGGAACTTCCGCTTGGTATGCACCAGGTGCAGCAGTTTCTTCTTTGGTTCATTCAATTGCTTGTGACCAGAAGAAAATGTTTCCTTGTTCAACTTACCTTGAAGGAGAATATGGCTTAAATGATTTATGTATTGGAGTTCCTGTGATTTTAGGAAAAGACGGTATAGAAAAAGTTGTAGAATTAGACCTAGCTGAAGCCGATCAAAAAGCACTTCAAGAAAGTGCAGAAGCCGTTAAGAAAACAAACTCACTCCTAGAGTAGTATAGTATAATTATAATTAAAACCTTCAGTAAGCATCAATCCATAACTGGTTTTTTGTTGGCTGAAGGTTTTTTCTTTTAGGATGAAATTATATGTGTAGAATAATTGTCATTTCACTTCACAAAACCTATATTTGTCCGTTTTTTAAATTAACATAATTAAATAAAGCATAATGCACAACAAAGGATTAATCAAATTATTTGCAATACTGTTTGCTGTAGTAAGTATTTATCAGCTTTCGTTTACCTACATTGCTAATAAAATTGAGGGCGATGCTGAAAATTTTGCTGTTCAAGCTGTAAGCGACCAACTTGAAAATTACCCCGAGCAGCGTGATTTGAAAGCACAACGTTATTTAGATTCAATAGCTAATGAACCTTACATTGCTGGAATAACCTACAATGTTGCCAAAGAAAAAGAATTAAACAGAGGTCTTGACTTAAAAGGAGGGATTAATGTAATTCTTCAGATTTCTGTAAAAGAATTGTTGGTTGGTTTGTCTAATAATTCGAAAGATGAAAAATTCTTACAGGCGCTTGAAGCTACCGATGAAGCTTTCAAAACAAGTGCAGAAAATTACTTGGAAACCTTCTTTGATGAATTTGAAAAAATTGAAGGAGCAAGATTGGCTTCACCAAGTATTTTTGCCAACAGAACTCTTGAAGAAGTTGATTTTGATGCCGAAAATTCTGATGTTAGGCCCACCCTAAGAAGAAGAATTGACGAAAGTATAACTTCTGCCTTTGAAGTTATTAGAGAGCGTATTGATAAATTTGGTGTAACCCAACCTAATATTCAGCGTTTAGGAAATTCAGGAAGAATTTTAGTTGAATTACCTGGTGCAAAAGATATTAGTCGTGTGCAAAATTTACTTCAAAGTACAGCCCAATTAGAGTTTTGGGATGTGTTTAAAGGAAGTGAATTTCAGGAGTTTTTATTTGAAGCTGACCAAGTTATTGCAGCTGAATTAAATAAAGATTCTTCTAAACAAGAGAAGGAGGAAGATGAGATTGATGACGTTGATGCAGATATAGACGATTTATTAGCTTCAGACGATATTGACGAAGAAAACTTAGCAGATAAGAAACCTCTATTAAGTAGGTTGGAATCTTTAGGAAATCCCGAAGGACCAGTGATTGCTTACTTTTCTGAAAGAGATACAGCCACTGTTGGAGCATACTTAAGAAAAGATGCCGTTCGTGCTAAATTACCAGCAGAGCTTCGCTATGCCGAATTTGTTTGGGGAAAACCAGCGAAAGAGTCTAATATAGTAGAGCTTTACGCTCTTAAATCTAATCGAAACAAAGAACCGCAATTAAGTGGTTCGGTAGTCACCAACGCACAGCAAAGCTTCGATCAAATGGGGCGTGTTGCTGTAACCATGCAAATGGACCGACGAGGAGCTAAAAAATGGGAAGAAATGACCAAAAATGCAGCTCAAAACAGAAGTCAAATTGCTATTGTTTTAGATAATATTGTTTACTCTGCACCAGGAGCTTCACAAGCTATCTCTGGTGGTCGTTCTGAAATTACAGGTGAGTTTAGTGTTAAAGAAGCTCAAGATTTGGCCAACGTACTTAGAGCAGGTAAACTTCCAGCAAAAGCAGAGATTATTCAAAGTGAAATTGTAGGGCCTTCACTAGGACAAGAGGCTATTGAAGCAGGAATATACTCATTTATTATTGCCTTAATTTTCGTTTTGCTTTGGATGATTTTCTACTACGGTAGAGCAGGTGTTTATGCAGATGTAGCTTTGGTAATCAACATCTTATTTATCTTCGGTATTCTTGCAGGACTAGGCGCCGTACTTACTTTACCTGGTATAGCTGGTATTGTACTTACCATTGGTATGTCGGTTGATGCTAACGTTCTTATCTTTGAACGTATCAGAGAAGAATTAAGAGATCCCGAAAAAGACACTAAAATGGCTATTAATGATGGATTTAAAAATTCATTATCTTCTATTTTGGATGCGAATATCACTACGGGATTAACGGGAATTATTTTATTAGTTTTTGGAACTGGTCCAGTGAAAGGTTTCGCTACAACCTTATTAATAGGTATAGGTACATCCTTGTTTACCGCTATTTTTATTACTAGAATGTTTATTGATAAGTACGCTGTTAAAAATAAACCTATCGATTTTGCTACTAAAATGACTAAAAATTTCTTAGTGGATATTTATGTGAAGTTTTTAGAAAAACGTAAAGTTGCTTATATCATTTCAGGAATTATAATTGCAGTAAGTATTTTTTCTTTAACTACTAATGGTCTTAATCAAGGAGTCGATTTTGTTGGAGGTAGAACATATACAGTAAGATTTGACCAATCTGTTAACGCAGTTGAGTTGAAAAGTAAAATTAATGAACGCCTAGGTTCTCCTGAAGTTAAAACTTTTGGAGCTAACAACCAAGTGAGAGTTACTACTAATTATAAAATTGACGTTGAAGGACAAGGCGTAGATCAAGAAATTCAAACTATTTTATTTGAAGAGTTTAAAGACATTCTACCTGCAGGATTTACTTTTGAAGATTTCCAAGTTGGTGGAGAAAATGAAGAATATGGTATTATGTCCTCTATGAAAGTAGGACCAACTATTGCTGAGGATATTAAACGAGCATCTTATTATGCTATTTTTGGATCTTTATTAGTTGTATTTATTTATATTTTATTGCGATTTAGAAAGTGGCAGTTTAGTTTAGGGGCTGTGGCAGCTGTAACTCACGATGTTTTAATTGTTTTAGGAGTATTCTCACTAACTTACAATTTCATGCCTTTTAATATGGAAATTAATCAGGCATTTATTGCGGCTATTCTTACGGTAATTGGTTACTCCCTTAATGATACGGTAGTTGTATTTGACCGCGTTAGAGAAGTACTGAAATTAAAACCAGACGGAGTTCTTAAAGGAGTAATTAATGATGGTATTAGTAGTACTTTAAGTAGAACTATAAATACCTCCCTCACTACTTTAGTGGTTTTAATTGCAATCTTTATCTTTGGAGGAGAGAGCATTAGAGGCTTTATGTTTGCACTTATTATTGGTGTGCTTGTTGGTACTTATTCATCGGTATTTATTGCAACTCCTGTAATGTACGATACAGCTAAGAAAAATGGAATAGACCTAAGAACACAAGAGGAAAAAGAGGAAGCAGAAGGCTTAGCAACTGGCCAAGCTTAATTTTGTTTATCACTTAATAATTAGAGCCGCACTTAATCAGTGTGGCTTTTTTTTTGGATATAAAAAAATAATTCTCTGATAAATAGGTATTAAATCCAGTTTAGAGAGAAAATAATAGATCAGTTATTGCAATATGAAAAAGCCAAAAAGTATGAGGCTTACTTCATCTATTGTTTTGCATAAAACATAGTCTTGATTTAAACTTAGATTGAGCTTCATCTTAATAATTTTTAAAAGAGTTGTTTTAGATTGTTGTAAATAGTAAATTTATAAGATCTCTATAAGAAAGATTTAGGTGAGTATATTATTGAATTGTTTAGAGGTATTTTACTTAAAGCTTATATTTTCAAATAGTTCTTGTTTACATTTTCTACAACTAATTTTTTTGAAGATGGAAGCTTCAATTTTAAATAATTTTAAGTGATGCATTAGCATTCTTAATGACTTTTTTCAACTTAGAACTCATTAATTATAATGTATAAACTCATTTTTGAAACAATAAAAAGGCTGTCTTATTCAAGACAGCCTTTTTATTTCATAGCAATTTTTTATAAATTTACTTACTTGAAGTTGATGTAGATTTCATTGCTAAAGCAAATACTACTAAACCAAATCCAATTTTGTTTACAGAGTCACCAATATTGTAAACTACATTCATAGCTCCTTGAGCAGCATCAATGTTCTCTACTAATTGAACTCCAAACAATCCACCTTCAGTTCCTAAAATGTAACCTACTGGGTAAATTGCCCAACCTACTAACACAAACCAACATAAGATTTTGTGAGCAGTTAATACATTTCCACCTGCGGATTCTGCTAATTTCTTAGCCTCACCAAACCAAACAATGTAAACAATAATGAAGTAAGCAATACCCGAAACTAATCCCCATACCCATTGCATAGTTGGACTATCCATAGACATAGCTTCTCCAAAATATCCTGTAACTAACATTACAACTGACCAAAAAATCAGTTTCCACATTAAAGATTGTTTAGCTCCTGCAACTCTTAAAATAAGGAAGAACTCAACACACATTAATGGTACTGTTAAAATCCAATCTACATATCTAAAAAATGTTGGAGATTCGCCATAAGCATCCCAATAATCTCTCATGTAGAAGTAATGTACTGCGGCAATAAAGGTAATTAAACCTGAAACTAACACAGAGGTCCGCCACTTATTGTCAAACTGACTAAGTGATAAAAAGAAAAATGCAGAAGCTGCCATCATGGCCATGCTTCCAATGAAAAACGTAAAACCGGTGTAATCGTCATTGGCGATTTTGGCAACATCGGCTAATAAATACATAAAATTACTCATAGCTTTAAAAATTTTTGTTCAATCAAATGTAGTGAAAACTTAAACAACAAAAATTATTATTAAGAAATATTTTTGACTATCTTTGATGAAAATTGAATTTATCAAGGTGAAAATTTATGTAATCTCAATTGTGTCAAGCTTTTTAGCTATAATGTTAAATTTTTTGTTAAAAAATTATTTGCTCGATATTTCAGGTCTTTTTTTAGTTCTAAGTCTTGGATTACTTCATGGAGCAAACGATTTATCTCTTATAAAAAAAATTAAATTAAATTATTCACAAAAAATTACAAGTTATACCCTAGTCTATTTGAGTTTAGTGCTTCTTGTACTTGGTGCTTTTTACTTTATCCCAGTAATAATTTTGGTAGCTTTTATTCTGATTAGCGCTTATCACTTTGGAGAACAACACCTTCAAATGAATAGGAAGTTCACTAAGCCATTGTTTAAATTTATTTATTTTACTTTTGGACTAAGTATATTGATAGGTCTGTTTTTCTTCAATTCAGCATCTACATCAGAAATTATAAGTGATATAACTAACTACTCAATTCCTGCTTACTTTTATCAATACGCATTGTTTTTTGCATTAACTCTACTCATGATATCATTTTTACTAGTTTTACTTCGAAATGAACTAAAGTTAATTTTTGTTCTCAAGAAAATATTCGATTTGGTATTAGTATTTTCAGTTTTTTACTTTTCTGAATTGCTGTTTGGCTTTGCAATCTATTTTGTGTTTTGGCATACTCTTCCTTCCTTAAATGATCAAATAAAATTTCTTTATGGAGAAAATTCAAAAGCAACTTGGCTTACTTACCTAAAAAAATCACTTCCTATATGGCTCATTTCAATCCTTGGTCTTTTTCTCCTTTATTACCTTTTTGGTAATGATAATTTGTATTTAAGTATTATGTTTGCCTTTATAGCAGCAGTAACTTTTCCACATGTAATTGTTATTGAGCGTATGTTTGAAAAGTATAATTCTAAAAATTTAAATCAATGAAAAATTATTTAATACTTGTTTTATTCGTTTTTTTTGTAAGTTGTTCATCAGAACATCAAATTATTGAAGGTAAGGTGGTTAATGCAAATGATGATCCAGTAGAAGACGTTCTTGTGCAAGTGATGGGAACCGACTTATTTGAATATACCAACGAGGACGGCTATTTTAAAATTGATACAAAAAGCAGAGGAGAGGAGTTGATTTTTAATAAGGAAGGTTATGAATTTCAAAGAGCATCAATTAACCAAGTAAAAGAGGTGTTACTGTCTAAAAAAGATTAAGCGCTGATTGTATGTTTTTTAGTTATTTTTTTCCCTTTCTCTATTGATTCTTGTGACTGAATAATTTCCCATAATTTATCAGAAGCTTTTTTTCGTGCCTTCTCTAAGTCTATAATCGGTTTAGGATAGTCAATCCCGAATTCAAAACCATACATTTTTTGTTCCATTGGGGTTAATTTCCATGGTTCATGGATAAATTCTTTTGGAATCTTATTTAATTCTGGAACATACTTCATAATAAATTCACCTTCTGGGTCATGTTTATACGAATTTTTAATTGGGTTGTAAATACGTAATGTATGTATTCCCGTTGTACCAGCTTGCATTTGTAACTGTGGATAATGTATTCCTGGTTCAAAATCTAAGAATAAAGAGGCTAGATGATTTGAAGCTAACTGCCATTTTTGCCAAAGTAAATGACAAAAGAACGAAACCAATAAAGCACGCATCCTAAAGTTGAGATAGCCCGTTTGTTCTAGGCAGCGCATGCTTGCATCAACTAATGGAAAACCTGTTTTTCCTTTTTTCCAAGCTTCTATTAAATAAGGATTTTGTTTTTGCTGAAGTTTATTGAAAGCCGAATTGAAGTTCTCAAATTCAATACGTTCTTCCATTTCAAACTTTTGAATGAAATGAGCTTGCCAGCGTAAACGGCTAGAAAATTGATGAATAGCATTTTTGTTTTTTAAATTACTTTTTTGTTCTTCTAACTTTTGAAGTACTTCCCTTATTGAAATATTGCCCCAAGCAATATAAGGAGAAAGCCTACTACAGGAGGTTCTGGCCAGTAAAGGTTTTGAAATGTTAGATGGATAGTTAATATGTCTTTTATTTAGAAAACTATTCAAGTACCTCAATCCAAAACTTCTGCCTCCATGTTGAAAATTTGAGTTAGGTGAATAGTTTGGATTCCATCGTGATAAATGATTATATAAACCATTGATATCATTTAGGCTCACAAAAGAGGAGCTATTTCCATGAAAAATTAAACGCGTTTTATTCATGTGATTTTCCCAAGAATTCACCCAACTTTTTCTTGATTTTAATCTTCTTATTACTCCATTATTTATAAATTCTTTCCAGGCTATTTTCTCTGAATGAAAATACTTCTTTACATCAAGATCTCTTTGGTAGGTTTTATCCAATCCAGTTTCTTGATGACTAAATACGTGCTTAATTCCAAGGATTTGATGAATGCTTCTAAAACATTGAATAGCTTCTCCGTGAATACAAAGAATTTCGGTTTGATGATTTTTTAATTGAAGCTGGAGTTCTTCAATAGATTGATAAATGAACCTGAAGTGTCGTTGACTATAGTGGGGGTCTTTTTCAATGATAGGTTCAAATACATAGAGCAAAAGAATCTGTTCGTTTTGCTGAAGCGCTGCATGTAATGCTTGGTTATCTTCTAATCTTAAATCACGTTTAAACCATACTATATTTACCATTTGGTAAAGTTAATACGTCTTCAACGTGATTAAAAATTGAGTAATCAACTTTAGTTAATTTTTAGCTTTACTTTAGGCAATTTGTGCTTGCTTTTTTGCAGCTTCAATAAAACTCACAAATAGCGGATGGGGTTGCGCTACCGTACTTTTGTATTCAGGGTGATATTGAACTCCAACAAACCAAGGATGATTGGGTAGCTCTACCACTTCAATTAATTGAGTTTTTGGGTTAATCCCAGTGCAAAGCATGTTGTTCTCTTCTAATTTTGAAACATACTTATTGTTTAATTCGTAACGATGCCGATGCCTTTCTGAAATCATTTCAGCATTGTAAATCTGATTGCTTAAACTTCCTTCTTTCAATTCACATTCCCAAGCTCCTAAGCGCATAGTCCCTCCTAAGTCTGTAATATTTTTTTGGTTGTCCATCAAATCAATTACCGGGTGCGGGGTGTTGGGGTTCATTTCTGTAGAGTTAGCATCTTTTAATCCTAACACATTTCTGCTAAATTCAATTACAGCCATTTGCATACCTAAGCAAATTCCGAAAAAGGGTATTTTGTTTTCACGTGCAAATTTTACTGCTTCAATTTTTCCTTCAATCCCTCGTTCACCAAAGCCTGGAGCAACAAGAATTCCGTGTAGGTTTTTAGTTTCTGGGTTGTTTTTAAAAATAAATTCAGAATGAATATTAATCACATTTACTTTTACATCGTTTTCTGCGCCAGCATGAATAAACGATTCTAAAATCGATTTATACGAGTCTTGAAGTTCTATGTACTTGCCAACTAATCCAATATTAACAACTTCGGTAGCATTTTTAAATTTCTGCAGAAATTTATTCCATTTTGTTAGGTCTGGAGATGTATCTTGAGGAAGGTTTAGTTGAGCAAGTGTGATGACATCTAAGCCTTCCTTCATCATCATATTAGGTACATCGTAAATAGTTGAGGCATCTTTAGATTCAATAACAGCCTTGCGTTTTACATTGCAAAAACGAGCCAGTTTATTTCTTAAATCTTCACTCAAGTCATGCTCCGTTCTACATACCAGAATATCTGCCGCTACACCGCTTTCCATTAGCGTTTTTACAGAATGCTGGGTGGGTTTTGTCTTTAGTTCTTTTGCCGCTGCTAAATAAGGGACAAGGGTAAGATGAATGACTAGCGAGTTGTAATCGCCTAGTTCCCATTTTAACTGCCTTACTGCTTCAATATAAGGAAGTGACTCAATGTCTCCAACAGTTCCGCCAATTTCGGTGATAATGATATCGTACTCGCCAGAATTTCCTAAGATTTGGATACGTTCTTTAATTTCATTTGTGATGTGTGGAATAACTTGTACGGTTTTTCCAAGGTAATCTCCACGTCTTTCTTTCTCAATTACACTTTGGTAAATTTTACCTGTAGTTACATTGTTGGCTTGTGAGGTGTTTACATTAAGGAAGCGTTCGTAATGCCCTAAATCTAAATCGGTTTCAGCACCGTCTTCCGTAACAAAGCATTCACCATGTTCATACGGATTTAAGGTTCCTGGATCAATATTGATGTAGGGGTCTAATTTTTGAATGGTGGTTTTATATCCTCTTGATTGAAGTAATTTTGCAAGTGATGCAGCAATGATTCCTTTCCCTAGAGACGAAGAAACACCGCCGGTAACAAAAATGTATTTTGTATTAGCCATGACGTGTTGATTTGATGTCTTTACGGGACGCAAAACTAAGGCTTTTTTTACAAATTAGAAGTATTAATCTAACTATTTATAATGCAATATGTGGAAACAAATGGCTAGTTTGTTTTTTTAAAACAGATTGTTTTACTCAAAATTTCGATAAAACTTCAAGAAAATTAAGCACTACATTTCTAAGATTCGTTTACGCTCTTTTTCGTATTCTTCTTTAGTAATTAAGCCATCGTCGTACAAGGCTTTTAATTCTCTAAGTTGATCGGCTTTTGATAAGATTGATTTCTTTTTTTCTCCTTCTATCTTTTTTTGATGGCCTTCAATGGCTTGCATTTCGTAAGTTCTTGATGGCTTGTATTTCATTGTCCATAAAAATGGAAATAAGAAAAATATACCACCAATAATAGCACCTACATCAGTTTCTTCATCTCTAGAAAAGGAGTTTTCAAAATCTTGGTAACCTTCCTTTTTTAACTTCACTAGAGTAGATGAGCCTACAATCTTAGTATCTCTATGGGTGTATGGAGTTGTGCCAACATATTCTCCATTCAAATATACCTTTGCTTTAGAAGGGGTAGAATTAATAGTAGTTGTGCTAGAGCAACTTGCTAATAGGATAATAGTTGCCAAAAAAATTGCTGTAAGCTGAACTTGTTTTTTCATACTATTGTAAAAATAAGATTTAAACAAATTTAAAGATAAAATTCTAATTTATAACATTGATATAAACTTCTTTTTGCTTAACTTAAAATTAGCTTAATTAGCTTAATTAGTTTAATTTTTAAAAGAGAACTTTTCTAACACAATACTAAATTTTGAATAGTATTTTCTTGGTGTTTTTATGACTCGTTTATTCTTTATTTTACTAAAGCTATTGTAGAAACTAAAGTGAGCTTTAATTACCGCCAAAAAATGCATTGGTTTTAGTTGAAATAAGAAATAAAATGCTGCAAAACCATCCAGGATTAGGCGAAGTAATAATTTGATATAAATATTTCTTGAAGGGGCATTCTTTACTAAATTATAGAGCGAATTTCTAAAGTTTAAAAATGTTTTTCTAGGATTTAAGGTATTTAAAGTGCCTCCTCCTAAATGAAAGATTTCACTTTTAGGCGTGTAATAAGTAAGGAAACCAGCATTGCGCATTCGCCAACACAAGTCAATTTCTTCCATGTGAGCAAAATAGTCTTCATCAAATCCTCCTACTTCATAAAAAACTGATTTTCTAATTCCTAAACAAGCACCTGAAGCCCAAAAAATTTCTTGAATTTGATTGTACTGACCTTCATCTTTTTCAATTTGATTAAACATTCGTCCTCGGCAATAAGGGTAAGCAAAATAATCAATGAGGCCACCAGCTGCTCCAGCGTATTCAAAATAATCTGGCTTTTTATAATCTTTAATTTTTGGTTGAACGGCAGCTATATTGTTGTTTTCTTCTATAAGTTGAATAATAGGTAAAATCCAATTTTTAGGCACTTTTACGTCGTTGTTTAACAAGATGCAAAATTCTTCTTTAACTTCTTTTAAAGCTTGATTATAACCACCTGCATAACCAAAGTTTTTAGATAACTGAATAATTTTTACCTGAGGAAAGTTTGCTGTTGTCCAAGCTACTGAAGTATCGTTTGAAGCATTATCTGCTAAGTAAACTTGAGCGGGCCTGCTAAAATTTGCCACCGAAGGTAAAAACTCCTTGAGTAATTTTAGCCCATTCCAATTCAATATAACTACGGCGGTGGTAATCATTTATACGTAGGTAATTTGGGTAAAAATGTATATTCCTGTAGTTCTTTGTTCATTTCACAAAAATAGTGATTAATTCCATTAGTAATCATTAAATACCTAGCGTTTAATTCCATATTGTATTTCGCTATTTGATCAAATGTAGCCTGAGAAATAGGAATAGAAGGAGCTTTACATTCAACGATTAAATTAATTTCTCCATTGGGTTCAAAGGCAACAATATCATATCGCTTAATTCGGCCATTAATTACAATTTTACGCTCTTCACTAAGCAAAGTAAGCGGATAAGCTAAATGTTTGTGCAAAAATTGAACACAATGTTGTCTTACCCATTCTTCAGGGGTGAGTACCAAGAATTTTTTACGCAAAATAGAGAATATAGCTGTTTTATTTTCTCTATTTTTGACCCTAAATTCAAAAGCGGGAAAATTCAATTTTTGCATTGATTTTTTAAGTTTATTGCAAATATAAGTGTTCTATAATGAAGAAAGCAGCTCAATTACTTAATGATTTACAACAAAAAAAATACGCGCCTATCTATTTTTTGGTAGGAGAGCACGAAACTTTTTTTGTAGATCAAATTGCAAAATATATTGAAAACCATGTGCTTACTGAGGAAGAAAAAGGTTTTAACCAAAGTGTCTTGTATGCTAAAGACGTGAGCATGAATGAAATTGTTGAAGCTGCTAAGCGATATCCTATGATGGCAGAATACCAAGTAATTATAATTAGAGAAGCCCAAGATTTATCCAGGCAACTAGATCATTTAGAAGCTTATGCAGAACAGCCTCAACCCTCAACAATTCTAGTTTTTTGTTACAAATACAAAAAACCAGATGGGAGAAAGAAAGTGATTAAAACCATAAAAAAAACAGGTGTTTATTATGAAACAGCGAAGATTTATGATAATAAAGTACCTGAATGGATAGTTCAAACCTTGGCTCAACATCAATTTAGCATAGACCCAAAGGCAAGTTCTATGTTGGTTGAATTTCTTGGAGCAAGCTTGTCTAAGATTTATAAAGAATTAGAAAAATTAATGCAAATTTTACCTCAAGGAAGTAGAATTACCCCTGAGGCTGTTGAAGAAAATATAGGAATAAGTAAAGACTTTAATAATTTTGAATTAACCAATGCTATAGGTTTAAAAGATGAAATTAAAGCTTTTAAAATCATTCATTACTTTGCGCAGAATTCAAAAAATAATCCTTTGCCATTTACGGTAGGAGTGCTTTTTGGTTATTTTGAAAAACTACTTATATATCATTCCTTAAAGGACAAATCCAATACTAATGTAGCTAAACAACTTGGTGTGCATCCATTTTTTACGAAAGATTACAGTATTGCAGCCAAAAACTATCCCCTTAAAAAAGTGAGTAAAGCTATTTCATTGTTAAGGGAAATCGATGTAAAGTCTAAAGGAGTTAATTCTACTGTTATGCCTCATGGTGATCTGCTTAAGTCATTTTTGGTCCAAGTAATGAGGGGCTAATCATTAAGTACTCAGCGTAGCTTAAAAGCATTATTTTAGAATGGATTTAATTTTTTAAAGAGCCCTCAAATACAATTTCAAAAATATAGGGTCACTTCTATAGATTCTATTCACGAGTTCAAAAGTTACTTAATTCGATAAAAAAAGCCTTTCCGAATTTTGGAAAGGCTTTGGCGTAAAAAAAAACAATTGAATTCAGATGAAAATCAATACAGTAAAAGACTTCTTAATTTTTCTAGGTCGTCTTGGGTGAACCCTAAACCTTCTATAAAATAATTTTCGACGCTAGAGTACTCCTTGTTTATCTGAGCATAAGCTTCATCTAGATAGCTTTCTCTCACTTCCATGAAGGGTCTTAGTGTGGTGTGGTCTATGCCGTAAACTGCAGCTTTTTCTAGCGTTTCTTCGTTTTCTGCGTAGCGATAATAGTTAGACATCAGATAGTCTGCATAAATGTCTTCCTTGCTAACGCCTAGTACATCTAAAAGTAAAGCTGAGGCCACGCCAGTTCTGTCTTTTCCAGCGGTACAATGATATACCAGTGGTGTTTCATTTTTGTTTAGTTTTTGATACAACGACTTGTAACTATCTTTAAATTTAACAGCAAAATCTCGTGTAGCTTCTGCCATAAATGCGGCGCTTTTTTCAGCATCAAATTTTTTGATTTCTTTTATCATTTCCTTTTCTCCACCACCACCCATGAGGCTGTCTTTGCCAACAGGAAGATGGAAGTAAGCAAAAGAGGCATTGCTTGTGATACGGTCTGGTTCTTCAGTGGTTTCAGAAGTGGTTCTTAAATCACAAATGGTTTTAATGCCTAAATTTTGTAATTTTTCTACATCATTTTCTGTGATATCTGAAAGCTTATCAGCTCTATAAATCATTCCAAACTTTACTCGTTTTCCATCTTCAGTTTTCATACCGCCTAAATCTCTAAAGTTATGCGCACCTTCAAGCATGATTTTTTTATTACTGAAGACTAAGGAATCACCTTCCTTGTTCACAAATCCAAAAAATTGTCTAGTGGTGGCTTCTGGATTTTGTTGGTAATCTTTCACAGGAACTAAAGTGTTCCAATCCAATTCTTCAGCAGAAGATGCCACGCTCATTTTCCATTCTTTTTCATCTTGAAAATTCATGGCATACTCACCAGTCTCATTTTGAACAATGTCTATTTCAGTAGTAAGTGTTTTTGGGGGTTGCTCCCCTTTTTCATAATCTGCGCATGAAGCGAGAGAAATGGCGATAAGAAATACTATAAAATTAAGTTTCATAAGATTTTTTAATTAAAATAATTGATAAGAAATACCTAGTTGACCTCTCAATGAGTAGTACTCAACTTGTTCAGGTCGGTTAACGTTGCCATGGAAATAACGCAGTGGTTCATTGGTCAAATTATTCAACTCCAAGAATACCCTTACTTTGTTATTGAAGGCATAAGCGGCAGAAAAATCAATGGTTAAATTTTCATCATACCAGCGGTTGTGTTCTGGGCCGAATTCTGAAAACCCTACAACATTTTTTCCTTTGTAGTTTGCTGCAATACGGGCTAGAATTCCGTATTTTTCATAAAATAAAGAGGCATTGTAAAGGTGCTGAGATTGATTAGGTAAAGGTTGTTTTAGAATTGATTTTTCAATAGTGCCAGCGCCATTCACATTAAAAACAGGAACATCTACTTCAGAGTCTGTGTAGGTATAATTCACATCTATACCAAAACCACTCAAGACTCCTGGCAGAAAATCAAGTCGCTTAGATAAACCTGCTTCAAAACCTACCAAATAACCGTTTTCTAAGTTTCTTGGCTCTGTAATGGTGTATAATAAGCCATTAATGTTTTGTTGACTTGTACTGTTGAAAATATCATCTGTGATTCGCTTATAAAAAACGCCTCCAGAAAGCACACCCACGTTATCAAAAAAGTATTCACCCATCAAATCAAAATTATCTGAAAAAGTAGGGTTCAGGTCAGGATTACCTCTAGAAATAACCTGGAAAGCATCATTTTGAGTTGTGCCTGGGTTTAAGCTACCAAAACTTGGTCTAGCAAAAGTTCTTGTGTAGGCTGCCCTAATATTGATGTTGTCTTCAGGCGAATATTTAAGATGCGCCATTGGTAAAAAGGCGTTTGTGGTTCTATTTCCTTCTGCCACTACAATACTTGGATTCTCATCTTCATCTAAAATAACTTTGTTACCCGTATAATCTATGCTTGTCATTTCGTTTCTAAAACCACCAATGAAGGAAAGCTTTTCGTTGATATTGTAAGTTAGCATTGCATATCCTGCAAAGACATTTTCTGTTCCTTCAAAAAAACTTGCCGCTGAAGATGGGTTATTTTCGTCTTGGCGAATTCTTATGGCGTTTAGTTCATCGATAGATTCTGGTCTGAACAAGTTAAGAAGTTCATCTTGTGTTACTTGATCGACTAACTGGTCGTTATAATTTTCACCTAATTCTGTTAAGAAGCCACCGTTGCTAGGAAATGCTTCAGTTTCATAATTATTTAGGAATGGAAAAGGAGAATCTGGAACCCCTACAAGCGCACCAGGGACAAATATGGTGAGGGGAGAGGCTTCACTTCTGGTTTTCGATCTAAATTTTCCACCAAATTTGAATGTCAACTTATCTGAAGCTTCATGCTCTACATCTAGCTGACCTATATAATCTTGTTCTTCACTAGACTGTTCAAAATTCAATAAGTTTTCAATAAACAGTTGGTCTGGAGAAAGAGGATTTGCCATATTTGGCTGAATATTATTGAAAGGATCACCGGCAACCCCTTGTGGAGCGTCACCCTCTAGGTATTTATATCCATCAGGAGAAAGGCCTTGGAAGCCAACATTTTGCTGTCTGAAAATTCCTAATAAAAGTCCTGCACCTTCATCTGGATTTGGAGTAGGAGTAGATCCTAAATTAGCTTTAGTTCTATAAGTAGCCCCTTTCCAGCTCAAAGATGTCTTTTCAGTAAGTTGATGCTCCCCACCAAATTCTCCTCCGCTAAGGTAGGTGCCCCAAATGGCTTTTCTTTGTCTGATTTGAGCAGCATCTTCATTGAATAAAAATAAGAATTCTCTAGATCTTTCATCATCTTCAAAACTTGTCGAAATTCCTCTAAAGAAGATTTTATGATCATCATTAAAATTGTATTCTGCCCCAACATTTAGTCCTAACGTTGAGCGTTTCCCTATATAATCTCTAAGCTCTAATTGACTAACAGAAAATTGCTGGTTAGGGTCTTCCAAATCAGCATTATATCCCACTTCATAATTGTCTGTACCCCAGTTGCGCTCCCATGCGGCACCTGAAATTATGATGCCTAGCTTATCGTTAAAAAATCGATCGCCATAAAGTACAGAAGCGTTATAGCTTCCGTCTTGAGCCTGGTTGTTGTATCCACCAGCTAGGTTTACGTTCAGTGTTCTTTCATAAGGCGCAGTTCTTGTAATAAAATTGACCGAACCTCCAATAGCATCACCTTCCATATCTGGAGTTATTGCTTTGGACAACTGAACATATTGAATTAATTCTGAAGGAAAAATATCCAAAGGAACTGATCGGTCTGATCCTGTCCCTAAGCCATCAGACGTCCCCACAGCAGCTGGTAGTCGGTTGCCATTGATAAGATTGGAGTTCCATTTTAGAGGAGCACCTCGCACACTTACATATCTTCCTTCCCCATGGTCTCTTTCTATTGAGACACCTTGAATCCTCTGAACCGCTTCGGCTGCATTTCGGTCGGGTAGTTTTCCAATAGCATCTGCTGCCAGAACATTCATAATGGCTGCAGATTTCTTTTGAATTGATAAGGCTCTTGCTTGCGATGGTCTGTAGGTACTTTTTACAACTACCTCTTTTAGTTCGCTATAATCCTCTTTTAAGGTAATTTCACCTAAATCCATTGAAACTCCCGCCTCTAGGTTCAAGGTTTTTTCATAAGTCTGATAGCCTAAGAAAGTTATGCTAAGTGTCGTTTCACCCGATGGTACATTTTTAATTGAAAACCGACCAGACAAATCTGTTACTGTTCCTATTTCGGTGCCTTCCAATTTTATTTCAGCTCCAGGCACAGTGCCATAGCTGTCTATAACCACACCTTCTAATTTAGAGGTGTTGCTCTGTGCGTAATTCATAAACGTTCCAAAAATGAATAGCGCGAAGATTAAAATACCCAATCTATTATTTTTAGTAAGTTTCAAAAAATGCTTTTTTCTCATGTTTTCTTAATTTGTTTAATTATTATTCCACAAATATTCACATGAAAATCAAATTTTAAGTCACACCCATTTTCCTGACCCATTTTACAGTTTTACCCAATTATATGACACTTTTTATTTGTTTAAATAGTTGATTATGAATACTTTGTTTGTTATTAATAAATTACAATCAATAAGTAAATAAAACATTAATTCAGGTTAAGCAAATAGAAAATGAGCTGGAATGAATTTTATAGTCATAATTCACACCTAAAAATATCTTCAGCTCAAAGCTCTTCTTGTGAAACATAATTCATTTTGAAAAAGTTTTTTCTCTAAATTGAAATGAATAACCAGTACTAGTCGATTTAATTAGATATTAAATTAAATGCTTCAAGAAGCAAGAGCTTTCTTTTTAAATTCTGAAGGTGTTTGCTGTGTAAACGATTTAAAGTACCGATTGAATGAAGATTTAGAATTAAAACCACATTCATGAGCTATATCTATGAATGATTTTTTTGAGTTGGTTTCCATGATGATTTCTTTAGCCTTTTCTACTCTGAATTTGTTGATGTACTGATAGAAGTTTTTGTGGTAGTACGAATTAAAAACTTGTGTGAGGTGATGTTTTGGTATTCCAGCTTTTTTGGATAAGACTTCTAAAGAAAGGTCTTCATTAAGCCATGGTTTAGAATTTTTAATATAAGTTTCTAGTTGTTCAGCAATGCGTTTTAATTGCTCATTAGAAAGTGCCGACTTATAATATTTTCCTGAGGTAATTTCTTTTTTTCTTAAAACCTCTTTCTTTTTATTTAAAATATACAAATGCTGCATGAGCAACACGGATATGGATATGAGCGAAATATAAATAATAGATCGTGGGATAAAGTGCTCATTGGCATCAGAACTTAACAATGCTCCTAATGCAAAGCTAATGATTGGCGGTATAAACAGAAGTAAATTGATGATGAATAGCCTTTTCCATTCAAAACCCTGGTAGCGGTGTTTGTTTTTGTAAATAATTCTCAAATTAAGGATACCATATGTTGTTATAGATAGGTAATAAGCAAGGATTGTAGAGATCCTGTAATAAAATAAGAGTGTTTCAGGAATTTGATTGTATAGAAAGCTAAACAATATCAAATAAATATATACAGCTGAAGCCAAAAAGAAAACTAAGAAATGTATCCAATTCTTAAGAGCTTGCTTCAAGTTGTAAAACTTTAGGATATAGAGGTACAAAATAGGACCATAGCCTAAGGTGAAGCAGGTAGTTAGGTTTCTGAATAAATCTACTCTGTGGAAAACTGTTAGGATCAAAAACTTTAAGAGAAAATGAGCTATAGCAAATGAAAAGAAAAGTGCAATTATGCGTTCTGTATTCTTCAGTTTTCCAGAAGTAAGCAGCAACAGAAGTAAAACAGCAAACTGAAACAAGGCGATAAATAGTATGTAAGTCATCTGCTATTATTAAAAAAACAAACTAAATTGACTAAAAAACCATCAAATTTTTAATTGACAAATGTTGCTAAACACCAGTTAAATCATTTTGTCTAAACTTTAAGTTATTGTAAAGTATTCGAGAAGTAAATAATATTCCTGAAATTGACTGAACTAGCTTATTTAAAATTAAAATAAATAAGACGAAAATGTTTGAATTAAAATAGGTTTACGAATAATTGATTAGAAGTTCGTTATTTTTGCGAAAATTGAATTTTAAAGATTATAAAACAAAAAAACTATGAAAGTAGAAGACGTTAAAAGTTCTCAACAAGCAATAGACTTAGAAGATAAATACGGTGCTCATAATTACCACCCCTTACCAGCAGTGCTAAAAAAAGGTGAAGGTGTTTTTGTTTGGGACGTTGAAGGCAAAAAATACTACGATTTTCTTTCTGCTTATTCAGCTGTAAATCAAGGGCATTGTCATCCAAGAATTGTTGGTGCTATGTCTAAACAAGCTGGAACGATTACCCTAACTTCTCGTGCTTTTCATAATAATGTATTAGGTGTTTTCGAAAAATACGCTACTGAATACTTTAATTTTGATAAGCTTTTACCTATGAATACAGGAGCAGAAGCTGTAGAAACTGCGATTAAAATTTGTAGAAAATGGGCGTACGAGAAAAAAGGAATTGCTGAAACTGAAGCTCAGATTGTAGTTTTTGAAAATAACTTTCACGGAAGAACAACTACAATAATTTCATTTAGTAATGACGAAGGAGCTAGAAAGAACTTTGGCCCCTATACACCGGGATTTATTAAAATTGCTTATGATGATACAGCTTCATTAGAAAAAGTTTTAAGTGATAATAAAAATATAGCGGGTGTTTTAGTAGAACCAATTCAAGGTGAAGCTGGGGTTTATACACCTCAAGATTCGTTTATTCCTGAAGTAAAAAGACTTTGTAATGAAAATGAAGTGCTTTTTATGGCCGATGAGATTCAGACCGGTATTGCAAGGACCGGTGCTTTATTAGCCGTTTGTGGTAAATGTAATTGCCAAGGACACTGTGAGCGACAACCTACTTATTCAAGACCCGATTTACTCATTTTGGGTAAAGCTTTATCTGGTGGAGCTTATCCAGTTTCTGCGGTTTTAGCCGATGATACTATTATGGAAGTAATTCAACCTGGACAACATGGTTCTACTTTTGGAGGTAATCCAGTTGCCGCTGCGGTTGCAATGGAAGCTTTAGAAGTTGTAAAAGATGAACAACTTGCCCAAAATGCAAGAGCTTTAGGTAATTTGTTTCGTTCTGAATTGCAAAAATATATAGATCAATCTTCAATTGTGAATTTAGTTCGCGGACGAGGGTTACTAAATGCGATCGTAATTAACGATACCGAAGACTCTTCAACAGCATGGAAAATTTGTATGGCATTGAAGGAAAATGGGCTGTTAGCAAAGCCAACTCACGGAAATATCATTCGTTTTGCTCCTCCTTTAGTGATTAACAAAGAGCAGTTATTAGATTGTGTTTCAATAATTAAGAATACTTTAAAAGAATTTGAAAAATAATGTTATAGTTTAGCATTTTCTAAAATTGCTTAGAAATGAATATTGCTCATAGCTGAAAGCATTCATTTTTAAGCAATTTTTTTATTCTTCAACTTTTAAATTCCTTCTTGTAAAATCGATTCTAATTTATCTTTCAAGCTACTGAAAAGCGCGGTATTACATTTTTTTTGGATAAAAAGCTAAAAAACTTCTAGTTAGCTAATAAGAAAAGAGCTTATATATTCCGTCTTGCTGGAAAATATAAGCTCCTATGGGTTAAATTTTTTTTTTATTAATTGTTATCTGCCTTATTATCGGGCTTTTCTTTTAGATTTTCTTCAGCTTCAGCTCCATTTTTATCATCCTTAACTTCTTCATTTGTAGTTGGAGTTTTTCTGTCTTCTTCAGCTTTCTTTTTTTCGGAAGTTAATCGAGAAGCTTTTGAAGCTTTATTTTCAACCATTTCCTTTTTCTTAAAGGGTCTTTTTCCGAAGATTTTTTCCATATCATCTTTAAAAATTACTTCCTTCTCTAGCAATTTTTCAGCTAAATTAACCAACTTATCTTTATTGTCTTTAAGGATGTTAATTGCTCTATTGTATTGCTCTTCAATAATTTTCGAAATTTCTTGATCGATAAGTTCAGAGGTTTTTTCACTGTAAGGCTTTGTGAAATTAGGTTCTTGGCCCTGAGAATCGTAATAAGTTAGGTTTCCTACTTTTTCATTCAAGCCGTAGATGGTAACCATAGCTTTTGCTTGTTTGGTCACTTTCTCTAAATCGCTCAAAGCTCCAGTAGAAATTTTATCAAACATAACTTTCTCTGCAGCTCTACCTCCCATGGTAGCACACATTTCGTCAAGCATTTGTTCAGTCCTAACAATTAGTCGTTCTTCAGGTAAATACCAAGCAGCACCCAACGATTGTCCTCTAGGCACTATGGTGACTTTTACTAATGGAGCGGCGTGCTCTAATAACCAACTTACAGTGGCATGACCAGCTTCGTGATAAGCAATTGCCTTTTTCTCGTCTATAGTCATGATTTTGTTCTTTTTTTCAAGACCACCAATAATACGGTCAACAGCATCTAAGAAGTCTTGTTTTCCAACTGCTTTGTGATCATTTCTAGCCGCAATTAAAGCAGCTTCATTACACACATTAGCAATATCTGCACCAGAAAAGCCTGGGGTTTGTTTAGCTAGGAAATCGGTATCTAGTTCATCATCAATTTTTTTCAAAGGTTTCAGGTGAACTTCAAAAATTTCTTTTCTTTCGTTTAAATCGGGTAAATCAACATAAATTTGTCGGTCAAATCTTCCCGCCCTCACTAAAGCTTTGTCAAGAACGTCTGCACGGTTGGTAGCAGCAAGCACAATAACATTAGTTTTACTTCCAAACCCATCCATTTCGGTGAGCAGTTGGTTAAGTGTATTTTCTCTTTCATCATTTGAACCAGAAAAATTATTTTTTCCACGGGCTCTACCTATGGCGTCAATTTCGTCAATGAAAATGATTGCGGGAGATTTGTCTTTAGCTTGTTTAAACAAATCTCTAACTCGTGAAGCTCCTACCCCTACAAACATTTCAACAAAATCTGAACCCGACAAAGAGAAGAAAGGTACTCCTGCCTCTCCTGCAACTGCTTTTGCTAATAAGGTCTTACCTGTACCTGGAGGACCAACAAGTATAGCTCCTTTAGGAATTTTACCGCCTAAGTTGGTGTATTTATCAGGTTTTTTCAAGAAATCTACAATTTCTTGAACTTCATCCTTAGCCCCTTCAAGGCCAGCAACGTCTTTAAATGATGTTTTTACATCAGTTTTTTCATCAAAGAGTTTAGCTTTTGATTTTCCGATATTGAATAATTGACCACCAGCTCCACCACCGGCTCCACCGCTCATTCTTCGCATGATAAAAATCCAAATTCCAATAATCAAAACAAAAGGAAGAAGCCCAATTAATACATCACCCCAAACATTAGTTCGTGTATCAAATGAAACTTTAGTTTCTAAGTTATTTTCCCTAATAGTTGAATTTACTTTATTTTCAAAATTTTGTAAATCTCCAAATTCAAATTCGTAGTGAGGAGTGTTAGGAGAAGGGAAAACTTCATTATCTGTTACTCGTTGGTGCTGAGGTTGTTCTTTTGCTTCTGGGCTCAAGTAAACTTCAGCAACACGATTGTTTTTAATAATAACTACACGTTCAATATCACCATTTTTCAAAAAACTTTCAAATTCGCTTGGACTTGTTTCTTGAATTTTGCTAAAACCGCTGCCACCAAATAGTTGTACACCTATAAATATGGCAATAATCCCAATATATATCCACCATGAACTAAACTTTGGTTTTTTGGGTTTACCTGATTTATTATTAATAGATTTCTTGCCCGAATTTTTGTTGTTACTTTTCTTATTAGTAGAACTCATCTAAATTTCAATTAGTAATTTGTTGATATATTTGTTATTTCAGCATCGCCCCAAAGGTCTTCTATTGCGTAATATTCTCTAATCTGTTTTTGAAAAACATGCACTACTAGATTGATGTAATCCATAATTACCCACTCAGAATTTTCTGCACCTTCTACGCTAAACGGCTTGTCTTGAAGCGCTTTACTTGCTGTTTTTTTAATGGAGTTAGTAATAGCATCTACTTGGGTATTCGAGCTTCCGCTACAAACGATAAAATAATCAGACACGGTATTGTCTAATTTTCTTAAATCTAAAATGGCAATATCTTCACCTTTTACTTCTTCTATTCCCTTTATAACCTGCGTAATAAGTTGATCAGTATGATTATTGTTCAATGCTTGTATAATTTTTAAAATTTTACGCAAAGTTATGTTTTTTTGTTGTATAATAGGGGTTCTTAACAAAAGATTTATCTTCAAAAATAGTACAGATTTTGAAAGTTATTAGACATAAAAAATGCGCTTCAACCAACGATGAAATCAAGCGTTATTTTAATCAAATTAGTACACCGACTCCTGTTTGTTTAATTACCGATAATCAATATGGAGGAAAAGGGCAACTCGGCGCAAAATGGTCTAGTTTGCCTAATAAAAACCTAACTTTTTCATTTTTATTTCCGAACATTAATTTAAGCATAGAAGAAACTTTTAAAATCAATTTACTAACTATCTTGAAGCTAAATGAAGCTTTTAAATCTCAAGATATTACTAATTTGCTTTTTAAATGGCCTAACGATTTAATTCTTCAAAATAAAAAAATTGGAGGAATTCTTATTGAAAATATTTTACAAGCTAATCTTATTAAAAGAAGTGTAATAGGAATAGGTATTAATCTTAATCAAACCGATTTTAAAAGTCATCCAAAAGCAAGTTCATTAAAACGTATTTGCCAACGTCCTTTTGATATAGATCAATTTTTTAGGCAAATAATTCTTCATTTTGAAGACTTTGAGGAACAATTACATGCCATGTCTTTTAATTTTCTTCTTCAAGCTTATCATCAACTTCTTTTTAGGCTTGGTAAAACTTCTATGTTTGAACTTAACGAATCATTTCTTCCAGGAATAATTAGAAAAGTAAATAAAAACGGTAGGTTGGTAGTTGAGTTTGAAGATCGGTTAATACAAGATTTTGATGTAAAAGAAATCAAATTAATTTATTAAAAAATCAATGGACTACACAATTATTTAATTTTTGAAAACTAAATTATAGTGCATGTTCTTTAGCGTTAAAAAGCGCAAAGTTTATTTCATGTTTTTATTGAGCCCATTTTAAGCCAAACCAATTTGACAATTATAAAGGAGTAAATTTATTTTTAAAGTTTTTGAATATTTTCAGTTAATGTATTGATGAATTTTTTAATGGGCGATTTAATCATCATACTCATCATTGCATTAAACTCTCCTTCAAAAATCAACTGGAATTTCGAAGAATTTTCAGCAATTTCTTCAATGTTTGCGGTTAATGTAAAAGGTAATTTATCACTCTTTGCCCCCAAGATAATCTTCGAGTAATCAGTTTTTTCTTTAAGTTGTGATTTTAAAACAGGCATTCCTTTAAGTTGAAACAAAAAGCTTTCTTGATCAAGAAGTTCAAACTTTTCAATGCTTTCTGGCATTATTTTTTCAAAATTTTCTACACTAATTAAAAAGTCAAATATCTCTTTTTGGCTTTTGCTAATTTTTACTTCTGGGCTTTCTAAATGCATTTTTTTATTTATTTGTTATTCCAGTTTGCGGGATCTAATCGCCAACTTTTTAAGGTGTTTAATTCTTTGTTATTTAAATAGTTGGTATCAAAAGCTTGCTGAATTAAAAATTCATAATTGCTTAAACTTAAAAAATCAATTTCGGCATTTTGTAAATTTTCAACAGAAGTATTGAACCCGTATGTAAAAATTGCAAACATTCCTTTAATTCTAGCATTTGCCTCACTTTTTAAAGCATTAACAGCGTTAATACTGCTATTACCAGTACTAATTAAATCTTCAACCACCACTACATTTTGGTGTTGCTCTAAGTGACCTTCAATTTGATTTTTTCTACCGTGTTTTTTAGGTTCTGGACGTACATAAACAAAAGGCAAGCCTAGCACGTCTGCAACCAATGCCCCAATACCAATTGCACCTGTGGCAACTCCTGCAACAACATCGGGTTTTCCCCATTTGGTTTCAATACCTTTGGCTATTTCATGAGCAACATAATTTCTTATACTTGGGTAAGAAAGAATAATTCTATTGTCACAATAAATTGGAGACTTCCATCCACTTGCCCATGTAAAAGGGGTTTGAGGATTCAATTTTATTGCTTTAATTTGCAATAGTAATTCGGCTGTTTTTTTGGCGGTTTGTTCATCTAAAATCATAAGTGCAAATGTACAAAGTTTTTCTTAACGACATTCCAATAATTCTTTCTACTGAAGAAAATTTTGGTACGGGATATGTTAATTTCCCAATCAAGAAAGTGAAAATCAAATCTTTAATTAAAGATATAAAAAATGGCAAATATTTTTATATTAACCTTTACCATAAAAAAGAAAAAAAGCTTTTAAAGCACTTAAAGAAAAAATTAAAGACTATTTCTGCCGGGGGGGGATTAGTTGTTAATTCTAAAAACGAAATTTTATTCATTTTCAGGAATCAGCGTTGGGATTTGCCTAAAGGTGGAAAAAAAAGACGTGAGACTATGGAAGAGTGTGCTATAAGAGAAGTGAAAGAGGAAACAGGCATAGATCAGTTGGAAATCACAAAATTTCTAACCGTCACCTATCACATTATGAAACGCAAAGGAAAATATAGGTTGAAAGAAACTTTTTGGTTTGAGATGTATTCCGATTCTGATACGAAGTTAACGCCTCAACTTGAAGAAGGTATTACAGAAGCTAAGTGGAAAGCTAAAAAAAAGACAGAAAAAGCTTTAGAAAACTCCTATGCCAATATCAAGCAACTATTTTCACTTTACCAAACTAATAAATCTTAAAAATAGGGTAACGCAAATATTCTTTTTCTTGTAGCTCCGCTGTTTTATAAATCCAATTTAATTGAGCGTTCGGGTCTTTTGCAAAAGATTCGTCTTTACTTTTCAGTATTTCAAATTCTTTTCTTAAGCTTGAATTTTTCATCAGTATTTCATAAGCTAAGTCTTCAAAAACATAGGGAGAAAAGCCTTCTTTTCTTTGTAAAATAGTATCAAAAAAATTCCAATTAAAAAATGAATCGGTGGCCTCTGGTTCCAAAACTTCAACGATATATCTAATTGCGGATTGCTTAGGGTCCACTAAAATATCCCCCTTCTTAAAAGTAAGTTTGTTTTGGTTTTCCTCGGTTTTAGTATGGTAGTGAAGGTAATGACCTTCATAAGGATTTTTTAATGTTTTGTAGTCTTTTATTTTCACTTCAGTCACTTCAATTAGGCTATCTTTTTTCAATTTAATAAGCTCAACTTCATTTGCTTTTAAGCGCTCAACAACTCTTTCCCAAGCCTGGGGAACTAAATAAAATTTTGGAAGCTTTACATGCTTACTGCTTTTGTAATTATTGTAATAGTCTATTTCAAAATTATCAGGTTGGTGGTTCAAGTATTTTAATCGCTTAAATCCAGTTACTTGGCTATTTTCGTAAGTGTATTTATAACCTTTAAATTCAAAATTGGTGATTTTAGTTGAGTCAATTTTCCAATGCAGGGGGTATAATTCTTGCTTTTGCCAATAATCTTTTTGTGCTCTTCTTTTTGTTTTTATCGTTTGATAGTTAGCGTCTAAAAAGTTAATACTTTCTATTAATGTTTCATAGGTGGCCATAACACGTTTTTCATAGTTTTTAAGCATATGTGTTTCAATCATAAAACTAAGCGTATGCCAAAGTGAGGTATAGCCACTAGAATATCTAGGTGTGTCTAAATATTGAGAAAAGCCATTATTTGGTGGGGCATTGTAAACATTAACGTAAGGAGTTGATGGAATTCCTTTTTTATTTAATTCTTTAGTAATATACGGAATCATTTTTTTTTCTTGATAATCGGCTAAGGGCCCACCAAGCTTATTGTGCTGACTAAATAAATGGGTTAGTGTATATTGGTAATCTGCTCCATTACTTACATGATTATCTATAAAAATATCGGGCTTGACCAAATGAAATATTTTATAAAAAGCAAAGGCGTTTTTAGTATCTGCTTTTACAAAATCTCTATTCAAATCATAGTTTCTTGCGTTACCTCTAAACCCGTAGGCTTCTGGCCCATTCTGATTAACCCTTGTGGTGCTATTTCTATTTAGCATACCACCAATATTATAGCAAGCAATGATATTAATTTGCGTGTGTGCTGGACGGTTTAATTTTTCTTCTGAATAATTTTTAAGTAAACGTATAGTCGCTTCAATACCATCGCTTTCACCAGGATGAATATTGTTATTAATCAATATTTTTGACAAACTACTTTTTCTGGGTTCAATTTGAATTAAATGAATGGGCATACCAGCATCCGTGTTTCCAATGGTATCTAAATTTATAAACAGATGTTTAGAAGCCATTTCTTCTAAAAAACCAATGAATTCTTGATAAGTTGCTGTTTTGTTATTTGCAAGATTAGCTATTTCAAGCTTCGACTGACTCAAAACTGGAAAGCTCATAATAAATCCTACAATTAAGTAAAATAGTTTATTCATAGTTTTTAGTATTTCTTAGAGCTTACTAAACTATAAAAAATTATTAATTGTTTTTAAGTTTGCTATTTAAAATGATTTGCAAGCTTTATTATTTAATTTGACTAGTCTAAAAAGTCAGTAAAATTCAAATCGTTATTTTTATCTCAAAATAAGACAACAGTTCATGTTGAAGTCCTTTTTTTGTATTTAAAAAAATGAAAAATAGATTCTTACTTATAGGAATACTTCTTTTATTCAATTTACAATTTTGTTTTTCACAAAAAGATACTACTTTATTAGATACCATTCAATTAGCTACAAAATTAGAATTAGACCCCAGAAAAACTACTTCACCTATTTATTTGGTTAACGAAAAGGAAATCAATAGAGCTAATAATGTTTTATTAACTCCAGTTTTAAATCGTATTCCAGGGATCTATATGCAAGAGGGTAGTACTAATACGAATCGTATTACTATACGAGGTATTGGAGCAAGATCACAGTTTTCTACAAACCGATTGAAGGTTTACTTGGATGACATCCCCATTACTTTTGGAAATGGCGAAAGTATATTTGAAGATATAGATTTAGAAAACTTAGCTGAGTTGAAAGTGATAAAAGGCCCCAATGCTACAATTTATGGCAGCGGACTAGGGGGTGTACTTCAATTAAAACATAAAGAATCCATTAAAACTGGAAGTCAAGCAAAAGTAAATTACACCACTGGAAGTTTTGGGCTCCAACGCTATAATGCAATAGCTACTATTCAGGATGAGAATACAAATTATTTAGTGAGTTATTCCACTATGCAATTGGATGGTTTTAGGCAAAATAGCGAATATGAAAGAGAATCAATCAATTTTAAAGCTAGGCTTGCTTCTAGTCAGAATACCAGCCTTAGTTTTCTAGGTGTATATACAAAACTCAAAGCCTATATTCCAAGCTCTATTACTCCAACAGATTTTCAAAATAACCCAGAAATTGCGCTCAGCAATTGGTTAGAATCTCGTGGTTTTGAGTCCTACAATCGCCTTAATTTGGGTTCAAATTTAAAGCATCAATTTTTAGCTAATTTAAAAAATTCCACTTCAATTTTCATGAATTTTAGAGACAGCTATGAACCTCGCCCGTTTGATATCCTTGCTGAAGCTAATTTTTCTTTTGGAGTGCGAAGTGTTTTTGATTACCATCAGAAACTTTTTGGAAATGAACTAAAACTTCAGTTTGGAACAGAATTTATGCAAGAGTTTTATTCAAGTTCAACTTCCGAAAACCTATACAAAGATTATAATAATCAAGGAAGTGTGCGTGGCGATTTGCTTACAAACTTCGGACAAGAACGCTTTTATATTGATTATTTTGTTGATGCTAATTATGAGGTTAGTGAAAAGTGGTATTTAGATTTTGGCTTCGCTGTTAATTCTACCCAATATCTCTTGGAAGATTTATTTTTAAATGATGGTAGCGATACCTCAGGAAACTTTTCGTATGGTACTCAATTTTTACCCAAAGTTGGGCTCAGTTATTTGCTGAGCAAAAACCAAAACATTCAAGCTTCAGTAAGTAAAGGTTTTTCTGTGCCTACGGTTGCTGAAAGCCTAACGGAAGAAGGCTTGTTTAATACAGACTTAAGCCCTGAAAAAGCTTGGAATTATGAGCTAGCCTGGAAAGCAAATTGGTTGAGCAATCAACTTACTTCTGAAGTAAATGTTTACCGAATGAATGTGAATAACCTAATTGTAGCTGAACGCATAGAAGAGGACAGGTTTGTAGGAAAAAATGCTGGATCAACAAGACATGACGGAATTGAAGTTGTTTTAAAATCTTTTGTAGGAATTGCTTCTCAAATTTACATAGAACCTTATCTTTCTGGAGCTTTTAATTTTTTTAAATTTAGAGACTTTGTTGACGGAGAGGAAGATTTTTCAGGCAATGACCTTACGGGAATACCAAGCGAACAGATTAACTTAGGTTTAGATGCCTTATTATTTAGGCATTGGCGCTTTTTTTCTAACTGGAGTTACGTAGGGAACACTCCAGTAAATGACTCAAATTCTCAATTTGCTCCAAGCTATCAACTCATTAATTTGAAATTGGATTATCAGTGGCAAATTCACCCCCAACTTAAGTCGTTAATTAGCCTTGGTGTGAATAATTTATTAGACCAAAATTATGTAGCTAGCGTGCTTCCTAATGCCGTAGGTTTTGGAGGAGCAGCGCCGCGTTCCTTCTATCCTGGCTTACCTAGAAATTATTTTGGAAGCATAAATTTTGTGTATGATTTTTAAAGTATTGGCGTTTGGATCAAACGCCTTTACAATAAAATGCGGGATTATTTTTGAATTGATAGTTTTGTTCTCATTACAGGGAGATACCGCATACCCCCTTTACTTTTTTGTCATTCCGCACGAGCGATAACGAGATGCGGAATCTTATGGATTGGAATTCTGAACATGTCTTTGGTTATACCATTTATCAATTGAAATTACCGCAATAAAACGCCCTTTTTCCCTTTCTGTTTCATTATAAAAAGAAACCATAGCTACG
>NZ_JAANAS010000033.1 GCF_011089875.1 Psychroflexus maritimus | reverse complement strand
CTCCGCAATATCCAGATATTACGTCTTAAAAAAGTTCGTATCTTACTATTTAAAACAGTTTTGACAAAGTGAGAATAATCGAACTCAGGTTATTAATAATCACGCAAAGACGCAAAGAAATTTCCCCCACTTTCACTGCCTGCACTGCTTGCGCTGAGTAAAACCAAAGTGAGCTTAGTGGAAGTAACAGAAAGGATTTGTGTAGAGGTTAAAAGGGTGAATTATAAATTAACCAAGTCAATGCAGTTGACTTCTAATTTGAATTTTTCTGCTTTTTTATTGGAAATAAGGAAGGTGATTTGCTTTATTTGGTCAAATTCAAAATTAGATAGATCTAATTTTCGTCCTCTAAAACTGGGGTAAAAATCGGATAACTTTAAGGTTATTTCCTCCCATTCACCTGAAGTTTCAAATTCATGTACATAGGATTGGTATTGAGACATCTCCGATTTAAGTCGGAGTTGATAGTTCTTTTGGTCGCCTTTAAGTTGTACTTTTACATGCGTATATTGTTTTACCTCATCTATTGAAATTTCATGCTGTACCGAAGCAAAACCACCATTGTTTTCTAATGAAACCTTACCTTTAAACTCAAGGTGACCCTCCTGATTAATGCTTACTTCAGAAGAAGATAAGCCTCCCATAACGCCATCGTTTACTATCTTCCATTGGTCAGGATTATAGGCTTTATTAAAATTCACCACTTCTTTACTCATAGCCATCAAAAAAATTAGACTTATTGAACTAATTAGGAACTTCATTTTTTATGCTAAAAGTACAATTATTTTATCAAAAGTAATTTGCTTTCATAAAGTTAGTCTAGTGATTCTATTTTAAATTTGCATTTTAGACATTCATGCAATGAAATTATATAATCCTTTTAAAAGAAAAAGCATTTCGGAGCGAGATAGCGATTTAATTTGGCATCCGCTTACGCAACATAAAACAAGCGGAAACTTATTGGCTATCAAAAAAGCCAAAGGAGCCCTACTTACGGATGAAGATGGAAATGAATACATAGACGGCATAGCTTCTTGGTACACGAGTATGTATGGACACTGTCATCCAGCTATCATTAGTAAGGTAAATCAACAGATGAAGACCTTAGACCAAATTGTATTTAGCGGCTTTACGCATAAGCCGGCTGTGGTTTTAGCTGAAAAACTTTTAGAAATACTTCCTCAAAACCAGAAGAAATTGTTTTTCAACGACAACGGATCT
This sequence comes from Psychroflexus maritimus, assembly GCF_011089875.1. Taxonomy (GTDB): domain Bacteria; phylum Bacteroidota; class Bacteroidia; order Flavobacteriales; family Flavobacteriaceae; genus Psychroflexus; species Psychroflexus maritimus. The sequence continues at coordinate 66,043 of NZ_JAANAS010000033.1, read as the reverse complement.
ACAGCTACTGAAGTAGGCATAAAAATGGCCCTTCAATACCACCATAATCGTGGCGAAAAAAGAAAGCAAATGCTAGCTTTAGAAGAAGGTTTTCATGGCGATACCTTTGGTGCTATGTCGGTTTCTGGATTGTCTGTTTATAATGGTGCTTTTAAAGATCATTTTATTGAAGTAGTTCGGCTACCAAAACCTATGGGCCATAATAATGATGAAGTAATTGAAAAACTGCAAAAGCTAATTGCAGAAAATTCAATCGCTGGATTTATTTACGAGCCATTAGTGCAAGGAGCAGCAGCTATGAAAACCTATTCAAAAGAGGGCTTAGAGCAAATCCTTGAGGTATGTAAGAAAAATCAAATTATTTGTATTGCAGATGAAGTTATGACTGGTTTTGGTAAAACTGGTAAGAACTTTGCTTCCGATTATTTAAGTCTTCCGCCCGACATTATCTGTTTAAGCAAAGCGCTTTCAGCAGGAATGGTTCCTATGGGAATTACTTCTTGCAGCTCAACAATCTATGAAGCTTTTTATGCCGATGAAGTTGAAAAAGGGCTTTTTCACGGGCATACCTATACAGGAAACCCGCTAGCTTGTGCGGCTGCAATTGCCGGCCTAGAACTTTTAGCATCTAGCGAAATTCAAAACAACATTCAATCTATAGTTGTGGCTCACCAGCAATTTGCCAACGAAATGAGAAATCATCCTAAAGTTGCTGAAATTAGGCAAATTGGCGTAATTCTAGCAATAGACCTAAATGTTGAAATGCAACGTTATGGAAGCTTAAGAGATCAATTGTTTGATTTTTTTATGGAAAATGGAGTCTTTCTAAGGCCTTTAGGAAACACGATTTACATTCTTCCTCCTTATGTTATTAAGAAGGAAGAACTAGAGAAAATATACCAAACCATTAAAGCTTGCATTAAAGAGGTAATCCCAATTAACCAATAAAACTTATTTGTAGAGGGGACAATAAAAGACCGTTTCATTAAAGTGAAACGGTTTTTTTATAAAATCGGATTTATTTATTTGATGATTAATTTGTCTGTATGCGAGTTAGTGCCATTAGAAATTTGCAACAAATAAACGCCAGTTGGCAAGTCAATTTCTACTCGCGTTGAATAATCTAAATTAATTACTTCAGACATTACTTTTCTTCCATTAACATCATATAAATCGAAATTAGCTTCGCCAGACATGATTGATCCAGCATCAATACTCACAAAATTATCTACAGGATTCGGCCAAATTTTAAAATCATTATCATCAAAATTTTGATTGCTAAAGGTGCAATTTGGTGGTAAGTCAAAAGCTTCAGTTTGATCGGCTCTATTTAACGAAGAACCTTGATTGGCAGAAAAACCAAGACCTCTCTCGGCAAATACTTCCCAAATTAAACATTCATTTTCACCATCAAAATTAAGTTGATCGGCAGCTAAAATAGCATCTCTTCCATCAACAAAACCTGGATTACAATTTTGCAATTTTAATCCATCGTTGATGAGTTGCATAGCTATATTATTTCCACCTTGGCCAGTGTATAAATTATCATCATAGCCATATTCATCGATTAGTGCCCAAGTTAAATCCCAAATCATTGTAGCCCAAACAAAACCAATTCCATGGGGTACAAAAATAACATTTTGGTTGTTTGTAGATTCGTAGGTTGCTGGGTTAACTGAAGTATCTGTTGAGTATCTTGCAGGCCTAATTCCTTGGCCTGTTATGGATTGATTCACGGCAAAAGTTCCATAGCCTCTTCCCTGCTCAGCAAAGTCGTCTTCGGTCATGGTCATCATTAGTCCAATCCAATCACTCCAGCCCTCTCCCATTTGTTCTTCATTAAACAAACAGCCGGCTTCACTTGCCCCGCCGGTAAGTCTTGTTGACCATCCATGGCCATATTCATGAGCAATAATGCCGTTATCGTAATCGCCATCAAGAAAGAAAGGACCTTCATTTACAATAGTTGCATTCACCGTAAATTCGTCTTCTAGCGCATCAATTATTAAATTTCCATCAGCAAGAGAAACCATCATAGAGGGGATTTCGATATTATCAGAATCACCTCCCATATTGATAGGTGGCCCTCCTTCGTTATTCACAATAATTACGGCTACGGCTCCTTCTTCTTGTGCTTTTTCTATTTTAGAAACAAACGTACAGCTTCCTCTTCTAATCACAGCAATTTTATTCTCTAAGTCCTGTGGGTTAGCAATTTCTTCACAAGCCAAATACGGATCTATCTGATTTTGGAACTCATCTACCACCAGGACTAAATCTTGAGTAATTGGCTCGGTTGATATAGGAGGGCCAAATCCGGAAGGCAAAGCTACATTCATGCTTCCTTCTAAAGCAGTTGGACTATTGAAGCTCAATACTGAATCAGGTTCTCCAGCAGTGTTCCATAAAAACATTTGCATTCTGGGGTTAAATCCATCTGGAGGTGTTGCAAAGTTAGCGTTATTTATTCCTCCACCGTCTTGTGCATCGGCAAAAACAAAATCATCTTCTACGCCTTCGCCTGAATAATTCGTTGCTTGAAAATTTCCTGCAGCTTCATCAAAACCGTAATAATGCCATACGTCATGAACCAAATTATTCCATACAAACAGGTTGGTAATAGCGGCGTCTTCATAAATTTCTGGCGGGGCATCAAAAGCTAACGGGAAATCAAAAATAAGATCCTCTCCTCCATCTGGAGCATACCCTGCTCCATTTGTTCCGCTTCTATCTTCTTTTGCCCAAACATTATTACCACGTGTTATGGTGTGTTCAGCACCAGGAATTCCATCGGTATCATGCCATCCAAAAGGCGAAGCATCCTCATCGGCGGGGTCAATTAAAAGAGTTCGATTTCCATGATTAGGAGATTCTACGCCCAGCGGATAGGCTTTGTACGAGTTAGGTGAAGTGGTAGGATCGTTTTCAGTAGCTGTAGCAGCATTAAAATTATTTAACGTTGGGGAGCCAACTCGTTCTAAACCTAAATTTTGAAGCTTTGGCTGTTTATAGTTTAGGTTATCATCTGCATGATTATGGCCAAATTCACAGGTTAGCGTCCAATTGTGTTTTTCAATGATTTGTCCAGTTGATGCATCTACTCTAACACTCCACCAACTTTCATCGGTATGAATAGCTACATCCCAAGCCAATCGAATAGTATCATCCTCGACTTGAGGATTGTAATTAGGTTGCAATACAAGTCTAACAGGAATAGGGTCATGAGAGATGTTTCCGGTAGTGTAAATAAATTCGGTTGTTCCTTTAGCCTCAGTAACTTCTAGGCCTAGAGGGCTGTCTATTTCAAGTTGTTGTGCGGCAAAATTAATCGCTTCTACAGGACTTAAGCCTGGCTGCAGTGAACCAACTCTAGAGTGGAGATTAGTTTGGTATGAATGTGCAAAGTGCAAAACTCGACCTTCTCTAACAGCAAAACTGCCAATAGCATTGAAAACAGGAACACCGTTTATGGCTTGAGCTGCATAAACCAACTGAACGTCCATACTTTGAGAATAATGGCTACTCAAAATTTTGACCTCCTCAACATCTTGAGGGGTAAGGCCTTCAGAAGCATAATGATCTGATAAATAATTTAAAATGCTTTCTTCATAACGTTGAGCATTAGATTGAAAGACAAATAAAATCAAAAAAAAAGTGAATAATTTACTTAAAGTCATATTCTATAAATATTTTTTTTAAAACTACAATTTTAGTCCACTTTACAAAACTAACAAGTGTTAATTTTTTTCTTTTCTTCTAGGTTGAATAGTAATTAGCAAGCTTGTTGCGGAAAAAAATACTGAATTAATTCAAGTAAGGACTTAGTAAACATTACATGATTTGCGAATAGACAACGAGCAAGCGAACTAACAAGCGTAAAATCACTTCAGCAGACAAATGAAAACAAATTATTCCTGATAGATTTGCTGGAATTGAACTGTTTTATATTATGATGAAGAAGACTTAAACTTGGTCTTCGGCGTACCAAGTAGCGTAAGCGGTTTCGGTTTCTCTTAACTGAAGAGAATGCAACTGAATGTGGTTTGGAAGTTGAGTTGAAATGCGATGGGCAAAATCTTCAATCATTTTTTCACTAGTGGGCTGGTAATCAACCAAAACAACATTGTTACCAAGCTCTTTTAGTTGCTTAGCGAGGTGTAAATGAGGGGTGTTTTTGTTCAAAATAATTGCGTGGTCCCAGACATCAACTACTTCAGATTTAACAATTTTTTTTAAGTCGCCAAAATCAATTACCATTCCACACTTTACATGCGTAAGATCATCAATAGGCTTACCAATTACGGTTACAGAAAGTTTGTAACTATGCCCATGAATATTTTTACATTTGCCATCATAGCCATGCAATGCGTGTGCTGTTTCAAAGCTAAACTCTTTCGTTATTCTAATCTTAGACATGCTTGTTTAATTATTTTGCAAAGATAGGTTTTAGGGATAAACTAAGCAAGATTTGTAAGGTTTAGGTAGTGGTTTTTTGTTTAATCAACTATTTGATTCTAGCCTAAACTTTGCTAAATTCATATATAAAACTATCTTTGCAGCGCTTTAAAAATGAAGAAAGATGATCAGAAAAAAAATTGCTGAAGTACTAGAGTGTAGTGACATTTTAAAAGAATTTATTGTTTATGGCTGGGTGAAATCATTTAGAAACAATCAGTTTATTGCTTTAAACGATGGATCTTGCTTGCAAAATTTGCAATGTGTTTTAGATTTTGAGCATACTTCTGAAGCAATAATTAACGATATAAACATTGGAGCAGCACTTGAAATTAAAGGAGTTCTTCAAGAAAGTCAAGGGCGTGGACAACGCGTTGAAATACAAATAAGTGAGCTAACTGTTTTAGGGAAAGCCGATCCTGAAGAGGTTCGAAAAACTATACTTTCCCCTAAAAAACACAGTTTAGAGAAATTAAGAGAACAAGCCCATCTTCGGGTTAGGACAAATACCTTTGGCGCGGTTATGCGTTTGCGGTCAAAGCTTTCATTTGCTGTGCATGATTTCTTTCAACAAAAAGGCTTCAACTATGTACACACTCCAATTATTACAGGATCTGATGCTGAGGGAGCAGGAGAAACCTTTAAAGTAACTAACTTCGATTTAAAAAACATTCCTACTACAGAGCAAGGTGAAGTTGATTTTAGTCAGGATTTTTTCGGAAAGGAAACAAACTTAACAGTAAGTGGTCAATTAGAAGCTGAAACTTTTGCTTTAGGCTTAAGCGATGTTTATACATTTGGGCCAACCTTTAGAGCAGAAAATTCGAATACGTCAAGGCATTTAGCCGAATTCTGGATGATTGAGCCAGAGATGGCATTTTGTGAGTTAGATGGAAATATGGATTTAGCTGAAGAATTCATTAAATACGTGCTTAATTACATTGTTAAAAATTGCCCTAAAGATTTAGAATTTTTAGAAAATAGGTTGCTTGACGAAGAAAAAAACAAACCTAAAGAACAACGTTCTCCAATGCCGCTTCGCGAAAAGCTAAACTTTGTTATTGAAAACAACTTTAAACGAGTTAGTTATACTGAAGCCATTGATATCCTTAAAAATTCGAAGCCTAATAAAAAGAAAAAATTCAATTACTTAATTGAAGAGTGGGGAGCCGATTTACAAAGTGAACATGAAAGATATTTAGTTGAAAAACACTTTAAATGTCCAGTTATTTTATTTGATTATCCAGCCTCTATAAAAGCATTTTATATGCGTCTAAATGAAGATGGAAAAACAGTAAGAGCCATGGATGTTTTGTTTCCTGGAATTGGAGAAATGGTGGGAGGTTCGCAACGGGAAGAACGCTATGAAGTATTAGTAGAAAAAATGAAAGCCTTAGCAATAGACCCCAAAGAATTATGGTGGTATCTTGAGACTCGTAAATTTGGCACTTGTAAACATAGTGGCTTTGGATTAGGTTTTGAGCGTTTGGTTTTATTTGCCACAGGAATGACTAATATTAGAGATGTAATTCCTTATCCTAGAACACCACAAAATGCGGAGTTCTAAACAGAAAAACTTATTAATTTTGCTTTTTATTGATCACACAAAATTGAAATTTAATTCCGTAATTTTAGGCTAAATTTAGTCTGAAATTACGGAATTACTTTTATATTAGTACTGTTTAGAAATAATCAAAAAAACATGCTTAAACAGCAATTAAATCTTAAGCTTTCTCAAAAGCTATCGCCGCAACAAATTCAATTAATGAAGCTTATACAGCTTCCTACAATAGCTTTTGAACAACGTGTACAACAAGAACTAGAGGAAAATCCTGCTTTAGATTCTGAGAAAGAAAAAGACGAATTTGAGGATGCTTCAACCGATGAATATGACAATGACAGTGAGGTAATAGAAACGGAATTTGATGTAGATGAATACTTATCTGATGACGAAATCCCCGATTATCGATTAAAATCAAACAATTATTCTAAAGACGATGAGGATAAAAATATCCCCTATGCCTCTGGAGTTAGCTTTACTGAGCACTTGCAAAATCAATTGAATACATTTAATTTAAATAAACAAGAAGAAGAAATAGCTAGCTTTCTAGTAGGTAGTATTGATGATGCTGGTTACTTAAGACGAAACCTGCTCGATTTAGTAGATGATTTAGCTTTTACACAAAATATTTTTGTTGAAGAAAACGAAGTTGAAAAATTATTACATATAGTTCAATCTCTTGATCCTGCTGGTGTAGGTGCAAGAAGTTTGCAAGAATGTTTATTAATTCAGCTGAAACGAAAAAAAGCTAAACCAGCTATAAAACTTGCAATTGACATGATTAAAAATAGTTTTGATATGTTTATAAAAAAGCACTATCAAAAAATTATTTTACGTTATTCAATAAACGAAGAAGAATTGAGAGAAGCCATAGACGAAATTGAAAATCTAAATCCTAAACCAGGGGCTTCTTATGCAGGCAACACAAGAACTATTGAACACATTACTCCAGATTTTACAATTAAGATAAAAGACGGTGAACTGCAAGTTAGTCTAAATTCTAGAAATGCTCCTAGTATGCACGTTTCAAGAGATTACTCAAATATGCTTAAGGCTTACAAGGAAAGTAAAGGGCAAACCAAGGAACAAAAAAGAGCTGTTCTGTTTATTAAACAAAAACTTGACTCGGCAAAATGGTTTATTGATGCGATAAAACAAAGACAACAAACTTTATACCTGACCATGCATGCCATCATGAATTTTCAAAAAGAATATTTTATGACTGGCGATGAACGCAAAATAAAACCTATGATTTTAAAAGATATAGCCGATGAGATAGACATGGATATTTCAACAGTTTCTAGGGTGGCTAATAGCAAATATGTAGATACGCCCTACGGTACTTTCTTAATTAAAGAGTTTTTTTCTGAATCTATGACCAATGACAAAGGAGAAGAGGTTTCAACTAGAGAAATAAAAAAGATCCTTGAAAATATTGTTGAAAAGGAAAATAAATCTAAACCCTATCCCGATGCAAAATTAGCTCAGTTACTAAAGGAAAAAGGCTATCCGATAGCTAGAAGAACAATTGCTAAATACCGAGAACAACTAGATATACCTGTAGCCAGACTTAGAAAAGAAATCTAATGAACACATTTTTAAAATTACCCAGTTTTCTTTTTCATCCACTATTTATGCCTGTGCTTGGGGTGCTAGGAGTTTACCTATTTTTACCCTTAGCCGTTGCAAAAATAACCATTCTTTCTGAGCTGGTCTTGGTAGCCTTTTTAACTATAGTTGTTCCCTTGCTTTTTTTACTACTCCTAAAAAAAATGAATCTCATTGCAAGCTTGCATTTAAAAAAAGTAAAGGAGAGAAAACTTCCTGTTTTATTTTTTACTTGCATAGCTGCATTTATTATTAATTTTATTTTTACTCCAGCATCTAATCAACTATTCTTTTATTTTTTTTCAGGAGTTTTTTTTAGTGGCATTCTAGCTTCGGTCTTCACTGTACTAAATTTTAAAGTAAGTTTACACATGATTGGTCTGAGTGGTTTATCTACTTTTTTATTATTTATGCTAGGTAGTTTTCATCCAAGCAATGTATTCTATCTTTCTTTTTTTATTCTACTCCTAAGCTGGTTAGCTAGTTCGCGTATTTATATGAAGGCCCATTTAGCAAGAGAACTTTTAGTCGGAACAATAATTGGTATTTTACCTCAATTCTATTTTTTCTATAATTTTTCTTCTTGGTTGAATTAGAGAATATAAAAGATAAGCCCAAACTTTAAGACTTCAAAATTAACTACCTCACTGCTATTTTGAATTTCTCCTTCAAGTAAAGAATCAAAATAATATTGTACATAAAAATTGATAGCTCCATGCCCTAAAACAAGGTGGGCACCTGTTCTAAATTGATTTAAGAACGAGGGATTAGTAGTTGATAATTCCTGGACAGTATCTCGATAATTAGCTTTGAAATTAAAGGTATAAGCAAAATTAAAACCTGCATAAATTCTATAGAACTTTTGGTATTCAGAAGTGGAAGTTCTCCACCTAAATTGAATAGGTACTTCTAGAGCTTGAGTGGTAAATCGGTTTCGTTTTACTTCACGATCGAGTTGATCTAGAGCCAGCATAACCGACTCGCCATTTTGATCTTGACCAACAAACAAATTGGTATTATATATATTCAAGTTGTATCCAAGGCCAAGGCTAATACCAATATTTCTTTGTTTATTAAGAGGAATATCTCTAACAAAACCCAACTGAAAACCACCAGACAAAGCGTTCTGTGAGAATGCCGAGTGTGTTTGCGTGACAAAGTTCAAGGTTGCTCCCAAAAAAAACTGGTCTTCTCTATAGGCTTGATCTAAGCTTGACAAGTCAAATTTTTTTTCTTGTGTGTACCCATTGATAAACATCAAGAAAAAGAAGAATAAAGTTAAAGTTCTATGCATTAAGCTGAGCTTATATTGGCGACTAATCTACATAATTTTAGGCAACAAAAAAAGCACCATATTAAATGGTGCTTTTTTTACTAATTCCAATTAACTTATTGGTTCATTTTCACTTCACCATCTCTAGCTGTGTAATTTACTTTTAGTGCATCAATTTTCCTAAGCTCTTGCTTAATGTCAGATACAAGTCCCATATTGGTTTCTTTATCTACTTTTAATGCTGTTATTAGTTTATTTTGCAGTTCTTCTCTACGAGACCTTCTTTCTTCTAAAACAAACTTTCTTATATCATTTACACTAGCAAATTTATCATTAAGTTGTATTCTAGCCTCTGTACCATATTGCTTTTGGTAGCGTTCTGAAGGTTTACCTGCATAAACATACATGACAAGTTCTTTTTTATCAAGTTTTTCAACTTGGTCTGCGAAGGGTAATTCATTAGCAATTTTTAATGAATTATCTCGCATTACTGTTACCACCATAAAAAAGAACAAAAGCATAAACACAATATCTGGCAAAGAAGCTGTAGATATAGCAGGTAAATCACCGTCGCCTTTCTTTTTAAATTTTGACATATTCTTTAATTTATTTAGGTTCTGCTTCAGATAATTTTTGAGGGAATAGCTTTTTAATTAATTTTATTTCCTCTTCTAATTTATCTATATTACCAGGATAATCAGGATTATCAAAATCCTTTACCATTTGCGTATATTCTCTACCAAACAATCGTTTAGCTTCTCTATTCCTAAGCTCGTTGTATGCAGCTACTAGCTCGTTTTGAACGGTTATATAGCTTTTATACTTCGTTTTACGATTATTTTGCAATGAAATTACCGCTTTTTTTGGATTATCTGAAGATTTTGGATCTCTAGGCCCCTGGCAGTACTCACAAGCTAGGCTTCCTTTACCCCCGCCATTATCTAAAAACTTTTTAGCCGCTTCTCTCAAATCAGCGATATCCATTTGTTCTTCATTAACCAAGATTTCTCCGTCATCTCTCACCAATACCTGAAAGATATTTCTTTCTTTAATTTTGGGAGGCTCTACTTTTTCATCGTCCATAGGAGGTAATTTTCTATTAATTCCACTATCTGTTTCAATAGTAGTTGTAACTAAAAAGAAAATTAAAAGCAGGAAAGCAATATCTGCCATTGATCCCGCATTTACCTCCGGTGCTTTTCTTCTACCCATATTTAACTACTCGTAATTAACTTTCTAGTACTAGAAGCAAAAATAGCAACTATAGAAAGTACGATTAAAATGTAAAAAGTAGTTAAACCAGCACTTACCCAACGTGATCCATACTCAGAAAGTACTTCTCCATCGCGCATAGCTGTTTCTTGTCCCTCTGAAACTAAGAAAGCAATAATAACGATAGCTACAAAGCTACCAACAGTAATTAAGGTCTTTTTTATGTTTCCCTGAAACAATCCACGAAGAACAAAAACAATAACAGTAATTAAGCAGAGTCCTAAAATAATGTATGCTAGATACATAAGTGGAGTTACTAAACTTTGCTGCAGAGCAAGGTCTTCTTCAAGTAAATCGGCATCTGCATTTAGTATTCTTATTAAAAGAACACCGCCTAGCACACCAAATACTATTTTAAATATTTTTAAAAACTTATCCATCAATTCTTACTTTTTATTTTTGTTTTCTACTAACATATCGATTAAAGAAATAGAAGCATCTTCCATATCGTTTACGATGTTGTCAATTTTAGCGACAATATAATTATAAAAAATCTGAAGAATAATCGCTACAATTAGTCCAAAAACTGTTGTTAAAAGAGCTACTTTAATACCTCCTGCAACAAGTGAAGGTTGCATATCTCCAGCCGCTTCAATTTTATCAAAAGCTTTTATCATTCCAATTACTGTACCCATGAAACCAAGCATTGGAGCTAAGGCAATGAATAAAGAAACCCAAGAAACGTTTTTCTCTAACTGCCCCATTTGAACACCTCCGTAAGCTACTACTGCTTTCTCTGCAGCCTCAACACTTTCATCAGCTCGGTCTAGGCCTTGGTAATATATTGAAGCTACTGGTCCTGGGGTTTCACGGCAAACATCTTTAGCTGCTTCTACACCACCCGTGCTTAGAGCATCTTCAACTTTTTCTGCCAATTTTTTCGTGTTGGTAGTAGCTAAGTTCAGGTAGATAATTCGTTCTATAGCAATAGCTAGACCAAGAATCAAACATAATAAAACAATTCCCATAAATCCAGGGCCACCTTCAATAAAACGCTTTTTTAATTCTTGGTGAAAACCTAGCTCTTCCTGAGCTTCTTCTGTTTCTTCTTCTACTTCTTCTACTTCTTCTTCAGCTTCCTCTTCAACTTCTTCGGCTAATTCTTCTTGTTCGTCATAGGCATCTAATGTGTCCTGTTCAACCTCTTCTTGTTCACTTTCTTGTTCAGTCTGTTCACCCATTTCATCTTGTTGAACTAGAGAGTTTGCATTTAAAAGTGATGCATTTGCGTTAGTCGCAATAAAAAATAAGCTTACTAGGCTTAAAATTGAAAATAACTTTTTCATTGTTGTTTGTCTTAAAATTAGTACTTGTTTTTATTTTTAGTTATTAATTTAATGCAGAGAGGAAGGGATTCGAACCCTCGATACGCTTTTGACGTATACACACTTTCCAGGCGTGCGCCTTCGACCACTCGGCCACCTCTCTTTTTTAAATTAAATTCAAATTTAGTCTTTCATAGATAAAAACCAAAAAAAAATCACATTAATCTATTGTAAAATATTAATTTGAACTCATTTCGCCTCTGAGCGAGGTTTCAAAAACGGTCTTTAGCACCTCTTTTTGAAGCTTTTTAGGCAGCAAATACATTAATTTACCAATAGCCGATTCTGTTGTCATGTCTTTTCCATTAATTACACCCATTTTTTTTAATTCTTCACTTGTTTCATATTTTCCCATCACCACACTTCCACCTTTACATTGAGTTACATTTACAATATGTATTCCTTGATCTATACTTTGTTGTAACGCATTAAGAAACCAGGGGTCTGTTTTGCTATTTCCACTTCCAAAAGTTTCTAAAATTACGGCTTTCAAATTTGGCGTTGCCAGTAAATGCTTTAGCGTTGATTCTTGCATAGCTGGAAACATCTTTACAACGAGAATATTTGGGTCTAATTGTTTGTGAACAATTAAATTTTGCTTGAGATTACTTTTCTTTAATGCGGAATAGTTAATCTGAATAGTCACTGCAGATTCTGCTAAAAAAGGATAGTTAATTGAACTAAACGCCTGAAAATGATCGGTATTTAACTTCGTGGTTCGATTGCCTCTATAGAGTTTGTATTCAAAATAAAGACCTACTTCTCTAAATACAGGCTGATTGTCTTTTTTTAATCCAGCTAACTGAATACTAGTAATTAAATTTTCTTTAGCGTCTGTTCTTAAATCACCAATGGGTAATTGTGAACCTGTTAAAATAATAGGTTTGCTTAAATTTTCTAGCATAAAAGAGAGCACAGAAGCTGTATAAGACATGGTGTCGCTTCCATGAAGAAGCACAAAAGCATCATAGTTTGTGTAAATTTCTTCTATTAATTTAGCAATTCTTAGGTAATCATTAATACCTATGTTAGAAGAATCTATGGGCTGGTCAAAGGTATATGTTTCAATATCGTGTTCTAAGAGTTTTAATTCGGGGATTTTTTGCAACAGTAAATCAAAATTAAAAGCTCTTAATGCGCCTGTTTTATCACTTTTTACCATTCCTATGGTTCCGCCTGTATAAATAAGAGCGATTTTTGATCCTTGCTTTTTCATTAATTTCCGAAATTAAAATTTTTAAAAATTTCTACTGCATTCTTTGTTGTTATTGCCGCCAATTCATCTAGAGAAACAGCATACAAAGAAGCTACTTTTTCAGCAATTAATCGAACATAACTACTTTCATTTCTCTTTCCTCTGTGTGGGCTTGGTGCTAAGTAAGGTGAATCGGTTTCTAAAACAATGTGTTTTAAATCTATTTGATTTAAGAACTGATCAATTTTTCCATTTTTAAAAGTAGCAACACCACCTATTCCTAGCTTCATTTGGTAAGCAATAGCTTTCTTTGCCTGCGCTAAGTCCCCTGTAAAGCAGTGGAATATTCCATGTAATTCGGTAGATTTTTCTTCTTCTAAGACTTCAAAGACTTCATCAAAGGCATTTCTACAATGTATAATAATAGGTAGTTTTTTTGATTTTGCCAATTTTATTTGATGCCTAAAGGCTTGTTTTTGAATTTCCAAAGTTGATTGATCCCAGTATAAATCAATACCAATTTCTCCTACCGCACAAAAGTCCCGCTGCAGAAATTGCTCTTCTACGTGTTTTAATTCACTTAAATAAGTTTCTTTTTGCACAGAAGTAGGGTGAAGCCCCATCATTAAACCGATTTCTTCTGGGTATTTTTTTTCTAAGTCGTACATTGATTGGGTGTGTTCCGAATCGATGGCTGGTAAAAAAAAGTAATGAACCTTATTCTTTTTTGCTCTAGCTATAACCTCGTCAACATCAGTTGAAAATTTATCACTGTACAAATGCGTATGGGTGTCAATTAATATCATGTGGCAAATTTATTTAAAATCTTACGCTATATTTGCGAAAAAACAAAAAATGTCTCCTTATAATTCAAAATACTTAGCCAAAAATTATTCATCTACTTCTTTTGTGATCACTCCTACTAAACATTTGCAACTTTTTGCTGAAATTAATGGAGTAGAGGGTGAATTTATTTTAGATACAGGTGCTTCTAGTTCTTGTATTGATTTTAAGTATGCTGATTTTTTTAATTTACAAGTTGAAGAAAGTGAGATAAGAGCAGCCGGAGCGGGTGCAAGCAATATGCTAACAAAAGCATCTGAAGCTAATGAACTAAAAATAGGGAATTGGGAAGAAAAAAGCATGCCTTTGGTTTTATTTGATTTGAATCATATCAATCAAGCTTTACTTGATCATGACGCTTCTATAGTTCATGGAATTATTGGCGCAGATGTTTTAATTAAAAGTAAAGCTATTTTAGATTACCATAAAAAAATGCTCTTTTTAAAAAATAAAAAGAGCATAATTCTATAGGTTGAAGAAAGTTAAATTATTCTTCGTCTTTATATTTATCATCCATCACAAAATCCTCCATAAATTTTGTGGTGTAGTTTCCTGCTAAATAATCAGGGTGATCCATAAGTTGTCTATGAAATGGAATAGTTGTCTTAATTCCTTCTACCACAAATTCATCTAAAGCTCGTTTCATTTTATTGATAGCTTCTTCTCTAGTTTGTGCCGTAGTTATTAATTTAGCAATCATAGAGTCATAGTTAGGAGGAATTATATAACCGCTATACACGTGGGTATCTAAGCGAACTCCATGCCCACCAGGGGTGTGCAATGTTGTTATTTTTCCAGGCGAAGGTCTAAAGTCGTTGTAAGGGTCTTCAGCATTTATTCTACATTCAATACTATGCAATTTGGGGTAGTAATCTTTTCCTGAGATTGGCACCCCAGCAGCAACTAGAATTTGTTCTCTAATTAAATCATGATCAACCACCATTTCAGTAATAGGGTGCTCAACCTGAATTCGCGTATTCATTTCCATGAAATAGAAATTTCTGTGCTTATCGACTAAAAATTCAACCGTACCAGCACCTTCATAACCAATGTATTCGGCAGCTTTCACAGCAGCCTTACCCATTTTTTCTCTAAGTTTATTGGTCATAAAAGGAGAAGGAGTTTCTTCGGTAAGTTTTTGGTGTCTTCTTTGAACCGAACAGTCTCTTTCAGAAAGGTGACAAGCTTTACCAGTTTGGTCTCCTACAATTTGAATTTCGATATGTCTTGGCTCTTCAATGAGTTTTTCCATATACATTCCATCGTTTCCAAAACCAGCTTTAGCCTCTTGCCGTGCAGATTCCCATGCGGCTTCTAATTTATCTTCGCTCCAAACCGCTCTCATTCCTTTACCACCACCACCAGCAGTAGCTTTTAGCATAACAGGAAAACCTATTTTCTTAGCTGTTTTCAAACATTCATCATAATCTGTAAGAATTCCTTCAGAACCGGGAACACATGGAACACCAGCTTCTTTCATGGTAGCTTTAGCGGTAGCTTTGTCTCCCATTCTATCAATCATATCACTAGAAGCCCCAATGAACTTAATGTCGTGTTCAGCACAAATTTTGGAGAAATTAGCGTTTTCAGATAAAAATCCGTAACCAGGGTGGATAGCATCTGCGTTGGTAATTTCTGCAGCTGCAATAATATTAGGTATTTTTAAGTAGGATTCGTTACTAGGCGCAGGCCCAATACAAACCGCTTCATCTGCAAATCTTACATGCAAACTTTCAGCATCAGCTTTAGAGTAAACAGCTACAGTATTTATGCCCATCTCCTTACAGGTTCTAATCACTCTTAAAGCAATTTCCCCTCGGTTAGCAATGAGTATTTTCTTAAACATAATTTTTAAGTTTAATTGAACAAAACTCCTTATGGAGTGTTAAGTTAGGAAGGATCTACCAAGAATAAAGGTTGATCAAACTCAACAGGAGAGGCATCATCTACCAATACCTTTACAATTTTACCTGAAACTTCACTTTCAATTTCATTAAAAAGTTTCATTGCTTCAATAGTACATAAAACATCTCCTTCAGCTATTTGCGAACCTACTTCAACAAAAACTGGTTTATCGGGTGATGGTTTACGGTAAAAAGTACCTATAATGGGTGATTTTACGGTAATGTATTTATCATCATTTGAGGGTTCAGCACTTTCGGTTGCGTTGGGCTGAGTGCTTTTTTGTGCCTGTGGTTGCTGGGGCTGAGCTTGCATAGGCATTTGTGGTTGCCCCATAGCTTGCATAGGCATTTGATGAATGACCGTTTGGTTCTCTTTATTAGCATTTTCATTTTTAATGGTGATTTTAACGTCATCCATTTCTAGGCTAACTTCACTAGTACCTGACTTAGCAACGTACTTAATTAAATCCTTAATGTTCTTTAAATCCATAGTTTAGGGTATTTATTTAGGAGTTATAGGCCCATTTTAAGTAGATAGATCCCCATGTGAATCCTCCACCAAATGCAGCAAATACTAAGTTATCTCCTTTTTTTAGTTGTTTTTCGTAATCACTCAATAATAAGGGTAAGGTAGCTGATGTTGTGT
Source organism: Psychroflexus maritimus (assembly GCF_011089875.1). Lineage (GTDB taxonomy): Bacteria > Bacteroidota > Bacteroidia > Flavobacteriales > Flavobacteriaceae > Psychroflexus > Psychroflexus maritimus. The sequence goes on along the minus strand of NZ_JAANAS010000033.1, from coordinate 49,961 downwards.
TACCATAACGCTGGATGTTCATCAACACTTTTTCATCGGCTAAATTCATTCGTTTTGAAGTTGCATCAATAATTCGTTTATTCGCTTGGTGAGGAACTAGCCAATTTACATCATCACTAGAAAGCTTATTTCTAAGCATAATTTTTTCACTTACATCTGCCATATTAGAAACCGCAAATTTAAAAACTGTTTTACCGTCTTGATAAACATAATGCTGATTTTTTTCTACGGTTGATTTACTAGCAGGAACTAAAGATCCACCTGCTTCAATATTTAAGAACTCCCTACCTATGCCGTCTGATCTTAAAATTTCATCTTGATGGCCAAGCCCTTCATTGTTTGGCTCAAAAAGAACAGCACCTGCGCCATCTCCAAAGATAATACAGGTTGCTCGGTCTTTATAATTTATAATTGAAGACATTTTATCGGCTCCAATGAGCAGTATTTTTTTATATCTACCTGTTTCAATATAAGCTGATGCTGTTGACATACCATACAAAAAACTAGAACAAGCAGCTTGTAAGTCGTATGAAAATGCGTTAGTCGCTCCAATTTTAGTTGCTGTATAGGCAGCAGTTGAGGCTACGGGCATATCTGGAGTAGTGGTAGCAAAGAGAACTAAATCAATTTCTTTAGGATCTAAGCCTGTTTTTTCTATCAAGTTTTCGGCAGCTCTAATGCCTAAATAAGATGTTCCCTTGCTAGGGTCTTTTAAAATTCTTCTTTCCTTAATCCCTGTTCTAGTAGTAATCCATTCATCATTGGTTTCTACTAATTCTTCAAGCATCTTGTTGGTAAGCACATCATCTGGCACATAAGAACCAACAGCGGTAATTGCTGCATTTATTTTACTCATAGAGTTTTTATTAAACTAAAATCCTTATTGAAAAGGTAAATTAATAATTAAATAATGTGCAAAGTAAGTTGTTTTATTTTAACTAATCAAAATAATTTGCTTTTTTAAATTACCTAAGCACCTTTTTAAATTAATAATCAACTTATTAATGCAAGTTATAAATTATTTTTGAATGACAAAAAACAAGCGCAATCATGTGCGCTTGTTATTTTTGTTTAAAATCATCTTATAAATCAAATTTTATTCCTTGTGCCAGAGGTAATTCAGTTGTATAATTGATGGTATTGGTTTGTCTTCTCATGTAAATTTTCCAAGCATCAGAACCTGACTCTCTTCCTCCGCCGGTATCTTTTTCTCCACCAAAAGCGCCTCCAATTTCGGCTCCTGAAGTTCCAATATTAACGTTGGCAATTCCACAATCTGAACCTTCAGCAGACAAGAAATATTCTGCTTCTCTTAAATTATTGGTCATAATTGCAGATGACAAACCTTGTCTAACTCCATTTTGTAATTCCATTGCATTTTCAATGCTGCCAGCATATTTCATGATATACAAAATAGGAGCAAATGTTTCATGTTGAACAATTTTAAAATGGTTTTCAGCTTCAGCTATTGCAGGCTTAACGTAGCAACCGCTTTCATAGCCTTCACCTTCTAATACTCCTCCTTCTACAAGCACGTTTCCTCCTTCTTTTTTGACTTGCTCTAGTGCATTGAGATAATTTTTTACAGAATCTTTATCAATTAACGGCCCCACATGATTATTTTCATCTAATGGATTACCTATCCTAATTTGCTTGTAAGCATCTACAATAGCATCTCTTACTTGATTATAAACCGATTCATGAACAATCAATCTTCGGGTTGATGTACAGCGTTGACCGCAAGTACCTACGGCACCAAATACAGCACCTATCACTGTATTTTTAATATCTGCGTCTGGAGTGACAATAATAGCGTTATTTCCGCCTAACTCAAGTAATGTTTTTCCTAATCGTTTCGCTACAGTTTGCGCTACAATTTTTCCCATTCTAGTAGAACCTGTTGCAGAAATTAAAGGCAAGCGTTCGTCATTAGTCATGTACTCGCCAACTTTATAATCGCCAGTTACTAAAGATGATATACCCGCTGGCACATCATTTTTTTCAAATACGCTAGCTGCAATTTTTTGACAAGCTACCGAAGTTAATGGTGTTTTTTCTGAACCTTTCCAAATACAAGCATCACCGCATACCCATGCCAAGGCAGTATTCCATGACCAAACGGCTACCGGAAAGTTAAAAGCAGAAATCACTCCAACTACACCTAAAGGATGCCATTGCTCGTACATACGGTGTCCTGGTCGCTCAGAGTGCATGGTTAGACCGTATAATTGTCTTGAAAGCCCTACAGCAAAATCACAGATATCAATCATTTCTTGTACTTCGCCAAGTCCTTCTTGGTAAGATTTACCCATTTCATAAGAAACCAACTTTCCTAATGGAGCTTTTAATCTTCTCAATTCATCGTTGAATTGTCTAACTACTTCTCCTCTGGCGGGGGCTGTCCATTTTCTCCAGGCCTTAAAGCCTTCATGTGCTGTTGCAGCTACTTTTTCGTAATCCTCTTTAGTTGTAGATTTAACTTTACCAATATGTGCACCGTCAACTGGCGAAAATGATTCAATAAATTCTCCATTAGAAAAAAACTCGGCTCCTGTTGAAGTTCCTAAGTTTTCATCCTTAATACCAAAGGCTTCTAGCGCTTTATCAATATCGTATTTTTTTGCAATATCACTCATAATGTATCAAAATTTCAATGATTAATTAAAGTTGAATTGCGAAAGTACTAAATATTTTAGTTCTATAAATGAAATTATGAGCCTTTAAAAATAAAAGAGGATTACATCTGTGTAATCCTCTTTAAAAAAAGTTATTTAAAAAGACTTTTAGTCGCGTCCTAAATAAATCATGATAAAATATAACAGGGTTGCTAAAGAGCCAACGGCAGCTACAACATAAGTCCTCGCTGCCCATTTCAAAGCGTCTTCTGAATCTTTGTATTCATTTGGAGTGACAATATTATGATTTTTTAACCAAGCTAAGGCTCTATTACTAGCATCATACTCTACAGGCAAAGTAATAAAACTAAATAAAGTTCCTAACCCAAACATAATAATCCCTGCAAGAAGCACCATCTGCCCCACTCCTGCACTTACCATTCCATAAAGAATTAAACCGCCTAATATTACCCATTGACTATAAGTTGAAGCCACTTGAACTACGGGTACTAATTGACTTCTCATTTCTAGCCACGAGTAGGCTTTTGCATGTTGTATTGCATGACCAACCTCATGAGCAGCTACAGCAGCAGCCGCTGCATTTCTTTGATGGTAAACAGATTCGCTTAGATTCACGGTCTTATCTTTTGGGTTGTAATGATCTGTGAGACGTCCAGCTGTTGAAATTACTTTTACATCATAAACGCCATGATCAGCAAGCATTTTTTGAGCAATTTCTGCACCACTCATCCCGTTTTGTAAATGCTGTTTAGAATACTTTTCAAACTTTTTCTTCAAGGTGCTACTCACGTACCAACTCACCAACATAATTGCTCCAATGAGCACATAATAAGTCATCATAATTTCTATTTTTTTAATTATTCACTAATCAAATTTTTAGCCAAATTTGAATTCAGGTTAATCTTTAATAAATTTTTAATTTAACCCACAATATTCACTATTTTACCAGGCACAACTATTACTTTTTTAGGTGTTCTGCCCGCTAGTTGATTCTTGGTTTTTTCGTCATTCATCACTAATTCCTCAATCTCCTCTTTAGATAAACTTAAAGACAAGTCTAAGGTAAATCGCATTTTTCCATTAAACGAAATTGGGTAAGTTTTGGTATCTTCTACAAGAAACTTTTCTTCATATTTAGGATACGGAGCGGTTGAAATACTGACATGATGTCCCATTTTTTGCCATAATTCTTCAGCAATATGCGGAGCAAATGGAGAAATTAAAATAGCTAGAGGGTTTAAAACTTCTTTTGCGTTGCAGTCTATTTTTGAAAGTTCATTAACAGCAATCATAAAAGTAGAAATAGAGGTATTAAAGCTAAAGTTTTCAATATCTTCAGTTACTTTCTTTATTGTTTTATGAAGAATTTTTAAGGCTTCTTTTGAAGCAGGTTGATCTATCACACTAAATCCTTCTTTGTCATGGTAAAGTTTCCATAGCTTTCTTAAAAAGTTATGGACTCCAGTAATTCCTGCTGTATTCCAGGGTTTTGCTTGTTCAATAGGACCGAGGAACATTTCATACATGCGAAGTGTATCTGCGCCGTATGTTTCACAAATATCGTCTGGATTAACTACATTATATTTAGACTTAGACATTTTTTCTACCTCTCTTCCTACAACAAAACTTCCATTTTCTTCTGTAACAAAGTCTGCTGTACTAAATTCTGTTCGCCATTTTTTAAATGCATCAATATCTAATTCGTTAGAAAGGTTTACCATAGAAACATCCACATGAATGGGGTCAACCTCGTCCATTTTAGCTTTAGATTTAGTAACTAGGGTATTGGTATCTTTTAAGCGGTAAGCAAAAGCACTTTCACCTAAAATCATACCCTGATTAATCATTTTTTTAAAAGGCTCTTCTACTGGAATCACCCCTAAATCATTTAAAAATTTTGTCCAAAAACGAGCGTACAGCAGGTGTCCTGTAGCATGTTCACTTCCTCCTATGTACAAATCTACATTTTCCCAATAATTTAGTGCTTCTTGACTAGCTATTTGTTCTTGATTTTGTGGATCCATGTATCGGAACATGTACCAAGAACTTCCCGCCCATCCTGGCATTGTATTTAGCTCTAAGGGAAAAACATTGATGTGGTCTATTTTGGTGTTTTCTACCACTTGATTGTTTTTTGTGTCCCAAGCCCAATTTTTTGCTCTACCTAAAGGCGGTGCACCGTCTTCAGTAGGTAAATATTCGTCTATTTCTGGTAAGACTAAAGGGAGGTGTTTTTCTTTAATTAACTTAGGGGTTCCATTTACATAATACACAGGAAAAGGCTCACCCCAATAACGTTGGCGTGAAAAAACAGCATCTCTTAATCGGAAGTTTGTCTGGCGTTTGCCTATTTTTTCGTCTTCCAAGGCTAAAATTGCCTCTTCAATTGCTTTCTTACCTTGAAGTCCGTTGAGGAAATTGGAATTTGTAATAATTGCATTTTCTTTATCTGTATAAGCTTCATTGGCAACGTCAACCCCTTCAAACACATTAGGAATAGGCAAATTAAAATGCTTAGCAAAATCAAAGTCTCTTTGGTCGCCACAAGGAACCGCCATCACAGCGCCAGTTCCGTAGCCTGCCAATACATAATCGCCTATCCAAATGGGGATGGGTTGTTTTGTAAAGGGATGTGCTGCATAGGCTCCTGTAAAAACACCTGAAATAGTTTTTACATCAGCCATTCTGTCGCGTTCACTTTTTAAAGAAGCTGCTTTAATGTAAGCTTCAACACTTTGCTTTTGCTCAGGAGTTGTAATCTGGTTGACCAAATCATGCTCAGGAGCCAAGGTCATAAATGAAACGCCAAAAATAGTATCTGGTCGTGTGGTAAATACCTCAATGTTTGCTGCATGATTTTGCACTTTAAATTTTACACTAGCACCTTCACTTTTACCGATCCAATTTCTTTGTGCCTCTTTAATGCTATCGCTCCAATCAAGTTGATTCAAGTCTTTAAGCAAACGCTCTGCGTATGCAGAAATACGCATGCTCCATTGTTTCATTTTTTTCTTTTGAACGGGATAACCTCCACGCTCAGACCTTCCATTAATTACCTCATCGTTTGCTAAAACAGTACCTAAGGCTGGGCACCAATTAACTTCAGTTTCTGCTAGATAAGTTAATCGGTATTGAAGGAGAATTTCTTCTTTTTTAGCAGCTGAAAATTCTTTCCAATCAGTTGCATTAAAAGGAGCTATAACTTCATCTGAAGCCACATCAAGTCCGTCATTACCTTGCTCTTCAAAATGATTAATTAGCAATTGTATAGGCTTAGCTTTATCAGTTTTATTACAGTAATACGAATTAAACAACTGCGTAAAAATCCACTGCGTCCACTTGTAATAATCAGGATTACTTGTTCTTACTTCCCTAGACCAATCAAAGGAAAATCCGATTTGATCTAATTGCTTACGGTATCTTTGAATATTGGCTTGTGTAGTTTTTGCGGGATGTTGTCCAGTTTGAATAGCATATTGTTCAGCGGGTAAGCCAAAAGAATCGTAACCTTGTGGATGCAGCACATTGTAACCTAGATGCCGTTTATAACGAGCAACAATATCGCTAGCAATATAACCTAATGGGTGCCCTACATGAAGCCCGGCTCCAGAGGGGTAGGGAAACATATCTAAACCATAAAATTTTTTCTTCCCTTGGTTAGAATTTACTTGAAAGGTTTTTTCGTCTGCCCATTTTTTTTGCCATTTGGCTTCAATTTCATTGAAATTATATTGCATAGGTTTATTTTTAGCTAACTTTATTCTTTTTAAAAATGCAAAAGTAAGCTTTCTAAAAGAAACATGAAATTGGTGAGTCTGTTTTTAAATGGAATTTGTATTGCATCTCAAAAACTAAAGCAACAAAAAAAGACCGACAAGATAGTCGGTCTTAAAATTCATTTAAAAAAACTGGTTTTAATCTACTAAAATGATAACTTTATTATCTTTTAGTTCAATTACACCTCCATCTACAGGAAAGCATAATTTATCGTTTATTTTTTGAAATTTATCCTTTACGCCATCTTTGAGTTGCGTATTTTGATCTAATTTAATGTAGCCTTTTTGAAGCACAGACACCACCGCAGCGTGATTGTTTAAGATTTGGAATTCTCCGTTAATACCGGGCACATTTACCACATCTATTTCGTTACTAAACAATACTTGTTCTGGGGTTACAATTTCTAAATGCATAGTTTACAAATTAAGATTCGGCTAACATTTTTTCGCCTGCTTCAATAGCTTCTTCAATGCTTCCTTTAAGGTTGAAGGCTGCTTCAGGAAGATGATCTAATTCACCATCCATAATCATGTTAAATCCTTTTATTGTTTCTTTAATATCTACTAGTACGCCAGGTATTCCTGTAAATTGTTCGGCTACATGGAAAGGCTGAGACAAGAAACGTTGTACACGTCTTGCTCTAGATACGGCTAACTTATCCTCTTCAGAAAGTTCTTCCATACCAAGGATAGCAATAATATCTTGTAATTCTTTATAGCGCTGAAGCAATTCTTTAACACGTTGAGCACAATCATAATGTTCGTCACCTAAAATATCTGCTGTTAGAATTCTAGAAGTAGAATCTAAAGGATCTACTGCTGGATATATACCAAGCTCAGCAATTTTTCTAGAAAGTACTGTAGTAGCATCTAGGTGAGAGAAAGTTGTTGCTGGCGCTGGATCTGTAAGGTCATCGGCAGGCACGTAAACTGCCTGAACAGAGGTAATCGAGCCTTTTTTTGTTGAAGTAATTCGTTCTTGCATAGCTCCCATTTCTGTAGCTAAAGTAGGTTGATAACCAACGGCAGAAGGCATACGTCCTAAAAGTGCTGACACCTCAGAACCAGCTTGTGTAAATCTAAAAATGTTATCAACAAAGAAGAGCACGTCTTTTCCTTGGTCTGTTCCTGCGCCGTCACGGAAGAACTCAGCAATGGTTAATCCTGACAATGCTACTCTAGCACGCGCTCCAGGAGGCTCGTTCATTTGTCCAAAAACGAATGTAGCTTTAGACTCTTTCATTACGCTTTTATCTACTTTATGAAGATCCCAACCGCCTTCTTCCATAGAATGCATAAAGTCATCACCGTATTTAATAATGCCAGATTCAAGCATTTCTCTAAGTAAGTCATTTCCTTCACGAGTACGCTCACCAACACCGGCAAATACCGATAAACCACCGTGTCCTTTGGCAATGTTATTAATTAATTCCTGAATAAGTACTGTTTTTCCTACACCAGCGCCACCGAAAAGGCCAATTTTACCCCCTTTAGCGTAAGGCTCAATAAGGTCAATAACTTTGATTCCTGTAAATAAAACTTCTGTAGAAACTGATAAGTCTTCAAATTTAGGAGCTTTTCTGTGAATTGACATTCCTTGCGCTCCAGATTTAGGTAAATTACCGAGACCATCTATGGCATCACCTGTCACATTAAACAGGCGTCCGTAAATATCATCACCAATTGGCATTTGTATGGGGTTGTTTGTTGAGACAACTTCAACGCCGCGACTTAAACCGTCGGCAGAATCCATAGCAATTGTTTTTACTGTGTTTTCGCCAACATGAGATTGAACCTCTAAAATCACTACGACACCATCTGGGCGTGTTACTTCTAGTGAGTCATAAATCTTTGGAAGATCTTCTGCTTTTTCAAACTCTACGTCAACAACAGGACCTATAATTTGGGCTATTTTACCTTTAACTTGAGACATTATTGATAAATTTTTAAATACTTAATACAATGAAAAACGATATCGTTTTCAGCTTGCAAATATAGATTATTTATAAAAACTTTTATAACTAAAACAAAAAATTATTTAATGCTTTTTTTTAAACAGCATTATTAATGTAAATTGCTGTTAGCAAGGTGTTTATTTATTCGTTTAATAGTTTACTCAACGGTTACAGATTTAGCTAAATTTCTAGGTTGATCAACATTTTTGTCTAGCATAACAGCGATGTGATAAGAAATGAGCTGTAAAGGTATTGTTGTTAATAACGGTGTAAAAGCTTCAAAAGTATCTGGAATTTCAATAACGTGATCAGCAATTTTTTTAACTTGTTGATCTCCTTGGGTTACCACTGCTATTATTTTACCTTTTCTCGATTTTATTTCTTGCACGTTACTAACCACTTTTTCGTAATGGCCTTTTTTTGTGGCTATAACAACAACGGGCATTTCTTCATCAATTAAAGCAATGGGGCCGTGTTTCATTTCTGCTGCTGGATAACCCTCTGCATGGATATAAGAAATTTCTTTTAACTTGAGCGCTCCTTCTAAGGCAACAGGAAAATTAAACCCCCTACCCAGGTACAAGCAATTTCTAGCATTTTTATAAAAATCAGCTACTTGAATAATGTGGTTATTGCTTTCTAAAGCTTGCTCAATTTTTGCTGGTATCAATTCAAGTTCATTCAAATACATATTAAAATCTGAATTACTTATTGATCCTTTTTCTTTACCTAATTTTAGAGCAATTAAGCTTAATACTGTTATTTGAGTTGTAAAGGCTTTCGTTGAAGCTACTCCTATCTCTGGTCCAGCATGCGTGTATGCACCGGCATCTGTGGCTCTTGATATAGAGGAACCAACTACATTACAAACACCAAAAACAAAGGCTCCATTTTCTTTTGCAAGATTAATGGCTGCCATTGTATCGGCGGTCTCTCCACTCTGAGAAATAGCAATCACGACATCATCTTTATTAATGACGGGATTTCGGTACCTAAATTCAGAGGCATATTCTACTTCCACAGGAATTCTCGCTAAATCTTCAAAGGTGTATTCAGCAACTAAACCAGCATGCCAAGAGGTTCCACAGGCAACAATGATGATGCGCTTGGCGTTTAAAAATTTAGAAATATGATCATCAATACCAGCCATTTTAATCAATCCTTTTTCGGGTAGCATTCTACCACGATAGGTGTCTCTAATAGCCTCTGGTTGCTCATATATTTCTTTAAGCATAAAATGATCAAACCCGCCTTTTTCAATTTGATCAAGATTCATTTGAAGTTCTTGAATATAGGGTTTGACTAAGTTATCGTCTTTTATTTTTCTAATCTTAATGTCTTTACCAAGTCTAATAACTGCGGTTTCTCCATCTTCTAAGTAGATGGCGCTTTTTGTATATTCAATAAAAGGAGAGGCGTCTGAGGCAATAAAAAATTCGTTTTCTCCTAAACCAATAGCCAAAGGACTTCCTAATCTAGCCACCACAATTTCATTGGTTTTTTGGGTATCGTAAACCGCAATAGCATACGCGCCAATAGCTTGGCTAAGTGCTATTTGTACAGCTTTTCCTAGCTTTACTTTTTCTTTTTTCTGTACATCTTCAATCAGATTAACCAAAACCTCTGTATCTGTATCTGAAGTAAATATATAACCTCTTTTTTCTAATTCAATTTTTAAGGATTCATAGTTCTCTATAATTCCATTATGAATAATAGCTAAGTTTCCTGAATTTGAAAGATGAGGGTGTGAATTGGTATCATTTGGCTCACCATGGGTTGCCCACCTCGTGTGACCTATACCCATTTTAGCTTGGGTGTTAAGTTCTTTTTTGCATTTTTTATTTAACTCTGCAACTTTCCCTTTTGTTTTACATAAGTGAATCCCATTTTCATCAAATAAAGCTACTCCTGCACTATCGTAACCTCTGTATTCAAGGCGCTGTAGGCCTTTTATAATAATAGGATAAGCCTCTCTATGACCTATGTAACCAACAATTCCACACATAATTTATAGTTTAATTAGTTAATTCTGTAAGTTGTATTTGTAGTTTCAATTTTTTCTGTTCGTTAGGTGAGTTTGACCCATGTAGCACAGTACCTCTAATACTACCTGCAGATGAAGACAAAATTTCATCAAATAATTCTAATTGAGTATCTTTTACTTCCAAAGCACTTGTTTGGTTTACGTTATCAGACACTACTACACCAATCTTTACTGAGTCACGATTTTCATTAATTAATTCGTTAAGGTAATCGGTAATTCTAATTCTATAGAAAAGATTCCCTTCTTCATCTTCAGAAAGCGGCCCTAAGTGAGAAACCAAAGATACGGACGAAGCTTCTGAAAAAGTAGGGTCATTATTATAATCTGCAAAGACTTCATTGTTATCAATATCGTAAATCATTATTCGTCTTGGTCTATTGCTATTTGAAGGAGCTATTTCTTCATCAATATAAAAAATAAGATTAGCCTCATTCACCATAATATCACGATTTCTCAAATCTTCCAATTGATCTGACACACCATCTCCATTGCTGTCTTCGCCAGTGAACAATTCAACAACTGTAGCAAAACCTGCGCCTCCTCTAAGGTATGTTGTTTCTTCTCCATTAATCGTATCTTGCTCACTTAAGCTAAGGTCATTTTCATCATTGGTAAGCCCTAAACTGATGCCCTCTATAAGCAAATCTAATTCATCTTCCAGTATTTCTGATTCTTCACCACTACCTGTTTCGGGATTGGGCGGGAGCTCTACTTCGGTTTTATAGAAAATCCTAATGCCAGCATCTTCACTATTCATATTTAACCCCAAAAGCACATCTCCTTCGGAAGATTCTAATTGAAAAAAGAGTCCTCTGAAGTAATTTTTAAAGGCTGAATTACTTACCAATTCAGGTCCTCCAGCCTTATCAATAATTTGTTCTTGAATAAACTCGTTAGGTATTTTGATTCGTATTTGCGGGTTAATGGGTGTTTCTTCTGTAATTGAATCATTCTCTTGTTCTAATAGAAATTGTTGTTGACTAAGCTCTTCCAAGTTAAGCGATTCGGAAACGGCTATAGGTGTTGCTTCTATATTAGGTAAAAAATCATTGAGCTGGTTATTAAAATAAAGCTGAAATTGGTCAAATTCGCCATCAGGACCGGGGTCAACATTTCTAAGAAATTGATTTGATTTGAATACCTTAACTACAAAATTAGTATTGGCATCTCCAACAACTGAATCGATAGCAAATTCATTTTCAGCAACTAATCTACTGTAAAGGGGCAAGCTAAGAATTGCACTATCTAACTCTACAAATCCGTCAAAATCAGGGTTAGTTCTAGACAGCTCCAATTGTGAAAGTATAGCGTAGTTTCTCTCCCCAAAAACAGGGTCGCTAAAATCGCCAATATAAAAATTAGAAACATTATTTGCTTGAACAGCGCCAATGCTTTCAGTATAAGAAATCACCTCATCTATTTCCATTAAAGGAGGTAAGTCTATACTATTAATTAAGCCTGCTCCGGTTTCTGTAAAGTCGTCATCGCAAGATGAAAAGAAAAATGCAGCAAGGATGAGGGTAAAAATTAAAAAATTAGATTTGAACATATTAGGATTCTTCTTCATTTAATACTTTTGTTAAATAAAAGTTTTGATAAGCTTGAGCAAACTCTTCTTTAGGCACATAGTCAAGACATGGCAAAGCAGCGGCTTCAATGAAGCTTTTAAGCTCTTCATCAATTACTTCAGAAGCTTGAATAATAGCATCTGAATTTTCTATAGCCGTTTTTAGCAAGTTGATATAGTGAGGTTCTTTAAGGTGATCCGCACTTTCTTCTTCAAGACCATCAAACAAAACTTTTTTCATCATTTCATTAGCTAACGTTCCATCAAAGCTTCGATTGTAAACAGAGGTAACTATTTTTGAATTTTTAAACAAAGGTTCGTTTCCGTAATAATTTTTAAGGTACAAAGGGACTAAGGAAGCCATCCATCCATTTACATGAATAATATCTGGTGCCCAATTTAATTTTTTAACCGTTTCAATTACTCCTTTGGCAAAAAAGATGGCGCGTTCATCATTATCAGAGAAAAGCTTCCCATCCTCGTCTGTAAAGGTTGCCTTTCGCTTAAAATAATCTTCGTTATCAATAAAATAGACCTGCATGCGTTCTTTTGGAATAGAGGCCACTTTAATTATTAGCGGCATATCAAGGTCATTGACAACCAAATTCATTCCAGATAAACGGATTACTTCGTGTAACTGATGCCTTCTTTCATTGATATTACCAAATTTAGGCATAAATATCCTGGTTTGGCCTCCCATAGCATTGACCATCTTTGGAGCTTCAAATGAAATTGTAGATATTTCATTTTCAGGCAAATAAGGCACAACTTCTGAAGATACGTAAAGTATTCGTTTATCATTCATAATGTATAAAAATTTCAGATTAACAGTAAAAACGTGCAAATTTACAAAAATTTATGTTGATTGAAGTTAAAATATTAGCTTTGCATCCAAAATCATAATATAGCAAAGTGCAGGTAAGAACAATAGAGGTGCTTCAGTCTGAGCTCCATAAGGTAAAAAATCGCGGTGAGATTATAGGCTTAGTGCCTACTATGGGCGCTCTTCATGACGGGCATTTAGCCTTGGTTAATCACGCTTTTGAAAGCTGTGATTGTGTAGTAGTAAGTATTTTTGTAAACCCTACACAATTTAACAACGCCTCCGATTTAAACCACTATCCTAGAGATGTGGAGCGTGATGTTGAATTACTTCAAAAAAACAAAGCCAATACCATTATATTTACACCAAGTGTTGAAGAAATCTATAAAGAATCTGTAAAAGCCGAGGAATTTGATTTTGGCAGTATTACTCAATTTATGGAAGGTGAATTTAGACAAGGCCATTTTAATGGGGTAGGCACTATAATTAAGCATCTTTTTGAGATTGTACAACCCCATAAGGCTTTTTTTGGGGAAAAGGATTACCAACAACTTCGCTTAATAAAAAAGCTAGTGCAAATCACAAAACAGCCTGTTGAAGTTATTGGCTCTCCAACGTATAGAGAAACTTCGGGCTTAGCAAAAAGCTCAAGAAATAAACGGCTTAATAAAAAACAGCTTGAAACCGCAACTTTAATTTATCAAGCACTTACTTTTGCTAAAGATAATTTTAATCAATTAAGCATTGCTGAAATTAAACATCAAGTTATTCAATTATTTGAGCAAGAACATCAACTAGAATTAGAATATTTTGAAATTGCTTCTACCCACGATTTAGTCCCAACTGAAACTAAGAAAGCAGAGGTGACTTATCGAGCTTTTATAGCTGCAGTTATAAACGAAGTAAGATTAATTGATAACATGGCATTAAATTAATACATTATGTGGATTCACGTTGTAAAATCTAAAATTCATCGCGTAAAAGTTACGGGAGCAGATTTAAATTATATTGGGAGCATTACCATAGACGAAGAACTTATGGAAGCGGCTAATATCATAGAAGGAGAAAAAGTTCAGGTGGTTAATAATTCTAACGGAGAACGCTTAGAAACTTATGCCATTCCTGGCCCTAGAAAGAGTGGTGAAATTACACTGAATGGTGCAGCCGCTAGAAAAGTAGCTAAGGGTGATATCTTAATTCTAATGACTTATGCTATGCTGGAGGAAAAAGCTGCTAAAACCTTTAAACCTGCTTTAGTCTTTCCTAATGAAGATAATCTTTTAGCTTAATTAAACCATGAACAAACAAGCCTCAAAAGGATTAAAAATAGCTATTCCATTGCTTTTGGGCTTAGTTTTTATTTGGTATTCGGTGAGCACTTCTTCTGAAGAAGAATTGAAAACCGTATGGCAAAAGATTAAAAATGCTAATTTTTATTGGATAGGTTTATCTATAATTATGGGTATAGCAGCTCATATTTCAAGAGCCATTCGGTGGAAATATCTGCTAGCCCCATTAGGTTGTAAGCCTGCTTTATACAACAGTTTTTTTGCTCTAATGCTGGGCTATTTAAGTAATTTAGGAATTCCTAGGTCGGGCGAATTACTCAGAGCCGCTACCCTCTCATCCTATCATGAAATAAACTTTGACAAATCTTTTGGTACTATTGTTTCAGAACGACTTATAGATATGTTTTGCTTGCTTTTAATTATAGGGCTTGCTATGATTCTACAAGCGCCTGTAATAATTGATTTTTTCACCTCAAAAGATATTGATTTTCTTAGCAGTATTGGTCTTCTTATCTTAGGCATAGGAGTTGTTTTTGCAGCTTCTAAATTACTCAAAAATTCATCGCATAAGTGGGTACAGAAAATAAGTAAATTTTTAGCAGGTTTGATTCATGGAATGAAATCTATTACTCAAATTAAAAATAAAAAGAAATTTTTATTTCACACCTTTTTTATTTGGGCAATGTATGTTGGTATTTTTTGGGTAACCAAATACAGTATTGAAGAAACAAGTCAACTAAATTTTGGCGTTATTTTAGTGGCTTTTATAGTAGGTTCGTTTTCTATATCAGTAACTAGTGGCGGTTTGGGGGTTTATCCTGTAGCCATAGCGGCAGTATTGAGTATTTATGATGTTGACAAACAATCTGGAGAAGCTTTAGGTTGGATTTTATGGGCTGCACAAACCCTTATAATGTTAGTTTTAGGACTAATTTCGGTAATCTTACTTCCGCTCTTCAACCGGAAACAAATTTTTAATTAATTTAGTCGAAAATTTTAATCAAAATTCAAAAAAATGAAAAAGCTAATTTTAAGCTTACTAATATTTTTTTCAGGGCTTCAAATAGTTCAAGCACAAATAGAGTATAAAACTATTCCTTCTAATATTATGCAAGAAAAAAGGAAGATAAAAATTCAGCTTCCTAGAAGTTATAGCCAACAAAACAAGAAAAAATACCCTATTTTTATTGTTATGGATGGAGAGTATCTATTTGAACCCTTTGCAGGAATGATTGATTATTTGAGCTACTGGGAAGAGATTCCTGAAGCTATTGTTGTTGGCGTAATGCAACAACCTAATAGAAAATTAGAAATGCAAGTTGATGAAGAAACTTACCTGCCTTTTGCTCAGGGAGAAGATTTCTTTGATTTTTTAGACATTGAATTGCTGCCATATATTCAAGAAAATTACCGAACTTCGTTAATGTCTATTATTGCTGGCCACAACTTATCTGCAAATTTCATGAATTTCTTCTTGTTTAGAAATGATGAAAGTTTTCAAGGGTATATCAATTTAAGTCCAACGTTTACTCCAGAAATGCCTTTGCGAATTAAGAAAGCCTTAAGGCGAAAAAAAAGCAAAGTATGGTATTATGTTGCTCATGGAAAACAAGAAAACAATGAAACTAAGAAAGAAATCAAAGATTTTGCAGAAGCTATGGAATCAATAGAAAACCAACAACTTAGTTTTTTATACGATGAAATTGATCAGGCTACCCATTACACGATGGTTGCCCAATCAATTCCTAAGGCTTTAGACTTTATTTTTACCTCCTTTAGGCCAATTACCAACCAAGAATATGAAGACAAGTTATTAACTGTTGCTAACCCCGTCAAATACTTAGAAGATAAATACTTAGATATTTCTAGCTTATACACTATGGATTTTGATATTCGTGTAAATGATCTCATGTTTGTGTCTAAAGCAATAGAAGAAACAGAAAACTGGGAGCTGTATAAGGATTTAAGTAAACTTGCTAAAAAAAACCATCCAAATACACTATTGGAAAGTTATTTTTTGGCGAGGCATTACCAGGAGATAGGAAAACCCAAAAAAGCACTTCGCCATTATCAAGATGCATATGGATTTGAGCCTATTGGTCCCTTAAATAAAGAACTTATGCTCATGCGTGCAGAAGAAATTAAAGAAGTCTTTGGCTATTGATTATGGCAAAAACAAAAACCGCTTTTTTCTGTCAAAATTGTGGCGCTCAACATCCGCGCTGGCAAGGTCAATGCAATTCTTGTAAAGAATGGAATACACTTGTAGAAGAAATTCTTGAAAAAGAAAGTACTAAGCACACCTGGAACAAAGAAATAAGTACAAGCAGTAAAAGAATTGCAAAACCTCAACGACTTCAAGAAATTGAACTCACTAAAGAAGTAAGACTTCGCACTTCAGACCAAGAATTTAACCGCGTTCTTGGAGGCGGAATTGTGCCTGGGTCACTAACCTTATTGGGCGGCGAACCAGGCATTGGAAAAAGTACACTACTTTTACAAATTGCGCTAAAATTACCCTACAAAACCTTATATGTTTCTGGAGAAGAAAGCCTGCAGCAAATAAAAATGAGGGCCGAAAGAATTACCAAACAAGAAGCTAATTGCTTCATCCTTTCTGAAACTAAAACTCAAAATATCTTTCAACAAATAAAAGAATTAGATCCAGAAATCCTTGTCATAGACTCCATTCAAACCTTACATACCCCACAAGTTGAAAGCTCTGCAGGCAGTGTTTCTCAAATTAGAGAATGTACTTCAGAACTCATTCAATTTGCAAAGACTAAAAATGTACCGGTTCTTATAATTGGTCATATAAATAAAGAAGGAAGCATTGCTGGACCCAAAGTCTTAGAGCACATGGTAGATACAGTTTTGCAGTTTGAAGGCGATAGAAATCACGTTTATAGAATTTTGAGAGCTCATAAAAACAGATTTGGATCTACCCACGAATTAGGAATCTATGAAATGCTTTCAACAGGTCTGCGCGAAGTAAGCAACCCTTCCGAAATCCTCATTTCTAACCACAGTGAACATTTAAGCGGAACAGCCATTGCGGCAACCCTAGAAGGAATACGCCCTTTAATGATTGAGATTCAGGCTTTAGTAAGCTCTGCCGTCTATGGAACACCGCAACGTTCAGCAACAGGTTACAATGCTAAAAGATTAAATATGCTGCTCGCTGTATTAGAAAAAAGAGCAGGTTTTAAACTAGGAGCAAAAGATGTTTTTTTAAACATTACAGGAGGTATTAGTGTTGACGATCCTGCCATCGATTTAGGAGTTGTTGCTGCTATTTTATCGTCTAATGAAGATGAACCTATTCCCAATAGGATTTGCTTTGCCGCTGAGATAGGTCTAGCTGGCGAAATTAGACCAGTTAGTAAAGTTGAACAACGAATCATAGAGGCTGAAAAACTTGGTTTTGCAGTAATCATTATTAGCAAAGAATCAAAATTACCAAAAAAAGACTACAAGATTCAAATTAAAAAAGTAGGAAAAATTGAAGATGTAGTTGATTTTATAATTTCATAAGTTTGGTAACTGTCACAAAAGCATTTCGTAAGTTAAACCTTAATTTATGAACTGACTAATTACCCGTTTAATTACTATATGCATTTAATAAAGCGAAATTGCTTTTTTCCTAGATGATGCTTTGGTTTATTTGCATCTGATAAGTAAGGGATGGAAATCAGGAGCAAAGAAATACCGATAGAAAATGAATGAGCAAAATAGCCACATTTAATGGTGAAAATTGTATAAAAACAGAATATAGCAATAAAAATAAAATAAGTTTTTTTTAAGAATCAAGCCATTTAAGTTGATTTACTGCTACTTAATCTATTCATCAATTTCAAAATTTTAACATTTTATACCCATTAAGGGGTATATTTTTCTTAAATACTTCGCCATATATTTGAATCATCTTCTTATTTAAATAGCAAGTGAGTTTTTATAGGGGTATATTTATTTCACTTGCATTAATTCTTAAAAGCCTAACTTGAGTTAGGCTTTTTTGATTTTCGTTAGAAAATCTAATTAAAAATGTACTACTTTTGAATAAAATTAATAAGCATGAGCTACTTGTACATTAAATCATTACACCTCATCTTTGTCATCACTTGGTTTGCAGGATTGTTTTATATTCCACGCTTATTTATTTATCAAATTGAGGCTTTAAATAAGCCAAAAGAACAAGCCACACCAATTGTTGAACAACTCAAGCTTATGACTAACCGGTTATGGTTTATTATTACTTGGCCTTCAGCTGTGTTGGCGACTTTTTTTGCCATTTGGTTGCTCATCTTGAACCCAGGTTGGCTACAAGCACCTTGGATGCATATTAAACTTGGTTTTGTGGTGGTTTTGATTTTATACCATTTAAAAAATCATCAAATTTACAAACAATTTCAGCGCGATGAAATTAAATGGACTTCCAATCAAATGCGTATTTGGAATGAAGGTGCCACGCTTATCCTTTTTGCTGTGGTGTTTCTAGTAATTACAAAATCGGCTGTAAATTGGGTGTATGGAACATTTGGGCTAATAGGTCTAGCCTTGGTTTTAATGCTAGGCATAAAGCTTTATAAACGAGTAAGAAAAAATTAAAAAATAGACTACATTTAAACAATAAACACTTACCTATGATTTGGGGTTCCAATTCTCTTTCTAGCAAAATATTTGTATCTACTATAAGCTTAGTGCTAATTGCTTCTATATTAATTGCTGGAGTTACTATTTATCAGTATAAAGAGGAAGCAAAAGACCTTCACAGAGATAAGCTAGAGCGCAAACAAAAAGCAATCAATTCCAATATAAATTATGTTTTTCGAACCACTACATACCCTTTAGAAACCAATTATATCCCTTTAATATTTAAAGAAAAAATCTATGAAATTCAAGAAATACATAGTGAAGAAATTAACATCTTTGACTTAGAAGGCAATTTATTGATTTCTTCTTATGCTTCCTTTTATTCTGACTCTTTAGAGCAAGAAGTTCCTCAGCGCATTATTCAAAAATTAGAAAATTCCTCAAACAAAAAACACGTTGAAGATTTTAAGTTTGAAGACCAACGCTATCAATCTTCATACACCTATATTACGAATCCATTTTTTAAGCCCATTGCTATTCTTAATCTGCCTTATATAGAGGATGACGGCTATATGGATCAAGAATTGAGAGATTTTTTTGTCATCTTATCTCAAGTGTATCTATTAATGATTTTAGGAGCAGTACTCTTAGCTTATTTTTTATCTAAACTAATTACCAAATCCATTAATAAAATTGGAGAGCAAATAAGCGAAACCAAACTCACTGAAAACAACACACAGCTGTCGGTTCAAAATGCTGTTCACGAACTTAAACCACTAATTAATGCCTATAACAAAGCAATGGTTGAACTAGAAGAAAGCAGTAAAAAACTAGCTCAGTCTGAACGCGAGGAGGCCTGGCGGCAAATGGCAAGACAGGTAGCTCACGAAATAAAAAATCCGCTTACTCCCATGCGATTAACAGTACAGAGTTTTGAACGAAATTTTAATTTAGGAAATATCAAAAAACAGGCCGATGTAAAAGACTTTTCTCAAACTTTAATCCAACAAATAGATACCTTAACGGCAATTGCAGAAGCTTTTTCTAATTTTGCTAAAATGCCTTCACAAAAAAGTGAATACCTAAATATTACTAAAACTATACAATTAGCCTGCGATATTTTTAAAGGCCCTCATTTTCATGTCTATACAGACAAAGAAGATATTTATGCTAAATTTGACCGAGCTCAATTAATTCGAGTGATTACCAACTTAGTTAAAAACGCCCAACAAGCTACCGAAAACAAAGAAAATCCATTTATAATTGTAGAAGTAAGTGCAACAAAAACCCGCGTTAAAATAAGTGTTTCAGATAATGGTGTGGGTATTGATGAAGAAACACAAAAGCGTATTTTTGAACCCAAATTTACCACCAAAACAAGTGGCATGGGACTAGGTTTAGGTATGGTGAAAAATATTGTTGAAAACTTTAAAGGAAACATAAAGCTCAAATCAAAAGTAAATAAAGGAACTACCTTTGTTATTGAAATACCAAAAAATTAAAACAATGAATTACGAAAATTTACATGTTGAAAAATCAAATCAAATAGCCAAAGTTTTTATCAACCGACCTAAAAAACTCAATGCTTTAAACAGAGCTACTCTTCAAGAAATACATGAAGCTTTTAAAGGTTTAAAAGATGATGATGAAGTTAAAGTAATCATCTTAACAGGAACCGGTGAAAAAGCTTTTGTGGCAGGTGCAGATATAGCTGAATTCGCTAATTATAGTGTTGAGGAAGGAAAAGATTTAGCAGCAAAAGGGCAAACCTTGGTTTTTGACTATTTAGCAAACTTTCCAAAGCCCATAATAGCTGCAGTTAATGGCTTTGCACTTGGGGGTGGGTTAGAATTAGCTATGGCTGCTCATTTTAGAATTGCTAGTGAAAACGCAAAACTAGGCCTTCCTGAAACCTCTTTGGGGGTAATTCCTGGCTACGGTGGCACACAGAGACTTCCCCAGTTAATTGGGAAAGGTAGAGCTATGCAAATGATCATGACTGCCGAAATGATTACAGCTCAAAAAGCTTTAGATTATGGCTTAGTGAATCAGGTTGTTCAATTAGATGAATTAATTGATGTGGCTGAAAAATTAGCGGGTAAAATAATGAATAACTCAATGAAAGCTATTGAAGCTGCTATTAAAGCCATAAATAATAACTATAAAGATGGAGTAGATGGATTTAAAACAGAAATAGCCGCTTTTGGTGAAGCTTTTGGAACCAATGATTTCAAAGAAGGTACGGAAGCCTTTTTAAACAAGCGAAAAGCAAACTTCTAAGCTTATACCAATTTAACCATCAAATGACGCTATTTAGCTCATTCATTTTCCCATATATTTCCTTGTTCACAATTTCCGTAACCCTGCTATGCAAATTATTCACAGCGTTATATATGAAAAAAGCAATTTCGTTCTCTTAACGACATTTAATAGTAAAATTGGTATTATACCAATTTAAGTTTGCAAAATGAGGTTGAAAACAAGGCTTAGCTAACTGATTAAAAATAACAAAAAAGCCGCCTTTTATAAAGGCGGCTTTTTTGCTTTTAACTTAAGCTTACCAAATTCTCACGCGATTTTCCGGAGCTAGGTACATAGGATCTCCTTCTACAATATCAAAAGCTTCATAAAAAGCATCAATATTTTGTAAAGGCACATAAGCCCTGTATTCACCTGGCGAATGAGGGTCTGTTTTAACCTGTGTTTTTAAGGCTTCTTCTCTAATTTTTGTACGCCAAACTGTAGCCCAAGACATGAAGAAACGTTGCTCTGGAGTAAAGCCATCAATATTTCCTGGTTTTTCATTCGTTTCAAAATGTAACATCAGTCCGTCATAAGCTCCAAGCACTCCTCCTAAATCACCAATATTTTCACCTAAGGTAAATTTACCATCAATAAAATGACCTTCCGTTACTTCAATCGCAGAATACATGTCAGCAAGCTTTTCACCTCGAGCGGTAAAGTTTTCTAAATCCTCATCGGTCCACCAATTTTTTAAGTTTCCATCAGCATCAAATCGGGCGCCAGAGTCATCAAAAGCATGAGAAATTTCGTGGCCTATAACTGCTCCAATACCTCCGTAATTAACTGCAGCATCTGCTTCATAATTGTAAAAAGGCGGTTGTAAAATAGCTGCAGGAAAAACAATTTCATTCATCATTGGGTTAAAATAAGCATTCACAGTTTGTGGTGACATTCCCCACTTGCTTTTATCTACGGGCTCTCCAATTTCATCTAAACTGTCTTGGTAATTCCAAGCACTTACAGCTTGCATGTTTTTAAAATAAGATTGATTGGCATTCACTTGTAAATCGCTGTAGTCTTTAAATTCGTCTGGATAACCTACTTTAACGGTAAATTTATCTAGTTTTTCAATAGCTTTTTCTTTGGTATCTTCCGTCATCCATTCTAAATTTTCAATACGCTGTTGAAAAGCTAAAATCACATTATCAATCATTTGTTCTGCATCTGCTTTAGCTTCCGGTGGAAACATCTTTTCTACATAAATTTTTCCTACCGCTTCACCAATACTTCCATTAACTACAGATAGCGCTCTTTCATCTAATGGCAACTGTTCTTGAGCACCGCTTAGTTCTTTGCTGTAGAACTCCCAATTAGCTCGATCTAATTCAGTAGTCAATTGAGATGCTGCAGAACGTAAATTAGCCCATCTCAATAAACTTTTGATATCTTCTATAGGAGTTTCTTGAAAAAACTTTTCTAATTCTTTCATATAGTTAGGTTCCATCACTAAAACCACATCTAATTGATCTTCTATACCTAAATCCTGCGCATGTTTCACCCAATCTATTGATGGAGTAAACTCTTTTACTTCATCAATTTGAAAACGATTATTAAAATTGTTAAAATCTCTTCGTTCTACTTTTGATAAACGTGGTGCGGCTAATTTTGTTTCCATAGCTAAAATCTTTTCAGCTTGATCTTGAGCTTCTGCTTCAGAATCGCCTAAAAACTGTAACATTTTAGATACATGCTTAACGTATTTTTGTCTAATTTCTTCAGACTCTTCATCTTCGTTGGTGTAGTAATCGCGCTCTGGCAAGCCAAGACTTCCTGTTCCTAAATAAGCTACGTTCATGTTGCTGTCTTCTGGGTCTGCATAGGCTGAAATACTAAAAAAGGGAGTAGAAAGTTGAGAAGGATACTTCCCTTTCAAGTTTTGTAAATCTTCTACACTTGAAAGTGCTTCAATTTTTTTCATAAGCGGCATTAAAGGTGCTAAACCAGCTTGATTTCTTGCTTCAGTATCCATGATTGCATCAAAAAGAAAAATGGCTTTAGCTTGATCACTACCTTCCTTAAAATCTTGATTTTTTCTACCCTCTTCTAAAAGTTGTAATACATTTTTATCAGTTTCTTGGCGTAAAATCTGAAATCCTCCCCATGAAGTTCTGTCATCAGGGATTTCAGTATCATTTAACCAAGTTCCGTTAACATACCTAAAAAAGTCTTCCTTCGGACTCACATTCATATCCATATACTGAGTTTCAATACCTGAATTAGCTTTTTCTGCTAAATCTTGGTCTTTTTTTTCGTTGGTTTGCTCACAACTAGCTAAAAAACTAAGCCCAGCTATACATAAACCAACTTTTTTCCAATTTGATTTCATTATTCTTAAATTTTGTTTGTGCTAAGGTACTATTTTTAAATGGACTATAAATAATGCTAAAATTTTTTTGGGATAAGGCAATTACTTTATTGGTTTTTGGACAAGTATTTTTTACAAAATCTTTACTCTTTCAAAAATTTCACATCTATTCTACTTATTGTATCTTTGCAAATTCTAAAAAATACAGCAATGCAGTTATCAGAACAGGAAATCGTAAGAAGAGAAAAACTGAAATCATTAAAAACCATGGGTATTAATCCATACCCAGCAGAGCAATTTAATTACACCCATACTTCTAAACAAATTAAGGAAGATTTTGAACAAGGTAAAGCTGTTATTGTTGCTGGGCGATTAATGTCTAGAAGAATACAGGGAAAAGCTTCTTTTGCTGAACTGCAAGATGGCGAAGGCCGAATTCAAGTGTATTTCAATCGTGATGAAATTTGCCCAGACGAAGACAAAACTGCTTATAATGAGGTGTATAAAAAACTTTTAGATATAGGTGATTTTATAGGAATTGAAGGCGAATTGTTTACTACTCAAGTAGGCGAAAAAACCATTTTAGTAAAAGATTTTAAATTGCTTAGCAAGTCTTTAAAACCCTTACCGCTTCCTAAAAAAGATAAAGAAGGTAACGAATATGACGGTTTTACTGATGCCGAAATGCGTTACCGCCAGCGTTATGCCGATTTGGTAGTCAACCCACATGTAAAAGATATTTTTATGAAGCGTAGCCGACTTTTCACGGCCATGCGGAATTTCTTTAATAATCATGGGTACATGGAAGTAGAAACTCCTGTGTTACAGTCTATTCCTGGGGGAGCGGCAGCACGACCTTTTGTTACTCACCACAATGCTTTAAATATTCCATTATACCTAAGAATTGCAAATGAATTATATCTAAAACGACTTATTGTTGGTGGTTTTGATGGCGTCTATGAGTTTTCAAAAAACTTCAGAAATGAAGGCATGGACCGTACTCATAATCCAGAATTCACCGCAATGGAAATTTATGTTTCCTACAAGGACTATAATTGGATGATGGAATTCACTGAAAATCTTTTGGAACACTGTGCAAAAGCTGTAAACGGAACTACTAAAGCACAATTCAAAGAACATAAAGTCGATTTTAAAGCGCCTTATGCGCGAGTAACTATGACGGAGGCAATCAAGCAATTTACAGGTTTTGACATCACTGGAAAATCTGAAGAAGAACTAAGAGAAGCCGCAAAAGGCATGGGCTTAGAGGTGGATGAAACCATGGGTAAAGGCAAGTTAATTGATGAGATTTTCGGCGAAAAATGTGAAGGCAATTTTATACAACCTACTTTTATTACTGATTATCCTAAGGAAATGAGTCCGTTGTGTAAATCGCACAGAGACCATCCTGAACTTACAGAACGATTTGAATTAATGGTCTGTGGAAAGGAAATTGCTAATGCTTATTCTGAATTAAATGACCCAATTGACCAACGCGAACGTTTTGAGGAACAATTGAAATTAGCCGCTAAGGGAGATGATGAGGCAACTGAATTTATTGATGAAGATTTTTTACGCGCCTTAGAATACGGAATGCCTCCAACTTCTGGCTTAGGTATTGGAATGGACCGTTTAATTATGTTTTTAACTAATAATCCGTCTATTCAAGAAGTATTGTTTTTCCCTCAAATGAAACCTGAAAGAAAGAAAGTAGAACTAAATGAGGAGGAAAAAGCAGTACTTGCAGTACTCGGTCCTGAAGCTGAAGACCTCAACGAAGTAAAAAAAGCTTCCGGTTTAAGTAATAAAAAGTGGGATAAAGCTACAAAATCGCTTCGAAAAAAAGAATTGATTAAAATAGAAAAAACCGAAACAGGTTTACACATTTTAAAGCTGTAATTAATTACTTAGTAATCATTCTTAAACATAGGTTTTTTGGTAATCACTATGGGCATCCAAAGAAAACCTTGTATCTTTGAAATTCAATTTTAAATAACTAAATATGAGATTGTTAATTTTTAGTTTAAGTTTATTTATTTCTAGTTTAAGCTTTGCACAAATGATGCCTGGAGGTATGGGCGGTGCAGGCGGAGGCATGGGTGGTCAACGACCTGGCGGTGGAAGCGGTCAAGGTGGTGGAGGTGCCGTGATGGAACCTAAATCTGCTACTCAACAAAACCTAGAGCAACGCCAAGAAGAAAAACTAAACCAATGGCAAGAAGATTTTGAAAAAAGCATCAATAAAATATTGAAGCTGAAAAAGAAAATGGATAAAAACGAAGAAAAAATTGAAAAATTTCTTACCAAAAAAGAAGAAGCTAAAAGCGATGAGAAAACTAATAAGATTGATAGGCTAAAATCTAAAATTAAAAAGAAAGAAGAAAAAAATGAAAAGCTAGAAAAAAACCTTAATGAATGGATGGAGGTAAAAAATAGCGTTCAAGATTCGATTAAAAAAATGAGCAGAAGAAATTAAACTTCAAAATTTAAGATTACATGAAGCTCTTTTTAGCTTTTTATACTTAATTTTGCATCAAATAATATGGATATGAATTTATTAGCAACTATTTACATGATGGGACCTTGGCAAATTGTACTTATTGTGCTGGCTTTATTGCTGTTGTTTGGCGGCAAAAAAATACCAGAATTAATGCGAGGTTTAGGTAGCGGAATTAAAGAATTTAAAGACGCTTCTAAAGAAGACACTCCTGAAAACGGAGAGGATTCTAAGTCAATTAAATAAATTTACTTTTTTTCAATATAAATTTAAGCCTGACTAATCGTCGGGCTTTTTTACTAACTACTAGTGCTTAGTATAGAGAATCTTACTTTTGCTTATCAAGAAAAAACTATCTTAAAAGGTATTAACCTGTCTATTATACAAGGTAAGCAGGTCGCTTTAATCGGAGAAAGTGGAGCGGGTAAAAGCACTTTACTATCACTTATTCATGGAAATTTACTCCCGCAAAAAGGTGAAATACTGTGGAATTCTGAAAAGATTTTAGACCCTAAGAAAAAGTTAGTTGCAGCACATGACAACATCAAATACCTTACCCAAGAATTTAATGTCATGCCTTATACTAGTGTTTCAGAGAACATCAAAGCTCCTCTTTCTAGAATGTATCCCAAAAAAAACCAGAAAATAAGTCGGCAGTTGCTAGAAGTTGTTGGTCTTGAAGATTATGCAGACACGAAAGTTAATCGGTTAAGTGGCGGTCAAAAACAGCGGGTTGCTTTGGCTAAAGTCTTGGCAAAAACCCCAGATTTATTACTTTTAGACGAACCTTTTAGTCATATAGATGTGCATCAACGCAATCAACTTAGAAGAAATTTATTTGCTTACTTGAAACAAAAAGGCATTACCTGTTTATTTGCTACCCATGACCCAGACGATTTTCTAAGTTTTGGAGATGATTGCCTTGTTTTACGAGCAGGTGAAATCATAGATTACCGGCCAATGCAACAGGTATATCATTCGCCTAAAACTAAATATACCGCCTCATTGCTTGGTGAAATGAATATCATTAACGGAAAAATGCTTCAACTAGAAGCGTATTTGCATAATGAGGAATTTGTAGTTTATCCTCATGAAATTTCAGTCACTTCAGAAGCTTCTCTCAAAGCAAAGATACATTCAGCTTATTTTAAAGGAAATCATTATTTAATTGAAGCTTTCTTGGCCAACAAAAAAGTGTATTTTACTCATTCTTCAGCTTTGCCAGAGCAAACAATTAGTAGTATTAAAATTGAAGTTGATTTGGCCAAAAGAAAACTTAATTAAAGATTCGAATTGTATTTCCAGACTCTTGAACACGGTAGCTGTACAAAGGATACTGCAAACCGTCTTGATTAGGTTGACCACTATACAAATCGTAAGAATTAGGCGGATCACAATTAGAAACAGCCTCAAAACCTTGAATACTTAAAAGCGAGCAATCTCTTGGTGTTAGGTTGGGATCGGCTGCATCCCAAGCAAGAATTCCGCCACCGGTATTAAAAACAATTAATCCTTTGTTAGCAACGCCAGGATAATAAATAGCATTTCCAGCAAAATTAAGCTGATTGTAAGCTGGCAACGAAGTATTTAAAGTAATTTCAAAGCGCAGATTTAAAAGATTTGGATTATCGCGTCTTAAATCGTCATCTTCGCAGGAAAAAAAAGGAAACACAAAAAGCATGAGCAAGAAAATGCTGAATTTATTGATATTGTTTTTAAAGGTGAATGCCATGGGATTTCTGGTGTTTTAAATCATTCATTATCAAATTTAAAGCATTTTAATGCTTTCTAATTGATAGTATGCTGCAAATTTATTACATTTGTATTTAGAATCCTGTACGCAAGTCGGGATTCTTTTTATTTTTTATAGTTAAAACGAAAAAATATGAGTAAAGTATCTTATTATACTGAAGAAGGCTTGAAAAAACTCAAAGCAGAGTTAGATCAATTAAGGGATGTAGAGCGCCCTAAGGCTTCGCAAGCTATTGCAGATGCCAGGGATAAAGGAGATTTAAGTGAGAATGCAGAATATGATGCTGCAAAAGAAGCACAAGGAATGCTAGAAATGCGCATTTCTAAATTAGAAGAAGTTGTGGCCAATGCGCGCGTGATAGATGAGTCTCAATTAGATACTTCAAAGGTATTAATTCACTCTAAAGTAAAGCTTAAAAACTTGACCAACAAACAAGAAATGACTTATACTTTGGTGGCTCAAAGTGAAGCCGATTTAAAAACAGGAAAAATTTCTGTAGATTCTCCCATTGGGAAAGGTTTACTTGGAAAAAAAGCTGGCGAAGAAGCAGAGATTGAAATTCCTAACGGAAAAATTAAATTTGAAATTATTGAAGTAAGTAGGTAGTTACTAAACTTCCACTAAAAATACCGACTTTACAATAAAGCGGTATTTTTTATGAGGTCACTAAACCAATAGATTATTTCAGTTAGTCAATTAAATCGCCTCTTAAACGGCGGTATTCTTTTTGCGATTTGACATAAAAAATACTGTCTTGATGATTAAAAATTAGTTGCTCATAAAACTCCATTGCCAAATCGGGTTGGTCTAAGTAAAGTCGATGAATTTCAGCTAATCTAAAATAAGCGTTATCGGCTAATACATCCGCTCTAAAGTAATCTATAATACGTTGATAGGCTAATGCTGCTTGTTTATAATTTCCAAGTTTTTCATTAATTTGCCCCATCCTATACAAGGCTTCATCTTCTATAGGTTCAGATTCAAAGGTTTTAATAACTTCTTGCAAAGTGCTTAAAGCAGCTTCATTTTTTTCTTGAAAAGCCAATAAATCTGCTTTAGCTACTTTTTGTAATGCCGTTTGTATAGAATCTTGGTAAGAATTGTCTTTAATATGTCTAGAAAGCTCAATAGCATCATTAGAAATCTGTTGCGAAGTAGATTTCTTTAGCACCTGTAACTGCGTAAGTGCCCACTCAAAATCGCCTTTGTAGTAACTGGTTTTTGCGACTTTAAATCGCGCTTCCTGGGCTAACTCGTTATTTTTAAGAATTTTTTCTATTTGCGTGTAGTACAGTAAAGCTTGATTAAATTTCCCTTCCAATACAAAAATATCTGCCAAAAGCATTTTTATTTGTGCTTCAGCAAAAGCGTTGAGTTTGCCTGCTAAAAGTTTTTTTGTAAATTGAATGGCTTGCTTACGTTCTTTAAGTTGAAAAGCCTTGAACTTAGCATAATTGAGCTGCAAAAACAAACTTTCTTGTGGCGAGTAATTGGTAATCATAGCTTGGTATTCCTCTTCAATTGAAGCAAAACTAGAAGCTCCCTCAAATTGAATTCGTAAACTTAATTGTGCATCTTTAGCTTTGAGTTTTAAACTTGAATAAGGAGCTTTTTCAATGATGTAATTATACACCAAAAGAGCTTCCTCAAAATGCGAAGAAGTACTTGCTACTTCAGCTAATTCAAAAAGGCGATTAAAACTTTGTTCTTCACTACGTTGGTAAATTGCCCGCTCTTGAGCAAAGGCTTTTTTATACGCTTCTTCTTGCACAAACAACCAACTAAGCAACTGATTATAAATTACATTAGGTGCTTCATTTAGCATTTTTAACAAGGTCTTTTTCAAGAGTTGATTAGCTTCATTTTTTGGATTCTTGGTAATGAAATCATTAAAATTCCTACTTACAACATTTAAATAATTAGGATTATCTACAATTAAATAAAGGTAGTTGGTAAACATTTTTTCTAAATTGCCTTGCTCACCATACAAACGGGCTAATTGGATTTTATAATTTACCCGCGGATTAATGGAGTTAGCGCGTTCATAAGCTTCAATTGCTAAATCTAATAAGTTGTACTGCTGAAATGCGTTACCTACCGAATACGCATAATTGGGGTTTTCTGAAACGGCGTCTAGCGCTTTTTGAAATTCTGCTGAAGCTTTTTCGTCTTTCGCTTGCAAAATCAAAACCTGACCTAATTCAACATTGATGTTTGGATAACGTAACGAATTTCCTAAGTAAGTTTGAAGTAATTTTTCTGCTTCCACAAGTTGTTCTAATTCTAAGTAAGATTCACTTAAACCCAATAAATACTTTTGATTGCGCTTATTTTTTTGATAAAGCTGCTTGTATAAGGCATTGGCTTTTTCATATTCACCTTGATTCATGTAATTTTCAGCTAAATTGATAGATTGCGCATCAACTAACTGAAATAAAAAAAAACTTATGGAAATTAATAGGTATTTCATGTGCAAAAATAAAAATCTAAAATTACAATTTTAAAGTCAATTTAATTATAAAGCCTTTCATAAATTAGCAATTACAATGACATATTGTTTTTAATTTAAAATAGATGTTTAACTTTACCCATGCGAATTTTTTACTTCATATTAGTTAGTAGCTTACTTTTTGCTTGTACCTCTTCAAAGCAAGTTAAAAGAACCGCAAGCCCCTCAGCAACAGAATTTGATGCTAATTTTTTTGAACACCCAAATGAAAAGTCTTCTGTTTTTGGACGGTATTTTTTTCCGCAAGGCGATTTAAGAGCTTTGGTTATTTACGTTGATTTTGAGGAGGAATTTTTAGACCCGAAGGTACATGATGATTTAAAATATTGGCCCATAGGCGAAGATTTTCCTATGCATAACGAAAAATCAATCATTCAAAAAAATCAAAGTTTAATATGGGGTTATCAAGATTATGCACAGTTCAAAAATCATGATGCCAACGCCAATAAAAATTTAGATAATTTATCTGCTTTTTTCTATGAAATGTCTAATCAAAAATTTCGATTTTACTTTGAAACCCTAAAGCATCCTGAAACCCAAAAAGCAATTTCAATTAAGATAGACCCTACAAAAGTAACTTCTTCAAGTGCAGGAAGGAATGAGTTAAATCGACTTGTGTTTGAAAAAATTAGATCAATTTACCCTTCAGATTATGATTGGTCTAGGTTTGATTCTAGAAAAAACTCACCCAATTACCAAGGAATTAACCAAAGTGATTTCGTCAAAGAAAATGAATATGCAGACCATCAATTAGATTTTGTTATTCTTTTGTTTAGGAATTCACCACATTGGAAGCCTCACCCCAATGGAAGCAAAAATGGAGTACAATGGCGGAAAGCTATTATGGGTACAGGAGCCAATGAAGTAATAGGCAACAAAAACGGAACGCCAATTAAAGTTAGCCACGAAGGCATTAGGGTGTTTAACACCCACCGCAATTTACATCACGAATTAGAAATTATCTTGCATGAAATAAGTCATGCCATGCTAAGTTTGCCCCACTATAATGGAGCGAATAAAGCCGAAGGAAATTATTTTTTCTATCCTTATGGCTGGGGAATGATGGACACCTATGCTAGAACAATTTCAATTGCTAACGCTTGGGAACGTTGGTACGCTGGATGGACAGAAATTACCCACGATGTGCAAGCGAACAAAAACTTTGACTCTACTTACCTACTCAAAGATTATTTGAGAAAAAATGAAAGTATGCGCATCAAATTACCTCACCAGGATAATGAATATCTATGGATTGAGTATAGGAAAAACAAACATCCCTTTTATGGAAGAGGGAGAAAAAACAAAGATCGTTATGGTGAAAAAATTGAGCAAAATCAATTAGGTGTTTTTGCCTTTACCGAAAAAGTAGCTTCCTCAAGAACTCAAGTTTTTTCGACTAATAGTCAAGGAACTAACGGAATTAAAACCCTCTATGGAAAAGGAAACTTTGACTATGTTTTTGATGATTTTTACCTCCGGCATTACGCTTGGAACAACTGGGCTTTAAATCTAACTAACCAAGGAAAAAATGCGTATGGAGGGCAAAATGAAGCCATGTTGTTTAGGCACGATTTTAACGAAAATAACAAAATTGATCAACCAACAGGAAATAACGGTGCAGGAAGTAAATACATTGATGGCCACAATGTTTATGAAATTAACCAAGAAATAGTAAGAGGCCATTACTTGCCTAATGCACCAATTAAAAAATCTAAAATAAGCGCCTTCACCAATCCGCCCATTACCAACTTTCAAGCCATGAATTGGGAAAAAAATCAACTAGCTCCTGTTATCCTACATTCTTTAAGCATCGAATTTTCTAAAGATAAAAACAATGACTTATTACTTAGCGTAAATTATAAGGACGGTATTATAGAAGATGATTTTAGAATGACTGGCCCTATTATTTTGCCAGCTGGCGAAGTTATTCAGTTGAAAAAAAACAACACCTTACAAATGAACAAAAGTAAGACGGTAAATCGCTATAGGGCTGTTGATGGTGATTTTATTGAACCCACAAATTTTACTGTTGAAGCGGAAGGAAAATTAATTTTAAACGAAAATTCAACCTGGCTAATTCAAGAAAACACCTCAGTTAATTTAACTGATGGCAGCTTCTTCGAAATGCATGAAAATGCAAAAATAATTGTTGAAAATGCGAAGTTAATTGTTGGCGAGGTTCAACTTTCAATTCATCCAACAGCAAAAGTAATTATAGACCAAGTGGCCTTTTCAGCTGAAGAATTTTTCAGAATAAAAAATGAATAAGCTTCTTAATATCATTGAATTGTTAACTTGGTGTTGAGTTTAAACCAACTTAATTTTGTTTTTTTGAAGCTACTTTTTGTAATTGGTCTTCTAGAAATTCGATGTCTCTTGCAAACATCATTTCCTTAGGAATTCTAAACTCTACTTCTGCGTTTCTAAAAACATAATCTCCTACTAAAAAAACTGCTTCTTCAACGGCTTCATAGGCTAAGAAATCACGTTTCTCAAAACACCAAAACTCTTGTGGTTTATAAATTCCCTTTGAAGTGAATTCAAAATAATTGTGCATTGGTCTTGTGAAGTAATTAAACAAATTCACAAGCCCATATAAGCCAATGATGTAAGTAGAGGCATTGTTTGCATCTTTAGAAGTGAACCCAAGTAATAATGCGATTAAAACTGCCACCACTCCTAAAACAGGTAGAAATTTATAATACTTTGACCTTACTTGGTTGGTCAATTTAATTATTCGGGGGTTCATTGGGTCTTGTTTTCTCTAGGCCTACTTCCTGAAATTTCACATTAAAGATAATTCTTAATTTTTTAATGTTCGCCTTGTAAAAAATACATATTTTTTTCGGCGTTTTCCTTTTTTATAACTTAAGCTTATTGCTGTAATTTCTATAATCTAGCTTGCCTTGTGTAACAATAGCTTATTAACCTGAATTCGAGTATAATCACTCATTTAAGTGGATTAACACCGAAGTAAGCAAGCTAAAACTAATTGGAATTAAACTTTATATTTCAAAACAGGAGATCTTCCTTTTTTAAAGATTTTATTGCTATTGTGTTTTCCTGCGCGAAGTTTCTTTTGCTCTTCATAAGGAAGTTGAATAATTTCCTTACAATGGTCTGAACAACAATCATCCATTTTTTGGGCACATTCATCACATTGAATAAATAGTAAATGACAAGCATCATTGGCACAATTCACGTGTGTATCGCATGCTTTTCCACATTGATGGCATTTGGCAATTACCTCATCTGAAATTTTTTCAGCGCGTCTTTCATCAAAAACAAAATTCTTCCCTAAAAACTTATTTTCTAAGCCTTTTTCATTGACTTGCCGGGTGTATTCAATAATTCCGCCGTTAAGCTGAAACACATTCTTAAAGCCCTTGTGTTTGTAGTAGGCACTTGCTTTTTCACAACGAATTCCACCGGTACAATACATCACTAAGTTTTTATCTTCTTTATGATCTTTTAAGTCGTTTTCAATAATATCTAGACTTTCTCTAAAGGTATCTACATCAGGAGTAACTGCATTTTTAAAATGACCTATTTCACTTTCGTAATGATTACGCATATCTACCAAAACCGTATTCGGATCTTCAATAAGTTCGTTAAACTGATCCGCATCTACATGAACACCTTTGTTCCTTACATCAAAAGTATCATCATTAAGTCCGTCGGCCACAATTTTATCACGAACCTTTACTTTGAGCTTCAAAAAGGATTTATTGTACTGCTCAATGGCAATATTTAAACGCACGTTTTCAAGAAAGTAAATCTGGTCTAAAAAGTTTTTAAACGCGTTAAAACCTTTAGCAGGAACGGAAAGTTGAGCGTTGATTCCTTCGTGAGCCACATAAATTCTTCCTAAAACCTGCATTTGGTCCCAGGCCACAAAAAGGTGGTTTCTAAAAAGTTGTGGATTTCCAATTTTGGCGTACGTATAGAAAGAGATGGTGAGCCGTTCTTCTCCAGCTTCATCAATTAATTGTTCTCTTTCTTTAGCACTTAATTTATTGTACAGTTGCATGCTATACTTGTTTTAATTAAATGAATAAGAAAATTTTGGCAAATGTACAACAATTCAGTTATTTGGTAAAATTATGTTTTACTTGAATGATTTAGTAATCGAAATAAGCTAAAAGAGAGGCGCGTTGTCTTCTTTTTAATAAAACTAATACTTCACTCCTTGATACGACAAATTAAACCTTTTTAAAACATTATTTGCCTTGAAAGTCACAGAGTCAAATAAGCTACATTACTAAATTTGCATACTGATTCTGTAATCGAATCCTTGAACTAAAATAAAAATAACATGAAAAAAATTATTTCAATCCTGGCTCTATTCTTATGCTTTGGTGTAAGTTATGGTCAATTATTTGTCTCTGATGGCAGTAATTTTACTTCCGACGGAGAATTGGTAATTTATACCAATGAAGATGTAGTAAATGAAGGCACTATTGAGTTTAAAGAACAAACTCAAGCAAGTGATCAACCTGATTTTGTTGTTGATGGAGGCTTAGATAACTCGGCTTCAACTGCAACCTTAACTTTTACTGAAACACGCTTAGTTATTGGAAGCGGTGGCTCTAATTCTAGTTCTACCGATGTGTATAAGTTCCAAGATAGAGATGCAACAACTCAGATAGGCGATGAAGTGAAGTATGTAGTGCTAGATAAAGACGGAGGCACTGTTGATGTAACAGCTGGTCATCTAGGCATAAGAAATCACTTTACCTCAACTGCTGGAACCTTAAATGCCGATGATCCTACGGCGGGAGTGATTACTCTATTGAACCGAAGCGCAACTCAAGTAGCACAAGTTTTACCTTCAACAGGTGGTACAGCACGTCTAGAAAGCGAGCGTTACTTTACAGCTAATAGGGCTTGGCGCTTTATCTCTCCCTCAGTAACAACTGCCACAAGCATTCAAGCTAACTGGATGGAAGGTGCAACAATTCATACACAGAACCCAGTGCCAGGTTTTGGTACACATATAACAGGGGATCCTGCTAATGGTTTTGACGAAAACACTTCGGGTTGGAATTCCTTATTTACTTTTGATAATGTAAATCAAGCTTGGGGAGTTTTACCAGATGTAGATACTGAAACTTTAGCATCTCCTACAGCCTATAGAATCTTAGTTAGAGGGGATAGATCAGTTGACACATCTATTGACGACACAAATTCACCAGAAACTGTATTGAGAAATAGAGGTGAATTAAATATTGGTGATATGACTGCTTTGACTACATTATCAACTACAAATGATGATTTTAACTTAATTGGTAACCCGTATCATTCACAAGTCGATATGGATGCGGTTTTAACAGATGCATCTACTACAGGTATTAAATCTACACACTATTACATTTGGGACCCGAATATTAGTGGAAATGGAGGTTATGCTACTATTGTTTTAAATGATGGCGGTACAACTGCAAACGGTAGTGACGGAAATGAATTTTTACAACCTATGCAAGCTGCTTTTGTTCAAACAGCCGCAAGTGGGACTCCTTCTATTACT
The DNA here is from genome assembly GCF_011089875.1 of Psychroflexus maritimus. GTDB lineage: Bacteria > Bacteroidota > Bacteroidia > Flavobacteriales > Flavobacteriaceae > Psychroflexus > Psychroflexus maritimus. The sequence continues at coordinate 14,383 of NZ_JAANAS010000033.1, read as the reverse complement.
TTTAAAGAAGCACACAAGAAAACAGATGATGCTAATCCAACAGCAACTTTTGCAATGGAGAAGTACATTAATCTTAAAATTCACCCCGCCGATGATTATACGCCACATGGCTTAGCACTTGATGGGATTAGAATTAATTTTGGAGACAGTAATATGAATAGTGCAGAAGATGATTACCTTCATCCAAGAAACATCGATGAAACTCTTTCTCGATTAATTGATGCTGATCGTTATTCTGTTGAATATAGAAATAATCCTGTGGAGTTTGAAGTTCTTCAACTTCAACTGAACAACTTTAGACATACAGATTATATTTTTGAAGTTGATTTAGTTAATGAATTTAATCATGAAATCTTTATTAAAGATAATTATACAGAGGAAATGATTCTTGTTGATAGTGATCATTTTACTTACGAATTTCAAGTTGATGAAGGTATTTCTGAATCAATAGACGATTTAAGATTTCAAATTGTATTTGGTGATGAAACCTTTAGCACAGACGAATTTGATAATGACGCTATTAGCTTATATCCAAACCCATCTAGCGGAAGCTTTAAAATAGCAGGCGAGAATATTATGGGAGAAACTCAAGTTGCTGTATATAATCAATTAGGTCAAAAAGTATATACTAAAAATTTTGAAGCTAATAAAACTTTAAGTGTAACCGATTTTAAAGCTGCAACTGGTGTTTACTTTGTTAAAGTTCAAAGTAATGAAAGAAACTACAACCTAAAATTACAAATTAAATAATCATGAAAAATATTAATAAATTAACTATACTGTTCTTTTTTTCTTTGTTTTTAATCAGCTTAGTAACTTTCGCTCAACAAGATGGTAGTAATTTTCCACTTCCAGGAGGAGATGGTGATTCTACTAATCAAATTGATGTACCCATTTTTGGTAATATTATTCTCTACTTATTTTTAAGCATTGGTTCTTTATTAGGGATTAAAAAAATAAAAAATAAAAAATAAATTCAACTAATTACCACGCACTCTCCTATTAGTAGTGCGTGGTATTTTTTTATATCTAATTAAACTAATTTATTCTTCTTTATTCTTCTTTATTCTTCTTTATTCTTCTTTATTCTTCTTTATTCTTCTTTATTCTTCTTTATTCTTCTTCATTCATCTTCATTCTTCATAAGTTAAATTAACTATTCATTTCATATGAATACCAATGAAAATAAATTTGTTCTACTCCTACAAGACAAGGAGTCTTCTCTGTTTTGTAAAGAAATTCTATTAGAAACAACTGATTTTATGTGTATTGATTTCAATGATATAAATCAAGCTTATAATTTTATGAAGACAAATTTACCAATAGAATGTATTTATGTGATTTCATCCCATCCAGTAAATAATGAACATTCAGGAATTGATTTTATCCTCTATTTAGAAGAACTATACAAAAAGCATAAAAGAGCAATTCCATTCCAACCTGTACTCATTTCCTCTCCAGAATACCAATCTTACTTAAAAGATATTAAATCGAAAAGCCTTAAAAAAATTTTATACAAACCACTAAAACCTAGTTTTAGTGATTGTTTTTCAGATTAAACATTAATCAATTTTTCTAGTTTAGCTGTTTTTTATAGATTAAAAATTTTTGGTTTTACTAACTGCATTATTTATTCAAAAATGAAAATACCTGTAAATAGTTAGCTAATTATTATTTTAAAATCCTTACGACTAATCCTTATTTATAATTATTGTTCAGTTAAATTATTACGAATTTTTGAAATCGCTTTTTGCCAACCTCTTTCTTTTACTTACTTTGTGAATATATAAAAAAGTAATGAAAACTCCCTTATTGGCTTTTAATTCTAAAGGCATTTATTGTGAAGCAGCTAATGTGTATATCGACGCATGGAAGCCTGTAGATAAAGTCATTATTTCTCATGGGCATGCAGACCACTCACGATGGGGACATCAAAAGTACATTACGCATCACGATAACGTGCCCATTGTCGAGCATCGTTTGGGAGAAGTAAATATTGAAGGCAAAGCCTACGGCGAAAGTTTTATTATTAACAATGTGAAATTTAGCTTACATCCTGCTGGTCACATTATAGGAAGTGCTCAAGTTAGGGTAGAACACAAAGGCGAAGTTTGGGTGTTTTCTGGCGATTATAAAGATGAAGCAGACGGTGTTTGTTCACCTTTTGAACCTGTCCCTTGCCATACGTTCATCACCGAATGTACCTTTGGTTTACCCACTTTTAAATGGAAACCCCAAGCCAAAGTTTTTGAAGAAATCAACCAATGGTGGAAACAAAATCAAGCCGAGGGTAGAACTTCAGTTTTGTTTGGGTATTCCTTAGGGAAAGCCCAACGCTTATTAAAGCATCTCAATCCTGAAATTGGAAAAATTTACACCCATGGCGCTATTGAAAATATGACGGAAGTTTTGCGAAATTTAATAGACTTTCCCCCTACTCAATTAATTACTAGAGAAACCACCAAAACCGAACTCAACGGAAATTTAGTCATTGCACCGCCAAGTGCTCACGGTAGCACATGGATTAAAAAAATGACACCTTATGTTACCGCTTCCGCCAGTGGATGGATGACCTTTAGAGGAGCAAGACGCCGCCGAGCCATCGATAAAGGTTTTGTGCTAAGCGACCACTGCGATTGGAACGGAATCATTAATTCCATTAAAGCAACAGGTTGTGAAAAAGTAATTTGCACCCATGGTTATACCGATATTTTTGCTAAGTATTTACGCGAACTTGGCTATGATGCCAGAACTGAAAAAACACAGTATGAAAGCCCCCTAGCCCCCAAAGGGGGAATTTAAAGAATTCCCCCTTTGGGGGCTAGGGGGCTAATCTTTAAAAATGAAAGCATTTGCCCAACTTATTAAAACCATCGACTCCACCAACAAAACCAATTTGAAGGTAGAAGCATTGGCGGATTATTTTCAGCAGGCATCTGATAAAGATAAGGTTTGGACCATTGCTATTCTTTCACATCGGCGTCCACCACGACCAGTGAATACGACTGTAATCCGTGAGTATGCTTCGGAATTGGCAAACATTCCGCTATGGCTTTTTGAAGAATCCTACCATATTGTAGGCGATTTAGCCGAAACCATAGCTTTAGTGATTCCCGATTCTCAACAAGAAACCGAAAAAAGCCTAACACAATACTTAGAAGAAATGTTAGCTTTAAAAAAAGAATCTGACGAAGTCAAAAAAGAATACTTGGTTTCCAATTGGAAAAAACTCAATTACTACGAACGTTTTGTTTTTACCAAGTTAATTACAGGCGGTTTTAGAATTGGTGTAAGTCAGAAATTGATGACGCGTGCCTTAGCCAAATCCACCGGAATTGATGAAGAAATTTTAGCCTTTAAATTAATGGGGAATTGGAATCCTAATAAAATCAGCTATCAAGAGCTTATTTTAGAAGAAAACGAAGCCGATTACCTTTCTAAACCGTATCCGTTTTATTTAGCTTATGCCATTGAAGACCAACCCAGCAATTTAGGTAATCCATCAGATTGGTTAGCCGAACACAAATGGGACGGCATTCGAAGTCAGGTGATTATTCGTAAAAATCAACTCTTTGTGTGGAGTCGTGGTGAGGAATTGGTGACCGATAAATATCCAGAATTTGAAGATTTTGTAGGTAAACTTCCCAACGGAACCGTATTGGATGGTGAAATTTTAGCCTATCCAAATAATGAAATAGGAAGTTTTAAAGACTTACAAACCCGCATTGGTAGAAAAACAGTTTCTAAAAAACTATTGGAAAAAACGCCTGTCATTTTAAAAGCTTACGACATTCTTGAATTTCAAGGCAAAGACCTTCGGAAGAAACCCTTTGCCGAAAGAAGAAAAATTTTAGACCAATTGCATGCCGATTTCAAGGATGAAATTTCTGTTTTTCACCTTTCAGAAATCATGGAATTTTTCGCTTGGAATGAAATGGCCAAAGAACGTGAAAATGCCCGAGAAATTAAATCAGAAGGTTTAATGATTAAACGCAAAGATTCCACTTACGGCGTCGGCAGAAAAAAAGGCGATTGGTGGAAATGGAAATCCGACCCTTTTAGCATCGATGCGGTACTTACCTACGCCATGCGCGGACACGGAAGAAGAAGCAATCTCTTTACCGATTACACCTTTGGCTTGTGGGACGATGAGCACAAAGAATTAGTCACTTTTGCCAAAGCTTATTCCGGTTTAACCGATAAAGAATTTAAAAGTTTAGATGCGTGGATTAAAAAACACACCTTAGAACGTTTTGGCCCTGTACGCAGTGTTGAGCCTTATCACGTATTCGAAATTGCTTTTGAAGGCATAGCCGAATCCAAACGGCACAAAAGTGGAGTTGCCACCCGTTTCCCCAGAATTTCCCGTTGGAGAACCGACAAAAAAATGGAAGAGGCTAATACACTGGAAGATTTGAAAGCTATGATTACGAAGTAAATACAGGCCTTAGATTACAAAATCTGCAAATCCTTCTTACCTATCCTACTTAGGCTAGGAAATTTATAATGATACATTTTTTATTATTTCATTTATTTTTTCAAATAAATTTGTTTGTGTTTAAAAATATTACATACCTTTACGATATCAAAATAATATCATATTTATACTAAATTAAAAATTATGAAAGAAGAAAAGATTATTGTTCCCGCCAATGGCTACCTTATGTTATTTGTGTTTTTACTTTTATTTATAGGAAGTATTGGGCTTATTTTTGCATTCAAAACGGGTTGGCCTGTTTTGAGTATGATTGTTGCTTTAGTATTGGCTGCGGGGTTTTTAATGGTTCAACCAAACGGCTCAAGAGTTTTATTATTATTTGGAAAATACGTAGGAACAGTCAAGAAAAATGGATTTTATTGGGCAAATCCCTTTTACACCAAAAAGAAAATTTCCCTCCGCGCTAGCAATTTTGATAGTGAACGCTTAAAAGTGAACGATAAACTTGGTAACCCAGTTATGATTAGTACGATTTTGGTTTGGCGGGTTAAAAACACCTACAAAGCCGCTTTTGATGTAGATAATTATGAAAACTTTGTACGCGTACAAACTGATGCGGCAGTACGAAAATTAGCTAGCATGTATCCGTACGATAATTTTGCCGACGAAGGTCACGATGAAGACATTACTTTACGCTCTAGTGTAAACGAAGTAAGTGAAGCTTTAGAAAAAGAAATAGACGAACGATTATCAACCGCTGGAATTGAAGTTTTAGAAGCTCGAATTGGTTATTTGGCCTATGCTCAAGAAATAGCCAATGCTATGCTGAAACGTCAACAAGCCACTGCCATTGTAGCTGCACGACACAAAATTGTAGAAGGAGCAGTAAGTATGGTAGAAATGGCTATTGAGCAATTAAGCCAAAAAGGGGTTGTTGATTTAGATGAAGAACGAAAAGCAGCTATGGTAAGCAACTTAATGGTGGTACTTTGTGGTGATAAAGAAGCTGCTCCGGTAGTGAATACGGGGACTCTAAATCATTAAACTATAGATTTATGTCCAAAAAAAAAGCATTTGCCTTACGAATTAACGAAGACATGCTCAAAGCTATTGAAAAATGGGCCGCAGATGAGTTTCGTAGCACCAACGGACAGTTAGAATGGATGCTTATGCAACAACTCAAGGAACATAAGAGAGAACCTAAGAAAAAAGATAAGACTTAATTTGAAAGGAAGAAATGCCTATTTTTTCTAATCGCTAATCGAATTGGTTTTTTAAAGGAAATGATAATCAAGGTTGAATTTTTTTAAAACAACAATTTTATTCATATCCTGAGTTCGATTTGTGATTTATAAAGAGCAGCAATAAAATATCAAATCAGCTTGAGCGTTATTAATATCAAATAAGTTTTCCTATTTTTACCACTTTAAAAATAACACTATGGCCTCATCTTTTGAAAAGTATCAGCGTAGGCGATTAATTTCGTCTTATTTCTCTGTGGTACTTAGTATTGCGTTGGTTTTGTTTTTGGTAGGTGTACTCGGACTTTTAGTTCTGAATACTAAAAAAGTAGCCGACCATTTTAAAGAGCAAATAGCCTTAAGTGTGTATTTAAAAGACACCGCTAAAGAAGTTGAAATTGATCAGCTTAAAAAAAGCTTATCTATAGCTGAGTACACTAAATCTACAGCTTTTATTTCAAAAGAAGAAGCGGCCAAAGAATTTAGTAAAGAAATCGGTGAGGATTTTATGGAATATTTAGGGTATAATCCGCTACAAAACTCCATTGACGTTTATTTTAATGCCGATTATGTTTCTGAAGTAAAAATTGCTGAAATTACCAGAGATTTACTGGAAAACGACTTTGTTGATCAAGTTGATTATGACAAGCCATTAATCGCCCTTCTCAATGACAACATCAAAAAATTAAGTTTTTGGATTTTGGTAATCAGTGGTACTTTTACATTTATTGCCGTTTTGCTTATTAATAGTTCCATACGTCTTTCTGTATATTCCAAAAGATTCATTATAAAAACCATGCAAATGGTTGGAGCTACAAAAGGTTTTATAAGAAGACCCTTTATTTGGAAAAGCATAAAATTAGGAATACTAGGAGCATTTTTGGCCTTAGCAGGAATGGCTATTATGCTTTATTACCTCAACCTTAGTTTTCCAGAATTACAAATTTTGAGTGATGAAATTATCATTTTAGCTATATTTGCAAGCATTTTACTCTTAGGAATTTTAATCACGTGGATTAGTACATTTTTTGCTACTCAACGCTTTTTGAACTTAAGAACAGACGAACTTTATTACTAATAAATTATGGCCGACAAAAAACAATCAAAATACCAAGCAAAAACACAAAGTCAAGTTCATAAGGAGTTTATCTTTGAACGTAAAAATTATATCTTCATGTTAATTGGAGTTGGTATTATAAGCTTAGGCTTTGTTTTGATGGCCGGAGGAGGAAGTGATGATCCCACCGTTTTTAATCCCGAAATTTTTAACTGGAGACGCATCCGATTAGCCCCAATTTTAATTATTATTGGTTTTGCGGTAGAAATTTATGCCATCTTGCTTAACCCCCACAAAAAGTAACCTTTATGTTTACGGAATGGGATTTAAGCGACTACCAAAAAGGTCAGGTGCTCCTTTTTGATAAGCCTTTGCACTGGACTTCATTTCAGTTGGTCAACAAAATTCGTTGGGTAATCAAGAAAAAATTCAAAATCAAAAAAATTAAAGTAGGTCACGCCGGTACTTTAGATCCGCTGGCAACAGGTTTAGTGATTTTGTGTGTAGGAAAAAAAACAAAAGAGATTAGTCAGTTTATGGGAATGCCCAAAACATATACAGGAAGATTTTGTATTGGCGCCACCACTCCCTCATTTGATTTAGAAACCGAAATAGACCAAACTTTTGCAACTCAGCACATCACTACAGCCATGATTGAGAAAACTTTAGCTCAATTTATAGGCGAAATACATCAACAACCGCCTGTATTTTCAGCCCTTAAAAAAGACGGAAAACGACTTTACGAATTTGCCCGTAAAGGCGAAGAAGTTGATATTCCTACAAGAAAAGTTCAAATTCATGACTTTCGAATTACCCATCATAACATCCCCAATGTAGATTTTGAAGTGAATTGTTCTAAAGGAACCTACATACGAAGTCTTGCTCACGATTTTGGAAAATCATTAAACTCTGGAGCACATTTAACAAAGTTAAGAAGAACGAGAATTGGCGATTTCAAAGTGGAAGATGCCCTTTCTGTTGAAAATTTTGTTGACCAAATGCAAAACACCTCATCCCTCAATGAATAACTTACAACAAACATATTTCGCAGCTATAAAGGAATTTCAACATCAATTGAAGCATCAGAAAAAGAAACTTTTAGTTTCAAGCTTAATCAGACTAGCCGTTTTTTTCCTCATAGCTTTTGCACTCTACTTTTTTTGGGGGAAAGATAAATGGATTATTGGAATTTTAATTTTAGGGATTGCCGCATTTATTTTTTTAGTGAAAAGACACACTAATTTAAAACACCAAAAAGTTAAATTAGACCACCTGATTACAATTAACGAAAATGAAATTAAAGTCTTACACAAAGATTTTTCTCATCAAGCTTCAGGTGAAGAATACTTAGATCATAGCCACGCTTACGCGCAGGATATAGATTTATTTGGCGAAAAAAGTTTCTTTCAATACCTCAACCGGACTTCATTAAAAAGTTCAGAAAAGAAATTGGCTCAACTGCTCACCTCTAATTCGATAGAAGCGATTGACCAAAAGCAAAAAGCAATTCAAGAGTTGGCCGCTAAAATGGAGTTTAGGCAAGCCTTTTCAGCAGAAGCTAAAATGGTTCATACAGAAACTTCACCTGAAGATGTTGCTCAATCTTTACTTCATTACAAAGCCTTTGTTCCCAAAGTTATGCGCTGGTTTCCTTATGTTTTTTCTGCTTTATCAGTACTTGTTTTTATTTTGCTTTTCCTTGATTTTATCGGCTTGTCTCAGCTTTTACTTTGGTTGGTTTTAGGTTTAGGAATTACAGGTATTTTCATAGGTAAAACGCAAAAACTTTCTAGTTTTGCTAATCAAGCACAAAGTATTTTTCAGCAATACGCTACCTTAGTAAAGCTTCTAGAAGAACAGAACTTTGATGCCAATTTACTCAAAGCGTTTCAAGCTGAGGTAAAATCGACTAAGGGAGTTTCTTCTGTTCTAATGCATCAATTTGCAAAAAAAATTGATGCTTTAGAACAGCGTAACAATTTTTTATTAGGTTTTGTCCTCAACGGGTTTTTCCTTTGGGATCTTCAGAAGTCTCATCCCATAGAACAATGGATTGCACAACATGCTGCCAATTATCAAAAATGGATAGCCGTTGTACATTTGTTTGATGCGTATAATTCGCTTGGAAATTTTGCCTTTAATCACCCTACTTACACCTATCCTAAATTAACTTCGGAAGGACCTATTCTAAAAGCAAAACAAGCCGTTCATCCACTCATCGACTCAGCTTCAGCAGTAAGAAATGATGTTGAAATTGGAGCGGATAACTTCTTGATTATTACCGGGGCAAACATGGCGGGTAAAAGTACGTTCTTAAGGACCCTATCCTTGCAAATTGTAATGGCTAATTTAGGTTTGCCGGTATGTGCTTCGGCAGTCCATTACCGCCCTATTCAACTGATTACCAGTATGCGTACAGTTGATTCGTTGGCCGACGAAGCCTCTTACTTTTTTGCTGAATTAACTCGCCTAAAATACATTGTTGAGCAACTTCAAAATCAAACTTATTTCATTGTTTTAGACGAAATTTTAAAAGGCACTAATTCTACCGATAAAGCGAATGGCTCTAAAGATTTTATGAAAAAATTACTAAAGTTTAATTCGGTTGGAGTAATTGCTACTCATGATTTAAGCCTTTGTGAAATAGCTGAGGAATATCCTCAAGTAAAAAACTTCTATTTTGATGCCACTATTAAGGATGACGAACTGAGTTTTGATTATCTGATGAAACCTGGAATTTGTCAAAATATGAATGCTTCCTTTTTACTAAGAAAGATGGGGATTGTTGATTAAAAATCTATTTGTCTTTTTAAGCAAGATTTTTTAGCGTTAATGTAGGAAATAACCTTGGCCAAACATCACACAATCACCACATCAAAAAACACCTATTAAAATATTGGGCTAAAGCCCATCATCAACCTTCAAAATTTACAAACGGGATAAATCCCATTCCTATTGATGAATATAAAATGATTTCCTTTTAAAGGAAAATAAAAACCTCAATTTAAAGGAAGGAATAAAAATTCAAAAACCATTTTTAATGAGGGAATTCAATAGCCTCCATTTTTAGTGAATTACCTTCTTAATTTCTACCTGTTTTTATTTCAAAGGAATTCATGAATCTCGTACGTACGGGATTAACGCAATAAATTTACATTTTTTTTTAAATGAGAATGGAATTGAAGATGATTTGTAGTAGTGGTAATTAAAAAAAAGCTATTTACAAAGCAAACTCTCCTTTATAATGTTTCATAACCGCTTCAATCATAGGATCAAATTTAACTTTAATTTGCAGGGATTTTTCATCGTCAAAAAGTTGTTTTGCCATGACAGCTGTAAGGTAATTTTGAAGAACTTCATTGGCGGCGAAATCATAATTAAAATTAAGCTCATTCAGACTATCCTCAAAATCTTGAAGCATTTCATTGGTAATTTCTTCATTTTGATTCAAAAGTTCTTCAAAACTAAGTTGGTTAAAGTAGGTCCTATCTTTTTCCATAAAGTCAAAAATAAACCGATCCATTACGCCTCCTTGGTACATGTATTCAAAGTCATTTTGCAATTGATTAGATTTAGGCACAAAAAGGTCTGGGGTAATACCCCCTCCCCCGTAAACAATTCTTCCGCCTTTGGTAGTAAATTGAAGCGAATCATTGACAGGAATGCTGTCTTTTTCTACAAGTTCGCCATTTGTAAGTCGTTGGTGATATTGGTCAAAATAAGAATTTTTCCCGTTTTTGTAAGGGCGCTGTATAGATCTTCCAGAAGGGGTGTAATAGCGAGAGGTTGTAAGCCTTACTGCACTTCCATCACCTAAATTCATTTCTTTCTGCACTAATCCTTTGCCATAAGACCTACGTCCTACAATCCATCCGCGGTCGTTATCCTGAATAGCCCCAGCAATCACTTCGCTAGCAGAAGCCGTTTTTTCATTGATGAGAACATACAAATCTCCTTTCGTAAACAAGCCTCCTTTGTGAGCAAAATTCTCTTTAGTTTCTCCGGTCCTGTTTTTGGTCTGTAAGATAGGCGTATCTTCTTCAAGAAATTCATCGACCAATGCAATAGCTTCGCGAAGATACCCCCCAGTGTTGTTTCTTAAATCTAATACAATCCCTTTTGGTTGCTTCGATTTTAATTGGTTGAGCTTGTATTTAAATTCTGCTGCTGTGGTTTCTGAAAAACGATTAATTTTAATGTAAGCAAGTTCTTCGTTCAGCATAAAACCTGCATCAAGACTTTTAATAGGCACAATAGCTCTTTTAAGGTCGAAGTTCAATACCTCATTTTTTCCTGTTCGTTTAACTTTAAGATTGATTTTTGTATCTATTTTTCCTTTGATAAAACCAGCTACTTCATCAGCATTTAGGTTTTTTCCATAGAGTGTATCTTGGTTGGCCATTAAAATTCGATCTCCAGGAAGAATTCCTGCTTTTTCACTTGGACCGTTAGGTAGGGTATGGATAACGGCAAGACTATCTTGAAGTTGATAATAACTTATACCAATACCAACAATATTTCCTCTCATTTTTTCCTGTACATTTGCAAAATCGCTTTTAGGAATATAGGTAGAATGTGGGTCTAATTCATCTAAGATGGCGTTTGTCGTGGCATTTACAATGCTATCAATATTCACATCATCTACATAATCTCTTTCAATGTAGTTAATCAGATTTATTAGTTTTTGCTTGTTTTGGTTGGCAGGAATTTGAAGTGAACCGCCTGAAGTATTTGCCATAAATCCACCTATAATAATTCCCGTGGCTAAAGAAAAACCAATGATTAAAGGCAGGTATTTTTTAGGCAAATTATTCATTATGCAAAATATTTTCTAGGTGTGTGATTTCTACTCCAGCTTTTTTTAAAAATTGAACTCCTGCATCATCTTTATACGCATTTTGAAAAACTACGCGGGTAATTCCAGCTTGGTGGATTAACTTGCTGCAATCTTTGCATGGCGAAAGTGTAATGTACAAAGTAGCTCCTTGACAAGATTGAGTTGATCGGGCAACCTTTAAAATAGCATTTGCTTCAGCATGTAAAACATACCATTTGGTACTGCCTTCGTTATCTTCACACTTGTTTTCAAAACCAGAAGGGGTGCCATTATAGCCGTCAGAGATAATCATTCGGTCTTTAACAATAATCGCCCCTACTTGTTTTCGGTTACAGTGAGACAACTTGCCCCACTCTTTTGCAATACGCAAATAAGCTTTATCAAACTTTTGTTGTTTTTTTGAAATCTTCATGGGGAGTAAATGTAAGTTTTCTTAGCGGAACAAACTTTAAATAAAAAATAAAATATTACCACAACCAAACTTCTCTAAGTATAGGAATAGATAAACCAATAATAATTGAAGCCATAACTAAAACCCAATCGCGTTTTGATACTTTAAAAATACGCTGTGCAATAAAAGCTAGCAAAAGAACAACCAAAACAGTAAGTAGATGAGCTATTTCAATGCCAAGTGCAAATTCAATAAGCACTAGCAAAGGTTGTTCTACACTCTCTGAAATCATTAAAAAATAAGAAGAAAAGCCAAAGCCATGTACCAATCCAAAAAATAAAGTAACTACATAAAGTAAGTTTAACTTAGCTCCTGATTTTGTTTTTCTTCCAGTGAACAAGCTATAAACCGCCGTAAATAAAATACTGGCTGCAATCAAAAACTCTATCCATTTTTCATCTACTTGCACTAGTTGGTATGCGGCAAGCCCTAATGAAATAGTATGGCCTAAGGTAAACATGATGACTAACCAAAATACCTTTTTCCAACTGCTAAATTGATAACCAACTACCAAAGCAGTAAGAAATAAAACATGATCATAAGCATTCCAATCTAATACATGTTGAATACCTAAATTTAAATAGAACCAAAATTCTGACATCTGAACCGCTTTTAATTTGTGTTTCAAAGGTGCAAAAAAAACTAGAAAACACAAATATTCCATATATCAATTCTAGCTTAAATAAAAACCAAGGTAAAAAAATCTATATATGCTATTTCCTAAACACCTTATCTTTATTCAGCAGCTGTGTTATTTCATTATATCATCACCCCTATCCTACTGTTTTAAAGGAAGAAAATGAAATCATGATGGGTTTATTTTAGCTAATCATTTAAAGTATTTTTTAGATGAATTTAATACCACTATAGTTTTTCAATGAGAAATCCTTAGTTTTGTTTTTTTTTAAAACAGCTTCAATGTCTAGTAAAACTAGAAAAAAAATAAACTTTGTACTTCTAGCGCTTGTAGTTTTGGTAATTTTCACCTTAACTAATCTTGTTTTTTCTGAAAACGGACTTGACGAAAAAACCAAAATCAATTTGACTAATAAGGTCAATTCACTTGATCGTGATGAGGTTTTTGTAGATTATTCAGCATTTAAAAGCTTCAAGTCTATCCATCATCTTGAGGCTTATAAAAACTTTAAAACTGCTATCGATTTAAAAGCTAAATACACCAAATTTCATGGTTCGGTTTTAGTAGCTTATAAAGATCAAATTATTTTTCAAGAGTCCTACGGATTTAAAAATCCTGTGAATAAAACAAGTCTAAGAAGTGATACTTCTTTTGAATTAGCCTCGGTAAGTAAACAATTTACTGCCGCAGCGGTACTAATGTTAGCAGAAGAAAATTGCCTTGACATTGATGCTCCTGTAGCTAATTACTTACCCGACTTTAAATTTGAATCGGTAAGTATTCGTCAACTTTTAAAACACCGTTCTGGACTTTGGGATTACATGTACATTACAGAAGCCTTCTGGAATAAGTCTCATGCGCCTAATAACCAAGAGGTAGTCAAGCTTATTTCTGCTCATCAAAGGCACCTTAATTTTACACCAGGCAGTCGATTTAATTACAATAATTCAAATTATGTGGTCTTAGCTGCTTTGGTTGAAAAAGTAAGTGGCATAAGTTTCGAGAACTTTCTAGGAGAGCGAATTTTTGATGCTTTGTGTTTAAACGACACTTACATTGGTTTACCTAATAGAGCAATTGATTTTGTTGCTAATGCCTTTATTGGTTATGGAAGAGGTTATGTAAACCTTCCTCCAAGTTTTCATAATCGAGCTTTAGGCGATAAAGGAGTTTATGCTTCTTCCACCGATTTATTCCGTTGGTTTATTGCCTTGAAAAACAATAAGGTTTTAAGTAAAGATTATGTAGAATTGATGTTTAATCAAGATGAATTTGATACCTACAAATATGGAATGGGCTTTAGAACCAAATACACTAATACCAAAGAGCCTGTCATTTACCACAATGGGATTTGGGATGGCTACCGAAATGGCTTAAGCTATTTTCCGCAGGATGATTTAGTGGTTATTGTTTTAAGCAATACACAAAATAGAAGAAAAAAATACATGCAAAATAAGTTGATTAAAGAAGCTAAAGCCTTTATTAATCAACCAAATGTAGTTCAAAACCTTTCCAGTAAAAAGAAAGAAAAAGAGCTTGTTTTATAGGGGGTACAATTCTTTCAGTAAATTGGTTTTAGTAAAACATAAACCTAGCGTAAATTAAAGTTAGATTAAGTGAACTGAGTTTAATAACCTGAGTTCGATTATAATCACAAAGTCAAAATCAATAAGGATATTCAGTTACAAGGCAATTTTTTGAAGGATAGCCTTAGCTATCGTG
>NZ_JAANAS010000032.1 GCF_011089875.1 Psychroflexus maritimus | reverse complement strand
CCAAATGAAGATGGATTTAATGATTCTTGGAATATCATTGGATTAGCTAATCAAAGTAATGCTAAGATTTACATCTTCGATCGTTATGGGAAACTTCTCAAGCAATTAAGTCCGAGTAGTGAAGGCTGGGACGGCACTTATAACGGCAAACCCATGCCTAGTAATGATTACTGGTTCAAAGTAGAATACACCGACCCCAGAACAGGCGCTAGAAAAACGTTTAAGTCTAATTTTACGTTGAAGAGGTAGAAAAGCCCCTCCCTAGCCCTCCCCAAAGGGGAGGGAACTAAGCCCCCTAACCCCCGAAGGGGGGACTTAAAAAGCAGAACGTGATTAGCAGGATGCGGCACCTCGTCCCTCGGTGTGACAAAACCCTATTAACCTGTCATTCCAGAAAATTTACTAACAGCCTCATTAATCTGTCATTCCGGAAAATTTCCTAAGAAATTTATCCGGAATCTCCACGTAATGAAAACACAAATAAACTACCTAACCAAAGACATGTTCAGAATTCCAATCCATAAGATTCCGCATCTCGTTATCGCTCGTGCGGAATGTCAAAAAGGTAAAGGGGAAGTGCGGTATCTCCCCGCAATGAGAACCTTATGTCAGGTCGAGTTTTATTCTTGACCAGTAAGGGAAAGGAAATTGTATCGAAGTGAGGTCACTGAGTGATTTCAACAAACGAGAGTGGAGTTGAAATTGTATCGAAGTGAGGTCTCGATAGTTCTGCTGAGTACAATCGAAGTACAAATTTTTAATTAAGAAAAAGTAATTTTAATAATTTATAGATACTTTATGTTCTAATTGGTCTAAATTTGCGACCTAAACAAACAATTATGAGCTTTCAGTTAATTTGTTCTGATATAGACGGAACTTTACTTAATAAAAATCGCGAGTTATCTGCTTCTACTATCAACACGGTAAAAGCTTTAAATTCGTTGTATAATTTTATTTTGATATCCTCTAGAATGCCAGCAGCTATGCGTCATTTACAAACACAACTTGCTATTGAAGACCAACCTCTTATAGCTTATAATGGAGGACTCATAATAGATCAAAATCGAATTCTGAGTTCTACGGAAATAACTTTAAGTCACCTTGAAAAAATAATAGAGTTTAATCAAGAAAATTCTAAAGTCCATTTAAGCCTATATCAACGAGATGATTGGTATGTTCCGAGTATGGATTATTGGGCAGAAAGGGAGCAGAATAACACGAAGGTAAAGCCACAAATACTAGGCAATAATAAAGTGCTTAAAAAATGGAAAAAAACAAAATTTGGTGCAAATAAACTAATGTGTATGGGAGAAGAAAGGGCTATTAACCAACTTTTTGAATACCTAAATCATGCGTTTGGAAATGAGCTTCACTTGTATCGTTCAAAACCAACCTATATTGAAATTGCCCCAAAAGAAATATCAAAACTTACTGCTATAGACCTGCTCTTAAAAGAAAAATATCTCTTAGACAGAAGTCAAGTAATGGCCTTTGGCGACAATTTCAACGACATAGAAATGCTCAAAAATGTGGGAATGGGAATTGCTGTTAAAAATGCGAAAGAAGAAGTAAAAGCTGTAGCTAAAGCAATTACATCTGCAGCTAAAGAAGATGGGGTTGCGAAGTATTTAAGAAGTGAATTTTTAAAACACTTGTAGAAATCAGCTAATTTTCTATTTTTACACAAATTTGCGTTTTATGATTTATGCACCCATGTTTACTAATGATGCAATAGTATTAGGAATTCTTTCAGTTTCATTAGCTATCATATTCTATACCTCTTCTATCAAAACTGGTTTTTGGAGTAAGTTTTATAAAGTAGTACCAGCATTATTAATGTGTTACTTGGTACCCGCTGTTTTTAATTCACTAAATATTATTAGTGACAAAGAATCAAATTTATATTATGTGGCTAGTAGGTATTTGCTTCCAGCTTCCTTAGTTTTACTTACTTTAAGTATTGATTTGAAAGCCATTGCAAACCTAGGATATAAAGCTTTAATCATGTTTTTCACGGGCACAGTTGGCATTGTAATTGGTGGTCCAATAGCAATTCTATTAATCGCTATCGTTTCACCTGAAACTGTAGGAGGTGTAGGACCGGATGCCGTTTGGAGAGGACTTGCTACACTTGCGGGCAGTTGGATAGGAGGCGGTGCAAACCAAGCTGCTATGCTTGAAATTTTTGAATACAACCCAGAAAAATATGGTGGAATGGTATTAGTTGACATCGTTGTTGCTAATATTTGGATGGCAGTGATTTTGATTGGTATTGGTAAGAAAAATGCTATTGATTCGTGGTTAAAAGCAGACAATTCTGCTATTGATGATTTGAAAGAGAGAGTTTCGAACTATACAAAAAGTGTAAGCAAAATTCCTAACTTAGCAGATTATATGATTATGCTAGGGTTTGCCTTTACCGCTGTTGGAATTGCCCATTTTTCAGCAGACGAAATTTCTAGCTTTCTAACTTCTAGTTTCGAAGTTTTTAACAATAAAAAATCGGCTTTATCTTCATTTGCTTCTCAGTTCTTTTGGATGGTGAGTATTACTACTTTAATTGGTGTAGGTTTATCGTTTACTAAAGCAAAGACTTATGAAGGTGCAGGAGCGAGCAAGATTGGAAGTATTTTTATCTATTTCCTTGTTGCTACTATTGGAATGAAAATGGATTTAGCTACAATTTTTGAAAATCCTGGACTATTAGCTATTGGATTAGTATGGATGAGCATTCACGCAGGGCTTTTAATTCTAGTTGCTAAGTTAATAAAAGCGCCTTATTTCTTCTTGGCAGTTGGAAGTCAGGCAAATGTTGGTGGAGCAGCATCTGCTCCCGTAGTGGCAGCTGCTTTTCACCCTTCATTAACTAGTGTAGGGGTGCTTTTAGCTGTTTTTGGGTATGTTGTTGGGACTTATGCTGCTTTAGCTTGTACTATGCTTATGGAAATTGCCTCTAAATTTTAATTATATACGTATGAAAAAATTACTTTTTATTTCAATTGTAACACTAAGCCTTCTAGCCTGTAGTGAGAACAAGACTAGCTATAACCTGCATATTGAAGGGCGAATTAGCGATCTTAAATTAGGTAAAATATACCTTCAAGCAGTAAGAGATAGTAGCTTAGTTAATCTTGATTCAGCTAAATTTGAAGGCAAACATGAAAACTTTAAACTAAAAGCTCAACTTGAAGAACCTGAACTTATGTTGTTAGTACTTAAGAAGCACAATAATGATGATTATATAGAATCGATTAGCTTTTTTGCTGAAGAAGGCACTTATAATATAGAAGCAAAAGTAACTGACTTTACAAAAGCTAAAATTAGTTCAACATCAAGAAATCAGGAAAAACTTGAGGAATTAAGAAGCATCATTAAAGGTTTTAATAACCAAGATTTAGAATTGGTAGAAGAGGAATTTAAATTAAAAAGTCAAAACAAAAATCTTGATGACTTCGAAAAGAAAAAAAGAGGTATGGAAAGAAGAAGGTATTTGTATCTAGTTAATTTCGCTTTAAAAAACAAAGACTTAGAGTTAGCTCCGTTTACTCTACTTTCTGAAGGTACTAATTTAAATATCAAATACTTAGATACCGTTTATACTAGTTTAGATCAAAATATTAAGCGCAGTAAGTACGGTATTGAATTAAAAGAATTAATTGAATATAGAAAACAACAACAAGAAAATGCTACAAAAGAAACAATAGAACAAGATTCTATTCAACAGCCTACTTCAACTTAATCTAGTTTTAAGAGGCTGAATAAAAAATTAGCCTCTTAAATTTATTGAGTGATTTTTTTGTAGGTAAATGTTTCTACGTCATTTAGTACTTCATCCATATACTGAACAATTAAATTGCCATCTTCATCAAAATTGGCAACCCCATTTATTTCGTCAGCATGATAGAGAAAAGTTTTTCCATCTGCTTTTTTAATGTCTGCAATTTTATTTAGCCCAGTTTTGTCATAAACCTCAAAGTTTTGATCACGCTTAAAAATCAGGTAAGTAGTGCCTGC
Organism: Psychroflexus maritimus; assembly: GCF_011089875.1. Lineage (GTDB taxonomy): Bacteria > Bacteroidota > Bacteroidia > Flavobacteriales > Flavobacteriaceae > Psychroflexus > Psychroflexus maritimus. The sequence goes on along the minus strand of NZ_JAANAS010000032.1, from coordinate 65,371 downwards.
ATAGCGGTAATGGTCACTTTGTGCTTTAATGACTTCTACAAATTGAGCTTTTTGTTCTTCCCTACTCATTTTTTTTGGAGCCATCTCTCTTTTAGGGCGTTCCCGTTTATCAAACATACTCTTAAGCGCTTCATCTTCTATACTTAAAAAAGCTTCTTTAAAGGCTTCATGTAGGGCTGCTCTTGTGTCTTTTTCTCTGGAGGTTCCGGCCTTTGATTGAAAAACTACTTTTCTTCTGCAATCTTTAAGCTGAATAATAATCATTGTTCTGATTATATTTCGCTCTCTAATTAATTCTACTGCTAAACCATCACAAGGATTTTCAAAATAAGTTATCGGCAATTTTTCTTCAGACATAAAAGTTTCAAAACCCTCTTCTTTAAATGTATGCCTGATTAAAGAGTTGAGTTGAAATTGATTGTCTGAGTCTTGAAATTCATAACGAATAGGAACAACAAGGTGCGAATAATCATCTAAAACTGAACCTTGAGCTTCGGTATTTTGTATAAATAATAAGCTTAAAGTAGCAATAAAAAAAAGTGTTTTTTTCATGGAAATTATTTTAGACAAATCTAAGTAAAAATAAGTCAATTAAGAAAAATCGATAGAAATTAAAGCCTTATAAGAATCATTCAAAAAACTTCTTTATATCAATTAGATTATTGGTTTTAAATCCGTCATAGTTTTCATTTCCAAAATAAATAGCATGCATTCCAACCTTAGAAGCTCCTTCAATATCAGCTTCTAAATTGTCTCCTATCATTACTGAATTATTTGCTAGCGTATTAGCTTTTTCAAGCGCATGCATGAATACTTTGGGGTTTGGTTTTTTCAAATTTACATCTTCAGAGGTTGTAACTGTTGAAAAATAAGGACTCAAACCCGAGCGATCTAATTTTTTGTATTGAACTTCATCAAATCCGTTGGTTATAATGTGTAATTTATAATCTCTTTTTAAAAACTCAAGCAATTCTGTTGCCCCTGCAAACAAATGAGTTTGATTAGACAAATGTTTTATGTAAGCTATGGCTATTGAGTGAATCAATTCATCTGAAACTTTGTAATTGACTAAATCAAAACTTTCTTTTAGACGATGATACCTTAAGTCTTCTTTAGAAATTAACTCATTTCTGAAAAGTTTCCAATATTTGAAATTAGTAGGCACATAAGCTTGCATGAATGTTTCAAAGATTGATGTTAACTTTAAGTCCTCAAATATATCTTGAAAGGTTAGTCTAGAGTTTTTTTCAAAGTCCCACAAGGTATGGTCTAAATCAAAAAACACATCGGTTATATTATTTTTCTTCATTTTTTAAAATGCCTTTTAGTAATTTTTTTATGCTAGCAGAAGTGTAATCTGAATTTTCCATTAATAAATTAAATTCTCCTCTTACTTTTTTACTACTTTTTCTCAACATGTATAATTGATGTTTTACTTGTTCAAGTTCTTGATGCTGTAATATCTCAGAATTAAAAACACAAGGGTGAATGGTTAATGGAGTTGCTTGCTCTAAATCAAGATCATAAAACTTAAATGCGGTACTAGTGCTAGCTCGAAAACCAATATGCTTAGGGTAGCCTAAAGAATAATCTGATTTTACTCCCATTTTTCCTAAGTTAATATAGGCGTCAGGAAAATTTAGACTGTATTTTTTATTTCCTGTAACCTTTAAATCTACTTTGGCTATACCTTCCCAGCGTTTTTTTTCTTCTATTAAAATCGCTGCTTGTTTTAGTGCATCATAACCAATTAGCATACCCGTTGTAAAATGATCACCAACTGATTTAATTAGGTGTTGATAAGTTCTTTTGTTATGATTAATATTTCGATTTTTAACAGAAAAATCACTCAATTGAAATAAAAATATAAATTTATATTCGCTCTTGTTTTTTAACTTTCTCAGCTCTTCAAATACATTATAAGGGTCTTTTTTAAATTTAAAGTTAACTTGAATTCTTTCCCAAAGTTTATTCACATTTAAATGATACAAGTCATAAAAAGCTCCGCCAACTTGTCTGAAAAAACTCTTCTCCTGGTAAGCAAAAGCGCTTTCAACAGCAAATATAATATTTGTTTTAGAAAGTTTTTTAGGCAATTTTAAAACTTCAAATTTATTTTTCAGAATTTTAAAAAATTTATGCGCGTATAAATCGACTAGAGGCAAGTGTAAAAAACCATTTTTAAAGGCTAAGCTTTCTTCAATAGGAAAACCTTCATCATCATCTTTTACATAAGGTTGATATTCCTCATACCTTGAAATTAAATAAAAAGTTGCAGAAAAGAAATCAAATTCTACTTCACTTTGTTCAGAAACTCGAAAAAAGCAAGGTAAACCTCCCCAATCTGAAACATTAATATCTATATCTTCAAAACCATGCTCATTTAGAAGTCCAAATTCTTCTACAAACAATTCGCCTCCTAAAGGATTTTTTCCGTAAGAAAACTTAGGACCATCATAAGCAACAAATTCTTCTATTTTGTAGGTATATTGAAGCTCAAAACCCAAAACTTGATGAAGTAAATGATCAAAAGTATATTGAATTCTACTATTAAGTTGAGGGGTAAAAACTAAGATTTGATTAATGGGCATATCCAATAAATAATTGGTAAAATTACAAAAATACCATTGTTTAACTTAGGCTTTAACTAAAAAATACAAACTTATAAAAATTGATCAATGAGTTTTAAACAAGGTTTAATAAGTAACTATTAATTTTATTTTAAATTACATTGCCTTCATCTGCAAATGAGTAATAACTCTGCTGAGTGATTATTAGGTGGTCTAATATTTTTATTTGAAGAATTTCTCCTGCAGCTTTAAGCGATTTAGTGAGGTTAATGTCTGCATTAGAAGGATATAATGCTCCTGAAGGGTGATTATGAACAAGAATTAAAGCTACTGCAGCTTTTTCTATTGCTTTTTTAAAAACCAACCTTGCATCTACTACTGTTCCAGTAATTCCGCCCTTACTTAAGGAATGTTTTCCCATCACCTTATTTGAATTATTGAGTAATAAAATCCAAAATTCTTCATGGCCTAAATCACCTAAAACTGGATGCATTAATTCAAAAACATCTCTACTCGACTTAATTTTATCAAGGCTAAGCGCTTCTTCTAAACGTCTTCTTTTACCAATTTCTAAGGCAGCAATAATACTAATTGCTTTAGCTTCGCCTATACCTACATAATTTTGAAGCTGCTCTACATTTAATTTAGAGATTTCGGAAAGTTTGTTGTTATGCTCGTTTAAAATTCGCTTACACAAATCAACTGCACTTTCCTTTCTGTTTCCAGAACCAATCAAAATAGCTAATAACTCTCCGTCACTCAAAGAATTTCTTCCTTTATTAAGAAGTTTTTCTCTAGGTCTATCATTTTCTGACCATTGTTTAATGCTAAACTTTTCTTTTGATTTTTCCATGGGATGAAATTTGACACTAAAATAAGAAAAAATATTTTTTAAAACTCTGTAAAGTGCCCTAATTAAAAGAAATAAATCATTGAAGCGAAATGCAAAAAGTGATTAAAAAACAGATTTAACATCTCACCCGAAAGCATATAAACCTGTTTTTAGTTCAAGCAAAATAAGAATACAATTAGCTAAATTTTGAAGAATATTGAAGAGACAAATTCTGATTCTAAATAAAAGCTTTATCAAGTTGAGACTAATTCTTGTTAGTGAAGCTGAGGAATTATTCTCAATGATTTTCAATATCCCGATGCATTCAATTAAATAGTTTTATTATTTCCTTATGCGTTTTCTAAAAAAAATGTAGATTTGAACTATAAGCTCATAGTAAAACTTAACAATGAATTTACTTTTTTATAATATTCAATCACTTTTACAAGTAAGATCTGAAAACAAGCTACTTAAGGGCAGTGAGATGAAAGTCTTACCCTGTATTGAAAATGCGTGGTTATTAGTTGAAAATGGAAAGATTGCTGATTTTGGAGAAATGAGCTCTTGCCCTTTGCATCTTAAGCTTAAAAAAGTTGATGCCAAAGGAAAAATAATTCTTCCAACTTGGATTGACTCGCACACACATCTAATTTATGCTGGCAATAGAGAAAACGAGTTTGTAGATCGAATAAATGGACTGAGCTACGAAGAAATTGCCAAGCGTGGTGGTGGTATTTTAAATTCTGCTAAAAAACTTCAAGAAACTACTGAAGAAGAGCTTTTTAAACAAAGTGAAAAGCGACTTCAAGAAGTTATTAAAATGGGAACTGGAGCCATTGAAATAAAATCAGGTTACGGTCTTACCATTGAAGCCGAATTGAAAATGCTCAAAGTTGCTAAAAAGTTAGGCAATAAATATAAACTTCCTATCAAAAAAACATTTTTGGGTGCGCATGCCGTTCCCTTAGCATATAAAGGAGATAAATCTGCTTATATTCAACACATTATCAATGACATGCTTCCTAAAGTAGCCGAACAAAATCTTGCTGAATACATTGACATTTTTTGTGAGCAAGGCTATTTTGATTTAAACGATACCGAGTTAATTATGCAAGCTGGTAAAAAGTATGGTTTAAAATCGAAAATTCACGTTAATCAGTTTAACTCTATCGGTGGGATAGAAAAAGCTGTACAAAACCAAGCTTTAAGTGTAGATCACCTTGAGGTTTTAACTGAAAAAGATTTAAAAGATTTACAAAAAAGTAACACTATTCCTGTAGCCCTACCTTCTTGCTCACTTTTTTTAAGTATTCCTTACACTCCAGCAAGAAAAATTTTGGAAGCTCAACTTCCTTTGGTTTTAGCTACAGATTATAATCCAGGAAGTACCCCAAACGGAAACATGAACTTAATTGTATCTTTGGCGTGTATCAAAATGAATATGACACCAGAAGAAGCTATTAATGCAGCAACAATAAATGCCGCCTATGCTATTGAATTAGAGCATAAAGTGGGCAGCATAACTAAAGGAAAATTAGCTAATTTAATTCTTACACAGGAAATTCCTTCGTATTCGTTTTTGCCTTATTCCTTTGGTAATAATCATATAGAAGAAGTATATATTCAAGGAGAACCACAAATCAACCCCTAAACTATGATTCATTATTATTCAAAAGAAGATATAGACAATCTTGTAAAGTACCGATCTGGTGAAGTAAAGCTAGGTCAAAAAATAAAAATCATTCAGCATCTTGATGAATTAGAAGAACTTGAAGATTACCATATTTTATTTGGTATTCCAGAAGACGTAGGAATTAGAGGAAACTATGGTGTGCCTGGGGCAAAAAAGACCTGGAATGAATTTTTAAAAGCCTTTTTAAATATTCAATTTAATGACTATAACAACCAAACAAAAATTGCCATTCTAGGATATATTGATTGTAGTGAACAACAAAATAAGGCTGAAAACTTAGCTTTACATGAACCCGAAGGTTTTTTGCAATTAGGAAAATGGGTTGAAGAAATTGACCTTAAAGTTACTGAAGTGGTTAAAAAAATTAAAGAAGAAGGTCATTTTCCTTTAGCTATTGGTGGTGGGCATAATAATGCTTTAGGACTAATTCAAGGTTGCTTCTTAGCGACTGAAAAAATGATTAATGTTATTAATATTGATGCACACACCGACTTAAGAACAACTAATTATAGGCATTCCGGTAATGGATTTAGCTACGCTATAGAAAAAGGCTATTTGAACTACTACTTTATGTTTGGTATTCACAAAAACTATACTCCACAATACATTTTAGATGAAATTGAAAACAAAAAAAATATTGATTTTCAGCTTTACGAGGACTTAGTTCACTTATCTAGTATAGATATGTTAGTGAAATTAAAATCGGGAGTTAATTTTGTAAAAAATGACTTTGGTTTAGAAATTGATTGTGATGCAATTGCTAATTTTAATTCTTCAGCTAAAACACCATCAGGCTTTAGTTTAGGTGAAATGAGGAGCTTTTTAAAACTAGTAAGAAAAGAAACCGTAAAGTATTTGCACATTTGTGAAGCAGACGCAACAAACAATCCTCAACTTGGAAAAGCTTTAAGCTATCTAGTCTCAGATTTTTTAAGAAGAGACAGTTGATGCTATGAAGTTAATTTTCCTATTTTTTTTTTAGCGAATTAAAGCTACTATTTATACCAACTAGAATAAGTAACATAAGCTTCTGCAATACGTTGAACTTCGTTTTGCATTAATTCTGGACTTACTGATTTTACTTTTTTAGCAGGAATTCCTGCATAGATGCTCCCTTTTTCAATGCGAGTATTTTCAAGCACTACGGCGCCAGCGGCAACTATACTTCCTTCTTCTATTACTACGCCATCCATTATAATTGCTCCCATTCCAATTAACACATGATCTTGGATTTCGCAACCATGAATAATTGCTCGATGCCCAATAGAAACCTGATTTCCGATTTTTGTTGCAGCTTTTTCATACGTACAATGAATCATAACTTGGTCTTGTATATTTACAAAATCACCAATTTCAATCGAATTGACGTCGCCTCTAATCACGGCGTTAAACCAAACACTACATTTTTGTCCTAAAGAAACATTACCGATGACGGTAGCATTTTCAGCTAAAAAACACTCTTCTCCAATCACTGGCTCTTTGTCCAGTACTTTTTTAATTAATGCCATAAATTTTGCTTAGTCTTCAAAGATAATTTATTACAAACAAAAAGCTGTAAAATAATTGAATTTAAAATTAGAAGTGTCTTTGTAAAATTTAAAAAAGTAAATGAGTTAAATTTAACCTAGATTAGTTTAAAGTAGATAAATAAAATTGCTAGAAATTTTAAAAAAAATAGCGGTTTAATTAGAGCGGGAGACCGGGTTCGAACCGGCGACATTCAGCTTGGAAGGCTGACGCTCTACCAACTGAGCTACTCCCGCATGTTATTGGCAAATATACATTAAATTATTTTTAATTTCAAAAAAAATATAAAAACCAATAGATTCAAAACCAATAGATTCAAAAGAACATCAACTAACTGAATACAAGTAAATTAACGCTTAAATCCTTTGTTTCTAGAGTTTGAATTCCTCCTCCCCTTAGGTTTTTGCTGTGGTTTCTTCTTCTCCACATGATGATTAACTAACGGAAAGTTTTTGTTTTCTAGAACAGGAATTGATTTTCCAATTAATTTCTGAATATCCTTTAAATAAGCTTTTTCTTCAGCATCACAAAAAGCAATAGCGGTACCGTCTGCACCTGCTCTTCCGGTTCTTCCTATTCGGTGAACATAAGATTCAGCTATATTTGGTAGTTCAAAGTTAATAACGTGGGTTAAGTCGTCAATATCTATTCCTCTAGCAGCAATATCTGTAGCCACAAGAACACGAGTTTCATTGGCTTTAAAACTACTCAATGCTTTTTGACGGGCATTTTGAGATTTGTTACCATGAATAGCTAAAGCCGTTGTTCCATCTTTATTCAAATCTTTCACCACTTTATTGGCTCCGTGCTTAGTTCTTGTAAAAACTAAAACACGGTCAATTTGATTATCTTCTAAAACTTCTTTTAATAAGCTTTTCTTATTCCCTTTATCTACAAAATAAACAAACTGTTGTATGGTATTTGCCGTACTTGAAACTGGAGTAACTTCAACCTTTATAGGGTCAATTAAAATGGTGTTGGCTAGTTTTACAATATCCTTTGGCATAGTAGCTGAAAAAAATAAAGATTGTCTTTTCTTAGGAATTTTAGCTATCACTTTTTTCACATCATTCAAAAACCCCATGTCTAACATTCGGTCTGCTTCATCTAAAACAAAGTACTCAAGTTGATGAAGTTGCACATATTTCTGTTGCATCAAATCTAATAATCTTCCAGGGGTCGCTATTAAAACATCTACTCCAGATTGAAGCGCTTTTACTTGTCCGTGTTGACTTACTCCTCCAAAAATTACTTTGTATTTAAGTTGAGTATTGGCTCCATAGTTTTCAAAACTTTCTGCAATTTGGATGGCAAGTTCTCGTGTTGGGGTTAAAATTAAGCTCCTAATCGGTCGTTTTCCTGAATGATGTAATGGTTTTTGTATTAATTGCTGAATAACAGGAATAGCAAAAGCTGCAGTTTTTCCGGTTCCCGTTTGCGCACAACCTAATACATCCTTTCCTTCTAAGGCTGGTAGGATAGTTTGTTCTTGAATGGGAGTTGGCTGTGTATAGCCCTGTGTTTTTAAAGCCTCCAGAATAGGCGGTATTAAATTTAAATCTGTAAATTTCATTGTAATTTTGTTTAAGACCTATAATTAAAGAAAATATAACCCCGGTCTTGTGGGTAGTATAATCTATTAGAATTCTTAAACTTTAAAATTAATCTGAAGTTGAACAACTTCGATGTAGGAAAGAAAAAGAAATAAATTAGTGTTTCTAATTTTTGGCGAAGTTACTACTTTTTTTGGTTTATTAGCTAGCTAATTGATTTCTTTGGAATTCAATAAAAAATTAACCCTCCTTGTCAGCTCTTATCCACATTTTATCCTCATTCAATTGAAAGCTACCTCTATAATCAAAATTACATTCTTCAGGAGAAATGAGGGAAAGAAAAAGTCCTTTTTTAGAGGATTCATAAAGAAAATATACCTGACCTACAATAGGTTCAAAACTGTAATTGGCTTGGTAAACTAAATTGTTATACTCATATTGTTCCATCAAATTTTCATATTCTTTTTTAAGTGCTTCAAATTTTGTTTTAATTTGATGGTTGACTTTACTTATGTTGCTGTTTTTCCATGCGGTAACATCGGTGGCTTCAATTTTAGGAGCGCCAGTATTAGTTGCATAAGGAAGTAAACTAGCGTTATACTTGTTCTCCTTTTCATTAAACACAACTTGATCTGGTTTTTTCTTAGGCATAAGCTTTTTTTTACAAAGAAAATGATTTCTCTGCTAGAGCTTAAGTCATTGACTAATATTTAACCATTTAGATTGAAGATTTCTTATTTCTACCATCTAATTAAAGATGAAATAATTTGAATTAAAAAAGCAATAAAACTAGCGTTCACAAAAAATAAAAAAAGCAATTAAATATGTATTTTAGCTTTAAAAAAAGTTATGCAGTTGCCAGCGTTTCATTTAGCCATTCCTGTAAATGAACTTGAAGAATCAAGATTGTTTTATACGGAAATACTTGATTGTAAAGAAGGGAGAAAATCAGCTCATTGGGTTGACCTTAATTTTTTTGTTCATCAATTAGTACTTCATGAATCAAAAAATAAAACAAAAAAGCATTTTAATGAAGTTGATGGAAACCAAGTTCCTGTTCCTCATTTTGGAGTTATTTTAGAATGGAAGTTTTTTCATAGCTTTGCCAAAAATTTGAAGAAAAAGAAAGTACAGTTTGAAATAGAACCTTATATAAGGTTTAAAAACTTAGCAGGCGAACAAGCCACAATGTTTTTTCTAGATCCAAGTGGAAACGCCTTAGAATTTAAAGCCTTCAAAAATAAAAACGAAATTTTTAAACCTTAGAATTAATTATTGTTATGAAAACCAACCAAATACACCCTAATGTAATTAGACAAATTTTTATTCTTATTTGTATTTTTTTAATAGGGGGAGTAATTATTGACAAACTACTGCCCTATTTGTCTGGTGTTTTAGGCGCACTAACTATTTACGTGTTATTTAAAAAACCCGCACAAAGACTATTAAATAAAGGGTGGAATAGAAACATTGTTTCATCAACCTTTATTTTGATATCTACACTGATAATTATCATTCCCTTGTTTTTGGTAGTATATATGCTAAGTACAAAAATAGGAAAAACAGTTAGAAATTCTGAAGAAACTGTTGAAGCACTAAAAATACAACTTGAAAATTTAAAGACAAAATACGGTTTTGATTTAGCTGCAAATATTTCAGACAATATAGATTCTAGCGCAGTTGCCGATTTTGTTTCTAGTGGTTTACAAGGTTTAGCCACTGGAACTTTTGATGTTTTTATTGCATTAAGTATCATGTATTTTATATTGTTTTTTATGTTGATTAATCAAAAAAACATGAAGCAATCCTTATTTACTTATACGCCATTAAGTAAAACAAATCAGCAGTTGTTGGGTAAAGAAGTTATTGAAAAGGTAAAAGCCAATGCTGTTGGTATTCCATTAGTTGCCTTTCTTCAAGGTGTTGTGGCTCTTATTGGCTTTTGGATATTTGGTGTTGAAGATGCTTGGTTTTGGTTTGTTATTACAGCTGTTTTATCTATTATTCCGTTTGTGGGAACTATTTCTGGAATTATACCAGCCTGCATCATTCTTTGGGCAGATGGTGCTACTGGAGCCGCCATTGGACTTGCTCTCTACGGACTTATCATTGTAAACTCATCAGATAATTTATTTAGACTTTATATTTTAAAAAGAATGGCTAATGAACATCCATTAATTACGTTTATAGGCGTAATCATTGGAATTCCACTATTTGGATTTATTGGGTTAATCTTTGGTCCATTATTGATTTCTATATTTTTGATTATTGTGAAAATTTACAAAAATGAATATACGCAAGTGAGTTTATAGGCAATGATAGAGTTTATCAAATTCTTAAATGAAGTTTTCTGAAAAATTAACCCCATTTGCATCATCAAAAAAAGTGTTGATGTAATTTAATTTAAAAAAAATCTATCGACAACAAGATTTGATATCAAAAATCATGTTCTCGATAGTTCAGTAGAACGGCTTGAAGAAAGCATAAGTGACAACTTAAGATGCGTAAGTTTTCGGTTATACATTAAGTTTCTAAAAATACACTTCCAAAGCTTCGGAATCGTTACAGCTACAAAGCTCGCCATTTTTGTTAGTCGCTATTCTCTGCTAGCTTTTTAAGGTTCTGCTATTCATTCAGCGTGGGCAGAAAGACATACTTATTTGCAATTTTGGGCTTGTGGGTTGGCTGGTGCGAATTGCATATGTGTATGGCTTTGAGCGTTGGCTTTCGTCAGTTAATATTTTTCTCAATCGTTGAAATCTCAGTTGGATTTAATTCGTAAAGTTCAAAGATGATTGAATTGATTTTACTTTCGGCTTGTTTTATATCTTTTGAAAATTGCTCCAATTCTTTTGTTAATTGTATTTCTCTGTCAAAATTGTTATCCTTTTTTGCTTTGTCTAACAATTCTTGATAATCTGAACTTTTTTGAGTGTTTGAAATAATACTTGAAACTAAATCGGTAATTTTTTCTTGAACTTCTTTATTCGGATTTATTAAAGGTAAATTTTCTAAAGGTGTTTTATCAATTTGGTAATTGTTGCCTTGCATTTTTCCTTTATACTTTAACCAAAATGCTATCAAATTTGAGTTTAAAATTCCCGTCAAATATTTTTGGTTAATTCTGTCGGTTTTAATCACCATAAAAGTTCTGTTGACGTATGCGTCAAAATTGGTATATGTAAATCTTGGGCGAACTGAACACTTTCTTAATGAAAAAATCTTTTCTCCTTTAAAATACTTTTCGTCTCTTGAACGGTGCAAACCGTAGGGTTTGTTAACAGAAGTAAATACGTCCAAGAACTTATCTAAATGTCCTTTAATATTTGGAAAGGGAAGTATTTTTTCTTCGTCCTTAAAGCTTGAATCTGTGTAAATAATCCAAAGCCTATTTTTTGGATTACCATAGTATTGTTGTAATTCGCTCGTGGTATAAAATGGTTTTATTAAATCTTTTTCATTTATGGAAAGATTCAAATTATCATATTCCGACTGGCTTAAATTAAAAATACCGTCTCCAACTTCTACATTTTCAAGTACCTCTTTATGTTTCTTATTAACGAAATCTTGCAATAAGTCAATACCTGAAGCAATTTCTTTAGATTCTAAATTGAAATTTTCTTTATTCTTTATTTTCTCAATTATCAAATTGAGTTCTGCATTTATAAAAGTAATTGGTTGGTTTATCAATTCTTCTTTGATGATGTTAGAATTAAAATATTCGTATTTGTCATCAGCAACTTTCTCTAAAAACAATTGCGCATCTTCGTGTTTTATTTTGCTGTCAATTACTTTCGAGAAATTAAAATTGTAGTTTTTATTATTATCAGAGCGTTGCATTATGTAAATCATTGTCTGAATTCCTGCCGAATCAAACACTTTAAAATCTCCAAAATCTATAAATTCAGTAATCTTACCTTTGTTAAGTACAATATTTCTAAACTTTGATGCGCCATCATTGGTAATCCAATTATTTGGCGCAATGTAGCCAATCAAACCATAATCTTTTTTCACAATGTCTAACGCTAAATCACCAAACATATACCATAAATCCATTTTACCTTGGTAGGAAGGTAAATCCCGTAAACCATCAAAAGCTTGTTTATTGGTATATTCTTTTATGTATGGCGGATTTCCAATAACCACGTCAAAACCGCCTGTAAATTCAGGCTCAAGAGCTTCATCAATAGAACAACACATTTTGTCTATGATATGTTCTATCTTCTCATCGTGTTGTGGTAATTGATGTTTAGTTCTGTTGTTTTGTATGTAGGTAATTGTGTTTTGTAATTGTTCTTCACTCTTTATTTCTTTAGGAGCACTGTATTTTTGCTGCCATACAGGTTTGCGATTTTTTTCTTTATTATGCAAGGGGTCATGACTTTTCTGCAAGGGTTCATGACCCCTTGTAAAGTACCTTGCATCATTTACACGCTTTGCAGTGATAGATTTTATTTTTTGCATGATGGATGCGACTTCATTTATATCACAAGCGATTAATAGATGCATATGATCGGCGCAGATATTAAATGCCACAAGTTTTAAATGGTCTTTATTTACAATATCTGCAATAGTCTCTGTAATGATTAAATCTTCTTCTTTTGTGAAATAAATGATGTTCGGGTATGGGTTTGTACCCATTTCTCTTTTTTGTCGCACTTTATAGTCTATCATCCTTTTGGAGGTTCGACTATCGTGAATTGCTGTTGTAATATGATATAGTTTTTTGTTTTTTTCTTTAAAAACCTGTGGAAATTTTTTATACCAATCAAAATCAGACTGTAAAAGTGAATTCCCGCATTTTATATTATTGTTTAATTTAGAAAGTTTGCGATCTTTTTTTGCTGTTCTTAACCAAAGTGAAAGCTGAGCAATTTCAACACTTTCTTCATTTATATCTACTCCAAAAAGATTGTTTTCTAGAATGTTTTTATCTGTATCAAAGAGACGAAAAGTTGAGTTTGTTAGCTCTGCAATAATATCATCTATTTTTTCATGTTCTTCGATAAGGAAATTTAAAGCTTGATTTAAAAATGCACCACTTCCACATGCTGGATCAATTATTTTTAACTCGGTTAGCCAAGTTTTATAAGTAGTTAATTTCTTATAAAGTTTTCCACCTTTTACGCTTAAGGATTTATCAGCTTTTAAAAATGTATTGTCAAATTCAATTTCTTCAATATCAAGTTCTTTTTTCTTATCAATACAAAGTTTTCCTATGGTGTTAGTAACTATGTAAGTGGTGATATATTTCGGTGTGTAAAAAACACCGTCTTTTTTTCGTTTGCTGCGTTTTTGGTCAGAAATTATGCCTTCAATTTCTGCTGTAACTTCTTCTATTTCGTTAAGTGAATGTTCAAAAATCTGTCCTAAAATATTGACATCCACTTCAGAATTAAAATCGTATGTTGAAAGCTTTTTTAAATCATCTATTAAAACTTCATCATCAATTTTAAAGTCGTTTAATGTTTTGTCTTCGTAGAATAAACCACCATTATAAGCTGGAATATCGTCAGTTTCCTTTTTACCTTTTCTGCCAATATTCATATAACCAAAATACTGTTTAAAAATCTCGTAAATTGGTTTATAAGCGTCTTCTTCCTTTAAAATTTCATAACGCTTTATCATTCTTGGAATTGAATTTGGCGGTAGCAATCCGCTATCTTCTGCAAAAAGAATGAATAAAAAACGGTCTAAAAGTTTTTGAGATTTTTTGAAAAGCAACAACTTATCTTCTTCTGGATGATTTAAGATTAGGTTGTCAAAAAGTTTGCTTTTAAAATTTGAATAGTCTTTATAAAGTTCTTCTGAAACTTCTTTCTCATGAAATTGAGTTTCTTTTTTAAGTTGAATTGGTAAACCCTTAAAAATACTGTCTTTGTGAAGTATTAAATACAACAGATTGAATTTTTCACGTTCCATTGCAAACAAATCAAACTCTTCGTATTCGTTAGAATAATCAATGTAAAATCGAAGTTTTTGAAAGTTTGAAGTAATAATGAATTTACAATCTGGTTGATTGTTTTTATAGTTAAAAGCTTGTTGAGTGATTTTAGTTAAATCCTTTGTTTTGGTTGATTTTAACTCAATAACTGCAATTGCATTTTCATCTTTTAGAATCGCTCCATCCGCTTTTTTTCCATCAGATTGGTTTTTATATTCACGCTGTAAATTAAAGTTTTCATCTGGTCGAAGTGTGTAACCTAAAACATCAACAAAAATGTCTCTAAAAAATCCATCTTGATATTCTTCTTCTTTCAGCGTTTTTATTTGCTCAATTTTCGCTTGATTATAATTCTCCTGAAATATATCGAAAGCTTTATCAACTTTCTCTTTATCAAGATTATTGACGTGTTTTTGAATTACAGATTTTTGAAATATTTGCATTTATGAATTGTTGTTTTTTTCTTTCACAATATAGTATTTTTCATTCAGCGCAAAGGCAAAACAGCTAATTTGGTTTTTTAAGCATTGGATGTAGCGTTGGGAAAAACCAAATGTGCTATTCGTGCGGCTGGTTTCAGCTTGCAGAGAACTAAAGATTTTGTCAACTTTATTATTAAATTCTTTTTAGTTGTATTGTCAAGGATTTTTAAATAACCAAAATACCGGTCTAATATTTTATTTAAAATTGTTAAACTGCGCATTTTTCTAATTTTATTGAAAATTAAAACTATAGTTCTTATAATTTCAGTTTTACATTTTTATCAACTTATATTTATACCAGTTATTAGTATCACAACATCTAAGTACTCATAGGAAAAAATCAAACAAAATACAGTTCCAAAAAAGCGCAAATTAAACTAATTGGTTTATCTGATGTGATAGTTATTCGTCATTAGTATCTTTATTTCCTTCAACTTTCTCTGCATCATTAGCTTCAGTTTCTAAAGAGGCGTTTGTTTTAGATTGCTCGTTATTCAATTCAGCTAGTTCTTTTTCTGCTTCTTGAACAATTTCTGGATATTTTGAAGCATTTTTAATTACGTTTTCAAGAATATAATTGGCTTGAAAAGCATCATCTAAGGCACGGAAATTCTTTGCCCAAAGCACAAGCGATTTAAATGCAAATTCGCGATACCTCGAAAAATCTTTAGTTAAGAGTTGGATGCTTTCATTCGAATCTTCGTAGTTCCCTTCTTTGTGTTGAAAAAAAGATTCGTAGTAAAGAGCTTCTGCAGCTCGGCTTCCTGAGGCATTTTCAAAAACCAACTGATAGGCTTTTCTTGCTGTTGAAAAATCTTCAGTAGCCATGGCTGCTCGGGCTTTAAAAATGCGCGCATCGTTTAAGGCACGTTCTTCTACTCCACTCATAACTAAAACTTGATCGGCATAATCTAGCGTCTTATTGAAATCTTCGGTTGAATAATAAGCTTTCATTAAATTAGTTTTGGCAAAAACAATGTTTTGCTTAAACTCTGCATTTTGTTCTAGTTTTTCAAGAACAGGAATTGCTTCTTGGTAATTGTCATTTCCTAGATATATTTGAGCAAGTCTATTCATGCTTTGTTCAGAAAATTCGTTGAAAGAAGCCTCATAAACATTTTTATAATAAGGTAAACTTTCGTCTTTTTGATCTGCATTATATAGCAACTGAGCTAAGTAGAAATTTGATTTCAAGGAATGAATTCCTTTAGGAAACTGATTTAAATACTTTTTAAACCCTGAGATAGCACGATCACTATTTCCATTTAAAAATGAATTTTCAGCAGCTTCAAAAGTAGTGTTATCTAAGTCGGCATCTTCCACTTCAATAAAATCTAAATCATTAACCCAAGTGGCATAAAGTTCTGGTTGATCCATATCTATGTAAATCAAACGAACAGTATTAACCGCCTGAGTAGCTTGTTCTGATTCTGGATGGTCTTCTACCAATAATTTTAGTTTAGATAAAGCCTTGTCATACTGATTATTATTATAATGAATTAATCCTTGTTTAGATAAAGCCCTAGGCAAAAGTCTTGAGTTAGGTAATTTCGTAATTAAGTTTTGATAAGCCTGTAAGCCTTTTTGATCTTGGTTTTCTGCAACATAAGTATTTCCTAGCTCGTAATAAGCATTATCTAGGTACTGTGATTTAGGAAATTGATTAACAAAATTAGTTAGCTCTTTAATCTTTTTATTATTTCGATCAACAAATCCGTAAGAATAAGCCTTTTGGTAGAATGCGTAATCACTTTTTGGCGAACCAATAGCTAATGCTTCATTATAAGATTCCATGGCAGGCCAATATTTACCTTGTCCAAAATAGCTATCACCAAGTCGAACATAAGCATCATAATTCATGGCTTTGGTAGATTTTTGTTTAGAAAATCTATCAAAATGGACTTGAGCTTTGGCATAATTTTTATTCTTAAAATAACTATAGCCAAGATTATAATCAATATGTTTAAACTCATTCGTATTTTTTGAAGCATTCATCCTTTCAAATTCTTTAAAACCAATAATAGCCTCTTTGTAATCAGCTTTTAAATAATCAACCTCCGCTTTCCAATAGGTAGCTTTTGCTGTGTATGTTGCTTCTAAACGCTGGCTTAACGATTTGTCAAAATAGATTTTAGCATCGCTTAACAAGTCGTCTTTAAAAAGTTCAACTGCATATAAGTAGGTTACTTTTTGATAAGCTACTTTGTCATTATAATCTGTGCTTCCTTCCAAAAGTTGAATAGCGCTTTCATAATTTTTTGCACTGATGTAAGCGTCAATTAAAAGCTCTCCTAAGTCTTCGATTTCATCAGCTTCTGGATAGGCTTCCATAAAACTTATTAATACTTCATGCACGCTTGTGTAAGGATTTCCTACTTGATAGCTTAATTTAGCGTAATTAAGGTGGGATTCTCTTTTTATTTTTTCATTAAAATCCATCTCATAAGCATTTTTAAATGCATTAAGAGCCTGATTATTTTTCTCTAATTCTAAATACGATTTCCCCAAGTGATAATAAGCATTTTGTGCTATTTCATTATCACCTCCTAAAATCTTATTAAATTCAGAAATTGCTTTTTCAAAATCATTTTGCTTGAAGTAAGCAAATCCAAGTTGGTAATAATCTGTATTGTTCCATTTTCCGCGTTCTCCTTTATATTCATTTAAATAAGGAATAGCTTCGTTGTATTGTTTTAAGTTGAAATGACTCTCTCCAATAATTTTATTTAAATCGCTGCGTTCTCTTGGGTTAGCTTGTTCAAGATAAGTTGAAGCTAAATCTATGGCTTCTTGAAAATTCCCTTTTTTAAATTTCATGTCTGCCTGAACATAAGAAGTGTTTTTGCTCACTTGATCTAAATCGGTAGCCTCAAAATAACTTTCTGCAGCTTTATAATCATTGTTTTCGTAAGCTATAAAACCTAAGTAATAATTGGCTTGATTAGCGTATTCTTTATTTTTACTAACACGTTTTAAAAAGTTTTCGGCTTTATCTTCGCTACCCGTTTTAAAAAGTGTGTAACCATATTGAAAATTATAGGCTACTTTTTCTTCACGTGCTAGTAAATAAGTGTCGGTTGAAGCAAAATAGCGTCTTGCCTTTTTAAAGTCCGATTGCAAAAAATAATAGTTTCCTAAGGCGTAAATTGCATTGTTACGTTTATTACTTGTAGGATTTTCTCGAATAAATTGCTCCATTACTAAAGCGGCTTTTGGATGATTAAGCTTTAGCATTGATTGTGCTTCATAAAACTCTGCATTCGATTTAAGTTGGTGCTTTGAAGTTTTAAGTTGAACTTCTTTAAATAATTTTTGAGCAGCCAAATACTGTTCTTTATTGTATAATTCTAAACCTCTTTGAAAGTCTGAAATCTCGCTAAGGTTTGATTCAGATTGTTGTGCCGTTAGTAGGTTTCCAAAAAGTAATACAAGGGTACAAATCTTAAAAATATGTAGTTTCATGAGTTTATTTTTAACCTAAATTGAATAATTTGACATAATAAAAACGATTGTAAATGCGAAAGATTATAAATGAATCTGTTTAAAAAATAAATAGTACAAATGAATGAGCTTAATTAGTTAGCTACTTCGCTAATGAATTTTAATCGATACAATCTTAATTCCTCCTCATCATAATCGCCATCAAATTCTTCTAAAGCCTCATTGATACTATCTGATTCTGCATCTAAAAAATACTCGTGTATTTCTTCTTGTTGATCTTCATCCAACACATCGTCAATCCAATAATTAATATTTAATTTAGTGCCTGAATATACAATAGCTTCCATTTCATCAATAAATTCGGTCATGGACATTCCTTTTCCATCGGCAATATCATTTAGCGGTAGCTTTCTGTCAACATTTTGAATAATGTAAAGTTTCAGTGAAGAATTAGCACCAGTAGATTTTACTACTAGGTCTTCTGCACGCATAATTTCATTTTCTTTTACATAGGTATTGATTAGCTCAATAAACTTTTTACCAAATTTTCTAGCTTTACTCTCACCTACTCCATGTATGTTTACTAATTCTTCAATAGATATTGGGTATTTTAAAGCCATATCTTCTAACGAAGGATCTTGAAAAACCACAAAAGGAGGCACACTTTTTTGGCTGGCCACTTGCTTTCTTAAACTTTTGAGCATTTTTAACAGCTGAGGGTCTGTACCACCTCCTGTATTTGTTGCTACTGGTGCTTGATTTTCATGAAAGCTATGGTCTTCGGTCATCATAAATGAAGTGGGATGTTCTAAAAACTTATGTCCTTTTTCAGTTATTTTTAAAACACCGTAAGATTCTATTTCTTTTTTCAACAGGCCAGCAACAATAACTTGACGACTTAAAGCCATCCAATATTCTTTAGGTTGGTCTTTTCCCTTACCAAAAATTTCTTTTTCGTTGGCTTTGTGGGCCTTTATCAAGGCGTTTACCTTTCCAATTATGGTATTGACTAATTCTTTGCTTTTATAAATTTCGCCAGTTTCATTAACTGCGTTAATTAATAAAATTACATCATCTTTAGCTTCTTTTTGTTTTTTTGGATAACGTGCATTATCGTCCATATCACCACCTTCGCCGGTTTCGTTATCAAACTCTTCTCCAAAATAATGAAGTATAAACTTTCTTCTAGAAATAGAACTTTCAGCAAAAGCAACAATTTCTTGTAAAAGAGCATGTCCTACTTCTTGTTCAGCGAGTGGTTTACCACTCATAAACTTTTCTAATTTTTCAACATCTTTATACGAATAATAAGCTAAACAATGGCCTTCTCCTCCATCTCTTCCTGCTCTACCAGTTTCTTGATAATAACTCTCAATACTTTTAGGTATATCATTATGAATCACAAAACGAACGTCTGGCTTATCAATTCCCATTCCAAAAGCAATTGTGGCAACCACAACATGAGCATCCTCCATCAAAAACATATCTTGATGTTTTGCTCTTGTTTTAGCGTCTAATCCAGCGTGATAAGGAATTGCATCTACACCATTAACTTGTAAGGTTTGCGCAAGTTCTTCAACACGCTTCCGGCTCAAACAATAAATAATTCCGCTTTTCCCACTATTTTGTTTCACAAACTTTATGATGTCTATATCTACATTAGCAGTTTTAGGTCTAATTTCATAATATAAATTAGGGCGGTTAAAAGAAGCTTTAAACGTATTGGCATTTTTCATTCCAAGGTTTTTGATAATATCTTCTTGAACCTTAGGAGTAGCGGTTGCTGTGAGTCCAATAATAGGTATATTATCACCAATTCTACCTATTATTTTTCTTAGATTTCTGTATTCTGGTCTAAAATCGTGGCCCCATTCAGAAATACAGTGGGCTTCATCAATAGCTAAAAAGGAGATTTCTTGTTGCTTTAAAAAATCAACATACTCTTCTTTTGTTAAAGATTCTGGAGCTACGTAAAGTAACTTTGTAATTCCGCTTTCTATATCGCTTTTAACTTGCTTAACTTGCGTTTTATTCAAAGAAGAATTGAGTACATGAGCAACACCTTCATGGTCTGATATGCTCCTTATTACATCTACCTGGTTTTTCATTAAGGCAATTAAAGGAGAAACTACAATAGCTGTTCCGTCTTTTATTAAAGCGGGGAGTTGATAACACAAGGATTTTCCTCCGCCAGTGGGCATAATAACAAAAGTATCATTGTTCTTTACTATGCTTTTTATTACTTCTTCCTGTAAACCTTTGAACTCATCAAAGCCAAAATACTTCTTGAGTTCTTTGTGTAAATTGATTTGTGCCAATTTATTTTTAATGTTTAGAATTAATTACATTTGCAACTCTAAATATACGCATTATTTTAAATTACGCAAATGCGAAATTAATATTTTATGGAAGAAGAGAAAATTTTAGCACTAGCAAAATCAACTATAGCTACTCAAGCTAAGTCTATAGCGGTTCTTGAAAGTCTAGTGGACGCTAATTTTGCAGCAGCTGTAAACGAAATATATCATTCTAAAGGACGTGTGGTAATTACCGGGATTGGAAAAAGCGCCATTATAGCAACTAAAATTGTTGCTACTATGAATTCTACAGGTACACCTGCTATTTTTATGCATGCAGCCGATGCGATTCATGGCGATTTAGGAACGATTTTAAAAGATGATATTGTTATTTGTATTTCTAAAAGTGGAAATACCCCCGAAATCAAAGTACTTGTTCCCTTAATCAAAAACTTTAAAAATAAATTAATAGCTATCACTGGAAATAAAGATTCTTATTTAGGAAAACAAGCCAATTACGTGCTAAACGCTTTTGTTGAAAAAGAAGCTTGTCCTAATAATCTAGCTCCTACTACAAGCACTACCGCTCAATTAGTGATTGGTGATGCGTTAGCTGTATGTCTTTTAAAAATGAAAGGGTTTTCTAGTCAGGATTTTGCTAAATTTCATCCTGGCGGTGCTTTAGGTAAAACACTTTATCTAAAGGTAAATGATTTAACTACAAACAACCTGAAACCCCAAGTAACCCCTCAAGCCAGTATGCAAGAAGTAATTGTAACAATTTCTGAAAACATGCTAGGGGCTACCGCTGTTATTGAAAATGATCAAGTAATAGGAATCATTACCGATGGAGATATTAGACGAATGTTGTCAACCACAACCAATTTTAGCTCATTAAAAGCAATTGACATCATGAGTGAAAATCCAAAAACTATTGATAACCAATCCTTAGCTGTTAAAGCCTTGGAATTAATGGAAACCAATGATATTTCTCAAGTATTAGCAATTGAAAATAAGAAGTATGCAGGCGTGGTTCACATACATAACCTGATTAAAGAAGGTATTATTTAATGGCAAGAAAAGATAAAAAACATCCCAACGAAATGTCTTTCCTAGATCATCTTGAGGACTTAAGGTGGCATTTAATTCGTTCTAGCTTGGCTATTTTAATTGCAGGTACAATTGCTTTTTTGGCCAAGTCATTCATTTTTGACACGCTTATTTTTGGACCAGTAGAAATAGATTTTTGGACTTATCGGGTGTTGTGTGACATATCACAATGGGCTGGATTTGACGAAAGTTTTTGTCTTTCTGAAATCCCTTTTAGAATTCAGAGTAGAGTAATGGCCGGACAATTTAGCGCTCATATTTGGACCGCAATTACCGCTGGATTTATCGTTTCATTTCCCTATGTAATTTACGAATTCTGGAAATTTCTATCACCGGGTTTGTATGAGGAAGAAAAGAAAAACGCCAAATGGTTTATTCTTGCAGGTTCTTTGTTGTTTTTTACAGGCGTTTTATTTGGATACTACATAATATCACCGCTTTCCATTCGGTTTTTAGGTTCTTACCAAGTAAGTAATATAGTATTCAACGACTTTGATTTAGGAAGTTATATCGGTTTGTTAAGGGCCTGTGTCTTAGCTTCAGGTTTAATTTTTGAACTACCAATTCTAATTTACTTCCTAAGTAAATTAGGCTTAGTTACTCCTCAATTTTTAAAAGAAAACAGGAAATACGCAATTGTTTTAATTCTCATATTTTCAGCAATTATTACACCTCCAGATGTAGCTAGCCAAATCATTGTAACTATACCTGTACTTGTCCTTTATGAAATAAGTATCTTCATCTCTAAAGTTGTTGTAAAAAATCAGAAGAAAAAAGAAAAAGAAAGAAAAATAAACTAAAATGATTGATCAAGTAGATGAATTTGAAGCCTACAGGGCTAAAATGAACGATAAAATTATTAATGATAATAACCGCGTTTTAAAAAGAATTTTTAACTTAGACACCAATTCTTTTGCTGAAGGTGCGTTAGATAAAAAAACTAAAGAACTTTTAGGACTTGTGGCTTCCTTAGTATTGCGTTGCGACGATTGTGTAAAATATCACTTAGAATCTTCGCATAAAGAAGGTTATACTAAAGCTCAAGTGGTTGAAGCACTTAGTAT
Organism: Psychroflexus maritimus; assembly: GCF_011089875.1. GTDB lineage: Bacteria > Bacteroidota > Bacteroidia > Flavobacteriales > Flavobacteriaceae > Psychroflexus > Psychroflexus maritimus. The sequence goes on along the minus strand of NZ_JAANAS010000032.1, from coordinate 42,858 downwards.
TGGGACTTTAGTGGGTGGCACTATTGTTATTCCTCACCTTAGAAGGGCTTATGAATATTGGGATGCAGTAGAAGAAAAATACGGTAAGAATGAATAAAGAAAACCTAAAGCTTAGCGCTAATAATTTGGTTAAAGCCTATAAAGGAGTTGAAGTTGTGAAAGGAATTTCGCTTGAAGTTAATCAAGGCGAAATTGTTGGACTTCTTGGGCCTAACGGAGCCGGAAAGACAACCAGTTTTTATATGATTGTAGGATTGGTTAAACCTACACGAGGGCATATTAATCTCAATCAAACCGATATTACCAAATATGCTATGTACAAACGCGCCCAAAATGGAATTGGTTATTTGGCCCAAGAAGCTTCTATTTTTAGAAAAATGAGCATCGAAGAAAATATCATGAGTGTTCTTGAATTAACCAAACTTTCTAAAAAAGAACGCCAAATGAAAATGGAAAGTTTAATTGATGAGTTTGGTTTAGGTCATATTAGAAATAATCGAGGTGATTTACTTTCTGGTGGAGAAAGACGACGAACTGAAATTGCTAGAGCCTTAGCAACAGACCCTAACTTTATTCTTCTTGATGAACCCTTTGCGGGAGTTGACCCAGTAGCTGTTGAAGACATCCAAAAAATTGTAGCTCAATTAAAAGATAAAAACATTGGAATTTTAATCACCGACCACAACGTGCAAGAAACATTAGCTATTACAGACCGAACTTACCTCATGTTTGAAGGTAAAATTTTAAAACATGGAAAACCTGAAGAACTAGCAGAAGACCAAATGGTGAGAAAAGTGTACCTTGGTCAAAACTTCGAATTAAGAAAAAAGAAAATATTTAAGTAAATAAATCGATTGTGAAACACACTTCTACTATAAAAAAAATCGACTTCTTACGTTAGCGTGTATGAAATAACTTGGATAAAAAAAAATGAATGCTAATTGATTTTCTAATTTAAATTTTGATACCTCTTTACAATAAATTTAAAAATTTAAGTCCAAAAATAACACCTCCACTTTGCCAGCCATTTTGGTAAGGTTTCACATAGTCTAAACGTAAAAATCTAAACTTCCCAAAACCTAAGTTATCAATACCAATAGAGAGCTCATTGTAAGAATCCCTATGATTAACTTGTAGGGTTTTTGCGCCAACAATCAAATTGTAATTAAGCTTATTAATTAAAGGTATTTTATTGAGAATCCAACCTTTAAAATTGTGCTCAATATGTGCGTGCATATAATCTTCAGTAGTAGAATAATCGTAATACCCCAATAAATTAAAACGATTGATGTAGTTAGAAGTTGTTCCTACATAAGTTTCATTACCTGCAAAATGCTTAAAATCTACCAATGCCATTGCATCATTACCAAAAAAAGTTCCGGTGTTTACACTATAAGCTAAATTACCCACATTCTTTAAATTCACATTTTGATTGACACTAAAACTTAAACGGTCAAAGTCGTATTCACTAACATCTGAACCAAATCCTTTTCTGTAAGTCAAATACAAGGTTGGAAATTTATTATTGTTGATGGTATATTTTCCGTCAGGTCTAGAAATGTACTTCTGACCAAAATTATACCTTAGGTTTAATTGAGAAACAAACATTTGATGTTCTTCAAAAGAAAGGCTTGTTTCATCTTCAGGAAAAAACGGGTCGTTGCTTGAAAAACCTGGGCTTTTACTCACCCAAACCGTCGAAGTAGTAGAGTTAAGTAAAGGAGTTCTTTTTTCGGCCGCCAAAGAAATACTAGCATTTAAGCCATTTAAAATTTCTTGACTGTAATAGGCCCTTGCATACAATTGATCATATAACTTCAAAAAATTTCGTTCAGCAAAAGTAGCCGCTACCGTAGCAATACGCTCTGAAATTGGATTGGTATTATTAATTTGTTTAGCTTCCAAACCTGCTGAAAAACTTAGGTAAGACTTAGAAAAAAAATTAAATCGTTTTCTAAAATTTAAGCTTCCTCTTAGTTGCTCATCAGAAAAACCGTAATTTACGTTAGCGGTTAAATCCCAAAACTCACGGAAAGAGTTTTGTTCATCTTTTTGCCGGTAGTAAAAATCGGTTTTCACATTCCATCCTTGCACTGTATTAAAATTAATTCCACCAATTAAACCGCCGTAACCTGCGGAACGTTTCTTGTAAGAATTCTTCCAAGAATAGCCGGTAATTACATCAAACACCCTAAACTTATTATCTTCCGCATCAATTGAATCTAGGTATGTTTTCGATTGCCTAAGTTCTTGAATACTATCCTTTTTTTGGTAATCTTCAACTTCAAGATTTACTAAAGGTATTGGTCTATTTTGCTCCCAAAACAAACTGTCTTTTTTGTTTGCATTTTCAGCAAAAGTAATAATTTCATTAGTGAAGGTTTTCGCCTTAAAATCTGGATTAAAATTGTAATTATTATAATAACCAATAAATTTCCCTTCGCCTCCAAAACCAAAAATCATCCATTTAAAATTGAAGCTTTGTGTTTTAACATAAAATAATTCTCTTGTTTCATCAAAATTAAAATTCTGGACAAACGTTATTTTTTCTAAAGGAGGTATTTGTGTTCGCTTTCCGTTGGTGCTTAATTCAACACCAAACAATTCGCCTGTGTCTTCAACAATATAGACAAATCCATCAAAAGTACGATCATTTTCTCGCTTAGAAATGACCTCTATTCTATTCACTAAATGTCCAAAATCACTATAAAAAACACCATCTAATCGATAATCGTAATAATTAAAAGCGTAATTTGCTATTGGCGAAATCATTTCTACATTGAAATAGACGGTATTGTTGTAAAATGAATTATTAAAATCTTCTGCATTATTCCAGCTGAAGCCGTTGTCATCACCGCTTACTTTTGAAGCTTCTATATATTCATAAAAATCACTGGGGGCCTTAAATTTAATTTTTGAAACCGTCTCACTTAAATAAATCACACCGCTTCTAGTTGAATCTAAGGCGCCATCAAAATCGCCTACCTCCTGCCCCATTATTTTTTCTGGCACATCTTTGGCTTCCCAAAGCGCTTTTGAATAGAAATCGGCTTCAAAAGCTTCAATTTTAGCTCTATTTTCTTTTCTGTTCTTAATAGCTCTTCGAATAACTGCAAGTGCAGGATCTTCGTCGTTTTCGGTAATTACCACATCTTCCAAGCTGTATTCTTCTTCTAAAAGTACAATTTCTAAAGGCTTAATTTCAGCAGTAAAGTCTAAATTTACTTTTTGTGTTTTAAACCCTAAATACTGAAAAACCAACACCGCTTGTTGGCTTTCTGTTTTCTGCTGAATTTCAAATTTCCCCTTAGAATTAGAGGTTGTTCCTTGTGTTGAACTTTCGAAATAAATATTTACATCAGCTAAGGCTTCTCCGTTTTCGTCTTTAACTACGCCTGTAACTTGAGCAGTTAAAAAAGAGGTGAAGATTAAAAATGTAATGAGATGAAGTTTTTTAAAATTATCCATAAGCTTTCTTGATTCGATATAGTTTTCTTTTGGTTTCTCTAGATTTAATAGTTTCTCGTTTATCGTATAGTTTTTTCCCTTTTGCTAAGGCTATTTTTAATTTTGCCAAACCTCTTTCATTCATAAAAAGCCTAAGCGGAATAATGGTTAACCCAGTATTTTTAACTTCCTTATGAAGTTTTTTTAATTCATTTTTCTGAAGTAAAAGCTTGCGTTCACTTTTAGGTTGATGGTTAAAATGGGTTGCGTGTGAATATTCTTCAATATGCATATTAATCACAAACAATTCTCCTTTTTCATTGAATTCACAAAAACTTTCAGCAATATTAGCTTTCCCATCTCTAATGGATTTTATTTCAGTACCCTTCAACACAATTCCAGCCTGATATTTATCTAAAAATTCATACTGAAATTTTGCTTTTCTGTTCTGAATATTAATTTTGTTTTTTCCCATTAACTTTATGTCTCTATTGCAAATATATTTAATACACTCAATTAGTAGCTAAAATTAATCTAAAAATCGTTTAAAAGGGGTTTAGTGTAAAGAGTTTTGAGTTTCTAGAACAAAAAATACCCGATAGGATAAATTTAGCATTTGTGAAAAATACTAAAAAAATCATTTTTTCTCATCATTTATTTTTCTCATCATTTATTTTTTTAATCGATTTATTGTTGAGTAATGATTTCATTTGAGTTATAGCTACTTTGTTGAGTTCAATAAGTCGTCGATCTTTATTTAATCCTTGTTCTATGAGCAAAGCATTAATACTTTCCATATTACTCAAAACAACTAATTGCTCTAATGTAGCATAATCTCTAATATTTCCACTTTTATTGGGGTTTTTGTTTCTCCACTCTCTTGCTGTTAATCCAAAGAGTGCTACATTTAATAAATCAGCTTCATCTGCATAAACAAAGCTTGTCTGTTTTTTTGTTACTTTACTTGGTATCAAATTTTGTTTAATTGCATCTGTGTGAATTTTGTAATTTACTTTAGCTAAAGTTCGTAGCAGGTTCCATTCTAATTTTAATCGGTCGTTTTCATCATCTTTTAGTCGTTGAAATTCCTTTACTAAATAAATTTGAAATTCTGGACTTAGCCACATTGCAAAATGAAATGCAATATCTTTGTGAGCATAAGTACCCCCATAACGACCAGCTTTAACAAGCATACCATCAGCATTAGTTCGTTCAATCCACTGACCTACAGACATTATAAATCTATTCACACCAGCTTCTTGTGTAATTACCCTGAATTCGGGGTAATTAAAATTTGGGTTGTTTATTTTTTCCCAAACACCTAGGTATTCTAAAGTATTCTTATTGGTAACCCATTTCCCTATAAGTCCACTACCCTCTCTTAAAGAAGCTGTCATATCAGTCAGACTTATGTAATCTATTTTATTGTGATTGATTACTTTAATAGTTGACTCTTTAATATTTAGTTTTCTGCTTTTAGTCATACTAGTTTTAAATATTGTAAAGTTACAAAAAGAAGTTATGTTTTTATATAATCTGCATTAGTACACAACAAAAATAAGTTTTCTTAGAATTTCTTGATGTTTTATCCCTACCCTCAACCCTATTAAATATGCTTTGCATTATTTATCAGGGTAAACCCTGTGAAATAGGCATAAGCCTAAAACAATAGTTTTATTTAACAGGTTAAAGGGTGAAATCAAGAAAAATCAGACTCCTTCTTGTCCCGTGAAATATTCAAATTTTTGAATAATTTTTACACTGCGTACATTTAAATAATCAGTTTAGTTAGCTAATTAACAAAATCAACTGGTTCCTTAAAAACTAATTTTTCGTTGGTAACGGGATGCGTGAATCCTAAAGTGTAAGCATGTAAATAAAGTCGGTTAGCGGGACTGCCGTACAAGTCATCGCCTAAAATTGGACAATTTAAGCCTAAAGGGTGAGCTGCATGAACTCTTAATTGATGGGTTCTTCCTGTAATGGGGTAAAATTCAACTAAAGTTTTTCCCGCTTTAACTCTGATTTTCTTCCATTTTGTATGAGCTGGTTTTCCATGCTTATTACAAACCATTTGATGTGGTCTGTTGTCTAAATCTACACGTAATGGAAGTTGAATTTCGCCTTCGTTTTCTTGAAGCTCTCCCTCCAACAAAGCTTGATAAGTTTTTTTTACTTTCCGTTGAATAAACTGAGCTTGTAGTTGCTTGTGAATAGCATCCGATTTTGCCATGAGCATAATTCCCGATGTGGACATATCCAGGCGATGCACTAATAGAGGACCTGAAGCATTTGGATATAATTCTTGCAATTGAGTTAATACTGAAAACTTGGTTCGCTTGCCAGGTACAGAAAGAAGTTCGTGGGGTTTAAGAATCACCGCTAAATACTCATCTTCAAAAATAAGTTGTATTTTCTTTCTTCCCAGTAAACTAGCTTCAATCGGATTTTCTTCTACTTCCAAACCTTGAAGCATGTGGGCAAGCAAAGGTTCACATTTAGAACGACAAGCGGGGTAGAATTCGCCATGCTTTCTAATTTGTGATTTTAGGGATTTTCCATACCAGAATTCGGCCATGGCAATGGGTTTCAAATTATGTAAATAAGCGTACTGCAGTAATTTTGGAGCAGCACATTCGCCTGTGCCAGCGGGAGGTTGATGTGGATTGAAAATAGTTAAGGCATCTTTAACTTCGCCTTTAGCATTTAAAAATCGGTAGTTTTTAAAAATACGTTGTTGCAATGAGGAAGATTTTTGTTGAAGCTGCTCTTTAAAATCAGATTGCTTTGCTAAACTATAATCAACTTCTTTTTGGGCGGCTTCAATTTGATAGTTCCAGTATTTTCGTTTTTTCTTATAAAGTATGCTTAGCGACTTACTTTCTTCAGCAAGTTCTTTTAATAACGTCTCAAAATTGGACTTTTCAATGGTATTTTCTGCTAATTTACGTTTGAGGTCGCGTTGTTTTTTGGCTTCTTTTTCAAGTTGTTTGTGACTTTTTAAATCGGATTTTGCTTTATCTTCAACTTCTTTCAGCTTAGCTAAAGTTAGTTTATACTCGTCTGAATTCAAAAAGACTTCATAGTCATTATGTAATGCGTTAATTTTAGCTTCTTCAGCTTTAAAAAAATTATTTTCATCTAACAAATCAAAAACGGGAGGCACAAAATAATCATGTTGATTAGAGTCGGCTAACTTTCCAGAAAAAGCGGCTAAAAATCCAATTTCATTGGTGTTCGTATTTTGAACCACCAACACGCCAAACATTTTACCTACTTGTTGAGAACCTTTTTTAAAACCAAAATCATAAATGAAATCATTTTGATTTTTTAAGTAATGCATTAATTGATTTGAAGCCAAAACACTTAATGGGTGAGGTTGGTAAAAAAATGGAAACGTAAAACGCTCAGGCAACTCCTTTGGACTTACTTCAGGCAATTTATGAAAAGCATTTAATGCAGGCACACTAACTTAATTTAAGCCATGATTTTAAGCTTGGTCAACTTGTTTTTGCGCATTTTTTTTGGACCAATACATAACGCCAAGGCCAATAATAATAAAGGGAATGCTTAGCAATTGCCCAGTATTAAAGAGCCAATCGGCACGTTCTGCTACTTGAGGTTCTTTGGAGTATTCTACCACAAATCTGATGATCCAAAGAATAACAAAGAAAAGGCCAAATAGCATTCCTAGTTTTTTTCGGATATTGGTTTTCCAGTAAAGCACACTTAGTAAAACAAATAAAATGGCGTAGCAAGCCGACTCATACAATTGTGAAGGATGTCTGGCAAAATCTTCGCCTAATTGAACAAAAACCACCCCAAAATCTGAGTTAGTAGGTTTCCCAATAATTTCAGAATTCATAAAGTTACCAATTCTAACAAAAATAGCTCCAAACGAAACAGGTAGTACAATTCGGTCTAAAATCCAAAACACGTGTTTTTTCAATATTTTTTTGGAGTATAAATAAGCCGAAATAAAAATTCCGATGGTGGCACCGTGGCTAGCTAAACCCTGAAAACCAGTAAATTCAAATTCTGGCACAAAGCTAAAGGGTAAAAATACAGAAAGTGGGTCTTGAGTAAAAAGTTCTGCCTGGTAAAAAATAACATGACCAAGTCTTGCGCCAAGAAGCGTACCAATTACCACATACATAAAAAGACTGTCTAATTTTTCTTCGGGAATAGATTCGTTTTTATAGATTTTTTTGGTGATGTAAAAACCACTTCCAAAAGCAATTAAAAACATTAAACTATAATACCTTAAAGTAATAAAACCTAGTTCAATTCCTACGGAAGGATCCCACTGTATTGCGTGAAGCATCTATTTATTTTTTTCTAATTTCGACAAATATAAAAATTTAATGAGTATGCTTGAGTATTATTTCATGATTATTAGAGAGTGAGAGGAAATTACAAATTTGAACTAAGATTTGTATGTATTACGTTTCTAAAAATACAAAAACTTTGGGTTTGACACTTATACCGCTATATACGCTGTTGCCCATAGTGCTTTCAGTAAATTTGTTAGTAATCCTGAATTAAAACTTCAGTAGGAATTTTTAAACTCGTATTTAATTTTCGAATCATATCCAAAGTCAATTTTCGCTTTTTATTCATTATTTCACTCACTCGACTTTTATAGCCAATCATTTCCACCAAGTCTTTTTGTTTCAGACCCATTTGTTCCATTCTGAAATTAATTGCTGATATGGGATCGGGCATTTCGATTGGGTAGTTTTCACTTTCATAGTTATCTATCAAAATCGACAAAATTTCGAGTTCATCGCCTTCTTTTGTTCCACGTTTTGCATCAAAAATCACTTCCAAACGTTCAAGAGCATTTTTGTAGTCAGCTTCGTTTCTTATAGGTTTTATTTCCATTTTAAATCTCGTTTGGGTTAATGTTATCGTATTCTGCGTATGTTCCAATGAATCGAATCCAAGCAAGTTGATATTCAAAGTTGAATTTTACAATCAGTCGATAGTCATTACCTTTGATGTTGAATACAATTCGATTATCTTTTAAAATACTTGCATTTGGGTATTCAGATTTCAATTCGTTAATCGTTTTCCAATTTGATTTCTCGGTTTCACGATACCAAGCTTTAAGTTGAAATTCACAATCACCGTGTTTTTCCCAAAAATCTCGTAATGTTCCCCTCGAAAATATTTTCAATATAAACTTTTTTGATGCAAATATGATCAAAAAAATTACCATTATGATAACTTTTCGGTTTTTTCAGCATTATGGGCAAAGGTTTGTGTATGGTTAGTGGGGGCTAAAAATACATGAAAGTTTCGGTTAAACTTTTACTTTCTAAAAATACCAAAATTTTCGTTTCAATTATAAATCTCGCCATTTTTGTTATGCGCTGTTGGAAAATCGTTTATTTATTTAGAGTTGTAAGTTTAAATTCAATTTTGCTCCCAAAGCATTGAAAATTCGCATTACAGTCTCAAAAGTCACATTTCCAGTACTATTTTCAAGTCTCGAAATTTGAGCTTTTTTAACACCAACCAGTTCGCCCAATTGTTCCTGTGTCAGTTTTCTTTTTCTTCTGGCAGTTTTAATCATATCGCCTATGAGTTCAAGTTTAAGCTCAAATTCATATTCGTCTCTTTCTTTCGTTCCTTTCTCTCCTATCAAAAGGTCTTCTGCTTCGTCTAATTTGTAACTTTTCATTTCTTTTTGTTTTTTAGATAATTCGCTCTAATCTTATCGGCTTTATCAATTTCTTTTTTGTCCACTTTACTTGTTTTCTTAACAATTCCGTGTGTAGCAAAAACAAGAGTTTCGGATTTGTCTTCTTTGTCCCAAAAGGCTAAAAGTCTGTATTGGATTCCTGAATATAATGTTCTAAATTCCCAAATTTCATTTGTCAATTTTTTGAAGAATTTCGGGTCGGAATGTTGTTCGGCTCTTCTTATATTCTGAAATATTTTCTTTCTAACTTTTAAGTCTTGCTTTTGAACAAATTCAAAAGTCTTGTTTCAAAAGTCTTGTTTCAAAAGTCTTGTTTCAAATCGTTTTATCATTCATTTTATTATTACGATTCAAAGATATAAAAAGTTTCGTTAATTGTAAACTATTTGTCAGATTTAAATGTTTGCCAACGGGAGTCTGCGCATAACAGAAGTGGCGACTTAACATGCACTTTCCATTCGGTTAAGGTTTTAATTTTCTAAAAATCCCAAACTTTTTCGGTTGAGCACCAAATTTCGCCATTGAAGATACATATTGTTGTGTGTAGTGCTTTTTTCAGCTTGCTACGTTCAAGTTTTGATTCAGCAGTTCAACGTTGAAATTGATTTTTGCGTTAAGTGCTCTAAATACTTTTAAAATTGTTTCAAATCGGGCATCCGTTAAATTGTTCTCGATTTTTGAAATCTGTGCTTTTTGAACTCCAACTAATTTTCCGAGTTGAGCCTGAGTTAGCTTTCTTTCCTTTCGAGCTTTTTTTATTGCTTGTCCAATCAAATCAAGACGTAATTCGTTTTCAAATTCGTCTCTTTCTGGTGTTCCGATCTCGCCAATATATTTATCGGTAATTTCGTCTAAGCTTTTTGTTTTAATTTTTTTATTGTTCATAATATTATTTTTTAGAGTCAAAATATTGTTTCATAATCCGTTCAGTCTTTTTAATTTCTTTAGGCGGTGTTTTAGCCGTTTTCTTTTCGATACCATGAGTAGAAACAACAACAGTCTCAGTTTTGTCGGTTTTATCCCAGAAAGCAAAAAGTCGGTAGTAGGTCTTATTGTGAAGAGTTCTAAATTCCCAAACATTGTCATCTAGCTTTTTGAAAAGTTCACTGTCATTTATTACTTGAGCTTTCCGCATATTGTAAATTATTTTCTTCCGAGCCTTTTCGTTCAGTTCGTTTAAGAACTCATCAACTTCGTCCATCAACTCAACCTTAAATTTTTGATTCATTCAATCAGTTGTTTTGGCAAAGATATGTGTTTCTTTTTTAGGAAACAATTTTATTTTTAATAGGATTTTCGTGCATTACACACAACTCGTATATATCCCAAACTCTGACTTATTTATCTTACTAATAGTTTTAATATTCACAAGTTCTTTTGTTTTAAGTTTGATTAATTCACTACAACAGTAATCATTTTAGCTAAAATTAAGAAGAAATATGTAAAAAAACAAAACACTCAGCATAGCCACTCAAAATAGTGCATCCAAAAAACGACATTCCCAGTTGATGATTTTTTACTAGATTTTTTGCTGAATCGAAGGGTTCAGTTCAACATTGTTTTTCCCGAATTACTCGGGATCCGTCCTGCGGACGCAACGAAAACTTAGCTGTTTGCAACAGTTTTTATTAATTCAGTTTACAGTTTTTTATTCAAATCTTGTCTTCCGACAATTGCCATTATTTCTACAATATCTTCATTTACTTTAAAATAAATGCTGTCAATTCCACAAACACAGCGCCTGTAGTCATTTTTTATGTAGTCAACTGGTTCAAATGAAAAAGGTCTTTGGGCAATAATGTCGAAATATTCAAAAAACGATTCAAAATACTTATCCGCTTGAGTCATTCCGAATTTTTCAACTCCATATTGATGAATTCGTATTAAATCGTTTTTAGCTTCGTTACTTAATCTGTATTTAGCCATTCAAGAAGGTCTTTGATTGAGCTAAAATTTCGTTTTTATTATCTTTAGTAAATCCGCTTTTTTCAGCTTTATCAAGTTTGGCTCGAACCCAATCAATTTGGATTTGTTGTTTTCTGGCTTGTCTTATCAAATCGTTTACCAATTCGCTTTTACTTGAATATTCATTTTTATTCACTTGCGCTTTCAGCCATTCGTCATTCAGTTCGGTAAATGATATACTTTGTCTTGACATAATTTTATTCTTTGGTGCAAATATACATCAAAAACGAATCACTTCCAAATTATTGCCAACGACGGTTCGTGCATAACATAAGTGGCGACTTAAAATGCGCAAGTTTTTCGGTTAAACTTTAAGTTTCTAAAAATACACAAAACTCCCGTTTCAGCAATAAATTCGCCATTTTTGTTATGCGCTGTTGTGTGCAGTTTTATATTTCTGACTCTAATTTATTCGGATTTTGTCTGGTATCAAAAATCGTTACAACATTTATTCGTTTGGAATTAAACCTATAATAAAGTGTCGTTTGTTTAGTTACAACACAACGCCTTAGTTTTTTTCCTTTCTTAGATTCAGGAAAAATCTCAGGCTGATTTCTTATTATTTCAATGTTGTGGGCAAGCTTTTGAATAAATTCAATTTTTATTTTTCCAGACCACTATTCTGTAAGATATTCAAAAAGTTTTTCTAACTTTTTTTTCAGCAGTTTTTGCGATTACAACTTTTCTTTTCACTTATCTATGTTTTTGCATAAAAGAATCATAATCGACAATTTCTCCATTCTCAATTTCAATTGATGCTTTTTCAATCTCTTTTTTTTGCTCAGGCGAAAGTTCATCCCAAAAATCAAATACCTTGTTTTGCTTAAAAATCTTTTTTACAGATTTGATAATATTCAAGTTTTCTGTTTCTAATAAAAGTTTAGCAAGTTGTATTTTTTCAGCTTGAATATCCATAGGTTTAATTTATATTTCAAAAATAATAAATATAATTTGTAAACAATATTTTTTTTTCAAATGAAGCCCAACCCTCATCAGCAAATCTAACCAGATTAGATAAAGAAGCTTAAGTTTTAATTATTTGATTAAATCATTACAATATTAGCTATTTTGATTCAAATGATAAGGATGGTATGAGAAAAAAATCCTAAATCAGTTGGTTCTTTAAACTCACCTAAACACAAATTTTGATGATTATTTCATACATTAAAATTAAAAGTCGTTATTAAGCTACTTAAAAATTAATCAATAAAGCTTATTATTGCATAAGATAATTGCCTTTGGTTTAATGGAAAGAACCAAGCAATCAGACTGAAGAAACCCAATTGAATTGATCACTTACCTAAAGCAAAAATAAAAATATGAAACTAAAATTTATCACATTAAGCTTAGTTTTTCTAAGCTTTCAACTAGGAATTGCTCAACTAAATTTAGCTTCTTGGAATATTCAACATTTAGGAAAATCTAAAAGCAAAAATAACATTGCTTATATGGCTGAAGTGCTTAGAGACTTTGATGTTATTGCTATTCAAGAAGTGGTTGCCGGAGATGGTGGTGCTCAGGCGGTAGCTCAATTGGCTGATGAATTAAATAGAAAAGGAAGTAAATGGGACTATAAAATTAGTCTTCCTACTCAAAGTTCTCCTTACAGCAGTGAACGCTATGCCTACCTTTGGAAAACAAGTAAAGTAAAGCTTCAGGGAAAGGCTTTTTTGGATCAAAATTATGTAAATGAGATTGAACGCGAACCTTATGTTATTCGTTTTTTAGTTGAAAATGAACAAATTACCTTGTTTAATTTTCATGCAGTTCCCACAAAAAAACAACCTGAAGGTGAAGTTAAACACTTCAAAAATTATCCTAGTTTATACCCTAATGAAACTTTAGTGTTTATGGGTGATTTCAATTTAGTTGACCACCATACTGTTTTTAATCCCTTGAAAAAAATGGGGTATGCGTTGGCTTTTAAGGGCGAAAAGACTTCACTCAAAATGAAATGTGATACTCAAAAAGAAGGTGACTGCTTGTCTAAAGTTTATGACCACTTTATTTTTCCGCAGAACAAAATCAAAATCCTAGACCAAGGTATTGTTCGTTTTTATAAGGATTTTGATGACATCAAATTAGCCAGAAAAATTTCAGATCACTTGCCGATCTGGATTCAATTGGAAACTAATTAGAATTACAGGAATCATAGGCTTGTAGTACTTAGTCAATAAAACTAACTTTAATTCTGCTAAGAGTTGATGTAAAGTTTAAATGAAGTATCAAGAAATAACACTATTTATCATTTGAAATAACTAGTATATGGACATAGTTAGATTAATTTTTTAATTTGGGATTAGAAACTAAATATACATGATGAATAAAGTTGTGTTTATTTCTTATATTCCTTTTGTTGTTGATATAACTACTTTCAAAGGTTTTCGTTTTTTCAACAATCAATTCACTAGGAAGATTTTCTAAAAAAGATGGCTTATTGCTCTCGGTTACTATAACTAAAAACTGATTTAAACTTGGAGGGTTTTCAATTGAAAAAATAGTACTCTTGGTTTGTGTTTCCCATATAATTTCTGGACGAATTTCTTCAAAATAAAATACTTTTTCATCTTTTAACACCGTGCTTATTTCTGATACTGGGGGATGGTTTAATTGATTGAATGAAAATGAAAAACCATAGTTTCCAATGCATGTAAAAAGGAAAATTAAAAAAATATTTCCCAAAAAAAGCAGACGAAATTTTTTATGCACTAAATGTCGAGTTATAAAAACACCTATCCCAATACCACCCGCTGCAAGCAGAATGTACCAAATCCAAAAGGTACTGCTGTGTCCTTTGAGAAAAAAAGGAACGACAAGCGTTGCTGCACAAATAATTAGAAGCAAAACGTAGTGAAAATAAACACTAATTCTACTAAGTTTGTCGTGTTTAAGTTGTTTCCACTGATAATAGATAAATTGAGCTGTAGTTAAAGCTAATGGAAATAAAACAGGTACAAGATAGCGGGACTTTTTCTCTGGAATAAGACTTAAGAGGATAAGAGCAATAATAGTCCATAACCAAGAAAATAAATAGGTTTTTTTGTGGTAAACTTTGTTTTTATAATAAGGGTAAAATAAACTAAGTAAGGCAGGAATTGTCCAAATTCCAGACTGTATGAAAAAACTCCAATAATAATAAAATGGCCTAACATTGTAGCTTGTCCAATTGCCAGACTCACGAGAAGCTACTTCTAAAAAGGCCTCTGCATCAGCGTATCTAACGTACAAATACCATGAACCTCCTATAGCAATACCTGCAATTAATGCGCCAACTAAGTAAAATGATTGTTTAAGCTTTAGTCGATAAACAATAATGTAGGCCAGGAGAAAAGGTAAAAATAAAGCATACAAACTCACAGGACCTTTGCTAAGAATTGATGCAGCAATACCAAGAGCACTTATTGTGAAGTAGATTAAAAAATTAGTCTTTTTACTAAATAGTTTGATTAAAAACAAAATACCTACTAGCATAAAAACATGGGTAAACATATCTGAAGGAGCTTCTAATTGAATAGAATAATAATAAAAAGAAGATCCTAAAACAAGGGCGCTAACCAAGCTTAACCTCTTGTTTTGAGTCAAGGTTTTTGTTAGGAAATAAAAGAGAAACACTCCTAAGCTACTCATAATAGATGTAGGTAATCGGTACCAAAATACGTTATCTATGTTTCCTTGAACAAAAAGTGAAGTTATCCAAGCAGGTAATGGAGGTTTTTCATACCTAGGAAGACCGTTCATGGTAGTAAGGAACCAATTTCCGTCCAACAACATTTCACGAGTAACAAGAAAGTTACGTGCTTCCATGATTGAAACAGGCATAAGGTTGAGGTACATAAAAAACGAAAGCAAACAAAAAATGAATAAGCTTACTAATGGATGTTTGAAAATAAAATTCATCAATCTATTTTTTAAGTAAAATTAAATTGCGTAGATAAACAAATAGCCCAAAGCTATGACCAGCAATTAAAACGGGGTCTTTTCGAAGTATTCCATAAAGGAGAATAAGACTTGCACCTGCTAGGCTAATAACCCAAAAGCCTTTAGGCAAGCTAGAAAGTTTTCTTCGTTCTGAGTAAATCCATTGATAAATAAATCGAGAAACAAATAACAGCTGACTTAAAACTCCTAAAATCAAAAGAAATGTAGAGATTTCTTCTTTATTGAAGAGGTAATAAGTGTCTATTCTATTGTTATTAAAATAAAACAAGCCCACTAATAATGGAAAAACAAGAAGAAAAATTCTAGCAAATAGTGGAAATTTATGCCATTGTTTTTCCAGCTGAATATTTCTTATGTAAATGAAATAAGTTAATGATTGACCTAGCATGATAGCGAAATCGTTTCTAAGATAACCATAAGCAAATAACAGGAACGAAGCAAAAAGACTTATTTGCCAGAAATATCTAGGTGCAACAACTGTTTTCTTTTTTTCTGAAGAAAGCCACTGGTATAGGGTTCTAGCAGAAAATAATAACTGCGCAACAAAACCTATGCTATAAACAATCCAGCTATTCAACAATTTTTATCTTTTACTTGATAGTTAATGTATTTTTTTTTCATCCACAGATAGGCAAAACAATCCATTAGTGGTCCAACAAGACGGTTGAGGAGTCCGAAGTTGGCTTGTCCTGCTATTCTTGGGAAATGCTTTACATCAACTTGTTTAATTTTTCCATTTTGCAACAATATCATTGCTGGTAAAAAACGATGTAAACCTTTAAACATTGGAATTTTTTGAGCATAGGAAGTATGGATAATTTTTAACGGGCAACCTGTGTCATCCATGCCGTCTTTTGTAAAGAGTCTTCGTATGCCGTTAGCTATTTTAGAACTCGTGTTTTTCACAAAACTATCCTTTCTATCCTTATTTCTATTTCCGGTTACCAAGTGATACTCGTCAACAAATTTAGCTAGTAAGTTGAACTCCTCTGGGTCGGTTTGTAAATCTGCATCTATGTAGCCTGTATAAGGTGTATCAACATGGTCAAAACCTGCTTTAATGGCTGCACTTAATCCAAAGTTTTGAGTAAAATTCAAAAAAGTAAATCTTGGGTCTTCTGCACAAATTTCTTTGATTAGTTCTAGGCTATTATCTTTAGAACCATCGTTCACAAATAGCACCTTGCTTGCCAAAGTAGGATTTTGAAGATAATTTTTAAAAGTTTTTGTAAGTCGGTTTAAGTTGTCGTATTCGTTATAAACCGGAATTACAATAGTCAATTTATATTCTTCCATGCTTTTTAATTAAATCTTTATACCAGTTTAATTGCTTTTGTAAACCTATCTCCAAACTTGTTTTAGGTTGGTAGCCTAACAAGATTTTGGCTTTGTTGATTTTTGCAACAGTTTCTTGTTGATCGGCATTTCTTGGAGGCAATACCTTAATTTCAATTGGCTTATTTAGTAATTTTTCAACAGTGAGAATTCCTTCTTCTGTGGTGCGTTGTTCTGGGCTTCCAAGGTTTATTATTTCTCCGTAAGTTTGACTATGTTCTTCTATACATAAAAAAATACCATCAACAATATCAGAAACATAAGTAAAACTCCGCCTGTGAAGTTTACTCCCTTCAAATAGTGGAAATTTTTCATCATGAACTCCGGCAGCCATTAATTTGGTGTAAAGTTTATCGGGCCTTTCTCTAGGCCCATAAACCGAGTATAATCGAAGAGAACATGCCTTTAGATTCCCAAGTCTATGTTCAGCTAAAACCAATTGTTCAGCAGCAAGTTTGGTAACACCATAATGAGAAGTTGGCGCCGGTGCTGCATCTTCAGATTGTGTGGCAAATTTACCATAAATAGAGGAAGTGGCTATATTTATGAACTGCTTTAAATGAGTTTGTTGTTTAGCAAACTGAAGTAACCTTTGTGTAGCTACTACATTTTTTTGCAGGTAACTTTCAAAGCTGCTTGTGGCAGCAATTCCTGGTTGTGCTGCAAAGTGTATAATAAAATCAAAGTCTTTAGCTAATTTATGATAAAGCGAAGCCTGTGTTAAATCACCTTCCCAGATTTTTATACCCGAAAATTTTAATTCTTCTGCATTGATGTGTTTTAGCTTGCTAGAATAGTAAGTATTAAAATCATCAATGCCTTCTACTTGAAAACCCTTACTATGAAGGCATTCTGCCATATGAGAACCTATAAAACCTGCAACGCCTGTAATTAATACCTTCACTTAAGTTTTTTCTAATTATAAGAAGCAAATTTAATAAGTTTATAATAAAAGTCTAAGGCTAATTGGTTTAATTTATAAACAAATCAAATAAGAAGCTTCGCCATTGGCCATTGCAATTTAGAAAAAATAGTTTAATAAAGTGGGTACACCGATTTTTTCTAACTTTATTAGCAAAAACAGAAGTTATCTTTTTTTATTAACCTAAGTTCGATTAAAATCACAATGTAAAAATCAATAAGGGTATTCAGTTAAAAGAAAATTTTTAAAGCATAGCCTTAGCTATCGTGATGTAAATTAACGCAGTAAATGAAAGTCCTTGTTGAATGTAATAGATTAATCAGTTTTAAACAGCAATCTATAAATCACCGATTTAGTAAATCATCTAGTTTTGCTCTAAAGCTGCTTGAATTCCAATTGGCAGCTCCGGTTTTATCGACCAAAATATTTCCCTGTTGATCTATTAAAAAAGTGGTAGGTAAGGAATTAGATTGTAATTGATTTGGCGCGTTAGAGGCTTGCATAAATACAGGGAAGTTATACTTGTGTTTGGCAAGAAACTTCTTAACTGCCTCAGGCTTATCATTGGCTATAAAATAAAAATCAACTTGATCTTTATAATCGTTGTAAAGTTCCTGTAACGATGGCATTTCAGCAATACACGGCGGACACCAAGTAGCCCAAACATTAATGAGAATCACTTCATTTTTAGAATTACTCAGGTTAATTTCATTCCCTTCTAAATCAATCAATTGCCATTCAAAAGTATTTAAAATCTCTTGTTTATCTTCCGAAATAATGGATGGAGAAAATGAAAAAACTCTATTAACTGTAACCTGAATAGGCGTTCTTGTAGCTGGTATAAGCATCAAAATTAAAAAAATAGCAAACAATAAATTGCTCCAATGTTTTTTGAACCATTTCTTTAAATCAAAATCTTTACTTTTTCCCATTATCTTTTTCTTGGTAAATAAACCACTTTTTTGGTTTCAAAAAATTCATCTTCAAAATAATTCTGAATAGGGAAAATTTCAGCTGTTTTATATCCTTGAAGCTCTTCTGTTAAATCGCCTCCTTTCAAATAAAGAATTCCATTTTTTACAGAATGTGATGATTTTGGTTTAATTTTCCCCTTCACCCAATGTGTAAAAGTAGGCATAGCGGCCACAGCTCTACTCACAATAAAATCAAATTGATTGTCTAAGTTTTCAACACGGTCATTTACACTTTTAACATTTTGAAGTTGTAAACCTTCTACTACTTCATCTACAACTTTAATTTTTTTCCCAATACTATCAATTAAAGTAAAATGAACTTCTGGAAACATAATAGCTAAAGGAATTCCTGGAAAACCGCCACCTGTTCCTACGTCTAAAACTTTAGTACCCGGATTAAACTGAAGTATCTTAGCTATGGCTAGGGAGTGAAGTACATGCCTAGTGTATATTTCATCAATATCTTTTCTAGAAACAACATTTATTTTTTGATTCCAATCTTTATACAAATCAGCTATTTGTCTAATTTTTTGAATCTGATCTTCGGTTAAACTTGGGAAGTAGTGATTAATTTGATCCACTCTTTTTTATTTGCAAAAATACTAATGATTGTCAGTTAAATTAAACTTTCACATAAAAAATTAATTTAGTTGAACTTTAAAGCTTATTTTTGTTTCAAATTGAATTTTATATATGTCAAATCAAATTAGGTTTTCTAGAAAACATTCAAGAGATTTTGTAAGAACCCTTAACAAACGTGTAAACGAATACTTTAAAGAAAATAATATTTCAAAAAATGGTAATTGGAAATTATACCTAAAAACAGGTATAATGTTCTCATTGCTTTTAGTTCCTATGTATTTTATCATAGCTACTTCCTGGCCTGTTTTGGTTAAATTATCCTTATTTATTGTTATGGGAGTTGGAATGGCTGGCGTAGGTATGAACGTAATGCATGATGGAAACCACGGTACTTATTCTAAATACAATTGGATTAATAAATTAATGGGTGCTAGCATTTATTTGCTTGCTGGAAATGTTTACAATTGGCAGGTTCAACACAATGTGTTACACCATACTTATACTAATATTCACGGACATGATGAAGATTTAGAAGCGGGAAGAATTATACGATTTTCACAAGAAAGTCAGTGGCGCAAATTCCATAAATTTCAACATATTTATTCTGTGTTTTTGTATGGACTACTTACTATCAATTGGGCTATTACTACCGATTTTAAACAATCCAAACGCTATCTAAAAAAGAAATTATCTTACGGTAAACTTCCAAGTCCACTAAAGCAATGGTCAACTGTTGTTTTAGCAAAAATTGCCTATGTAGCTATTTGGATTGTACTGCCTATTGTATTTACAGATGTTAGTTGGTGGGTTATTGTTCTTGGTTTTTTAATGATGCATTATACCGCAGGCCTAATATTAAGCATTATATTTCAGCTTGCTCATGTAGTTGAAGATACTGAAATGCCTTTGCCAGATGAAGAAGGAAAACTTGCGCACTCTTGGGTAACGCATCAATTATTTACAACAAGTAATTTTTCTACTGAAAATAAGTTTATGAATTGGTTTGCTGGGGGCCTTAATCACCAAGTAGAACATCATATTTTTCCAAATATCAGTCATATTCACTACTCAAAAATTAGAGAAATAGTGAAGAGAACAACTGCTGAATTTGATTTACCTTACAAAGAATATCAATCTACCCGAAAGGCAATTATCTCTCATTTTAAACACCTTAAAGAATTAGGAAGGCAACCTCAATTAACTTAAAAAATAGATTTTCAATGAACCAACTTTCTGATCAGGTTAACCGATTGCAAACTTCGGCAACCTTAGCCATGGCAGCAAAAGCGCGAGAATTAAAAGAAGCAGGTAAAGATATTATTGGTTTGAGTTTAGGTGAACCCGACTTTACTACACCTGATTTTATAAAAAATGCAGCAATTGAAGCCATTAACGCAGATTATCATTCTTACACTCCAGTTGATGGTTACAAAGAGCTTAAGGAAAGTATTAAAAACAAATTCAAGAGAGATAATCAACTTGATTATCAATTATCTCAAATTGTTGTTTCCACAGGAGCAAAACAGTCTCTATATAACTTAGCCAATGCCATTTTAAATCCTGGCGATGAAGTTATTTTACCTTGTCCGTATTGGGTAAGTTATGCAGATATTGTAAAGCTTACCGGAGCAAAACCCATTGAAGTTCCTACAAGTGTAGCTACCGACTTCAAAATGTCTGCAGCGCAATTAGAAGAAGCAATTACACCTAAAACAAAAATGCTTTGGTATTCATCACCTTGCAACCCAAGCGGTTCAATTTATAGTGAAAACGAATTAAGAGCATTGGCAGAGGTACTTAAAAAACATCCTCAAATTATTGTGGTAAGTGATGAAATTTACGAACACATTAATTTCTCAGGAAACAAATTCTCTATGGCTCAAATCGATTTTATGAACGAGCGAACAGTAACTGTAAACGGAGTATCAAAAGCCTTTTCTATGACAGGCTGGCGAATTGGATTTATAGGTGCACCAGAATACATTGCCAAAGCTTGCACAAAACTACAAGGTCAAGTAACAAGTGGTGCAAATTGTATTGCTCAACGTGCCGTGATAGCGGCTTTAGACGCTCCAGTTGAGAAAATACAATACATGATTGACAAGTTTAAAGAGCGAAGAAAACTTACTTTAGATTTAGTAAATCAAATTCCAGGTTTTACTTGTAATGAACCTGAAGGAGCTTTTTATGTATTCCCTAATGTGGCTCATTACTTCGGAAAAACCATCAAAGGAAAAACGATACATGATGCTTCAGATTTCAGCATGCTTCTACTTGAAGAAGCCAACGTAGCAACAGTAACAGGAAAAGCCTTTGGCAATCCAGATTGTATCAGAATCTCTTATGCCGCCAGTGAGGCTGATATTAAAAATGCTTTTGATAGAATTCAGAAATTACTCAGTTAAACTACAAAACAATTTCCATAAAAAAATCGGCTGAATTTCTCAACCGATTTTTTTTATGCTTTTTATGAAACTGAGAAAAACTAACCTTTTAACTCATCATCATAGCTTTCTACATCCAAACCTCTTTTCTTTAAAAGTGGTTCAATACTTGGCTCAGAACCTCTAAAACGCTTGTACAATTCCATAGGCTCTTCAGTGCCGCCAGTTTCTAAAATGTTTTCTCTAAAGGATTTTGCCTTTTCTTGATTGAACAATTCAGTTTGCTTAAATTGATCAAATGCATCCGAATCTAATACCCCTGACCAAATGTATGAATAGTATCCCGCAGAATATCCGCCTGCAAAAATATGGGCAAAATGTGTACTACTATGTCTTGCCGTAATGGAAGAAGGTAAACCTGCTTCATTTAAAGTTTCCACTTCAAATGTGGATGCATCTACCTTAAGAGGAACTTCTATAGTATGATAATTCATATCTAAAAGCGAAGAAGCTAAATACTCTGTTGTAGCAAAACCTTGACCAAAAGTACTTAATTCTTCAAGTTTGTTAATTAACTCATCAGGAATTACTTCGCCCGATTCGTAATGGAAAGCATACATTTTTAATACTTCTGGATCGGTAGCCCAATTTTCCATTACTTGAGAAGGCAATTCAACAAAATCTCTAGGCACACTTGTACCCGCTAAACTTTCATATTCAACATTTGAAAGAAGTCCGTGAAGCGCATGTCCAAATTCGTGGAAAAACGTTGTTACCTCATCAAAAGTAAGCAAGGAAGGTTTGCTTGATGTAGCTTCAGTAAAATTGCAATTGATTGAAATCACTGGAGCATAACGCTCGCCATCTTTTACAGACTGCGGTCTAAAGCTAGTCATCCATGCCCCACTGCGTTTTGAACTTCTTGGGTGCATATCCATGTATAAAACACCTACATGCGTACCATCTTTTTCCGTTACTTCCCAAGCACTAACCTCTTCATGATATACAGGAACATCTTCTAACTCTTTAAATTGAAGTCCAAAAAGTTTATCAGTCACAGTAAAAATACCATCTCGTACTTGTGCTAAACTAAAGTATTCAGCTACTTCCTGGTTATTGATTTCAAATTCATCTTTTTTAATTTGTTCAAGGTAAAATTTGTAATCCCAAGGTTGAACTTCATCTTCAATTCCATCTTGAACTAATTGCTGGGCAATATTTTGGTGTTCTTTTTCAGCAACAATCAAAGCTGGCTTCCAAAGTTTTTCTAGAAACGCTTCTACCGTGTTTCTATCTTTAGCCATTGTATTTTCTAATGCATAGTCTGCATAGGTGTCAAATCCAAGTAAATTAGCTTTTTCTAAGCGTAAATTGGCCAAATCAATCGCCAATTGAGAATTATTGAAGTCATTGTCGTTGTTCCCTCTATTTTTGTAGGCTTTGTAGATTTCTTTTCGCAATTCACGATCTTCAGCATAAGCTAAGATAGGCATGACATTCGAATTTTGAAGCGTAAACATCCACTTCGTTTCATAATCATTTTCTTTTGCTCGTTTCTTGGCCGCTTCAATCAATGAGGCAGGAATACCGCTAAGCCGTTTTTCATCATCAATTAAAAGTGAAAAATCATTTGTATCAGAAAGAATATTTTGACCAAATTGGGTGGTCATTTCTGCAATTTTGGCATTGATTTCAGCCAGTTGCACCTGGGCTTCTTTTTCTAAAACTGCTCCACTTCTTACAAAGCGTTTGTAAGTGTTTTCAAGGACTTTAAACTGCTGTGGACTTAATTCTGAGCTTTCTTGATTATCCTCCCAAACAGAAGAAACGCGTTCAAACAACTCTAAATTCATATAAATAAAATCAGAATGAGCCGCTGATTCAGCCGACATACTTCTGGCTATTTCTTGAATTTCATCATTGGTATGCGAAGAGTTAAGATTATAAAAAATTCGACTAGCTCTAGCGAAGGTCTTGCCTGAATTTTCCATTGGAAGAATCGTATTTTTCCATGTTGGGGCATCAGTCTGATCAATAATTAATTGAATTTCTTCTTTTTGTTCCTCCATACCTTTCAGCATGGCTTCTTCAAAATGTGCAGGCTGTAAATCGTTGAATGGGGGTACTTCAAAAGGAGTTGAAAATTCGGTTTTTAGCAAAGGATTCGCTGTGTTCATCGTTAATTCTTTTTCTGTGTTTTGCTGGCAACTTAACAAGGAAGCGCTTACCAAGACACTTAATATAAATTTTTTCATTGTACGGGATTTAAATAATATATGCTAAAATATACAAAAGAATTTGCTTATCATTTAATTTTTAATCATTGTTATTGATAAGTTTAATACAATTCATTATTCTTGCTGGTTAATCTCAATCTAGAAAACTCTAATTAGCTATAACATTTAGTCAAATTTTGTGAAAATTCGAGAAATAAAAGAGCTTACAGATTTATAAAACATCAACTATTATTGGTTTTTATGATAAAATTTCGAGTTTTTACTTTGTTCTAACACCATTGATTAGTTAACATTAATGTAGCTTTATGGCTTTTTAGGTGAATTAGTTTATTAATAATTTAAAAATAAATCTTTAGGTGTAAAAAAATAATATTTTTGCGGTGCTTAATTTTAGAATTACTTTTGAACGATGAGACGAATTGTAAAAATTTTTATTTTCATATGTAGTTGTCAACTTACGGCTCAAATAGAAGCAGATTCATTATCAAATGATTTGCGTCTATCCTCGCTTCCTTATTACAATTATGGAAGAGGCTTAGGAGTAACCTCAAAAGATAGTGTATTTCAAATGAATTTGCGCTTCAGAATGCAAAATAGAGCCAGTTATTATCACTTACCTGAGGAAGATTATGATAAAATGGATGCTAAGATTAGACGCCTCCGCTTACGTTTTGATGGGTTTTTAGGTAATCCTAAGTTTTTATATGCCATACAATTGTCCTTTACCTCAGATGATTTAGGAGAATTTCAGGAAAATGAAGAACGCTTTAATGTTATAAGAGATGCGGTTGTCATGTATCGTCCTGATGAAAATTGGAATATCATTTTTGGTCAAACTAAACTTCCAGGAAACAGGCAACGGGTAAATTCATCGGGAGCCCTTCAACTTACAGACCGAACCATCAACAATGCGAGTTTTAATATTGACCGTGATTTTGGTGTTCAAGTGCATTACATAAAAGATTTTCAAGATAAGTTATCGTATAATTTTTTAACTGCGTTTTCTTCAGGAAGAGGGAGAAATTTTCCAAATGAATTTGATGCAGGAGGCGCTGTAACTACGAAAGCAGAATTATTTCCCTTTGGAACATTTCAGAAAGATGGAAGGTATTTTGAGGGTGATATCCTTAGAGAAAAACGTTTTAAATTAATGCTTTCTGGGGCTTATCACTACAACTCTAATGCATTGAGAAATCGTGGGCAAATTGGACTTGATTTGTGGGAGACGGCTACCATCAGGTCAGGTTTTATAGATGTCATGTTCAAATATCAAGGTTTTGCAGGTATGTTTGCTTACATGAATAGGACTTCTCCTGAAGTATTTCAGTCAAATCCAGAAAATATAAATGATCAACGATTTATAGTGGTAGGTGAGGGTTATGATTCTCAATTGAGTTATGTCTTCCCTTCAAATTATGAAATCATTGCGCGCTATTCTAAGCAAAATCTAGCAAGTGAAATAGAAAAATTTGTTCCCTCTTCTAATGAAATAGCTATTGGACTTACCCGCTATTTTTGGGAACATGCGTTTAAAATTCAAGTTGAAGTAAATAGGAGAGAGTTTCTTCCTATTAATGCCGAAAAGTTTGATGAGTACTATGTGAGATTTCAGGTAGAAATGGGGATATAAAAAAACCTGAATTAGGATTAATTCAGGTTTAGTATTTAGGTTTTAAAAATTCTAATTTTTCCTTTTAAAAATCCTCACTTTTGAAGAGCCAAATTGAGATAATTCCATTCGGTTGTTAGGCAAAAAATCAATTGTATAGCTTTTAGATGGATTATTACCTGCTGGTTTTAATAATAAAACACCTTCTTGAATATCTTCCCAAGTGCCGTTAGCATCTGATGCTACAGAACAATCACCTGGATCAATTCCATCAAAATTTCGTTCAGAGTATGTCAAATCATTTCTAAATTCAAACTCAGTTTGTTCTATACAAGGTACATTAAATTCATTTTGCCCATCTACAATTAAAAAGTCAACATCCCATACTCCTACTAAATCCTTACTTTCTTGAGATACACTTGACCCATCATCATCGCTTGAGCATGAAGTGATGGCTATGACTAATACTAGGGCTAAAATTTTGATTAAGTTATTTTTCATTTTACTTGTTTTTAATTTATTATTTATGGTTATTGTAATTGTGCAAATTTACGTTTTATTTTAAAAGGGTAATCTATATCCTATAGAAAAGTGGTTGTTATCAAAGGTATTTCTTACCGTATAATCAATAAAAATTCTACCTCTACCCCAGTTGATATAGGAACCTACTAACAAGTTGTAATTAATTCCTGTTGAATTATTGATGTGTAAAACTCCTCCACCGGTTCCTAAATAAGCCTTTAAGCCTTTATTTTTACTAATGGTAAAGGGTAAAATTATATTTAGTTGTGAACCATAGGCAACATCATCTCCAAAGCCAAATAACAGCTCAGGAACAGCTTCAAATGCCGAGTTACCCAACCCATAGTATCCTCTAATTCCTAAGTTATAAGTAGTCTGTTCTCCAGTGTTAAATCCTGTATAAATTGCAGCCCCTTTATACTTTAAAAAACTCCACATCCAAGAAGGTTTTTCATTACTAATAAACTGACTTCCAACATTATTACGCGTTTCTATAGTAGAGTTAAAAATCACTTTTCTAGAAGAAGACTCTATTGCTTTTTCATTTTTATCAGTTTTATTTTTTACAGAGCTAGTTGTTTTATTTTCTTCAGGACTCACTGTTCTTTTTTTTTCAGTGGTTGTCTTTGAAGACTTTTCTAGCTTTTCATCAAATGCCTTAATTCTTTTATCAAGCTCTTGCATTTGTTGATCTAATTCTTTTTCTCGTTGTTTAAATTCATTGTTTTTTTTCTCCAGAATAGACTCCATTTCATCCTCAAAGGCTTGATCTGCTTCAGATTTTTGCTGAGTAGAATCAGTCTTTACTTGATTTGAAGGAGCCACTTGTGATGAGGTATCCTTACTAGCCTTTTCTTTGCTTTCTTGATTCTCTTCATCAAGTTCTTTTTGTTTTGCTAAAAGCTCTTGATCACGTTCTGCAAGTTGTTGTTCTAACTTCGCTAATCGTTCTTCAAGATTAAGCACATTTTCAGAAACTTTATCTTCAGTTTTAACAGATTTTTCTTTAGTTTCCTCTTGGTATTTTTCATCAATTCCTTGTAAGATACGATCAATTAAGGACTCAAATTCATCTGGAGTCATTTTTAAATACTCTTCACTAGTGTTTTCTTTACCATAAGTACCTTGCATTTTTTCAGTACGTTCAATATCGCGTAAAGCTTCTTCAATTTGCTTTTTTGCTGCTAGTAGCTGTACTGCTCTAGTTACGTTATTTTGTTCGTAAGCGCGTTCTAATTGCTTATCAATTTTTTCCAGTTCTTCATTATAATCAAGCTTCATTTGTTGAAGTTTACGGTAGTTTTCACGATCTTGAACAGGATCATACTTCATCAATTTTTCTTCATTTAGCCTATCTTTCTCTATCTTGTATTTATTTAAGCTATCGTTTGTTATAGTATCTTTCTGTGTTGCATCTTCTTTTAATGGAGTTTCTTCTAACTCATCATTTAAATCAATTTTGTGCTTTTTACCCAGTTGTAATTTCACCCCTGCATTATACATCAAGTGAGTTTGAAGAGCTTCAGGGGCTAAAAGGTTAGCGTTACTTCTTTCTGAAGAAGCCATTGCTCTTACCCCACCAGTAATCAGAAAGTTTTTTCCTAACGGGATATCTAAACCAAGACCTGCATTTGCAAAAGTGCTGTTAGGGGCATTAATTGAAGCGATACTCGTTTCGTAATTAGACTGAGTTACCAATTGACCGCCGCCCAAAATTAAATAAGGGGTTACTCCATTACCATCGTTCAGTTTTGCCCTAAATTCAAAACCATACATATTCATGCGGTCAAAGTCTAAAGATAATTTTTCGTCTTCCATAGATTGAAAAAAGTAAGCCCTTACCCCAACATATTCATTAAAATCTACACCAAAATATCCCCCTCCTAAATAAGTATCTCGGTACAGTGAATTTGAGTCGAAGTCAATATAAGCAACACTTGGCTCTATAATCCAAGACCATCCTTTAAAGTTATTTTTATACGCATTTAAATAAGCTTGATCTAAATCAGAAAGCTCTCCAGGTTTTCTGCCTCCTAAATAAATTTGAAGAGCAGCAATAGCACTAAAGTTTAAAAGATCTTCACGCTCATAATTGCTGGCTAAAATACCTAAATCATCTCTATCCTGACTGGTTAACAAATTAGTTACAGAATTATTTTGGAAACCTAAAGCTCTACCTTCAATTAAAAAATTAATACGCTTAGATAAAGCTAGTCTCAAGCCTAGACCAAAACTAGCATATATTTGTGCGTTTTTTTCTTGATCTTCTAGCTGAAGTTGTTGAATACCTGTTCCTAAAGTGAAATAAGGAGAAATTGCACTGGTAGAAAGGTTGATTTTTAATTCTCCTCCGTATTGATCTACACGAACATCTCTTTGTGGAATTAAATTGGCATCTATTCCATTTCCAAAAGAACTAAAATCAGTGCTCATGCTCCTGTTAGTCATATATATACCATTCAACTCGAGGTATTGTCCAAAGCCAAAACCCACTTTCCCTCCATATAATAAATTATCTTCTAATCCAGATTGTTCATCCCACCATGTGTATTCAGCCATTGGAGATAAAGTAAAACTGATGTCTTTCATTTGAGAAAAACTATAGCTAGTCACTAATAAAATTGTGTAGAGTATTGATTTTTTCATTTAAATAATATTTAATTATTAAATTACAAAAATAAATTAAATTTACCTATAAAAAGCAGAACAAATAAAAATAACTTAATACTTTAGCCATAAAATTAAAAAAAATGAAAAAAAAAGTAGCATTCTTTCTACAATTAATAATTTTACCTTTCTCGCTTTTGATTGCTCAAGAAGAAGGTGAGGTGGTTATTTCTGAAGAACATCTTCAAGAGCTAGCCATTAAACTCTACGAACTAAAAAAAGCAAGGTCCTCTGATAACATAGATACCTTTCAAATTTCTGAAGACAAATTGAAAAATCAACTTTTAGAGAAAGAAAACTATAGCATTTCTTCAACTGAAACGAACGAAAAAAAAACAGAAAAAAATTCTACCATTGAAACGAATGAAAATCAAGTAAATTTAAGATCAAGTAGTATTTCTTCTGAGGAAAATGCAAAACAATTAAATTCTCAAGAAATGAAAGATTTTTTGCAAGTTATTGAGAATTTCAACGAAAATCAAACCAATCAAAATCAAGAATTATTAAGAGAGTTTAGCGTATTACGTAGAGAAATTGAACAATTAAAGCAACAACAGCCAGAAGTTAGGGTTTTAAATGGAAAAAGCGATGAAGTTGTGGTAAGAACACAACAAAGAAATATTAGGACTCCCCAAGGCGTTATTGTTCAGCGAAGCACAACAGTTGATACTACCCAAAACAAAGAAGTGCTTTCTCGCCTAGACAGCTTGCAAGCTGAATTACAACAAAGCGACTCACTGCAAATTAAAGCAAGCCCAAGATCAAAAATAGATGAAGAAATGATTCGATTAAAGAATCAAGTTTATTTGCTTCATGCAAAAATTGATCAACTTATTTCAATTAATAAAGACAGTTTAGGGAGTAATTCAACTGCTCGAGTAACTCAACTAAATCAGAATAAACTTACAGACACCATTTCTATTAAAGAACAAATTGAAAACGAAAGAGACCGCATATACAAAGAATTAAAAGAAAAATACAAAGGCTTTAAAGAAGTTGTTTATTTTGATAATAACTCAACTGAACTAAAAGATAACTACGCTAGCTTAGTTAATGAATTAAAAGAATTGCTGAAAAAGGAAGATCAAATTGACTTGATGATTTCTGGTTTTGCTAGTAAAACAGGGGCTAAAGAATACAACCAGCAGGTTTCAATGAAACGGGCTCACGAATTAAAGAAACAACTTATGCATAAAGGGGTTTCTCCAAACCGGATTTTAACCGATTACAAAGGAATTGACAATGAAGCTTCTTCCTTGGCCGAAGCTAGACGTGTAGAGGTTAGATTAATTATAAGGAGGTAGCTTCT
Organism: Psychroflexus maritimus; assembly: GCF_011089875.1. GTDB lineage: Bacteria > Bacteroidota > Bacteroidia > Flavobacteriales > Flavobacteriaceae > Psychroflexus > Psychroflexus maritimus. The sequence continues at coordinate 13,259 of NZ_JAANAS010000032.1, read as the reverse complement.
TTGAATGAGTTAAGCCCAGTAATTAAATTGATGTCATTTAACAATAAAGCCAAATAAACTTGTTTGTTTATTTGGCTTTATTGTAAGGTAAAAAGTCTAGCTATTTAATTATAACTCTTGTAGAGCTTGAAGATGTTTTGGTATCAATTTTTAACAGGTATGTTCCGGAGCTTAAATTTGATTCAACAGCTTCATTAGCTTGTATTTTTTGCAGATGAACTCTTTTTCCTTGCATAGTAAATAGTTGAATATTTGCTTTTTCTTCTAATCCTTCTATAAAAAATCTTCCATCAGCTGAAGGATTGGGGTAAATACTGAAACTTTGCTGATTAAAATCTTCGGCAGACATAGGGTTATTCCATACTTGGTCTTGCTTATCACCAAAAACATAATCTACTAATTCAGGTAAATCTATAAATGGATTTCGATTTCTTTGCCAATTCCAAGCTAAGTTGTTTCTATTCATTTCAAAATCATCTGGCGGGTCTAGTTCATGCCAATCTAGCATAGTAGTTAAATCTCCAAGTTGACCGTTTTGTGTTTCAGTAGGAAAACCTTCTACTAGTTCAAGTCCATTGTACCTCATAGCCATGTAAAAAGCAGAACGCGAGACATCACCATAAAAGCTACCTTGATTTCCTGAAGGACCAGTATATTGACCAATATGTTTATTCCCACGCACAGTATTTTCGGTAGCATCGGCTACTCTTAATGAGTGAATATCTGAATAGCCATGCCTTAATGAATCAACACTGGTAATTTGCCAACTATTAATTCCTGTAGAAAAATCATCAAAATCACCATAAGAAGAAAAACCACCTCTTGATTGGGGAAACACATGTTCACGATTCCATCTTCCAACTCCACTTGAAGTTCGTTGTCTTAAAAATTTTTGTTCAGGAGATTCCGTGTAAATTCGCCATACTTGATTTGAGTTTTTAGGGTTTTGATCTAATTCATTAAGCATTCCCCAAACATCTTCATAAGGATGAATTCTTACTACGCCTTCTTCAGCTATTATGTCTTTTAATGCTTGCTTGAGTTCTTCTCCAGATTTTCCATCCAAACCATCATAATATCCTTGTGGAATAGCTTTTTGAACTAAACCATAAGTAGGTTCTGCAGGTGTTCCGTAAGGAGAAACAAAAAAATCTGCGTCTAATACCCATACTTGAATATTATTATTATTTTTCATGTAAGTGGTTTGGTCAAGAGGCAGCATGGAGATAATCATTAACTCATCATCTTCAGGCTGATTATCCAAAAGCATATCAATTGTTGTTGAAGCTGAAGTTTCTCCAAAAGGAATAGTTACACTTGTTTCGCCATCAAAATCATTTTGAATAAAATCATCATTTGCTAATGTAAAATCAATAACCAAGTCTTCTTCAACGGGAAAATCGGTTTCAAATTCTATTTCGATAATATCTCCTTCTTCAATAATAGCTTCATTAAACTTAATAGCTACCCCATTAAGTGTAACACCTGAACCATCGTTTAAGGCTCTTGGTGTGGGTTCAGCTATAACCCAATCGCCTTCATTATTACGTTGTATAGACTCAAAATCTTTACTCCCATTAAGGTTTTCGTCAAGATGTTCTGTTTCTCCCATTAAATCAAGAAGGGTCTGACTTGGCGGATTATTTACACTATAAACTAATGCGTCAATTAAGTTTGTCGTTGTAGCTTGAGTTCCTTCAGAAAAATCGGCTGAGGAACCTGTGTATATTCCAAATGCTGCGTTTCCGTTAAGAATTGAATTAGTAGGAATATAATGATTAGGCACTGGTGATAACTCGGGGCCACCTATTGTAAAAAGTCCATTTACATCAGTTTCAAAATCATCTAAATCTAAAGCCCAATAAACTTCGTTGTTTCCAAAGTTAGATCCATTGAAATGAACCAATACGTATCCATCTAAAGCAGTGAAAGAATTTGGTGTTTTTAATTCAATAAACTCCATATCGTCAATACCTGGTGTGTCGGCATCTACTTCGTTTATGATAACCTGTGCGTTTGTAAAGCCATAAAAAAATAGGCCTATCAATAAAATTATATTTTTCATTAATATAGGGGTATATTTTGCAAATATAAGAAATTCAAAATATCTAAAATGTTAAGGTATTATCTTAAAGGGAAGAATTAATTACTTTTTAATTAAAAACAGGTGATTTAAAGAATACTTCGTTTAACACAAATGCAAAATTAGGCTGATATACAGGAAAAACACTAGCCTTCAAAATAGACTTGTCATTCGTTATGAAACAAAGTCAAAGAAGCATTCTTGTCTAAAAAAAAACAGCCTAACAAACTTTAAATTTGATGTCAGGCTGAAACTATTTTAGAGAATTAAGCGAAGTTCTTATCGAGTTAACTTTTTATACTTAATCCGTTTAGGCATTAAATCTCCTCCCAATCGTTTCTTTTTATTCTCTTCATAATCACTAAAACTTCCTTCAAAGAAATAAACTTGTGAGTCGCCTTCAAAGGCTAAAATATGTGTACAAATTCGATCTAAGAACCAACGGTCGTGAGAAATTACTGCAGCACATCCAGCAAAATTATCAAGCCCTTCTTCTAAGGCTCGAAGCGTATTTACATCTAAATCATTAGTAGGCTCATCCAGTAATAATACGTTACCTTCTTCCTTCAGTGTCATGGCTAAATGAAGTCGGTTTCGCTCACCTCCAGAAAGGGTTTCTACTTTTTTATTTTGTTCGCTACCGCTAAAGTTAAATCGACTTAAATAGGCTCTGGAGTTTACCTTTCTTCCACCCATCATAATAAGTTCTTGCCCGTCACTAAAATTTTCCCAGATGGTTTTTTGTGGATTTATATTAGAATGTGCTTGATCAACATAAGCAATTTTTGCAGTTTCTCCTACGTCAAAACTTCCTCCATCAGGTTGTTCTTCGCCCATAATCATTCTAAAAATGGTAGTTTTACCTGCTCCGTTAGGACCAATAATTCCAACTATACCTGCTTGTGGCAAACTGAAATTTAAATCGTCATACAATAATTTATCTCCATAAGCCTTGCTTACACCTTTGGCATCAATCACGTTGGTTCCTAATCGTGGGCCATTAGGAATATAAATTTCTAAATTATCGTCTAGTTTCTGTTGGTCTTGGTTGAGTAATTTGTCATAATTCTTCAACCTAGCTTTCTGTTTAGTTTGTCTTCCTTTAGGCGACATCCTTGCCCATTCTAGTTCGCGTTCAAGGTTCTTTTTTCGTTTGCTTTCTTGTTTTTGTTCTTGTTCTAAACGTTTAGATTTTTGCTCCAACCATGAAGAATAGTTTCCTTTCCAAGGAATGCCTTCGCCCCGGTCTAATTCTAAAATCCAGCCTGCCACATTATCTAAGAAATACCTATCATGAGTTACCGCAATTACAGTTCCTTTATAAGATTGAAGATGATGCTCAAGCCAATGAACAGACTCTGCGTCTAAATGATTAGTAGGTTCATCTAGAAGAAGCACATCTGGTTCTTGAAGCAACAATCTACACAAGGCTACTCGTCTTCGTTCACCTCCTGAAAGCACGCCAATTTTTTTATCGGATGGAGGTGTTCTTAGGGCGTCCATCGCTAATTCTAACTTATTGTCTAGTTCCCAAGCGTTAGTGGCATCAATTTTATCTTGCAAAACGGCCTGTCTATCCATCAATTTTTGCATTTTATCTGGATTTTCATAGACTTCAGGCAATCCAAAATCGTCATTAATTTTATTGTATTCGTCAAGAATAGCCACCGTTTCTGCTGCTCCTTCTTTTACGATTTCCAGTACGGTTTTTTCATTATCTAATTCGGGTTCTTGCGCTAAAAAACCAACGGAATAATCCTGGGAAAACACAACGTCACCTCTAAAGTTAGTCTCTTTACCTGCAATAATTTTCATCAAAGTAGATTTCCCTGAACCATTGAGCCCTAGGATTCCTATTTTAGCTCCGTAGAAAAAGCTAAGATGAATATTATTTAAAACAGGTTTTGATGCCCCTGGGAAAGTTTTTGTTACTCCCGACATCGAAAAAATAATCTTCTTATCGTCTGCCATTTTTTTTAATTTTTATTTGCTAATTTTAACTCCCATTGCCATGCACTTTTTAAGGCATCAGCAAGATTGTATTTTGTTTTCCAGCCCAATTCTTGATTGGCTTTTGTGGTTTCTGCATAGGCGGCAATCACATCGCCAGGTCTTCGGTCTGCAAATTGCCAAGCCAGTTTTTGTGCAGCAACTTTTTCAAAAGTAGTGATAACTTCTAAAACCGAATTTCCTTTTCCTGTACCTAAATTAAACACTTCAAAATTAGATTTATTTTTATTCTTCATCAAACGTTCTAGAGCAACAATATGAGCTTCAGCTAAATCTACTACGTGAATATAATCTCTAATACAAGTTCCGTCTTCGGTTGGATAATCCTTTCCAAAAACCGAAAGCTTTTCTCTTTTTCCAACGGCGGTTTGTGTAATAAAAGGAATTAAATTTTGAGGAACTCCAATGGGTAATTCGCCTATTTCAGTAGAAGGATGAGCCCCTATTGGATTAAAATAACGCAAGGCAATAGCTTTCATTTCAGGGTTAACTTTAGTGCTATCTTTAATGATCTCCTCCCCTATTTGCTTGGTGTTTCCATAAGGCGACTCGGCAGGTTTTACCGGAGCATCTTCTGTAATTGGTAACTCATCGGCTTGACCATAAACTGTACACGATGAGCTAAATATAAAATTTTGATGCTCTAATGCTTTAACCTCTTTAAGTAAATGAACTAATGCATTAATGTTATTTTCATAATACAAAAGTGGGTTCTCAACACTCTCGCCTACCGCCTTAGAAGCTGCAAAATGAATTACGCCTTGTATAGCTTGGTTTTTTTCAAAAAACTCACGTAATTTGATTTTATCTCTAACATCTAATTTAGTAAAATTGGGAGTTACTGAAGTTATCTTTGTTATTCCCTCTAAAACACTGATGGATGAATTTGATAAATTATCAATAATTAAAACTTCATAGCCTTTTTCAATCAAAGCCACAACAGTATGTGATCCTATAAATCCTAAACCACCTGTAACTAATATTTTCATTGGTTTTTATTTTAATTCTTTAAATCGCAGTTACAAAAGTTAATCAATAAATCCTAAAAACTGAAATACTTAAAGATTACTGATTATTATTTCTAAAATAGAATGGCTACAATCATCATTTTACTTTTTTGAAAAGCAGAAAAATCATTCCCTATTGAATGAAGATAGAAAATCTATGTTTCATTTTAATAAGGATTTGAGTAACATTTATTTTAAAGAGGTAAATTTACTAAAATTGATAATCACTTTGCGTACAAAATGAGAAAAAGAAGTAAAAACCTCTTGAAAATTTACTTTGTTCCGTAAATTTGCAAACTCAAAACTTTACTATGAATACAAGTATCAGAATTTTTAAAATTGTTAGCTTTTTAGAAGCTATTTCTTTTTTACTTTTATTATTTATTGCTATGCCACTTAAATACATTTGGGATATGCCGGAATATGTAAGAGTAGTTGGAATGGCGCACGGAATTTTATTTGTTATGTATTTGTTTGGGGCCTATTGGATGTATGAAAAGCTCAATTGGACTTTCAAAGTTTTAGGAATTGTTATGCTGTGTTCGGTTTTGCCTTTTGGTCCTTTTTACGCTGATAAAAAGTATTTGCCAAATGTTTAATTTAGAAAATATCTAAAGCTACCCCAAGCAAATAGGCGTTGACCAACATGAACATAAAAGCAGGTAAAGTCTGTGGTAATGGATCTTTGATATAAATTCGAGTTGCTGTTCCTAGCATCATAAGCAAAAACAATCCTCCGGAAGCCACTACATAAAGGGGTGGAAAATACAATCCGCCAATAAGACCTAAGCCTCCTATAATTTCTAAAGAGCCAACTACTATTCTAAATTTTTGCAGACCATAGCGATTAAACTCTAACTTCATGTGTTCAGTAGTTAATGACCTTACTCCATAAATCACAAATGAAAATGCTGAAAAAATTGTCAATGCTGTAAATAAGTTCATTAGTTGAAAGATATGATTAATTCCTGAAGGAGCTAAGTAAAATTATAGGTGAATATTTCATTTAAAAATCGAATTAACCGGCATCCATTTTTGAGTGGATTGATACCAAATTTCTTCGCCTTTAATTTGAAGAGGGCTGTCTAAATTATTAGTATATAAACTGCCCGTTCCAAGTCCTTGAGGCATACTTACATTTTTGGTATAGGTAAATTGAGCAATTGCATTAAGACCGATATTACTTTCTAAAGCGCTTGTTATCCACCAGCCAATATTCCTTTCTTCAGCAAGTTTAATCCATTCTTCACTTCCTTGAAAACCTCCAATTAAACTCGGTTTAAGGATGATGAATTGCGGACGAATTTGATCCAGCATTTGCTTTTTATCCGCCTGATTAAAAACACCAATAAGCTCTTCGTCTAAAGCAATAGGCAATGGAGTTTTTGCGCATAATGTTTTCATTTCTTGGTACTGCTTAACAGCAATAGGCTGTTCTATGCTATGTAAATTGAATTCATTTAGTTGTTGAATTTTCGTCAATGCCTCATCAGGATGAAAAGCTCCGTTAGCATCTACCCGTAATTCAATTTTTTCAGCTGAAAAATGAGTTCTGATTTGTTTTAATAATTGAATTTCTTTTTCAAAATCAATAGCCCCTATTTTCATTTTTATACAACTGAAGCCTTGGTTTATTTTTTCTTGAATTTGTTCTTTCATGAACTCAAATTCTCCCATCCAGATCAGTCCGTTAATTTTCATTCCTTCTTTACTTTCAGAAAATTTTGATGAAAACAACTGAAAAGCATCATTTGTTTTTTGATGTGCCTTCAACGAGCGAAAAGCTGTTTCTAAGCCAAATTGAATAGAAGGAAATTCAATCAATTGAGCAAGTAATTCAGCTTCACCTAAATGAATATGTGCGCAAGTCCACTTAAGTTTCTCTTCATAATCAAGTCGGTCATCAATAGATAGACCCCGTAAAATCCCACATTCTCCAATGCCAAAATTAGCTCCTTCAGACAACTGAATAAACCAAGTTTCTTTGGTTTTTAAAACTCCTCTTGAAGTTCCGCTTGGGCGTTTAAAATCTAAAACGTACTTAGAATACTTTGCTTTCATGCATTGATTTTGAACAAATGTAAAGGTTTATGAATTCATTTTTTCATAGAGAAATACTAAGGTTTTGCGGGTTACTCTTGAAAAAGCAAGTATTTATCTGCTAATTCACCTTCAATTACGTTCCCTTCAAGGTCCAATTGACGTAATCTATTTTCTTCAACCTTATAAAGTTTTGCTTGTTCGCCGTCAGGAATACCCTGAAGTTCAACAAATTGACCATCAATCCACTTGAAATTACCGCGTTTAGTGTTTTTAATCTCCTCTTCTTTACCAATGTGGATGGTAGTCAAAACATAAGTTTCATCATAATTCAAGCTGATTGAAGTTTGAATATAAGCGCAACTAGCACAGGGTAATTCGCCGTGATAAGTCCCTCCCCAATCTAAAGAATTTTGAGAGTTAGCACTATAATTTGATGAAGATTCTTCTACCGATTCTACTGAATTATTAGTTTGATTTACTTGATTGTTTTCTTTCGGGGTTTCTTTGCAAGAAAATGAGAGCGCAAAAGCAACAACTAAAATTCCTAAGCTATTTTTTTTCATGTTTTTGTTTTGGGCAAAGATAAGTGAAGTATTTTATATCAGTTAAAATTACCACGATAAAAGGTTTTTTTTTACTTTACAAAAAATTCAAAAAAACTGGTTTTATACTTCAAATTGAGTCATCTCAAAGTTAGTAAAAATCATTTTTCTTTTTCAACTTCTGGAACCGGATCGTAACCACTACTGCCCCAGGGGTGACATTTAGAAATACGCTTCAAACTTAACCAAAAACCTTTGAATGGTCCGTGTTTTTGGATAGCTTCTACACTATAAGCAGAGCAGGTTGGAGCAAACCGACAACTTGAAGGTGTAAAAGGCGAAATCGCATACTGATAAATTCGAATGACAAAAACCATCAATTTCTTCAGTAGCTTGTACATGAATAAGGGCTTAAGATTTAATACTAAACTCGGTTTTGCCTTGGGCGTCTTTTAACTCAATACCCATTTCAATAAGCTGATTTCTAATTTTATCGCTCGTTGCAAAGTCTTTATTTGCTCTTGCTTTATTTCTCAAATCGATGAGCATTTCAACAAGTTCAGATACTTTTGTTTCTCCCGTAGAGGTTTGTTGCACATCCGATTGATTTTTATGAATCCCCATTACTTCAAAAACAAAATCGCCTATAACCTGCTCCAATTTTGTAGCATCCTTCTGGGTCAATTCAGCTTTTCCTGCTTTTACCGAATTAATTAACTTAACTGCATCAAACAAATGAGCGATTAAAACAGGGCTGTTAAAATCGTCATTCATAGCATCAAAACACTTTTGTTCAAAGGCATCTACATCAAAACTAGATTGCTCTGAAAATGGAAGCTGACTAATATTCTTGTAAGCCTCCATTAAACGGTAAAAGCCTTTTTCAGCGGCCTGAAGTGCTTCATCAGAAAAGTCTAAAACGCTTCTGTAATGTGCTTGTAACATAAAAAAGCGAGCTACAGCAGGCGAATAAGCTTTAGAAAGATTGGGGTTATTACCTGTAAAAATTTCCTCTGGTAAAATATTATTCCCCGTACTTTTTGCCATTTTCTTACCATTCAAAGTAAGCATGTTGGCGTGCATCCAAAAATTCACTGGCTCTTCTCCCGTAGAAGCTTTACCTTGAGCTATTTCACATTCGTGGTGAGGAAATTTTAAATCCATTCCGCCACCGTGAATATCAAATCGATTACCTAAATACTTCGTGCTCATAGCCGTACATTCTAAATGCCAACCAGGAAAACCAATTCCCCAAGGTGAGGGCCAGCGCATAATGTGTTGTGGTTCAGCTTTTTTCCATAGCGCAAAATCTTGTGGATTTTTCTTTTCAGATTGTCCTGTAAGATCTCTAGTATTAGCCATTAATTCTTCTACTTTCCTACCACTTAAAATACCGTATTCTTCAGTTTCATTGTACTTCAGCACATCAAAGTAAACACTTCCGTTAAATTCGTAGGCAAGGCCTTTATCAATAATCGATTTCACGATTTCAATTTGCTCAATAATATGCCCGGTTGCAGTTGGCTCAATGCTAGGCGGATGATTATTAAATGTAGCAAGAATTTGGTGAAAATCAACTGTGTATTTCTGAACAATTTCCATGGGTTCAAGCGACTCTAATCTTGCTTTTTTGGCAATTCTATCTTCACCTTCCTCAGCATCGTTTTCCAAGTGACCCGCATCAGTAATATTTCTAACGTATCTAACTTTATAATCTAAGTATTTAAGGTACCTAAAAACTAAATCGAATGAAATAAAAGTTCTACAATTCCCTAAATGTACCTTATTGTAAACGGTAGGTCCACAAACATACATTCCAATATTGCCGGGAGTGATGCTTGTTAACTTCTCTTTTTCGCCAGTTAAGGAATTGTAAATCTTCAAGGCTTGATGCTGGTAATTTGGCATTCTTTGTTGTTTTAAAAAACAGTATCTAGTTTAATATAGTCTAAAAATTCTTTTTTGGTTTCTTTTTCTTTGAACTTTCCACCAAACTCACTTGTAATCGTAGAGCTTTCAATATCTCTAATACCACGACTATTTACGCACAGGTGTTTAGCATCAATAACACAGGCCACATCTTCTGTTCCTAGAGCTTCTTGTAATTCTTTTACAATTTGCATAGTAAGGCGTTCTTGAACCTGAGGACGTTTAGCGTAATAATCAACAATACGATTCATTTTAGAAAGTCCAATTACCCTTCCGCTAGAAATATAAGCAACATGTGCTCTACCAACAATAGGTAAAAGATGGTGCTCACAAGTAGAATATAAGGTAATGTTTTTTTCTACTAGCATTTCTCCGTAATTGTATTTATTTTCGAAGGTAGAGGCTTTGGGCTTGTTTTTTGGATCTAAGCCAGAAAATATTTCTTTCACGTACATTTTAGCCACGCGTTTAGGCGTTCCGCTTAAGCTATCATCATTTAGGTCTAAGCCTAAGGTGTGCATAATTTCTTGTACGTTTTGGATAATTTTATCCATTTTTTCATCATCTGGTACTTCAAAGGCATTTTCTCTCATTGGAGTGTTTGTAGAAGTACCTACGTGATTATCTCCCATTTCTTCAATTTCTTTCAATTTTTCATCAATTTCCATAACTTCTAGCAATTTTTTTTAACAGCAAATATAAATTAATTCGATAGCTAAGTGCTTATTTAATTGTTATAGTTATTTTAAATTGCAATATTAAGACTATATTAAATTTTATTCATAGTTTTATACCGAAATTTTAAAATTTGTTTTCAATGAAATGTTTTTCAAAACACAGCCTTTTAATCATTCTATTCTTAAGCGTTTTTGTTGGTTTTGGACAACCAAAGAACGCGATTAAAATAAATACTAGTAACGTAATGAGTTTTTTCTCTGAGCGATATGGAAATGAAGCCAAAGAAATTTATACCTCTAAACCGGAGGTAATTGATGAGATGAAAGAGTTCTTAACAACAAATATTTATTTAGTTCAAAATAGGAAAACACCAAAACACATTAAAAATAAGCTTTCAGATTATCCTATAATTTCAAAAAAATCCTATAGAACTGAAAAGTTTTTACCGACCAAGTTTAATCCATTTAAGTATGGATTAGAACAACTAACTGAAAAAACAATCATTCACATAGATGATACCAATTATGTAGTAATTGTAGAACCAAACAAATAAAAATGATGAATAAAAATTACATTTATATATTTTTTAGTTTACTTGTACAATTTGGTTTTTCACAAAACTTCACATTTGAAGATGGAGAGACCGCTACTACTTGTGATGGGGTATTGAATGACAATGGTGGAGGCCCAGGAGGAACAATTGAAACCACTCCTAATGAACAAATTTTTACACTATGTCCTGATGGAGATGATTTGAGAGTAGTTTTAGAATTTACAACCTTTTTTATTGATAATAGTTCGGGTAATTATTTTGAAATTCATGACGGTGATGATCCTGATAATGATCCACTGATTGGAAGTTTTTTAGGCACTTTAAATGCTAACGATGAGCTTTCTGATGGTATTGTAGCATCAGACTTTAATTCATCTGGTTGTTTAACTATTGTAATGGATATAAATTCAGCGGGAATCCCAGGTTTTGAATCAGGCTTTGAAGCAGACATTTCCTGCCAAGTACCATGTCAAATAATTTTTCCTGAAATTTTAGATGTACAGCCAAGCGAAATTTCTGACGACACATATATTACAGGTTTTTCTGAAGAAATAACCTTTACTGGAGGAGGTGATTTTAGTGATGATTTTTCAGAAGGAGCAGTTTATGAGTGGGACTTTGGTGATGGTAATACTGCTACTGGTCAAGTAGTCACACATACTTACGCGTCTTTAGGCGAATATCAGGTAACGCTTTCAGTTACTGATGCAAATGGTTGCGAAAATGTAGAAGTAGTTCAAACTAATGTTAGCGTTACATTTGATGCTGGAGAAGCACCCTCAGGTTGCCCTAATGTAGAAACTGAAATCACTACAACCAACATTGATTATGAATGCTATGATGGTGAACCAGAGACAGTAAGTATAGAAGCTGATTTTTTAGAAACAGGACTAACAGATCAATATAGAGTAGAAAGTATCGATTATAATCCACCATTTCCTTATGAGGGTTTATCTAACCCTATATCTGTAAATACCGATGATGTATGGTCCCCTAACATCCAACTCCCATTTGACTTTTGTTATTTTGGTGATGTGCAAACCGAAATTAAAGTAGGTTCTAATGGTATTATCAGTTTTCAAAACCCATCTGGAACTAACCTATGGGATCTTCAAGATTCAAACCCAATTCCAGACAATGTTGAAGCTATGAATGACGCAAACATTATGTTGAATCATGACATGAATCCAGCAGTGAATAATTCAGACACTGAAATAGCCTGGGAAATCATAGGTGAAGCCCCATGTAGAACATTTGTTGTAAGTTTTAAAGATGTAGCTTTTTTTTCATGTACAGAAAAAAAATCAACTTTTATGATTGTTTTGTACGAAACTACTAATGCAATAGATTTTTATATTGAAAACAAACCAAATGGGTGTTCATGGAATAGTGATTTGGCGGTATTAGGAATTCAAAATGATAGTGCCAATCAAGGATATGCTCCACCTAATAGAAACTTGGGGTCATGGAATGCCCAAAATGAAGCATGGAGGTTTGTGCCAGATGGTGAACCTAATTATGAATTTCAATGGCTTGACCAAGATGGTAACTTTTTTTCAGATGAAGAAATCATTAACGTTCCTGTAATTGATGAAGATTTTTATACTGCAGAAATAGTTTACACTAACTGTAATGGTGATGTAATAGAAGAAACTTCAGAATCTAGTATTGAGTTAGAGTACGCTTTTGAAGTTTTAACCGAAGTTGAGTTTGGCTTTTGTGAAGGAGATTCTAATACAATAACATCAGAAATTATTCCTTTTATTGATGAAGGGTTTAATTATAACAATCTAAACTATCAGTGGTTTAAAGACAATGAAGTTATTGAAGGAGAAACAGAAGAAGAACTACTGGTAGATGAAGAAGGTACTTATACAGTTACGGTAAGCAAAGACAACAACCTCAGCTGTAACGAATCAAGTAGCACGATTGTTGAAGTATATAAACGTCCTGAGGTTGAAGATTCTAGTAATGTAGAAGATTTTGAATTATGTGGCGATTTTACTTTCTCTCAAAGCTTTGATTTAACTCAAAATAATGAAAATACATTAGGTTTAGAAAGTCCAGAAAATGTTAATACCACGTATTATTTAACTGAAGCAGATGCTGATGAGGGTATTAATAGTATTGAAAACCCAGAAAATTACAATCTACCTTTTGGGGTTGATGAACAGACCATTTTTATTCGTCTACAAAACACCCCCGAAACAGGAGGATGCGCTGAATTATATTCATTTAATATTAAACTACTTAACGTAGAAATAGGCACAACTCCTATTCCTGATATTGAAGAATGTGAATCTAATTTTGAAAACGGAGAAGTATTTTTTGACCTGACTCAACAAAATGAATTAGTTTTAGGGCCTAATCAAACTATCCAAGATTACAGCATCTCTTACTTTGAAGATTTAGCA
>NZ_JAANAS010000024.1 GCF_011089875.1 Psychroflexus maritimus | reverse complement strand
TTACTTTTTTACTCCGCAATATCCAGATATTACGTCTTAAAAAAGTTCGTATCTTACTATTTAAAACAGTTTTGACAAAGTGAGAATAATCGAACACAGGTTAATAGTATTTGTGATAGTGCAAACAAAATTGAATAAGAATGTGATTTTGAATTGTCCTTAAAAAGCGTCAACCTTTTTTAAGACGACTTAGTGATTTTTCAAACAATAACAAGTATAAGAAGCATTTAATTCGGTTTACTTATAAGTTGGTTAGTAGCATCAAAAAAAAATGCTAGTTGTTTTAAACAACTAGCATTAATTAGTTTATCAACCATTAATTTTTATTTCGCTACATTAATGGCTCGTGTTTCTCTAATTACGGTAATTTTAACCTGTCCTGGATAAGTCATATCGGTTTGTATTTTTTGAGAAATTTCAAATGAAAGTGCAGCTGCTTTTTCATCATTTACTTTTTCGCAATCAACAATAACTCTTAATTCTCTTCCAGCCTGAATAGCATAGGCTTTTTTCACTCCGTTAAAACCAAACGCAATATCTTCAAGTTCTTTAAGTCGTTTTACATAAGAATCTAGCACTTGCCTTCTTGCGCCAGGACGTGCACCGCTAATAGCATCACAAACTTGAATAAGTGGCGAAATGAGCGAGTTCATTTCAATTTCGTCGTGGTGAGCACCAATGGCATTGCAAACCTCAGCTTTTTCTCCGTATTTTTCGGCCCATTGCATTCCTAAAATTGCGTGCGGTGTTTCGGTTTCCGTCTCTGGTACTTTTCCAATATCGTGAAGTAGTCCAGCGCGTTTAGCAAGTTTGGCATTCAAACCTAATTCAGAGGCCATAATACCACATAATTTCGCTACTTCTCTAGAGTGTTGTAACAGGTTTTGGCCATAAGAACTTCGGTACTTCATTCTACCCACAAGTCTAACCAATTCTGGGTGTAAACCATGAATTCCCAAATCTATAATGGTACGTTTACCAATATCTACAATTTCGTCTTCAATTTGTTTTTGCGTTTTCTTAACTACTTCTTCAATTCTTGCAGGATGAATTCTTCCGTCGGTAACTAAGCGGTGTAAAGATAATCTTGCAACCTCTCTTCGTACAGCGTCAAAACAAGATAAGATAATAGCTTCAGGGGTGTCATCAACAATTATTTCAACACCAGTTGCTGCTTCAATGGCGCGAATGTTTCTTCCTTCACGACCAATAATTCTTCCTTTAACATCGTCACTTTCTAAGTTAAAGACAGATACACAATTATCGATAGCCTCTTCTGTGCCTACGCGTTGAATGGTATTAATAACAATTTTCTTCGCTTCTTGTTGAGCAGTTAACTTTGCTTCTTCTACGGTGTCTTGTATTAGTGACATCGCTTCAGATTTAGCGGTTTCCTCAATAGATTCCATTAGCCTTTCCTTGGCTTCTTCTGCGCTTAAACCACTAATTACCTCTAGTTGCTTTATTTTATTCTGAAGAATTTTATCGACCTCTATTTGCTTTTTTTCTATAATTGTAATTCGATGACTAAAATCTTCCTCTTTAGCTTCTAGCGATTTATTGAGTTTTAGGTTTTTTGATAATTCGCTTGAAAGTTTAGACTCTTTATCTTTAATTCTTTTCTCCGTATCAGCAATTTTTTTATCTTTAGAATTAATCACCTTTTCATGTTCAGCTTTTAATTCAATAAACTTTTCTTTGGCTTGAAGAATTTTGTCTTTTTTTATGCTTTCACCTTCTTTTTCAGCTTCTTTTAAAATTTGTTTGGCTTCTTTTTCCGCGGAGCTTAAAGTTCCGGTAGCTTTGTTTTTTTCAATATTTTTATTGATAATAAACCCTATTAGCAAGCCAATAAGTAAAGCTACAATTGCAATTATTACAGTTTCCATTTTTTTGTTTTTTGTTATAAAAAAAGCCTGTATTAGTTAACTGTTTTTGAAATAAACTCCGTAAAAACAGGTTTAGGGCTACACAACTGGTCAAGAATCCACTACAAAGGAGGCTTGCTTTTGCAATTGTAACTCACCCTTTTTAATTGTAAAGTGTTGAGTTTATCAAATATAAAACTAATACAGGCAGTAAATTAATACTTATGTTAAGAACGTTTTTTAATTTAAATTATTTTCGACTAACCTATTTAAATCTTTTAATTTATTAGTAATATCAACTTTAGTTTCATTGTTTATCTTTCCTAAACTTTCAAGTTGATTGGCGAATTGTAACGCACACATGGCTAACACATCTTGTTTGTCTCTAACGGCATAACTTTGCTCATATTTTTTCATCATGGAGTTAATTTCTTTGGCGGCTTTCCTTAAGCTTTCTTCTTGTTCAGGGAATATACTTAATGGATATACACGATCTCCAATTGATATTTTTATCTTGAGCTTTTCTTTCATTAATCAGCCAATTGCACTATACATTCATCAATTTCTCTAATTAAACTATTTATTTTTAGTTTAGTCTCTCTTTTATTTTCCTTACTGCCTAAAATAGCATTTGCAGTTTTTAATGTTCTAATTTCTTTTTTTAAAACATCAATTTGTGTTAGAAGCTCTTTGTTGTATTGTTTTGTATTGCTTAATTCCTCTTCCAACAATCGGAAATTGCTCACCAATTGTTTGTTTTTACTGAAGAGCTTTTTAAGATTAATTTCAAGTAAATCAATATGTTGTAAAGCCTCTTTCATCTATTGCTAATCAAATACTATCCCTGCAAAGTTAACATTAGTTTTTTAATGATGCAATGATTTAGTCAAAATACCATAAAACCTTTTTTAGTAGTTCATATGTTTGCTTAGATAAATGCGCTTTTTTATTACGATTTAGGGAAGATAATACCTTTAAAAGTTTAACTAGCAATTTCGGATATTATTAGCATTTATCAATTGAACTAACCGCAAAAAAACTCCTTTTTCTGCCTGTATTTCAGCTTAACTCAATGACCTCCGGCAAAGGCAGGTTAACCTTTAAGTTTCTAAAAATACCAAAATTTTCGGACTGTCTGACTGCCGCAGGTAGGCAGGTTTTCAAGACCGTTGCATAATTAACATGGTTTTCTTTTTTCTTTCTTTTAATGCTTAATTTTTTATTTTTTAGCCGTTTTTTTTATTTTTTCTTGATTTTTGGTCATCACAACTCCCTTTTTTAGTCTATTTTTCTCTTAAATTTTACAATTGGACGCAATTATCCCTGGACTTCGGTATAAATTGTATGAGGTTGCTTCCATCAGATTTTGAGTATGCATTTTAGCGATTCCTCTATATCTTGCTACTCCTCCAAAAAACCACCTTTTAATTCCTCCAAAAGTACGCTCTACTTTAAATCTTGTTTTACCAACAAGCTTGTTAAATTTTTTCTCCCATCGAGTCAATGGTTTATTCTTTTTTGCTTTTTTTAAGATATGATTTTTGAGTTTCCTTTGTTTTAATAGCTCTTCGTTTTTCTTGGATTGATAACCTTTGTCTGCTTTTAGTGGTATGTTTTCTGGCAAGTCAGAGGCATCTAAGACTTCTTCTAAATTGCTAATTTCATTTGTACTAGCTTTAGTGGTTACTACTCCTAAGACTAAACCTTCTTCGTCTGTCAAATAATGCTTTTTGTAAGCCTACCTAAATTTACCCCCTTTCTTTAATCATGAAGCTTCTTTATCTACACTATCTGGGTAATCTTTTTCCACTTTTACCTCTTGCTGATCTTCTCTGTCTTTGGTAACATTAAAGTTAGTTTTTCCTTTAGGTCTTAAAGGAGTATCGACTACACTAGCATCTACTAGAACTCCTTTTTTAATAATAATTTGATGAGCTTTTAATTGGGCATTAATTTCTTTAAATAAAGGTTCAAATGCATTGGCTTTAGTCATTGCTGTTCTAAATCTACTAAGGCTACTATGATCTGGAGCAATTTGATCAATGTTTAGCCCACAAAAGTAACTAAAAGAGATACTGTCATTTACTCTATCTTCTACTTCGTAATCGCTTAATCCATACCAAGTTTGAAGCAAACACATCTTGAATAAAAGCAGCCCATCGTAACTAGGGGTACCAACGGCACTTTTTCCTTTTTTGTAATGCTTGTCTATCACTTTACTAATTTTATCCCAATCTAAAAGAGCATCTATTTGGGTGAAAAATGTTTTTTTAATCTTTCTTGTGCGTAAATCACAAATACTATCGGCAAGAGTAGGGTTTTTATGTGCTTTCATAATGTAAATATAATACTTAATTCGCTGTATTGCAACATATTAAACCTTTATTTTTTTCTTGTTTTTAGCATTTCTTCCTTGCAAGGGTCTTAGTTTACGTCACTTAATGCGACCTGCGCCAAGTGAGCAACTCATTAACTTTAAAGCCTATCCTAATCCTGTCAAAGCGCATACCCAAGTGGCTTATGAATTAGAACTGGAAGATCAAGCTTTTGAGGGTGGTGAACTGCGTCTATATTCCATAGCGGGTAACCTGCTTGAAAGTCGTGGTCTTAAGCGAGCCCAAGGCGTTGAAGAGTTCAACTTGAGCCATTTAGCACCCGGTAAATATATTTTTTGTATTTTTACACAAAGGTAAGCGCATCAACCAACAGGTTTTAATTAAAGAATAAACAATTAACTTTAGCGTGTTTGGGTGGAAAAGCTCAAACACGCTTTTAAATACAAAAAACTATGCAATTCATAAAAATTACTTTTTTATTATTTTTAGTTAGTAGCTTTTCTACCACAGCCCAAGACAAAGACTGGCAATGGGCTAAACGCGGAGGCGGAAACATAAGCCTAACCTCTGGGAGTGTCACTAACACAACAGGAAGAGAACGAGTGAAAGAAGTTGCTGTGGATAGCGAGAATAATTATTATTTTCTTGCTGAAGTAGGCAGTAGTAATGTTGATTATGACGGAGAAAGTGTGACGACTTATGGAGATAACCTAGGCTATAAAAACATTTTTGTCTTTTCTACCAACTGTGAAGGAGAATTGAGATGGAAAAAATCGATTGGAGGAGGGTTTAATGATTTTGCTAATTCCATTAAAATTGATGAGAATGATAATATTTATGTTGCAGGTAAAACAATTAATACAGCTACCCACACGCCTGTACATTTTGATAATGATACTATAAAAGCATCAGCAATGTCGAGCGGTATTTTTGATGAATCAAAAAAAGGCGCTTTTATCATAAAATACAATCAAGAAGGAGATTTTCAATGGTTAGTTGAACCTGAAGCAGGATATGAAAATGCTGCTGGAACCTCATTGCGACTTTATGTTGAACCTAACGGTAATCTGCACTACTTAATGTTTTTTAGGCAAGGTACACATTTAGATGGTCAAGTTGTGGTGGATAGTGATAACGACCCACAAACAGCCATACTTAGGTATGACACTGACGGTAATTTACTAAGTCACATCCTCTTAGATATGTTTCATGCCGAAATAGGAGGGTACGACTACCAATTTGTTTATGATTCCAATTTATCAAGGTACTACATTGCGGATACTAAACGTAACTCTAGTGATGTAATTAGTATCAATGGTTTTGGTTTAGACTCAGGTACACAAAAAGGCTTTTATTTAGCCGCTTTAGAAGAAGACGGGGAGGTCATCTGGTATCACGAAAGTTCTATATCCAACAGCTGGACTTTAGGTGACATACAGCTTGACACTAACGGTGATATTTATTTTACAGGATTAGCAAATAGCGGTACAGTCAATACAGATTCTTTTGCAGGTTTTGACTTTATTTTTGGCGGTAGTACAGATAATAGAGTTCCTTTTTTACTTAAGTTAAATAGTGATGGAGAATTGATATGGGGGACAAATGCTGATCTTAGTAATCGCTATCCAGGAAGAAGTATTGCTTTAGCTGGTGATGATGTGTATGTAGGTTTAGGAATGTATTATAATGAGTGGGATGATTTAATTATCGACGGTATTCAAGCCGGTGGACAAGTTCCAGACCCTACTATTTTACGTTTTAACGCCTCTTCTGGTAGTTTGCAAGAAGTCATCCGCATGCCCGATAATGTTTCTGGTCAAGATGAGATTATGAGTATTGCCCTAGATTTAAGTGGGAATATTGTTATGGGAGGACATTTTTCTAGCACCTTGCTTTCTAGTCACTCTCTACCAACACTGTTTAAAAATGGTGGCGACAGTGACTTTTTTATTGCTAAATACGGTACAGATGATTGCACCTTTAGTACCGCAGATTTTACTCCCACACCAACATCAATTAAAATGTACCCAAATCCCGCTAATAATCAAGTGTTTTTTGAAAGTGATTTAGCTTTGGAGCAGGTAAAAGTCTTTAATATTACTGGCAAACAAGTCTTACAAGCTAACTTAAGCCAAAACAATAACATACAAGTCAATGACCTAGCAAAAGGAATTTACTTAGTACAAATACAAACCCAAAATGGACAAGTAGAAACAAGAAAGTTGGTGGTGGAGTAGAAAGACAAAAGCCCCTCCCTAGCCCTCCCCCATTGGGGAGGGGAATAATTGAAAACAAAAAACAGACAACCGAAAACAGACAACCGAAAACAGATAACAGATAACAGAAAACAGAAAACCGAAAAAAACTATGCAATTCATAAAAATTACTTTTTTATTATTTTTAATTAGTAGCTTTTCTACCACAGCCCAAGACAAAGACTGGCAATGGGCTAAACGCGGAGGCGGAAACATAAGCCTAACCTCTGGAAGTGTTATTTACAGCACGGGAAGAGAACGAGTGAAAGAAGTTGCTGTAGATAGCGAGAATAATTATTATTTTCTTGCTGAAGTAGGCAGTAGTAATGTTGATTATGACGGAGAAAGTGTGACGACTTATGGAGATAATCTAGGCTATAAAAATATTTTTGTCTTTTCTACCAACTGTGAAGGAGAATTGAGATGGAAAAAAAGCATTGGAGGAGGTTTTCATGACTTAGCAAATTCTATTAAAATAGACACTAACGATAATGTTTATGTTACTGGCAAAACCATCAATTTAAGTAATCATACTCCTGTTCACTTTGACACCGACTCAATTAAAAATCCAGCACCACAAAGTGGTACACTTACAGAATCATTCAAAGGTGCTTTTGTTATAAAATATAATAAAGACGGTGATTTTCAATGGCTAGTAGAGCCTGAAGGAGCTGTAAGCTCTGCTTTCAATAGTGCGGTAATGGCAATGGATATTGATGACAATAACAACATTCACACTTTACTATATTTAGTTACAGGAACACATTTAGATGGGCAAGTAGAAGTAGAAGCAGATGATTCACAAACTGCTATAGCTAAGTTTGATGAAAATGGTATTTTACTTGATTACACGCTTATTGATTTACAACCAGGAACAAATGGACCTTACGACTACCAATTTGTTTATGATTCCAATTTATCGAGGTACTACATTGCGGATACTAAACGTAACTCTAGTGATGTAATTAGCATTAATGGATTTGGGGAAGACTCAGGTACACAAAAGGCATTTTATTTAGCCGCTTTAGAAGAAGACGGGGAGGTCATCTGGTATAAAGAAAATGTAATATCTAATGGTTGGTCTTTAGGAGATATTCAACTTGACAGTAATGGAAATATTTATTTTACTGGCGCAGGTTCAAGCACTTCTAATGAGAATGACTTTTTTGCTGGTCATGAATTTGAGATTACTTTTGTTTCTAGTGTTGGTACTCCTTTTTTAATCAAGCTTAATAGTGATGGTGAGTTAATCTGGGGAACAAACGCTGAAATTTCAACTCGTTTTCCTGGACGTAGCATTGCAATTGATGGGGATGATGTATATCTAGGCTTAGGCATGTTTTATAGTGAGTGGGATGATTTAATTATCGACGGTATTCAAGCCGGTGGACAAGTTCCAGACCCTACTATTTTACGTTTTAACACAACTACAGGAAGCTTGCAGGAAGTCATCCGCATGCCCGATAATGTTTCTGGTCAAGATGAGATTATGAGTATTGCCCTAGATTTGAGTGGGAATATTGTTATGGGAGGACATTTTTCTAGCACCTTGCTTTCTAGTCATTCTCTACCTACTTTATTTAAAAATGGTGGCGATAGTGACTTTTTTATTGCTAAATACGGTACAGATGATTGCACCTTTAGTACCGCAGATTTTACTCCCACACCAACATCAATTAAAATGTACCCAAATCCCGCTAATAATCAAGTATTTTTTGAAAGTGATTTAGCTCTAGAACAGGTAAAAGTCTTTAGTATTACTGGCAAACAAGTCTTACAAGCTAACTTAAGTCAAAACAATAACATACAAGTCAGTGACCTAGCAAAAGGAATTTACTTAGTACAAATACAAACCCAAAACGGACAAGTAGAAACAAGAAAGTTGGTGGTGGAGTAGAAGAGCCCATCCCCTAAACCCTTCCCACAGGGAAGGGGGAAACAGACAACCGAAAACAGACAACCGAAAAACAGACAACCGAAAACAGACAACAGACATCCTAAAACCGAAAAAAACTATGCAATTCATAAAAATTACTTTTTTATTATTTTTAGTTAGTAGCTTTACTACCACGTATTTTCTAGAGTTTGATTGAAATATTCACTTTCCCGCCAAGTCCTTTCTCAACGATATCAAATAAGGTTTTTAAAGTCAGATTACTCCCGTTATTTTCAACTCTTGATATATAAGTTCTCTTTTTATCAATTAGAACACCGAGTTGCTCTTGAGTCAATTTTTTTTCTTCTCGGGCATTTCGTAATAGTAAACCTATTTTAAAAGATTCAAAATCCCTATCTAATTCATCTCTGCGTTCAGTTCCTTTTTTTCCGTAAACACTGTCTTTTATGTCTTTCCAACTTTTAGTTTCCATTTTCTTTGTTTTTTTGTTCGTAATATTCTTTCATTAATCGCACTGCTTTATCGATTTCTTTTTTCGGAGTTTTCTGCGTCTTTTTTACAAATCCGTTTAAAAGAATGACTAGCTTTCCTTTGTCGAAAAGCAAAAAACTCGCCAAATATTCGAACCTAATTTTATTCGAGCTTCAAATAATCCTTTGTGAGTTTTCATCGGTGCCAGATATGTCTTCGGAACGTGTTGATAAGTTTCGATTATTTCAATGACCTTAAATATCTTATCTTGTACTTTTTTCGGTTGAGCAAGCAAGAACTTCTCGAAATAATCTTTATACTGTATTACTTGCCTAACTTTTTCCATTTGGCAAAGGTAACTTTAAAGTTACTATTTTAAAAATATTTTTTAATGTAATTTTAATTCGAATTTTTATTTCAGTATGTGGTATAAATACCTCATATCAGTAATTTCAAACAATAGCTGGTATTATTTTTAACCCAATTTAGGGTAAAATACTTATTATTCTTACTTTGCAAAAAAAATAATAAGAAATGTCATCAAGTCTATTGTTCTGGATTATAATTGTAATTATACTGGTAGAATATGCAATTCAATTAATTGTAGATACTGTAAATGCAAAACATTTTTATGATCAGTTACCCAATGAGGTAGCAGATGTTTTTGACGAGGACGAATATAAAAAATCACAAGCTTATAAATTAACATATCATAAGTTTGGGCAGTTAAAGGGAATTTTAAGCTTATTCATTTTATTGAGTCTGTTGTTTTTTGACGGTTTTGCCTTTATAGATGATTGGCTAAGACAAAAATTAGATAATGAAATATTGATTAGTTTAAGTTTTTTTGGTATTTTGTATTTTGCTAATGAAGTCATTCAACTTCCGTTTTCATATTACTCTACTTTTGTTATCGAAGAAAAATTCGGCTTTAATAAAACTACACTACAAACCTTTATCTTCGATAAAATCAAATCCTGGTTTCTTGTCATTGTAGTTGGAGGAGGGGTTTTGGCATTATTACAGTGGTTTTATTTAACCTATCCCTCTAACTTTTGGTGGTACGCTTGGTTGTTTATCATTGCTTTCAGCTTGCTTATAAATTTATTCTATGCACAATTAATTGTTCCTCTTTTTAATAAACAGACCCCACTACAAGATGGCAAACTAAAAGATAAAATTGAAGCCTATGCACAACAGGTTCAATTTCAAATTCAAAATATTTTTGTCATTGATGGCTCCAAAAGAAGCACAAAAGCAAATGCTTATTTTTCTGGTTTTGGAAAGCAAAAAAGAATTACCTTGTATGATACGCTGATGAATGATTTATCTGAAGATGAAGTAGTGGCGGTTTTGGCGCATGAGGTTGGTCATTATAAACACAAGCACATTATTTACAATTTAGTTTTGTCAAGTTTATTAACTGGATTAACACTTTACCTACTTTCCTTAATGCTTAATGAACCTATTTTTAGTGAAGCAATTAATGTGAGTCAACCAAGTTTTCATATCGGGTTATTGGTTTTCGGCTTTTTATACGGGCCAGTTTCCACAATTACAGGGATAGTTATGAATTTACTTTCTAGAAAATTTGAATACCAAGCAGATAATTACGCGCAAAAAACCCATGAATCAAAACACCTTATTAATGCCCTCAAAAAATTGAATAAAAAGAGTTTGAGCAACCTAACACCTCATCCGTATAACGTTTTTATTAATTACTCACACCCTCCTTTAAAAGATCGCATTAAAAATTTGCTAAGTTAAAATGAATGCTTATTTTTAAACTATGGAATTAACAGAAGAATTTATCACTGAAGAAAATAAACGAATTGCAGCCGAGTATAAAAAATTACTCAGTATAAGCTACCGCACCCTGTCTGACGATGATAAAGTGATGATTCGTCGTGCTTTTGAAACAGCTCTTGAAGCTCATAAAGAACAGCGAAGAAAATCTGGTGAAGCTTATATTTTTCATCCTATTTCTGTAGCGCAAATTGTGGCTTCAGAAATTGGCTTAGACGCTACTTCAATTGCAGCCGCATTACTACATGATGTTGTAGAAGATACCCACTACACGCTAGCCGACTTAGAACAAATGTTTGGAGAAACAGTAGCTAAAATTGTAGATGGCTTGACCAAAATTTCCAATTTAAAAAAGGATGCAGATGTTTCTTTTCAAGCTGAAAACTTCAGAAAAATGTTGCTTACCCTTAATGATGATATACGGGTAATTATCATTAAAATAGCAGACCGTCTCCACAATATGCAAACCATGGATTCTATGCGAGGAGATAAGCAGGTGAAAATTGCTTCAGAAACATTGTATATCTATGCGCCGCTTGCTCACAGAATTGGACTGTATAATGTGAAAACTGAACTGGAAGATTTAAGTTTGAAATATACAGAGCCTGAAGTCTATAAAGATATAAAACAAAAATTAAAAGAATCTGAAGCAGACCGCGATGATTACATCAATAACTTCTCTGAAATTATTACTGAAGCCATTAATAAAGAAGGTATTGATTTTCAGTTGAAGGGGCGAACAAAATCGGTTTATTCAATTAGAAAAAAACTCGCCGCTCAAAATATCACTTTTGATGAAATCTATGATAAATTCGCTATTCGAATTATTTACGCATCTACTCCAGAAAATGAAAAATTCTTAGCTTGGAAAATTTACTCGATCGTTACCGATTATTTTAGGCCTAATCCAACCCGATTAAGAGATTGGATATCTTCACCTAAAACAACAGGTTACGAAGCCTTACACATTACGGTAATGGGGCCCGAGGGAAGGTGGGTTGAGGTTCAGATTAGAAGTGAACGAATGCACGAAATTGCAGAAAAAGGCTACGCAGCACATTACAAATATAAACATGGTGAAGACGAAGAAAAAGGAATAGAAGTTTGGTTAAACCGCTTACAAGATGCATTGGAAAATAACGACTTAAATGCCGTTGATTTTGTAGAGCAATTTAAACTTAACTTATATGCCAAAGAAATCTTTGTTTTTACTCCACAAGGCGATTTAAAATCGCTACCTAAAGGAGCAACGGCCTTAGACTTTGCCTTTTCAATTCACACCGATTTAGGCTTAACCACGCGTGGAGTTAAAGTAAATGGAAAACTAAAACCCCTTTCTCACACGCTAAAAAGTGGAGACCAAGTGGAGGTGATTACAAGCTCTACGGCTAAACCCACAAAAAATTGGTTAGATTTTACAACCACTGCAAAAGCAAGAAGCAAAATTAAATCGACCCTAAAAATCAAGCAAAATCAAATTGCCGAAGACGGAAAAGAAGTCTTGATAAGAAAACTAAAATCGCAACGCATTCAGTTGAATGAAAAAACAGAAACCGAGCTTATCCGATTTTTTAAGCTTCGAACAAGTCAAGACTTATTCTACAGAGTTGGAATAGGAACAATTGATAATACTGAAATTAAACGATTTGTCAATAACCGAAACAATGCTTTGGTTTCATTTTTCAAAAACAAAATTAAACGAGGTAGCACACCACAATATCAAAAAAGTGATGAGGTAACGCACAACTATGACCAACTGGTTTTTGGTGATGATGAAGATAAATTGAGCTATGAGTTGGCCAAATGTTGTAACCCTATTCCTGGCGATGATGTTTTTGGTTTTTTAACGGTTAATGAAGGGATTAAAGTACATAAAAACGATTGCCCCAATGCAATACAACTACAAAGTAATTATGCTTACAGAATTCTTAGGGCTAAATGGATTGACTCTTCGCAAGAAGAATTTACAGCAAAATTGAAACTAACTGGTTTAGACGATTTAGGTTTAATCAATCAAATTACATTAGTTATTTCAAAAAATTTAGGAGTGAATATGCAGAGTTTATCATTTGATAGTAAGCATGGAGTTTTTGAGGGATTCATTAGTCTTAAAGTGAAAAATAGAGGTATTTTGAAAAAGCTCATGCTAGAATTGAAAAAAATTAGTGGAATTGATAACATTACACGTGAATAAAACTTAAATTTGCAACATGGAAAAAGAAACCAAGCAAAATAATCAGGCCGTTGTTAAAAACGTGTTTACTAAGTTTTTAGAAGACAAAGGACATCGAAAAACACCTGAACGTTACGCCATTCTTCAAGAGATTTATGCTAAAGAGGAGCACTTTGATATTGAAACACTTTACATCTCTATGAAAAATAAAAATTATAGAGTGAGTAGAGCTACCCTTTACAATACTATAGATTTGTTGATGGAATGTGGCTTGGTAAGAAAACATCAGTTTGGAAATAATCAAGCACAATATGAAAAATCTTACTTTGATCGTCAACATGATCACGTAATCTTGACAGATACCTCCGAAGTGATTGAATTTTGTGATCCAAGAATTGAATCAATAAAAAAAACTATTGAAGAAGTTTTTGATATTAGTATAGACAAACATTCACTTTATTTTTACGGAACTAGAAATCAACCTAAATAAATATTTATGGCAATAGATTTGCTGTTAGGTCTTCAATGGGGAGACGAAGGAAAAGGAAAAATAGTAGATTATTTAACTAAAGAATACAATTTAATTGCGCGCTTTCAAGGCGGTCCCAATGCTGGTCATACCCTTGAATTTGATGGAATTAAACATGTTTTACACACCATACCTTCGGGTATTTTTCATAAAAATGCAACCAATTTGGTAGGAAACGGTGTTGTTATTGATCCTGTAATCTTTAAAAAAGAACTAGACAACCTAGCTCAATTTAATCTCGACCTTAAAAAAACACTTTTAATTTCAAGAAAAGCTCATATTATTTTACCTACCCATAGGCTTTTAGATGCGGCTTCAGAAACAGCTAAAGGAAAAGCTAAAATTGGCTCTACCCTAAAAGGTATTGGTCCAACTTATATGGATAAAACAGGTAGAAACGGAATACGAGTAGGAGATTTAGAACTTCCTAATTGGAAAGAAAAGTACAGAGCTTTGGCCAATAAGCATGAAGCGATGATTAAATTTTATAACGTTGATGTACAATATAATTTAGCTGAATTAGAGGTTGAATTTTTTGAAGCTGTTGAAGTGCTGAAATCACTCACTTTTATTGATTCTGAAGAGTATTTACAACAAGATATTCAAAAAGGAAGTAAAATTTTGGCCGAAGGTGCTCAGGGTTCTTTATTAGATATTGACTTTGGAACTTATCCCTACGTAACTTCTTCTAATACAACAGCCGCAGGAGCATGTACTGGATTAGGAGTAGCACCTAATCAAATTAATCAGGTTTACGGAATTTTTAAAGCCTACACTACGCGTGTAGGTAGCGGTCCTTTTCCTACCGAACTTTTTGATGAAGATGGTAAGAAAATGGCAAAAGTAGGTAACGAATTTGGGGCTACCACTGGAAGACCAAGACGCTGTGGATGGCTAGATTTAGTAGCCTTAAAATATGCTGTTCAAGTGAATGGAGTAACTCAGCTTATGATGATGAAAGCCGATGTGTTAAGTGGCTTTGAAGAACTTAAAGTATGTACCTCTTATCAATATAGAGGCGAAGAAATTTCTCATCTTCCGTTTACTTTAGAAGATGAAAGCTTAAAACCGATTTATACAACCTTTAAAGGATGGAAAGAAGACTTAACAAAGCAACGTGAAGCAACTACTATTCCAGCTGAATTAACTACTTATATCGATTTTATTGAAGAATTTTTACAAGTACCTATTAGTATCGTTTCTGTTGGACCAGATCGAACACAAACTATTTTAAGAAAAGAGGTTTTTGCTTAAGACTTTCGTTTTATATAAAAACAATTTTTTCGAGATACACCCAATAGAGGAAAATTCAATTTGAATTCTCCTCTATTTTATTTCGATTTTAATTTTATAATCCATCAAATGCTTGTAAGTTTTTTATTAGTGTAGGATTATATTCAATCAATTTAACAAGCGTTCTCATCAACTTCAACTAAGATTTAAACTATTTATAAGGGGTATTTTTATTCCTGACCCTTTAACTAATCAATAAGTTATATAAATCACATGCATTTCCTTAAAGAAATACTATTTCGCTCAGCTTTCATTATAAATGATTAATTTTGCAGAAAATATTAAAGTATTGAAATACTTCTCATTTATTATTGCGTTTTATTGTTTTAGCTTGATCTACGCTCAAGAACAGCAACCTATTCACTATGAAAGCGACAGGACTCGAATGGACGAGGAAAATTTTCCAGGTGCGTTTATATTTACTAAAGTAAAGAATCAAGTTTATTTTAATCATGAGGGCATTGAAGTTTGGTGTGATCAAGCACTTTTTTATAAGTCAGATGAGTTTTTTAAAGCTTATGGAAATGTGAAAATGATGCAAGGAGATACGATTACGCTTACCAGTAAATATGCTGAATACAATGGAACTACTCAATTTGCTTTTGCTAGTGAAGATGTGGTTTTAACCTCACCAAGTAATACCTTAGTTACCGATACACTTTTTTTTAATAGAGAAAAACAAGAGAGCTACTATAGAAGCGGTGGAAAAGTAAAAGATTCTACCAATACTATAAAAAGTATTGTTGGTAGATATTATATGGAAAGGGAAAAATATGCCTTCAGAGAAAACGTGGTAGTTACCAATCCTGATTATGAAATACATACCGATATTCTAGATTTTTATACCGATACAGGACACGCCTATTTGTACGGTCCTTCAATAATTACTGGCGAAGATTCTAAAATATACTGCGAAAAAGGCTTTTATGATACCCAATTAGACGAAGGTCATTTTCAGCAAAATGCGAGTATTGATTATGAAACTCGTAACCTGAAAGGCGATAGTATTTACTTTAGACAAATTGATAATTTTGCTTCTGCTACCAATAATATTAAAGTGACAGATACACTTAATAATTCGGTGGTTAAAGGCCATTATGCCGAAATGTATAAAGATGTAGATTCGCTTTTAATCACCAAAAACCCTATTGCTTCAAGTTTACAGGATAAAGATTCGGTGCATATAGCAAGCGATATATTAATGGTAACAGGCAAATCTGATCAACGAATTTTACGAGCTTTTAATGATGCCAGAATATTTAAAAAAGACCTTAGCGGAAAAGCAGATTCTATTTGGAGCAGTGAATCTAAAGGATTAACCAAAATGATAACCAATCCCATCTTATGGGCTGAAGAAAGTCAAATTACAGGAGATAGTATTCAATTAACTTCTCATCTAGAGACCAATAAAATAGACTCATTAAAAGTCTTTTATGATGCTTTTATGGTTATGAAAGACTCTATTGAAGGCTACAATCAGGTTAAAGGTAAAGAGATGTACGCGCTTTTTAATGAAGATAATCAGATGCATGAAGTCAATTTTGTAAAAAATACAGAAACTATTTATTATGTTAGAGAAGATGATGGTAATTTGGTTGGAATAGATAAGGCTTTATCTTCAGCAATAAAATTGAAGTTAGAAAATAATGAAATTCTAGACATTTATTATTTTGAAACTGTTGATAGTAATTTATACCCTGAAAATGAATTTCCTCCTAATTTTAGACGATTAAAAGGTTTTTTATGGAGAGGAGACGAAATGATTAGGTCTAAAGACGATTTATTTAAAGGCCGATCTGAAATTGAATTGGTTAAGATCAAAGGAATTAAAGACCCTGATTCAAATAAAGAAGAGGAAAATGGATTTTTTGAAACCAAGGATGGCGAGAGTTTAATTAACCCGCGTTCAAGTTTTGAAGAAGAAATTAATAGTGATGATGGAGAACGCCAACTAAAACCAAAGCTTAAGCCTAAAAAAGAACTCAAATCAAAAAAAGATATACAACTTCAGGAAAAGCCAAAGCCAGGTAATTGATGAAAAAAGATTTTTTAAACTTTCAAGCCCAAACAACACCACACCCACTTTTAGAAGAAGTGGTTGAAGCTAAAGGAAGTTACATTTACACTTCAGACGGAAAAGCACACCTTGATTTTGTAGCTGGAGTTTCGGCTTGTGGCTTAGGTCATCAACATCCTGCGGTTATCAAAGCCATCAAAAATCAGTTAGACAAGTACATGCATGTTATGGTTTATGGTGAATACGCACTTGCTCCTGCTGTGAAGTACTGCAAGCTTTTAGCTGAAAATTTACCACCTACTCTTCAAAGTACCTATTTAGTAAACAGTGGAACAGAAGCGATTGATGGTGCCATGAAACTTGCGCGGAGAGTTACTGGTAGAACACAAATTATAGCTGCTAAAAATGCCTATCATGGCAATTCTTATGGGGCGTTAAGTTTGATGGATTACAAGGAACGTACAACTCCTTTTGAACCTTTAGTAGGAGACATCACACATATAGAGTTTAATAACCCAGCTTGTTTCTCCGTAATCACTAAAAATACAGCCGCAGTAATTTTAGAAACTATTCAAGGTGGGGCAGGCTTTATTTTACCGCAAAAAGATTACTTAATTAATATCAAAAAGCGGTGTGAAGAAGTTG
Source organism: Psychroflexus maritimus (assembly GCF_011089875.1). Lineage (GTDB taxonomy): Bacteria > Bacteroidota > Bacteroidia > Flavobacteriales > Flavobacteriaceae > Psychroflexus > Psychroflexus maritimus. The sequence goes on along the minus strand of NZ_JAANAS010000024.1, from coordinate 63,679 downwards.
GTGCTTTGCTTATTTTGGATGAGATTCAGCCTGGTTTTGGTCGAACAGGAAAACTTTTTGGATTTGAGCACTTTGGTATAACCCCCGATATAGTAGTCATTGGAAAAGCCATGGCTTCTGGCTTACCTTGCGGAGCATTTATTTCTTCTTATGAATTAATGAATACACTTAGCCATCAACCTAAATTAGGACACATCACTACATTTGGAGGAAATCCAGTAATTGCAAGTGCCGCCTTAGCCACATTAAAATTCCTTCTTGAATCTCAACTTATAGAGCAAAGCTTAGTTAAAGAGCAATTGTTTAGGAGCCTTTTAAACCATCCATTAATTACCGAAATTAGAGGAAAAGGACTCATGTTAGCACTGATTTTTAATACTGAAGAACAGGCTAATCAGTTGGTTCTTAAAGCTAAGGAAGAAGGTTTAATTCTCTTTTGGCTTCTGTTTGAAAAAAAAGCTGTACGAATTTCTCCACCCCTAAACATTTCAAACGAAGAGATAAAGAAAGGATGTCAATTAATAATTCAAATTTTAAATCAATTCAACTAGAAGACCTGTTAATTAAATTGTTGATAAGATTTTCTTAGATAGACTCATTTATAATTAAAACTGAATTAATTTAGCAGTGTAAACGCAATTTTATGATGAATTCAAATAACAACGAAGGCTTTGATTTCCCAATAAAACGCTTTGAAGAAATGATGAATTCAAATCAAGTCCTGTATTTTGATGCAGCAGAATTTGAAAACATTATTCAATATTATATGGATTTTGGTAGAATGGGCTTAGCTAAAAAAGCGATTAAAATGGGTTTGCAACAACACCCAAACTCCTTTAAGTTATTACTTTTAAAAGCCGACTTACTAAGCTTTGAAGACAAGTCTAAAGAAGCTTTTAGCTTGCTAAAATACTTACTTGAAATTGAACCTTATAACGAGGATTTATACGTTATGTTAGCTAGTTTGTACTCCAAACAAGACGAGCATAAAAAAGCCATTCGATGTTTAGAAAAAATACTTTCGCTAGGTGGTCAAACTACCGTTGAAGATGTGCACTACTTGTTAGGAATGGAATACCTGATGCTTGAAAACTACCAAACTGCTAAAGATCACTTTATAAAAACACTTGAAATTGATGGCGATGATGAAATTAGCCTTCAAAATATTGTTTTTTGTTATGAATTTTTAGGGAAAATAAGTGATGCTAAAGGTTTTCTAAACGAATATTTGAATAAAAATCCGTATTCTGCTATTGGTTGGCATCAGCTAGGTAATATTTACCAAAATGAAGAAGCCTTTGAACAAGCAATTAATTGCTATGATTATGCCATTATTTCTGACGATTATTTTGTTGGCGCAATTATAGAAAAAGCTAAAGTTCTTGAGAAAACAGAAGACTACAAAAAAGCCATTGAGTTTTTTCAGTTGGCTTTAACTATGGAAGAACCAACTTCATTTATTCATTATAGAATAGGTAATTGTTATCTAAAATTAAATCAAGAAAACAAAGCTGTTTCTAGCTTTAAAAAATCTGTTTTTGAAGACCCTCAGTTTTCTATAGCTTGGTATGCATTAGCTGAAATTTTCTTTTATTCAGATCCAGAGAAAGCCTATCGTTTTCTGTCTAAAGCAAAAAAACTAGAACCTCAAAATTTATCCTATACCCGAAAGTTTGCCATTCTTTGTACTCACCTTTCCCTTCATGAAGAGGCTTTTGACGCTTGGTCTGAAGTTGATGAAATTAAAGGAGAATTGGCTGATGAACTTATTGAAGAAGTTGAACATTTGGTTATGATAGGCGATTTACAAATGGCTAACGACATCATGAATGATGAAATGGATTTAACCTTAGACCATTTTAATGTTTATTTAAGAATGGTTATTCTTGAATATTTGGTAGGAGAAAATCATAATCTTTTACAACTAGAAACGCTAAATGATAGTGAAGATTTTTCTTCAGAGGATGCCTTTTATTTCTATTCTTTGCTTACTAAACACAAGAAATTAATAGATGAAACTAAATTAAAAAACCTAGAACAAATCATTCATTCTTGGGTAAAAAAGTAGGTTTTGATTTATTTAAAGTTCATCTTTTAAAACTATATAGTAGTCAACTAGTCAATTTATTTAAAATCAAAATATATAACAAACCCCTTCAAATAAGTATTTGAAGGGGTTTTTGTATTTATAAAGTGTTTTTATAAATCTCTTAATTTAGTTAATTTTTCTTTCCACATTTCAAGTTCATCTTTTAATTTATTGATGTTGTCAATAACTTCTTTAACTAATGGATTACTTTCGTCTTGGGTAGAGAAAAATTGTAGGTTGTTTTCAAACTGATTAATCTTATCTTTAGTTTCATCTACTTTTTTCCTTAAAAAGCTAGCTTCTTTATTGATTTTATTATTATCGTTAATTTCGTCTAAATCATGTAGCCTATTTTCATACTTAATCAACTCAGCATCTTTCTTATCTATGTCAATTTTATTAAAAAGTTGATTTAAAGCTTTATTAAATTTACTTTCAATATATCTTTTACTATTAGGTACATGACCTAAACTTCCCCACTGAGAAATTAGCTCTTTTATTTCACTAACAGCTTCTTCTTTATTGGCGGAGAATTCTAATTTTTTAATTTTAGCGATAAATTCTTTTTTAGCAATGAAGTTATTAAACTCTTCATCGCTGCTTTTGTTTTTTTCCTTATGAAGTCGGTCAAAATACTCATTACAAGCTTTTTTGAATCGCTTCCAGATTTTATCACTATCTTTTCTTGGAACGTGACCAATTTCTTTCCATTCCGATTGAATTCTTTTCATCACCGGTGTAGTGGTTTCAAAATCGTCACTATCTTTATTGTCTTCTGCAATTTTGAGTAACTCTTGCTTTTTCTTCAAGTTTTCGAATTGCTCCTTTTTTAATTCTTTATAAAAAGCATTTTTTTTACGATTAAAATCACGAACACTAGTTTTAAATTCATCCCAAATTTTATCGTTTACTTTTCTTGGCGCTTTTCCAGCACTAAAAAATATTTCTCTTAGCTTTTCAATATTTTTAATGCGTTGTTGGGCGTCATTATGAGATTTAATTTCTTTATTGCCAAGCTTTTTAATTTGCTCAACAACTTCTTTTTTTACCTCGTAATTCTTTTCTCTTTCTTGGTCAAGCTCTTCAAAATAAGCCTGTCTTTTTTGGTGAATTTTTTTGGTAGCCTCACTAAATTTATCCCACAGATCATCTCTAAATTCTTTAGCTACTGGACCAAGCTCTTCCTTCCACATTTTGTGAAGTAACTGAAGTTCTCTAAAAGCTCTGTTGATGTCAGATTCTTCTGCTAATTCTTCAGCGCGTTCAATGATTTTAAGTTTTTGGTCTAAGTTATATTTGAAGTCTAAATCTCTAAATTCTCTATCTAAGTGTAGGAAGTCATAAAAACGCTCTACATGATGATGGTAATTTTTCCAGACGTTGTTGTACTCATTTTTAGGAACAGGTCCGGCGTTTTTCCAACGCTCTTGAAGTTCTTTAAATTGCTTGAATGTCGCACCCATGCTTTCGCCACTTCCAATCATATTCTTAAGCTCTTCAATTATGGAAAGGCGCGCTTGTAAGTTTTGATTTAAATTTTTCTTTAATTGCGAATAATGCGCATCTCTCTTTTCTCGGTACTCAAAATAAATTGAATTAAATTTCTTTTTAATTGGCGAGGAATAATGGAAATCAATGATATTTCCGCCTTCTGCTAAAAAATTTTCTTTTTTCTCTTCAACAATTTCGTTAAATTGTTTGTCGAATGTAACTTTAATTTCGCTAACATGTTCTCTTATGGCCTGAACTTTTTCGCTTTTTAGAAGATTTTCAAGTTCGATGACGAGTTCATCAAGCGACATAGATTCGTAGTCTTTTTTGGCTATCTCATGCCTCCTTCCCACATCTTGGTCTTCACTATCTTCAGCATTGGCATCATCAAGTTCTTTTTGTGCATCATCCTCCTTGGTTTCTTCAACAACATTTTCTTTATCCTTCTTTTCTTCATTAGAAGCTGCTGATTTTTCCTTAGTTACTTCAGAAGTTTCAGTTTCTTCTTCTTTTTGAGATTCAGGGGTTTCAGTTGAATCTGTGTTGTTCTCTAACTTAGCCGGTGCATCTTGTGTTGCTTTTTTAGCTTCTTTTTCTTCGCTGCTTAAATTCTTTTCTTGTTCAGACATATCTTTCAATGTTAAGGTTCTTAATAATCTTGAAATATAGTAACTTGTAGATTACTACACAAAAAAAATAAATTTAATTTAAAAATGAATTAGTTAATGACTAAATTTATACGATTAATTGTGATCAGTTTTGTTTGATAAATTCTTTACTATTTCTAAAATATATTCTGTGTGCAGGAGGTTGTTTGCAATTGTAAATCCTTCAAAACCAAAATTATAAAATTGGTCAATTTGGTCTTTTTGGTAGATGTTATTTTCGCTAATCTTGACAAATTCAGGTGGAATTTGCCCTGCAATTTCTAAACTATTGTTGTTATTTATTTCAGCGGTTTCAGAATTTTGGTTATTTACTCCTATTAGATTAATACTGGTAAAATTAGTTTTGACAAGTTCTTCAGCAGCATGTACTTCAACCAATACTTCCATTCCTAAATTTTGAGCTAAAGTTGATAATTGTTGTATTTCTGAAATACTCAAAAATTTAGCTATTAGTCTTATACAATCTGCTCCATAGGCTTTGGCTTCGTGAACTTGATAGGATTCAAAAATTAAATCTTTTTGAATAATGGGAATGGATAACACCTGCTTCGCTTCTTGCAAATACACTAATTTGTTGTTGCTAGTCTTTTGATGGGTACAAATAGAAACAGCTGTTGCTCCTGCTTTTTCATAGCTTAATACCTTTTTCTTGAAGTTGATTTCTTTAGGTTTATCGGCTTTGTTTGTTGATTTTGGTTTAATTTCTACAATAATATTTTTTGGTTGTTGTTCAAAAGCTTCTACTACAGAACGGCAAGGGCAAGTGTAGTAATGAAAGTTTTTTAATTGTGTTTCACTAGCTTGCTTTTTTCGTAAGGCAATTTCTTTTTTTTTATCTGAAATAATTTTGTTTAAATTAGGCATTAGTTCAATGATTTATATTTATTAATTCCTAGTTGTGAAAAAAGTAATTTTCAAGCTTCATCTTGTTTTTTTCTGTTTTTGTTTAATGAAAGGCTAATCAACTTATTGGCGAAGAAGTTTTAGCTTGTTTTATTACAGTTAAATGATGTACCCAATTTTGAATTATTTTTTTACCTGAAGGAGTTAATATTGACTCCGGGTGAAATTGTACCGCACGCAAATCAAATTCTTTGTGCCTTAACGACATGATATGCCCCTCTTCATCTACCGATGTAGCTAATAGGCAGGCGGGTAAATTTTGATGAACCGCCCACGAATGATACCGACCAATTTCCAACTCTGCTTCTAAACCTTGAAACAAAACTTCTGAAGAATCTGTCACTTTTATTTTTGTGGCTACACCGTGATATACTTTTGAAAGATTTTTTAGCTTTCCTCCATATACTTCTGTAATGGCTTGCTGGCCTAAACATACGCCCAAAATTGGTATCTTAGAACTAAATTTCACTATAATTTCTTTTAATTTTCCAGCTTCATCTGGTATGCCAGGGCCAGGCGATAAGAGGAGCGCATCAAATTGATGGATTTGACTGAATTCAATTTCGTCATTTCTAATAACTGTAACTTCATTCGCAAATTCTTCTAAGTAATGTACGAGGTTAAATACAAAGGAATCATAATTATCTATAACTATTATTTTCATGTTTAACTGATGTTTAATTTGGCATACGAAATTGCGTTAGGGATTGCAGCGGCATCCTTTTTTGGCTAGCATAAGTGGCCAAAAAAGATAGAGCGGAAAGCCTGACCTTTTAAAATTGATAAAATTTTAAAAGGTAACGCCCAACTTATTTTTTTTGTGCTTAAATCCTTAATTTCCATGTATTAATTTTTTGGTGAAGCCTATTTTTAAACCGATTTTTGCTTGTTTTTAAATTAGGGAAGATAAAGTTTTACTTGACTATTTTTACTGAATTTAAGCTCATCAATATGCCCCATTTCTGTTCTGTTTTTATTTATAAAGTGCATGTGAATGTATTGATTATGATGCGTAAAAACACCTTGGTGTTGAGTTGAAAAAAAACCAATAATTTCTCCCTCTACATTTTTTCTAAGGTACTTTTTTTGCCCTTGATGTGCGTCTTGGTGCGATTTTACTTGCGTTCCCTCTGGTAAATTTTGTATGTGGAAATTAATTTTTTTAAAAACTCCTTTAAGTCTGAAGGCAAAAGGACCTTTATAAACTTTCGATTTTTCTACTAAATATTGCTCTAACTCTTGCATTGATGTAATTTTTTTTGGCAATTTTTCTGAATTCCAACTAGTTACATTGGTATATACGAAAAAAGGCGCTTTTACATGAAAGGTTTCTTCCATTTTAATTTCTTGATTCTCATCAATTGATGACACAAATGACCGTCCATCAACAATTAGTAATTCGCCTGTTAGGTAATGTTTAGGGCCTAAGCCATATAGGTTTTTTTTGTCTGAGATGCTGTCTAAAAAGATAGTACTTTTAAGTTGTCCTTTTTTCATCACATTACTAAGCGCACCAGAAACCATAAGCTTGTCTGACTTGTTTTGCGCTGTTGAAATATGACTTAAAAGAAATAGGCTTATAACTACTATAAATTTAATTTTCATACGTTTATTTTTTTTCTGTTTTTTTGTAATATTCATTAATTACAGACTTTCTTCCAATGCTTTTTGTAATGATGTCTTTGTCTAGATTCCAAGCCCTAGCAGGCGAATATTCTCTTCCGTACCAAATAATTTGAAGGTGTAGGTCATTCCAAAGCGCTTTAGGGAATAGGCGTTTGGCATCTTTTTCAGTTTGTTTTACATTTTTACCAGTGCTTAAATTCCAACGGTACATTAATCGGTGAATATGTGTATCAACGGGAAAAGCAGGAATTCCAAAAGCTTGGGCCACTACCACACTTGCAGTTTTATGTCCCACAGCAGGAAGTTCTTCCAGGGCTTCAATACTTTTAGGGACTTGCCCTTGATATTTTTGGATAAGAATTTTAGATAATCCGTAAATTCCTTTAGATTTCATAGGGGAAAGCCCTACGGGTTTTATGATTTCTCTTATCTCTTCAACGCTCATCTTTACCATATCATACGGATTATCTGCACGTTGAAAGAGTAGGGGAGTTATTTGATTAACTTTTACATCTGTACTTTGAGCTGAAAGCAAAACAGCAATTAATAGCGTGTATGGGTCTTTATGGTCTAAAGGAATGGGAATGCTTGGGTAGAGTTCATTTAACGTATTTATAACGAACTCCACACGTTGTTGTTTATTCATTTTTTTTAATTTTAGACAAAAATACGAATTATGACAACATTAAAAGCAGGCGATCAAGCACCAAATTTTAAAGCCGTTGATCAAGATGGAAAGTCTCATACGTTAGCTGATTATAAGGGGAAAAAATTAGTCGTTTTTTTCTATCCAAAAGCAAGTACTCCAGGGTGTACTGCAGAAGCTTGTAACTTGAGGGATAATTGGTCAACTTTTCAAAAAGAAGGTTATGAAATTTTAGGGGTAAGCGCCGATTCACAAAAACGACAAACCAACTTTAAAAACAAATACGAATTGCCTTTTCCGCTTTTAGCCGATGAAGATAAAACAGTAATTGAAGCCTTTGGGGTTTGGGGACCAAAGAAGTTCATGGGAAAAGAATACGAAGGAATTCATAGAACCTCTTTTGTGATTGATGGAGAAGGAAAAATTCAAGAAGTAATTCAAAAAGTAAAGACTAAAGCACATGCTGAACAAATTTTGAGTTAATCTATTTTGATAGGTTTATTTACTAATTACCTGAATTTAATCAGTTAGCTTTTAAAAAGTAATTAAATTCAGGTTTGGGTTTTCTTATCACTTCTTATCTTCCTCTTCTAATGTTTTCATGAAGTCAATGCACAATTGGTCAATATTGGCTATTTTTTTATTTAATGCAGATACGTTAGACAGAATAATTATTCCGTTTTTCTTTTTTACATTCACTGCCATAGAGGAGGTGTAACCTCCGGTCCCTCCATTGTGCCAGATCAATTCGCTACTATCTTCACTTTTTAAAATATGCCATCCAAGACCAATACTCATGGCTTCGTTTATTTTAAATGTGGGTTTTTGAGTTAGCATTAATGCGTTGTTTTGATAATTAAACTGAGCTAAAACAAATTGAGCTAAATCTTCTGCGGTAGAGAAAACCGCTCCCGCACCTTCAAGAACATTGAAATCCCAGTTAGGTGTGTCTTTTCCCTTAGGATTTAATCCTTTTACAAGTTTAGTTTTTATGTTTTCTCTTTTACTACTAGAATTTAGCATATTGTATTTTGTGAATATTTTATCTTGTAATAATGATTCAAATGAAGAGTTTGCAATAGTAGCTAATTCAAACCCTAAAATTCCAGCCCCAAGGTTTGAGTATTCATATTTAGTTCCAGGTTCTTGATTTAGTTTTATTTCTTTAGTTAAATAAGTTATCAGTTTTTCTTTGTTATAATCTTTGTAAGGATTATCATGGTCAACAAGCCAAAGATTGAGGTTTGACGGTAATCTTGGAAGTCCAGAAGTATGATTGGCAAGTTGTTTGAAAGTTATTTTGCTTTCAGTTTTGATTTTAAAATCTAGGTAGTCTTGAATATAATCATCTAAATTTAGTTTTTGTTTTTCCACAAAATCGGCCAATAAAGTAGCAGTAAAGATTTTAGTAATTGAACCTATTTCAAATGTATATTTCTGATTTTCAATAGGTTTTATAGTATCATTTAATCGTTTAACGCCAATGAAATCAATTTTTTTGTTTCTGATTAAAGCAATAGATAATTGGGTGTTATTCGGAAATGACTTAGTGGCATTAAATAAAAGCTTTACTTGTTTATTATTTAAGTTTTTATAGTTGTTTTCAATTCCATTTTTAGCTTCTGTAGTTTGGCCATTTGTGAAACTTGAAAGCAGTAATCCAATAAATGCAGAGAAATATTTTTTCATACGTTTATCACTATTATCGATTTTTATATAGAGCAATTAGTTAGGATTAATTTCAAGGCTTTGTTTATTCGTTCCAAATTTGCCAGGCTCGCTCTGCTTGATAAGTTAACATTTTACTTCCGTTAATTATTTTTGCTCCCTGCTGGTTTCCTAGTGCCAAAAACTTTGTCATTGGAGGATTATACACTAAATCGTATAAAAAGTGCTTGTGAGTTAAAAATTTATAAGGTATATCAGGGCAATTGCTTTCGTAAGGATAAGTTCCTACTGGGGTACAATTAATAATGAGGAAGTATTGATTCATTAGTTCTTCTGATAAATCTGAATAGTTGATTGCTCCTTTTTGAGGCTCTCTAGAGACGATTTTAGCGTCAATTGACATAGATTTCAAGCCTTTAACTACAGCCTTTGAAGCACCACCAGAGCCTAAAACCAAAGCTTTTTCATGATGATTTTCAATGCGTGTAAAAATAGATTTTACAAATCCAAAAGCATCGGTATTATAGCCTATTAGCTTAGCATTGTTAATTTTTATAGTATTAACAGCTCCAATTATTTCAGCTTGCTTATCAATTTGATCTAAATAAGGTAAAATTTCTACTTTATAAGGCGTGGTAACATTTAGTCCCACAAGTTTTTTTTCTTGCTTAATGATTTGTAGAAATTCGGTTATATTTTTGATGTCAAAATTTTCATAGCTAGCTTCTATATTTTCACTTTTAAACTTTTTTGTGAAGTATTTTTTTGAAAATGAATAGTCTATATTTTTTCCAATTAATCCGTATTTCTTCATTAGTTATTTTTTTTCTGCTTTCCGTACCACCCTAAATATAGGATTATAGTAATTCCCAATATTATACAAAAAAAAGCAAACCAAGTTTGTACATTCCCTAAATTTGGTAAAAATCTTTCGTAATTTTCTAAAATTGGTTGGTTTTTAGTATTCAAAATCATTTCATTATCAGCATTTACTTTGTATATAGGCTTTTTCCAAGGCCATACCACACCTAAACTACCAGCAATAAACCCTGTGATTAACGCAAATACTTTAGCTTTATAGCGTTTCAATAAATAACCGAGTAAGTGCGACAAACTTACAAGCCCAAACACCGATCCTGCAGTAAAACTGCTTAGTACTTTAAGTAATCTTAATCGGTCTGTATCTTCTAAAAAACTTAAATCTCCACTAAAAACTTCTGCACCTGTATCAAATAGTGCATTTACAGAATCAACTAATAATAAAACATAATTACCTAATAATATGAGTAAAAAAGAACCTGATAAACCAGGTACAGTCATTCCGGCTATAGACACTATTCCACAAAAAAACACAAACAAAAGGTGGTCATTTTCTTGGGCAGGAGACAAAAAACTCAAACTAACCCCAATAAGTAAGCCTAAGCCTATTAAAAGAATATTAGATTTTATTTTAAAATTAAAATCTTTAGCTACATAAAAGACCGATCCTATAATCATTCCAAAAAATAAAGACCACACAAAAATTTCATGATTGTTTATAAGGTAATCTAGTAATTTTGATATACTAAAATAACTAAATGTGGTTCCTAGTAACAAAAATGCCAAAAAGGAAAAATTAATATACTGAAAAAAAAGCTTGAACCTTCCTTTGCCTAAAAGGCCAAATGATCGTCTGTTAAAACGTTGTAAGGTAAAAATAAATTCTTCATAAAAGCCTGTAACAAAAGCAACTATTCCTCCCGAAATCCCAGGAACTTTATTGGCTGCGCCCATAGCCGTTCCTTTTAAAAATAACAGAAAGTAATCTTTTGCTTGTCTTTTAACTTTCATTAAACCTTATTTTTTTAGGGGTTTGTTTCCAAAAAATTCAAGGAGTAAAATAACGCCTATACCTACAATCATTAAACTTATACTTGGTAATAATAAGGCTTCGCCATCATAATTGTTTGGTAATACAGGTGTTTGCGAGACATTGATTATTTTGTCTTTTACTTCAATAGTTTTGGTAGTAATTCTCCATGGCCAAATTTTAATTAAGGACCCTGCTATAAAACCAGTTAATACGGCTAGTGTAGAAGTTTGATAGTGTTTAAAAAGCCATTTTAAAATACGTGAAAAAGTGAGTAAACCAAAAATAGCTCCAAGACCAAAGCTTGCAATAACCTTCAAGTCAAAGTTACTAACTGCTTCACTAATGTTTTTATAAGCACCCAAAAGCACTAAAATAAAGGCTCCAGATATACCGGGTAAAATCATTGCACAAATAGCAATAGAACCAGCAAAAAACAAATAGATTAAACTCGTAGAATCACTACTAGGGCTAAGTAAACTTATTCCAAAGGCAACTGCAAAGCCTAAAATAAAAAAAACAATGTGCTTAGGTTTCCAGGACTCTATTTGCTTGCCTACATAAAAAATACTTGCTAAAACTAATCCAAAAAAGAACGACCAAACCAAAATAGGATAAGTTTCTAAAAGATGATTTGTTATTCTCATTAAGGAGAAAATACTAATAGCAATACCTATAAATAAGCTCAACAAAAACCCTCCATTAGCTTTATTCCAGGTATTTTTTACTCCTTCTTTCTTTAAATTAATAAATAGTTGTGGACCAATATTACTTATGCTTTTAATGAGTTCTTCATAAATTCCTGTAATAAAAGCAATAGTTCCTCCAGAAACACCAGGCACAACATCAGCGGCGCCCATTGCCATCCCTTTTAAACCAATTTTAATATAATTTCTCAATGTTGTAAAATTTAGACCCAAAAATAAACAATGATTTGAATACAACTAAAAATTATACTTATATTCTTTACTATTAGCGTTTTTAATCATTTTTTGATTGGTAGAGTGAAAAGAATAAAAACATGTATCTTTTTTAATGCCTAGAGTTTAGTCCAGTCTTAATCAACTTTTTCAAGTTCGTTCATTTTAATAAATGTAGCTTTTACAGACAAACTAAAAAGCTATAGAATCAGTTTCCAATTATTTTATTATTTTTCAAGAAAAATTAAAATGAAAAAATGCTTACTAATTTTCCTTCTAATTGTAACAGCTTGTAATCAACCTAAGCAAGCTATTGATTTACTGGTGCATAATGCCAAAATTTATCAAGTAAATAGAAAGTTTTCAACTGCGGAAGCAATGGCCATTAGCAATGGAGAAATTTTAGCCCTTGGAAGCTTTCAAGACCTGACTAAAAAATACATTTACAAAGAAAAACTAGATGCTGAAAATCAAACAATTTTCCCCGGATTTATTGATGCCCACGGACATTTATATAACTACGGATTACAACTACAACACGTTGATTTGAACAATACGCAAAGTTTTGATGAATTAGTAACACGAATTGTTGATTTTCAAGAAAAGAATCAAAGCGATTACATTATTGGTAGAGGCTGGGATCAAAATTTATGGGAAAATCAAGAATTTCCTGTCAATGACACTTTAAATCAACTTTTTCCTGACACGCCGATTAGCTTAAGTCGTGTTGATGGGCATGCCTTACTATGCAATCAAGCAGCTTTAGATTTGGCAGGAATAGATATATCAATGAATGTTAAAGATGGGGTTTTGCTTGAAGAAAATGGAGAGTTAACAGGAATTATTATTGATGGCCCAATGCCTTTAGTTTTTGATACTTATCCAGAATTAAGTGATGAAGAGGCAAAAAAAGCTTTATTAAGCGCAGAAAAAGAATGCTTGGCTTACGGGTTAACTTGTGTGGCAGATGCTGGTTTGCCAAAGCGAATCATCGACTTAATAGACAGCCTCCAAACAAATGAGTATATGCAATTGAGAATGTACGCAATGATTTCTAATACCGAAGCTAATTTGGAACATTATTTAAATCAGCCTCCTATTAAGAAAGAAAAACTGGTAGTTAAAGGTGTTAAGGTTTATGCCGATGGCGCTTTAGGTTCACGCGGTGCCGCATTGAAATCGCCTTACTCCGATAAAGTCAAGCATTTTGGCAATATGGTAATTAATTTGGATGACTTTCACGCATTAGCAGAACGTGTTTCTAAAACAGAATTTCAGATGAATACCCACGCAATTGGAGATTCTGCTAATGCTGTAGTATTAAAAACCTATGCTAAATTCTTGCAAAACCAATCAGACCGAAGATGGCGAGTAGAACATGCACAGGTAATGGATGCAGATGAATTTACTTTTTTTAGTAAAAACATCATTCCTTCTGTTCAGCCAACCCATGCTATTTCTGATATGCACTGGGCAGAAAATCGCTTAGGCGAAGAGCGAATTCAACATGCTTATGCTTATAAAAATCTGTTAGATAATGCAGGAATATTGGCCTTAGGCACCGATTTCCCCATTGAAGGAATTGACCCTTTAATGACTTTTTTTACGGCCATAGCAAGACAAGATGAAAATTTTTATCCAGCAGGAGGCTTCCAAAAACAAAACGCTATTTCGCGCGAAGAAGCACTAAGAGGAATGACCATTTGGGCGGCTTACGCCAACTTTCAAGAAGACTTAATTGGAAGTTTAGAAGTAGGAAAAAAAGCCGATTTTGTCATTTTAAATCAGGATTTGATGCAAGTTCCCGAAGAGAAAATTCTTAGTACACAAGTAATTTCAACTTATATTGATGGTCAAAAAGTGAACTAAAAAAGCAGTTTCTTTAAGGGAGCATATTGAAAAGGTTCTACAAATAAGGCTTAATAAAAATAGTTGCACAGTTTTAAAACTGAACAACTATTTTTTATTCTTAACTCGGAATTTAATTTAAAATTATCCTAGATAGGTTTTCAAAATTTTACTTCTAGAATTGTGTTTCAGTTTTCTAACGCCTTTTTCTTTAATTTGTCTAACGCGTTCCCTGGTAAGGCCAAAAGTTTCACCAATTTCTTCTAAAGTCATAGGTTGGTTACCGTTCAATCCAAAATATAAACGAATAACATCAGCATCTCTTGGGGTAAGTGTCTCTAAAGCGCGTTCAATTTCAGTTTGAAGTGATTCATGCAGCAAACTTTTATCTGGATTTGGCGATTCATCAAAGTTTAAAACATCGTATAAGCTAGAGTCTTCACCTTCTTTTAATGGTGCGTCCATAGACATGTGACGACCAGAATTTTTCAATGATTCTTTAACATCAGAAACGGTCATGTCTAATTCTTTAGCAATTTCTTCAGCGCTGGGTGGGCGCTCATTCATTTGCTCAAGGGTAGCGAAAGCTTTATTAATTTTGTTAATCGAGCCAATTTTGTTGAGGGGTAACCTAACTACTCTAGACTGTTCAGCTAAAGCTTGGAGTATCGATTGTCTAATCCACCATACGGCATAAGAAATAAACTTAAAACCACGGGTTTCATCAAAGCGTTTTGCCGCTTTAATTAAACCTAAATTACCCTCGTTAATTAAGTCGGGTAATGTAAGTCCTTGATTTTGGTATTGTTTAGCAACAGATACAACAAACCTTAGGTTGGCATTAGTTAATTTTTCTAACGCACGGTCGTCACCTTCTCTAATACGTTGCGCTAATTCTACCTCTTCCTCGGCAGTAATTAAGTCAACTTTACCAATTTCTTGCAAATACTTATCAAGCGATGCAGTTTCACGATTGGTAACTTGTTTTGTAATTTTAAGCTGTCTCATCTATAGCCTTTATTAAATTTTATCTTCTTATTTAATTATACGTTGCTTTGATAAAAAGGTTACATCAACTTTCAAAAAAAGCAAATGCAAAAGTACAACTACTTACATTTAAGATTCAACAAAAAATTGAATTATTTTATATCAAAATTTTCAATTTAAAAAGCTTCTAAAGTAGAACCCTCTTAATTCATAACTTTCTAATGAAATAAGAGGGTGTTACTTTTATCAGAAAATCAATATGAGTAGCTTATTGATTCTTTTTATGATCGGCCAAGAATTTTTCAAGCCCAATATCAGTAAGTGGGTGTTTTAATAAACCTTCAATAGAAGAAAGCGGACCTGTCATTACATCCGCACCAATTTTTGCACAATCAATTACGTGCATAGTATGTCTTACTGAAGCTGCTAAAATTTCAGTTTCAAAACCATAATTATCATAAATATGTCGAATTTCTGAAATTAAATTTAACCCATCCGTAGAAATATCATCTAAACGACCAATAAATGGAGAAACGTAAGTAGCTCCTGCTTTAGCAGCCAATAATGCTTGACCAGCGGAAAAAACCAAAGTGCAATTGGTTTTAATTCCTTTTTCTGAAAAGTACTTTAACGCTTTAACGCCGTCCTTAATCATTGGAATTTTAACTACGATTTGTTCGTGAAGTTGGGCTAAAGCTTCGCCTTCTTTCACCATTCCGTCAAAATCGGTTGCTATAACTTCAGCACTAACATCACCATCTACTATTTCACAAATAGCTTGGTAATGTTTTTTTACGTTGTCCTCTCCTTTAATTCCTTCTTTAGCCATTAATGAAGGGTTAGTGGTTACTCCATCAAGAATGCCTAAAGCTTGGGCTTCTTTAATCTGTTCTAAGTTAGCGGTGTCTATAAAAAATTTCATTGCGTATGTTTTGCGCAAAAGTACAATTTTTAGACTTATTATTTAACATTTATAACCGATTAATCAAATTTAAAATGAAGCATAAATCAGGATAAAAAAACTGTAACTTTATTTAAGGTTCTAACAAATTAGAGTTACTTAAATTAATCTCTACAAAACCGATAGAGATTAAATATTTGTTTATATTTGCACTTTGAAAATTAATACTATGAACGAAAATTTAAAATTAGCTATTCAAGCTTCTATTGAAGCAGGAGAGGCTATTATGGACATTTATCAACAGGATTTTAATGTTGAATATAAGTTGGATGATTCACCTTTAACCATAGCCGATCAAAAGTCGAATGAGGTAATTATGAACTATCTTCAAACAACTCCAATTCCAATAATCAGTGAAGAAAATAAGCAATTAGATTACAGCGAAAGAAAAGATTGGAAACAATGTTGGATTGTAGATCCGCTTGATGGTACTAAAGAATTTATTAAGAAAAACGGCGAATTTACAGTGAATATTGCTTTGATTGAAAATCAACAAGTACAATTAGGGGTAATTTATGTGCCTGCCACTAAACACCTGTATTTTGCTGATGTGACTCAAAATTTAGCAAAAGAAATTGTACTTCAAAATATTGATGCTTCAGTTGAAGAAATTTTAAATCAATCTACTTCATTAAAACTTCAAAACAATCAGGCTAAAGTAAGAATTGTTGGAAGTCGCTCTCACATGAATGAAGACACAACAAATTTCATTGCTTCGGTGGAAGAGAAAACCGATAAAAAAGTTGAAATTGTTTCAAAAGGAAGCTCACTTAAATTTTGCTTAGTAGCTTCTGGACAGGCCGATATTTATCCGCGTTTTGCACCCACCATGGAATGGGACACCGCTGCAGGACAAGCTATTTGCAAAGCTGTAGGTTTGCAGGTTATCGACCATAATACAGGACAAGAGATGCTTTACAATAGAGAAAACTTACTAAATAACTATTTTATGGTCAGTAATCAAAATCTGATTTCTAATGAATAAAAATATTATTTCACAAACCTACGATATCACCCGTGAGCAACGTAACAAGCAAAACGCTCACCCTTCTTTTGTGCTTTGGTTTACTGGACTTTCTGGTTCAGGGAAGTCAACTCTTGCTAATGCGGTTGAAAAATTACTTTTTGAAAAAGGAATTCAGACTTATACCTTAGACGGTGATAACATTCGTCAAGGAGTGAACAGAGGACTAGGTTTTTCAGCCGAAGACCGAAAAGAAAACTTAAGAAGAATAGCCGAAGTAGCAAAGTTGTTTGTAGATGCTGGTCAAATTTGTTTTTCTGCATTTATTTCGCCTATGCGAAAAGATCGCGAAATGATTGCTTCAATAGTAGGTGAAAAAGATTTTTTTGAAGTTTTTGTAGATACGCCCTTAGAAGTTTGCGAAGCACGTGACGTAAAAGGACTTTATAAAAAAGCTAGAGCTGGTGAAATCACTAATTTTACAGGTATTTCTGCTCCCTATGAAGCACCAGAGAACCCCGCTCTGCACATCCAAACAGCCAACGAGTCAATTGAAGATTCAGCAAAGAAAATTATAGCATTTATTGAAGAAAAAATAAACAAATTATGAGTCAGTATTATTTAAATTATTTAGACGAATTAGAAGCGGAAGCCATTTACATTCTTCGTGAAGTATGGGCACAGTTCCAAAATCCGGTAATTATGTTTTCGGGAGGAAAAGATTCAATTTTAGTCACTCACCTGGCAAAAAAAGCATTTTATCCTTCAAAAATTCCTTTTGCTTTGTTGCATGTAGATACAGGGCATAATTTCCCTGAAGCCCTTCAGTTTAGAGATGAATTGGTAGAAAAATTAGGAGTAAAATTATGGGTAGGTTCTGTTCAAAAATCTATAGATGAAGGACGTGTTGCTGAAGAAAAAGGCAAGAATGCTACACGAAATGCCTTGCAAATTACCACTTTATTAGATGCCATAGAAGAACATAAAATTGATTGTGCTATTGGCGGTGGAAGAAGAGATGAAGAAAAAGCAAGAGCTAAAGAGCGTTTTTTTTCACATAGAGATGATTTTGGCCAATGGGATCCAAAAAACCAACGCCCTGAATTATGGAATTTATTAAATGGAAAACATTTTGAAGGAGAACATTTTAGAGCCTTTCCTATTAGTAATTGGACAGAAATGGATGTGTGGAATTATTTAAAAAGGGAAGAAATTGAAATACCATCGCTTTACCTTGCTCATGATCGAGAAGTAGTTTGGCGAAACGATGCCTGGATACCAAATTCTGAATTCTTAAAGTTAGAGCCTTCAGAAAAGGTAGTCACTAAGCGTATCCGATTTAGAACTTTAGGTGATATTACCATTACTGGAGGAATAGAATCAGATGCCGATACTTTAGAAAAAATTGTTGATGAGGTTTCAACTATGCGCCAAACAGAGCGTGGAAATCGATCAGACGATAAACGTTCTGAAACCGCTATGGAAGACCGAAAAAAAGAAGGTTATTTTTAAACAACAATTCAAGTAAGTTGAACTTAATTAAGAAAAAAAATGCAAATAGATAATAATCAGTTACTAAGATTTACTACCGCAGGTAGCGTAGATGACGGAAAAAGTACCTTAATTGGAAGATTGCTTTACGATTCAAAATCAATTTTTGAAGATCAAATATCAGCCGTCGAAAAAACTAGTCAGCAAAAAGGAATTGATGGAGTTGATTTAGCTTTATTTACCGATGGTCTTAAAGACGAGAGAGAGCAAGGCATTACCATTGATGTGGCTTATCGTTATTTTACCACGCCTAAACGAAAATTCATTATTGCCGATACGCCAGGGCATATTGAATATACAAGAAATATGGTTACAGGAGCTTCAACTGCTAATGCCGCAGTAATCCTAATTGATGCAAGACACGGGGTGATTGAGCAAACTAAGCGTCATGCTTACATTGCTTCTTTATTGCAAATACCTCATATTTTGGTATGTATCAATAAAATGGATTTGGTAGATCACAGTGAAGAGGTATATAACAAAATTCTAGCTCAGTTTGAAGAATTTTCTTCTAAGTTATACATTAAAGATGTACGTTATATTCCTATTAGTGCCTTAAATGGAGACAATGTGGTAAATCGTTCAGAAAATATGCAGTGGTTTAAAGGTTCGCCTTTGTTGTATGAATTAGAAACTCTTCATATTAGCTCAGACATTAATAAAATTGATGCACGTTTTCCTGTGCAAACGGTATTAAGACCCCAACGTGACGAATTTAGAGACTACCGAGGTTATGCCGGTAGAATTGCTAGTGGCGTTTATCGCGTAGGAGATGAAGTAATTGTGCTTCCTTCAGGATTTACCTCGAAAATCAAAAGCATTAACGCCGGAGAAACAGCCGTTGAAGAAGCCTTTGCACCCATGTCTGTAGCTATGACGCTAACCGATGATATTGATGTAAGTAGAGGAGATATGATTTTACGTAAAAACAATCAACCGGAAGCAAGCCAAGAATTTGATGTAATGCTTTGTTGGTTGAATAATAAATCGGCTCAACCACGAGCTAAATATACCATAATGCACACTTCTAACGAGCAAAAAGCGATGGTTAAAGAAGTGGTTTATAAATTAGACATCAACACTTATCAGCGAATCAATGATGATAAAGATTTGAATATGAATGATATTTGTAGAGTCAAAATTAGAACTACTAAGCCTTTGATGGTGGACGCTTATAAAAACAACAGAACTACAGGTAGCATTGTGTTAATTGATGAAAACACCAAAGAAACAGTAGCAGCAGGAATGATTGTCTAGTAAATGACTTTTGTTTAGTCTTAAATAAACCTGTAAAGTATTTTTTGCTTTGCAGGTTTTTTTACACAAATTTTATTTGATAGCACTTCAGAAATTTTTAAGGACTAAATTAAAATCCTAAAATCGACCGACTAATCAAGCTTCATTAAGTCTTTTTTTCTTACATTTATAGGTGAACAAACAAAATTTAAAATGAAAGAAAAAGTATTTAATAGCAAGTCGGAAATTGAAGTTACAGGTCTTAGAAATGCCTTAGCTGAAGCTGGAATTGATAGTTTTACAGTAGATAAAAAAGACAGCTCTTACGCAGGCGCTTTTGGAGCTATTCAGATTTTTGTAGAAAAAGGCAACAAGGAAAAAGCAGAAGAAGTGATTAAAAAATATTTTGAGGATTGATACTTAGGTTTCATGTCTTCACTAACTTATTTAGATCGAGCAAGGTTTATTTCCTCAAACTTTCTCGCCCCCTGCTTTTGTTTATCTAATCAGCTGCTTATTCTTGTTTTTTTGATAAACAAAAGAAAAACTTAGGTTAAGCATCTTATAAAGGATGCTTTTTTTATTTTTACGTCAATATTTCTTTTACTCATGAAAATTCTTCAGATAAAATTTAAAAATATCAATTCATTAAAAGGTGAGCATTTTATTGATTTTGAAGCTGAACCTTTAAAATCTAATGCTTTATTCGCTATAACTGGTCCCACAGGAAGTGGAAAAAGTACGCTTTTAGATGTAATATGTTTGGCGCTTTTTAACAAAGTTCCGCGGATGGGTAAAGTTTCTAAGTCAGAAATTGCTAAAACGGGTTCGGTGATTACGCGGCATCAAAAACAAGCCTTTGCCCAAGTAACCTATCAATGCAAATCAGGGAAGTTTCTTTCTCATTGGGATATTCAATACAATAGAAACAATAACCTGAACGATTATGAAATGCAATTGAAGAACCTGATAACTAATGAAGAGTTTGATTTGAAAAAATCTGAAGTCCCTTCTAAAAATGAAGACTTAATCGGGTTGAATTACGAGCAATTTATTAAATCAATTTTGTTGGCGCAAGGCGAATTTTCAAAGTTCCTTAAAGCTTCAGATAATGACAGAAAGCAGATTTTAGAACAAATAACAGGTACCGAAATTTATAGAAAAATTGGAATGCTTGCCTATGAAAAATCAAAGCAAGTTAAATCTGCTATCGACTTAGATTTACAACGTATTTCCGACCTTCAAGAGAAATTGCTTGAGGAAGAGCGCACTGAAAAACTACAAACTGAATTAGCTGCTGCAAAGCTTCAAAAAAATAAAGAATCTGATAAACTGAGTAAATTCAAGACTCAAATTGAATTAGCAGAGCGAAGAAAGAAATTAGTTTTGAAGCTTGAAAATTACCAAAAAGAACGAGCGAAATTACTTGAACAACAAGTCGATTTTAAAGAAAAACATTCAGTAAAGCTTCAAAATCATCAAAAAACACAAGCTTTTGCTGAAGATTTACAAGTTAGGAAAGATCAGAAAAAGCAATTCAAGAAATTAGAGAAAGACAAACAATCTATTCTGCTTCTGTTGGATAATCTTACAAAGCAAGAAGTTCAACATCTTGAGGAAGTTAATAATTTAATTAAGCAACCTGTTCAAGCTGATTTAATGGTTGAACGTTTGGAAGATTTTAGAAAGAAAGTAGTTTCTATTGATCTTGAACTGAAAGATGTTAGAAAAACTTTCAGTATTCAACAAAAAGCTTTGGGTGAGAAGTTACAACAATTAGGCGTTCAAAGTAACTTGAACAAAATTAATGAGACGGTTAATCGATTAACCGAATACCAACAAAAGTGGCAAAGAGATTTTCAAAATACATCCGAATTTCTCAACCAACATGATTCGATTACTAAAAATTTGCAAGACGTAACTTCCGATCTCAATCAAAAAATTGAATTTTCTTTAGAAGCCAAGCAATTGGAGCAACGTAAAGTTCAATTGAATAAAAAGAAAAGCGAATTAGGTATTCAGCTTAAAGAATTGGAAAAAAAAATTAGTACCCATCAACAGGAGTTAAGTTTAGCGGAGAAAGCCTTAGTCAATGCAAAAACTAAGCTGGAAAATCTTCAGTTGAAATGGAATAATCAACGATTAATTCAGCATTTTGAAGACCATCGAAAAAAGCTTCAGCCGGGAGAGGAATGTCCTTTATGTGGTTCTTTAGAACATCCTTTTATAGAGGATGCAGTGTCTTTTGAATCTGATTTAGAAGTGAAAATAAGCGATTCTAAAAAAGGGCTTCAGCAGTTAGAAAAACAGCTGAAAAAACTTCAAAATTTGGTGGTTGCCCAAGCTAAGGAAAAGGAAAACAACGAGCAGCAAATCAAGGATTTGGAAACTGAATTAACATCCATTAAGCTTCAGTGGAAAGCAGATTTTAATCAACTTCAGCAGGAAAAGAATCATCACTCTTGGGAGGAGTTTGTTGTTGTTTTAAAAAAGATTCAACAAGGCTTCAAAGAAAAAGATGAATTAGAACAAAAACTTAGCCTGATAAGCCCTCTTTTTTCAGCCTTAGATGAACTTCAGCGCTTGATAGAACAAGGCCAGTCTCTTAAACATAAGTTAGCTAGTGTTTATAGTGGAGATGATGTTGATTTAGAGGTAAGTAAGTTAAAATCATCTTGGGATAAAAACCAACAGCAGCAACTGACCAAAAAAGAAGATTTAAAAAAACTTCAAACTCAGCTTTCAAATTTAGCAACAGATTTTAAACAACGCGAAGCTAAATTACAAGATTTAATTGAACAAGTTGGCTTTTTAACAATAGAAGAAAGTCAAGCAGCACGTATGAAAGAAGATGTTTTTCAGGATTTACTTAATCAAGAAAATGAATTCAGTAGTCAATTAAAGATAATTAATCAATCGCTTGAAAATACACAAGAGCAATTAGATGAAATGGGTAAGGATTTTGAAGCTAATAATTTGTTGGAATTGGAGAATAAGAAAAAAGAAACTGAAATATCTATTCAAAATTTAGACAAGGAGATTTTGAACTCAACCAATCAATTGCTTAATCAGGATAATCTTGTAAAGGAGATAAAAATTATTCGTAGTCGGGTAGAGGAGGAGCGTAAAAGAAGTAAAAAGTGGTTGTTATTAAACGAATTGATAGGCGATGCACGAGGAGCTAAATTCAATAATTTTGCACAGGATTTAACCTTGATGCATTTGCTTGCAATGGCTAATCATAGGCTTACTAAGTTAAACGATCGATACCAGATGGATCGTCCTAAAAATGCAGAAGGAGAAGATTTAGTGGTTATTGATTTACACATGGGCAGTGAGCGCAGGTCGGTAAAAACACTTTCTGGAGGAGAAACTTTTATGTTGAGTTTAGCTTTGGCTTTAGCTTTATCTGACCTAGCTTCGCAAAATGTGAAAATTGATTCCTTATTTATAGATGAAGGATTTGGAACCTTAGATCCTGAAACCTTATACCAAACTTTAGATACTTTAGAACGACTTCAAGCAGAAAGTAATAAAATTATTGGAATTATTAGTCATGTAGAAGCCTTAAAAGAGCGCATTCAGACGCAAATACAATTGACCAAAAACGGTCAAGGATATTCTAGTTTGACGGTTGTCAATTGATTTATATTAGACATATTAAGTTGGATTTTATAAAAAAAAACACGTAGGGGGCGCATATTTTAAACTCAATTAAAAAGACTAATCCACATTAATGATCTCAATTGAATTCCTGTGAAGCACAATATTACCTTGTTTTTCTAGGGCTTTCAACAAACGCGAAACAACTACCCTTGAGGTATGTAAATCAAGCGCAATTTCTTGATGGGTAGCTTTAATTTCATTTGTATCGGTAAGTTCTTTTTTGTGTCTTAAATATTGCAGAAGTCGTTCGTCCATTTTTTTGAAAGCAATATTATCTATAGTTTCAAGCATTTCTTTCATTCTTATATGGTAGCTTTCAAAAACAAAACTTCGCCATGTTCTATATTTGGCCACCCATTCCTCCATTTTTTTAACGGGTACCATTATAAGTTTTGTGTCCTTTTCAGCTACCGCTCTAATTTCACTTTTTTTATCACCTAAACAACAATTTAAAGTCATAGAACAAGTATCGCCTCGTTCTAAATAATAAAGCAAAAGTTCAAAGCCATCTTCATCTTCACGCATAATTTTTACTGCACCATTAATTAAGAGAGGCATAGATTTAATGTATTGCCCAACTTCCATCATCATCATTCCCTTTGGAACTTCTTTTATTGTGCCAACTTGGTTAATTTCTTCAAGTAATTCTTTTTCAAATAAATGTCCGTAGTAAAGATTTAAGTCTTCTATCATTTTTTCAAGTATTGTGAAATTGGAAAGTAAAAATAATTTATTTTTTGAAATATCTACAATCTTTGGCAGAGTTTTAAAGAAATAAGAATCATGTTTTGTAAATTTGATAATTACCTATTTTAGAAAAGTCAATAAACAAAATGCATCAACATTTTAAACTATTTAAACCTTATGGTTTTTTGAGTCAGTTTGTAAGTAATGAATCGCGAAGAAAAAATAAAAAGCTGTTAGGTGAAATTGGATATTTTCCCGAAGGAAGCATGGCAGCTGGACGTCTTGATTTTGACTCTGAAGGTTTGCTAATTATTACCACTTCAGGAAAATTTAGCTATCAAATTACTTCTACAGGAATAGAAAAAGAATATTATGTTCAAGTAGATGGATTGATTACAAGTGCGGCAATCAAGCAATTACAAAGCGGGGTAAAAATTTCAATTAATGGGCAACATTACTCAACTTTACCCTGTCAAGCAAAACATTTAACTACACCACCAACTTTACCAAAACGCGCCAAAAAAATCAGGGACGAACGGCATGGGCCAACTTCATGGATTTCTATTACCTTAACTGAAGGAAAGTTTAGACAAGTAAAAAAAATGACAGCTGTAGTTGGTTTTCCAACTTTACGTTTGGTAAGATACAGAGTGGGTAATTTTACAATAGGAGAAATGAAAGCAGGAGAAGTTCAACCTATAAACAAAAATGAATTATGACAAGGCAACAGCAAGAAATTATTGATCGATTTAACTTAGAAGCTCATCCTGAAGGAGGCTATTTCAAAGAAACTTATCGTTCTCATTTTATTTTGCCAGAATCAACTTTACCCGCTAATTTTGATGGTAATAGAAATGCAGCGACTTGCATTTACTTTATGTTAACTACTGAAGATTTTTCTGCATTTCATCGAGTTCAGCAGGATGAAACATGGCATTTTTATTCAGGAAGTAAAATTATACTTCACATGATTGATGCTCAAAGTAATTACACTAATGTATTTATTGGAAACGACTTTGAAAATGGTGAAATTCCACAATTTACCGTCCCTAAAAATGTTTGGTTTGCTGCTGAAGTTGAAGCGAAAGATGCATTTGCCTTTGTGGGCTGTACAGTTTCACCAGGTTTCGATTTTAGAGATTTTGAACTAGCCTCCTCAGCCAATTTAATTCAGAATTTCCCTCAACACCAAGCACTTATTCGTAGATTAACCAGAGAATGAATGGAGTGGTCTATTTTTGTACTCGGAAAGCATCTAAAACACGCGCAATGGAATCACAATTTTCAAAAACCATACCTAGTTTAAGCTCTTTATGTTGGCCTTCTATGTGATACCTTTTGCAAGAGTCAAGCTGAGTATTACTTTTTTTAAAGTCCACGTTACCATTGTTTAAAAGCGAAGCAATTGATGCGGTATCTATTTTTTGACTTTCAAAAAAATGCCAAGCTTGGTTGGAAATAACGCGGTCTTTTATTCTGATATTCTTTTTTACTCTCGCGTTTGGGCTATAATCACAAGAAGTTTTCTTTCCAGAAAGGAAGAAAAACAAAAAAACTAATCCAATAGCAAATCCCGAAAGGTAATACCCCAAGCGCTTAACAAACTTCATAGTAGTTAAATTTGGTCACAAAAATAAACTTTTAAGTGGGTTTTGTTCAGTTTTCAGGCGTAATTTTGTAGCTCCCTTTAAGTTTTAAATAATGTTTTTTTTAGTAGCTTTTTTTTTGATTTTATAATAAAGTCTTGTTTTTAATTAATTTTTCTCATTTAATTGCTGAAAAATAATAATTTATTAACCGAAATCGTTTTAGTCTGTTTTTGTATTAGGTACTTTTGTTTTAATGTAATAGATTTGAACATATGAATAAAGAAATTAAAAAAATTGCCGTTTTAACTTCCGGAGGAGATGCCCCTGGAATGAATGCTGCTATTCGTTCTGTAGTAAGGGCTTCTGCTTACCACCAATTAGAATGTGTTGGGGTTTATAGAGGATTTCAAGGCATGATTGAAGGTGAGTTTGTTGATTTAGACGCGCGTTCAGTTAAAAACACAGTAAATCGTGGAGGGACTTTCTTAAAATCAGCTAGGTCTAAAGATTTTATGCATAAGGAAGGGAGAGAAAAGGCCTATGCCAATCTCAAAAAAAACAATGTTGATGCCTTAGTTGCTATTGGAGGTGATGGTACTTTTACGGGAGCCACAATTTTTGGTAAAGAATTTAATTTTCCAGTTGTGGGCATTCCTGGAACGATAGATAATGATATTAATGGTACCGATTTTACTATTGGCTACGATACCGCTTTAAACACAGTTATTGAAGCGATTGATAAAATAAGGGACACGGCAAGTAGTCATGACCGTCTTTTTTTAGTTGAAGTCATGGGTAGAGATGCCGGTGATATTGCTTTAAACAGTGGGATAGGCGCAGGAGCAGAGGAGATATTGATTCCTGAAGAAGATATGGGAACAGACCGTTTGCTCGAGTCTTTAAAACGCAGTAGAAAATCAGGAAAAACCTCAAGTATAATTGTAGTTGCTGAAGGTGACCAAATTGGAAAAAATATTGGTCAGTTAGCTGATTTTATTCAAACGAACCTTACCGAATACGAAGTAAAAGTAACGGTTTTAGGACATATTCAACGAGGCGGTTCGCCAAGTTGTTACGATCGTGTTTTAGCAAGTCGTTTAGGTGTTGGCGCTGTGGATGCTCTTTTAGATGGAAAAAGCCATATCATGATTGGTGTGCAACATAAAAAAGTAGTACAGGTTCCTTTTGAATTTGCCATTAATGGCGAAAAAGAAATAGATAAAGAATTAATTAGAGTAGCAGACATCATGTCGATTTAAAAAGCTACATTTTATAACAATTAAAATTTAAGAAAATGACTAAGATTGGAATTAACGGATTTGGAAGAATTGGCCGTTTGGCTTTTAGAATAGCAACAAAGAATAGTGATGTTGAAGTTGTTGGAATTAACGACTTACTAGAAGTTAATCACTTAGCTTATATGTTAAAATATGATTCAGTTCATGGAAGGTTTGATGGTGAAGTTGAAGTAAAAAATGGAAATCTTGTAGTGAACGGAAAAGAAATCAGAATTACAGCAGAGAAAAATCCAGCCGATTTAAAATGGGATGCTATTGGAGCACAAACAATCCTGGACTGTACGGGTATTTTTAAAGACCATAAATCTGCTTCCACACATCTAGAAGCAGGTGCCAAGAAAGTAGTTATTTCTGCACCAACTAAAGACACACCAATGTTTGTGATGGGAGTAAACCACCTAGATGCGAAGCCAGAAGATACCGTAGTTTCAAACGCTTCGTGTACCACCAATTGTTTAGCACCAATAGCTAAAGTAATTAATGACGAATTTGGTTTAGTTGAAGGTTTAATGACTACCATTCATGCTGCCACTTCTACACAATATACGGTAGATTCTCCATCAGCTAAAAACTACCGTCTAGGGAGAAGTGCTATCAATAATATTATTCCTACTTCAACAGGAGCAGCTATTGCCGTTGGTAAGGTAATTAAAGAGGTAGATGGTAAATTAACAGGAATGGCTTTTAGAGTACCAACAGCCGATGTTTCTGTAGTTGACTTAACCGTTAAAACTGAAAAGCCAGCTTCCTACGAAGATATTAAAGCGGCCATGAAAAAAGCTGCTAATGGCTCTATGAAAGGAGTTTTAGCTTATTGTGATGATGAGGTAGTTTCTCAAGATTTTGTTTCTCAAGTAGAAACAAGTAATTTTGATGCAAATGCAGGAATAGCCTTAAATGATAACTTCTTTAAATTGATTTCTTGGTACGATAATGAATATGGATATTCAGCTAAATTAGTTGATTTAGCCGTGCATATTTCTAATCTATAATTGACTTGTTCAACATAAAAAGCTTATCCTTCCTGGATAAGCTTTTTTTATAATATACAATGGTATGATTCTAATAGCAGATGGAGGTTCAACTAAGTGTGACTGGATTTTATTGAATGAAGATACAGGTGAATTTATTCTTAAAACAAGAACGAAAGGTCTAAATCCAGCCGTTTTTAAACCCGCTACATTAAGACAAAGAATTGAAGAGAACTCAGAACTTCAAAAACATAAAGATCAAGTTACTAGAGTAGATTTTTATGGAGCAGGTTGTGGTACTCCAACACCAACTAAAAACTTACAATTATTGTTGCAAGAACTTTTTTGTCATGCTCAGGTAAAAGTCCAAGAGGATATGGTGGCAGCAGCATTAGCAGCAACAACAGAGCCAGGAATTGTTTGCATTTTAGGAACCGGTTCTAATTCATGCTTTTTTGATGGCTCAAAGGTTCACATGGAAATTGAATCACTAGGCTACATATTAATGGATGAAGCAAGTGGTAATTATTTTGGTAAACGACTTATACGCGATTACTACTACAAAACTATGGGCGATGATATGATGCGGGAGTTTGAAAAAAGATTCGATTTAAATGCAGATACCATCAAACATAACTTATATAAAGAAGAAAACCCTAATACCTATTTAGCTTCATTTGCCGAATTTATTTTTACTTCAGAAGAACGAAATGGCTATTTTTATAAGTTGATTTATGAAGGTATGGAAAAATTTATAGAACGAAGAGTACTTTGTTTTAAAGAAGCTCAAACAGTTCCTATTCATTTTATTGGTTCTATTGCTTTCTTTTCTGAAGATATTATTAGAGATGTGGCGAAGCGTTATCACCTAAATATTGGCAATATTATTAGAAGGCCAATAGACGGTCTTATTCAGCATTACCAAAAAAATGTAATCCCTACTTTAACATAAAAAAATGGCCTTAACAACTATAAATCCCAGTACTACAAAAGCTTGGAGCGACTTAAAAAAAGTTTTTGAATTAGATAAAAATAAAAGCATTTTAGATTTTTTTGCTTCAGAAAACCAACGAGCTTCAAATTTTCAAGTTGAAGCTGCTAATTTGTATTTAGATTTTTCAAAAAATAGAATTTCTGAAGATGCTTTTTCTAAATTGATAAGTCTAGCTGAAGAACTTGGTTTAAATGAAGGAATTAAAGCCTATTTTTCTGGCGGCAAAATTAATGAAACTGAGGGCAGAGCTGTTTTGCATACCGCATTGCGAAATGAACATACGCAAGTTAGTGTTGATGGTCAAAAAGTAGCCCCATTAATTCAAGCAAGTTTAGACCAAATAAAAACATTTACGCATAAAGTTCATTCAGGTGAATGGAAAGGTTTTTCAGGAAAATCAATCCAACATATTGTTAATATTGGTATAGGTGGTTCTGATTTGGGGCCTAATATGGTAGTTGAAGCTTTGGCGTATTATCAAAAGTCTGTAAAAACTCATTTTATTTCTAATGTTGATGGAGACCATGTGCATGAGGTATTAAATCAATTAGATCCTGAAACCACTTTGTTTATTGTTGTTTCTAAATCATTTTCAACTCAAGAAACTCTAAATAACGCCAATACAGCAAGAGAGTGGCTTTTGCAACACACCCAACAATCTCAAGTAGCAAAGCATTTTGTAGCTGTGTCTGCTAACGTAACTAAAGCGATAGATTTTGGGATAGATGAGGCTCACGTTTTTCCTATGTGGGATTGGGTTGGAGGACGTTTTTCTTTATGGAGTGCTGCCGGTATATCAATTGCATGTGCTTTAGGATTTGATAATTTTAAAGAATTACTAGCAGGTGCTCATGAAATGGATACTCATTTTGAAACTGCTAATTTTGATAAAAACATTCCTGTAATTCTTGCTTTACTTGGTGTTTGGTATGGTAACTTTCATCAAGCTGAAAGTGAAGCTATTATTCCTTATTCTCAGTATCTTCAGAAGTTAGCTTCTTATTTACAACAAGCCAGTATGGAAAGCAATGGTAAATCAGTTGGTAGAGATGGTCAAAAAGTAAATTACCAAACCGGAGCTATTGTTTGGGGAGAGCCAGGAACTAATTCGCAGCATGCGTTTTTTCAATTGATGCATCAAGGCACACAACTTATTCCAGCCGATTTTATTGGCTTTCTAAAGCCACTGCATGGAAATCAACATCATCAAGATTTGTTGATGTCAAACTTCTTTGCTCAAACTGAAGCATTTCTGAAAGGTAAATCAGCTGCCGAAGTTGAGAAAGAATTAACTAGTCAGGGAAAATCTAAAGAGGAAATTGACCAACTTTTGAATTTTAAAGTTTTTGAAGGAAACAAACCAACCAATACTATTTTAGCCGAGCAATTAACTCCAAAAGTTTTAGGAAGCTTAATAGCAATGTATGAACATAAAATATTTGTTCAAGGTTTTATTTGGAATGTTTTTAGTTATGATCAGTGGGGGGTTGAGCTTGGCAAACAATTAGCTAATCATATTCTTAAGGATTTTACCTCGTCAGAAATGCAAAATCATGATCCTTCTACAGTACAATTGATCAACCGATATAAAAAAGCAAGGTCATAAACCTTGCTTTTTTAATTATTAACTCACTAGCATCCAAAACTTTTTTAGTTTTGACTAAAACCAGAGTCTTAGCCCAATAAATGCGTTACAACTATAGCTTTTACCCTAAAAATAAGTTCATCCTATGTTTTATTTCCATTTGTGAATTAGGTAGAACTTTCTTACCCCCCTCCTTAACTTGATTACAAACGTAGTCTAGAGTAAGATAGTGATACAAGCAGAATCTTATTTTTTCAGTGAGATTTGAGAATGCTGTATTTGTTTTATCTATTGTTCTTCTTATCAGTTCCAAGAGTAAATAATTAATCAAAGCAATGTATATCTGTGATTTAACAGCATTTTAGCTTGTACCCCAAAATGTTTTGGCTTGTAAGTTTAGTTTTAATGAAAAGTAAAAAATAAATTTGGTAGTTTCATTTTTTTTTTCTTTGAAAAGTAAAACCAAAATAAAGAAAGCCTCTACTAGGTAGAGACTTCTTGTCGTTAACGTATGAAAAAACATACATCCAACTCACGATTGCAAATCTACGTTTTTTCATGGATCTCTTACCACTTTCTTTAGAAAGATTGGATGTTGTTCTTGTAAAAAGAACCTTTTTAAAACAAAATTAAAATTTTAGAAAAATGAAAAAATTAATATTAACTTTAGTAATGGGAGTGTTTGCTTTTGGAAGTAGTGGATTTAAAGCAAATACACCACAACCTAGTTCTTCAAGTTGTTTAGCTGAAGGCGTTGAAATTTATAATGCTGCATTAGCTTACTCTGGTGGTAACCATGAATATGCTTGGATGGCATTTAGTTCATTTTACATTAGATGCACAAATGTAGTCCAACTTGAATTACAACCTTAAAAAGTGATACTTAAAAGTTAAATAAGGTGGTTGAAAGACCACCTTTAGTTTTTATTTTTTAATTTTTAAAAAAAATATTTTGAATCGATTACTACTAATTTTTCTTTTTTTTATCAATTTTATTCAAGCACAAAACCTAACCGGCACCGTTCAAGATACCACAGGTGTTGCCCTGCCTTACACTAACTTAATTGCTTCGCCCATTGAAGCAGATGAAGAAATTACCTTTGCTATTACCGATGAAAAAGGACGGTATAAACTCAATCTTGTTAAAGATATTTTATACAAAATAGAAATCACCCACATGGGCTTTTCTAAATTAAAAGATACACTAAAAATAAATGCTTCTACTTCCAAAAATTACCAACTTAAAGAAAGTACAGAAACATTAGAGGATGTGATTATTAAGTCAGAAATGGCTGTGGTGGTTAAGGAAGATACCATTACCTACCGCACCGATCAATTTAAAACGGGTGATGAACGAAAATTAAGAGATATTCTTAAAAAGCTTCCTGGTGTTGAGGTGGACCGTGAAGGCAATGTAAAAGTAAACGGCAAACCTGTACAGAAATTAATGGTAGATGGCAAGGAGTTTTTCTTTGGTGACGCTAAATTAGGAGTCAATAACATTCCAGCAGATGCGGTTGATGAGGTAGAAGCCCTGGATAATTACTCTGAAGTGGCTTTTCTAAAAGGTTTAAAAGACAGTGATAAAATGGCTTTAAATATTAAACTTAAAGAAGTTAAACGCAAATTTGTTTTTGGTGATGTGGAAGTAGGAGGTGGGCACCAAGACCGGTATAGCGTAAATCCTACCTTGTTTTATTACAGCCCCAAAACCTCTATTAACTTTATAGGCGACTTTAATAACGCCGGGCAGAAGGCATTTACTTTTAGTGATTATATGAATTTTGAAGGAGGTTTTGCCTCCATGATGGATCGCCCAAGCGCAATGGCTAATATGAGAAATAGTGATTTTGCTAGCTTTTTAATGAATGAAGATTTTGTCTTTAATCAAAATGATTTTGGTGCCGGAAGTGTTTCGCAAGATTTAGGGAGAAATTGGGAGCTTAATGCATACTCTATTATTAACCGTGGAATTATAGAAACACTTACTGAAAGTGAAATGGTTTACCAAACTGGTAATATTGAAGATGAAAACAGAACACAAACTTCTGAGCAAGAATTACTTTTTAGCATTAATAAATTAAAATTTAGGTATGATAATGTAAGTGATACCGATTTAATTGGCGATTTAGTAGTGAAACATTCTGATGCAACGGCTACATCAACTTTAAACTCATTAACCCCTTCTCGCGAAACTTTTGTCAATGCCACCCAACAACCTAGAAAATTTGAAGTGAACTCTAGTTTAAGTCTCAACAAGCAATTTTCATACAAACACACTACAAGTATTAATACCAATCTTAGGTTTGCTGAAAGCGAAAATACCAACGATTGGTTATTTAATCAACCTATTTTTTCAGATATTATTCCGCTTCAAATTGAAGGAGATACCTTTAATTTGTTTCAACAGACTAAAAATCAGACTAAATCTGCTCAAATAGATGCCAAGCATTATTGGGTTTTGCATAACTTTCATCACATTTATCCTGTGGTTGGTTTAGGCGCCTTTGATGTTGATTATTTTAGCTTAGACCAACAAATTCTTGAGGATGGAAGTACCAATAACTTTCAAGATGCAGGATTTAATAACGATTTAAACTTTCGTCTTTTAGATGCTTATTTTGGATTTCAATACAAAACAAAAATCAACAAACTAAGCATACGCCCAGGATTAATTATGCATTCTTTTCATTGGCAAGTAAATCAGTTTAGTCAGCAAGAAGTCAATCAGCAAAAATGGGTGACTTTACCTGAATTAATGCTGAAATACGATTTAAATTCAAGCGAAAAATTAAACTTTGATTACAACTTACGAAGCACTTTTGGTAGCCCAGACCGTTTTGCAAATCGCTTACGTTTATTAAGCTTTAACCAGCTTTACCAAGGAAATGAAGCCTTAGAAAATGAGTTATTTCACGACTTCCGATTAAGGTATTCGCGTTTTAATTTGTTTCAAGGAATTTTTGCTAATGCCAGTTTAGGTTATACCCGAAGAGAGGAAAGCATTAGAAATGTAACCCAAATTGAAGGGATAGACCAAATTAACACTAGTATTTATACTTCTTTACCTGAAAATTCTTACAATTTAAATACCTCAATTACCAAGCGAATAAGAAAACTCAGTTTTTCGTTAAGTGGAGGTATTCGATTAAATGATTATAAACGTATTATTAATAACGATACCATTGCTTACAATTCAAATGCCTATAATTATGAGCTTAAAGCCGAATCAAGATTTAAAGATTTACCAAACTTTGAGGTCGGTTTCAAGCAAAATTTTACAACACTTAGCTCAGTTCAAATTGATAACGATTTTCTACAAACCAGTCCGTACATAAACATAAGCTACCGATTTTTAGAAGATTTTATTTTTAAATCAGATTATACCTTTAATTATTACAACAATTTAACCCAAAACCAAACCAACACCTTTGAGATTGGTAATGCTTCTTTGTTTTACCAGAAAGAAGACAGCCCGTGGGGGTTTGGTGTAGATGTTACTAATTTATTTGATGTCAATTTTAGAAACACCAATTCGGTGAATGAATTTGTAATAAGTGACCAACGCATTTTTATCCAACCCAGAATCATTATGTTTAAGTTGGGTTATCATTTTTAGTAATTTAAAAAGTTGAATTGATATTATTTTTTACGTCTTTATAAGCGAGAACAAAAAAATAAAAGCTAGTACCAACAAATTCATAACCTGAGTTCACTATTCTTACTTTGTCAACCTGCCTACATCTGCAAGTCAGGCAGAAATAAGTATAAATACTAAGAAACGAACTTTTTAAAGAGGTAATATATGGCAATTGCGGAGTAAAAAAGTAAAGTTGATTACTCTTTAAAAATGAAACATCTATTTTGTTCAGTAATAAATACTTCAACTTTTTCAGGAAATCTAAATTAATTCAATTAAATTTGATTTTTAAATTTTAACTATTCAATGAATGGATTTTAAGTCAAATCAACCCAATAAAAATACCTATCAATTACTTTTTAAAACTTTATTAAAACCGCGATTAATTGAAAATAAAATGCTGGTTCTTCTTCGCCAAGGAAAGATTTCTAAATGGTTTTCTGGCATAGGCCAAGAAGCTATTTCTGTTGGCGTAACATCGGTGCTTCATGAAGATGAATACATACTTCCTATGCACCGAAATTTAGGGGTATTTACTACACGAAACGTCCCACTCAATCGCCTTTTTTCGCAGTGGCAAGGAAAAGCTAACGGGTTTACCAAGGGTAGAGACAGAAGTTTTCACTTTGGAACCCAAGACTATAAAATTGTGGGAATGATTTCTCATTTAGGCCCTCAATTAGGAGTTGCCGATGGAATTGCACTTGCTCATCAATTGAGAAAAGAGCAAAAACTTACAGCTGTTTTTACTGGTGAAGGTGGTACAAGCGAAGGCGATTTTCACGAAGCATTAAATGTAGCTTCAGTTTGGAATTTACCCGTTTTATTTTGCGTAGAAAACAACGCCTACGGTTTATCCACACCAACTTCTGAACAATACAAATGCGAACATATCGCCGATCGCGGAAAAGGCTACGGCATGGAAGCACATATTATAGACGGAAATAATATTGTAGAAGTCTATGAAAAAGTGAATGAAATTGCCACTTCTGTGCGTGAAAACCCACGTCCTGTTTTATTAGAATTTAAAACTTTTAGACGAAGAGGTCATGAAGAGGCAAGTGGGACAAAATATGTGCCAGACGATTTAATGCAACATTGGGAAGCCAAAGACCCCATTAGTAATTTCCAAAAATTTCTGCTGAAAGAAAAATTA
The DNA here is from genome assembly GCF_011089875.1 of Psychroflexus maritimus. Classification (GTDB taxonomy): domain Bacteria; phylum Bacteroidota; class Bacteroidia; order Flavobacteriales; family Flavobacteriaceae; genus Psychroflexus; species Psychroflexus maritimus. Next base: position 28,686 of record NZ_JAANAS010000024.1, on the reverse strand, counting down.
ATTAGCCAAGCTGAAATTGATGAAATGGAAAAGCAAATTAAGGCTGAAATTAATAAAAACCTGAAACTTGCTTTTGATGAAGCTCCCATTGAAGCCGATTTAGAAACCGAGTTAAATGACGTTTATCAAGCTTATGCACATGAAGTTTTTGAAGCTTCAGAAGAAAAAGCTGAAAAACGATTTGTAGATGCTATTTCTGAGGGATTAAGACAATCTATGGAACAACACCAAGATTTAGTAATCATGGGGCAAGACGTAGCTGAATACGGAGGGGTTTTTAAAATTACCGATGGTTTTGTAGAACAGTTTGGAAACCAACGGGTAAGAAACACACCTATATGCGAATCAGCGATTGTTTCTGCTTCGATGGGCTTGTCCATCAACGGAATGAAATCGGTGATGGAAATGCAATTTGGCGATTTTGTGACTTCAGGTTTTAATCCTATAGTCAATTATTTAGCTAAAGTACATTATCGTTGGAATCAAAACGCCGATGTGGTAGTACGAATGCCATGTGGTGCAGGAGTAGGAGCGGGGCCTTTCCATTCGCAAACCAACGAGGCATGGTTTACAAAAACGCCCGGTTTAAAGGTGGTTTATCCAGCCTTTCCTTCGGATGCAAAAGGCTTGTTAATTGCTTCTATCAACGATCCAAATCCAGTGCTGTTTTTTGAACATAAGGCTTTGTATAGAAGTATAAGAGAAGAAGTGCCAACAAATTATTATTCTATTCCTTTAGGAAAAGCTAATCACCTAAAAGAAGGAAACCAATTGAGTATTATTACTTTTGGAGCTGGCGTACATTGGGCTTTAGACTTTGCAGAAAAACATCCTGAAACTAGTTTAGATATAATCGATTTAAGAAGTTTGTGTCCGTTAGACGAAGAAGCAATTTTTGCTTCGGTAAAACGAACAGGAAAAGTAATTGTACTTCAAGAAGATACTAGTTTTGGAGGCTTAGCTTCAGATATTTCAGCATTAATTACAGAAAATTGCTTTGCGTATCTTGATGGACCAATTCAACGCGTTTCGAGTTTACCAACACCAGTTCCTTTTGCCACTAATTTGGAAGAACAGTTTTTGGCTAAGTCAAGGTTAGAAAAAACAATAGAAGAGTTGTTAGCCTATTAATCTTAGGGCGTTGATTGGGGTAGTAAAACTTAAAAAAAACTCATCTTTTGGAGAGCTTTTACCCATTAATTGAAAAGACAATATCTAAGCATTAAGTAAAATTAGCATGAAAAAAAATGCCTTCTGAAATTCATTTCAAAAGGCATTTCTTCAATAAACAAACAACTAATTAATCAAGATTAGGCAATAAAACTGCGTCTATTACATGAACAACTCCATTTTCAATAGCTACATCTGCTGTAACTACATTAGAAACATTTCCGTTAGCATCAGTTACGCTCACATTTTCACCTGTTTTGGTTACGGTTAAGTCTTGTCCCGCTAAAGTAGGTACAACCTGTTCACCTTCACTTAAGTCGGTTGAAAAAGCAACGGCAGGAACTACATGAAATCCTAAAACAGTTTCTAAGTTTTCAATTCCACCAATAGCCTCAACTAATTCATTTAAATCTGCTGCATCAAAGGCTTCTAGTGCATCGTCAAAAGCTTCATTTGTTGGAGCAAAAACAGTTATTGCTTCAGCACTTAACAAACTATCTGCTAACCCATCAACAGCAGAAACGGCCTGCAATAAGGTTGTTAATCCTGCAGCTTCAGCAGCTTCTACTAAATTTGGTAACTCTTCTTCCGGTAGTTCAAGTTCAGGTAATAAAACACCATCAATGACATGCACAACCCCATTTTGAACTTCAACATCAGCTTGAATTACATTGGCTGTGTTTCCGTTAGCATCGGTTAGGCTTACGCTTCCTCCTTCTGCTGTTACAGTAATTTCTTGTCCAGCTAATGTTTCAAACATTTGTTCTCCTTCAGCTAAATCAGTTGAGAAAGCTACGGCAGGAACAACGTGAAAGCCCAAAACAATTTCTAGGTTTTCAACACCTCCAATGGCTTCAACTAATTCGTTTAAATCGGCTGCATCAAAGGCTGCTAAAGCATCATTGAAAGCTTCATTAGTTGGAGCAAAAACAGTAATTGCATCGGCTGTTAAAAGAGTGGTTTCTAAACCATCAACAGCATCAACAGCATCTAATAAAGTGGTTAAACCAGCCCCTTCTGCTGCTTCAATAACTGTAGGTGTCTGAATTACAGCTCCGCTAGAATCGTCATCGCTTGAGCAAGCAACTATGCCAAAGCTCAAAATTGTCAATAAAAATAAATTTTTAAAAATTCTCATAGTAATAATATTAGGTTTTACGTTAATAAGACATCACAAAGTCAATTATTCCTACTTCTTAATTTTAGTTTATGATTGTTTTAACTAGTAATTCACTGAAATGTTAAAACAAAAAAAGAGTAGGTAGTTATTTATCAATTACCTACTCTTTAAATATGTGAAATTTGAAAGAATTAATTTTCTTTTAAATATTCAGCTACTTTTTCTCTTAACTGATTTCCTCTTAAGTTTTTTGCAATAATTACTCCATCTTCATCTAATAGGTAGGCTTGTGGTATTGATCTTACTCCGTATTGAACAGCAATTGGATCTTTCCAAAACTTTAGGTGAGAGACATGGTCCCAGGTTAATTGATCATCTTCTATAGCTTGAATCCATTTTTGTTTTTGGTTTTGACGGTCTAAGGATACACCAATTACATGAAAACCTTGGTCTTTGTAATCATTATAGATACTTACAATGTTTGGGTTTTCAATTCGGCAGGGTTTACACCAAGAAGCCCAAAAATCTACTAAAGTTAATTTTTTAAGCGATTGGTGGAGTTCAAGTTCACTTCCGTCTGGGGTTGGTCCTTTAAAATCGGGAGCAACAGCACCAATATCAGTAGCATTAAATTTAGCTATTTTCTCTTTAATCATTCTACCCATAACGTGATTTTTCACCTCATCTGTTGCTTTATCGTAGAATTCTTTTAACTCTTTATTGTTTACTTTTTTCTGGTTCAGTAAGTCAGAATAAGCAATCATACCAACAACAGATTCAGTATTACCATCAGCAAAAGCTTTTACTTCCTTCATTTTCTCATTTTCAAATGAGCGCATTTCTTTTTTTATAGTTCCTAAACTTTGAGCGTCTTCTTTAACGGTAGCCGCTCTTAATTCATTTTGAAAGTTGAGCATGCCACTTCTAAACTCATTCATCATGTCTAGGTACTCACTCATTAATTTGTTGTTTTTTCCAGCATTTACTTTAAAAGTTTTTGTGCTGTCTGGATAAATATCAAACACTATATCTTGATTATCATTGATATAAAAAATATTGGTGTTAACCCCGTCTATTCTAATCACACCTAATTCTTGGGGTACGGCATCTTTTAAGGAAAACTCAAATTTTCCATTTTTCAAAACAACTGTATCTTTGGGTACTGCGTTATTTTGTTCACCTAATGTAGAGCGGTAAACCTTAACTCCATCTTCAACATTTTCAACTGTACCAATTATTTTTGATTGTTCGTTGTTTCCACACGACAATAACATAAGCACGAGTGCAAAAAATCCATTTCTTTGTATCATTTTAAAATCATTTAATTTTCTACAAAAATAAGTATCTCATCGACTAAAACGAAGAATTTGACAATTTATTCAAATTTCGTTTTTTTAAATCTGCAAAAACTAGTTATAATTAAGTATTTTTGCTACTGGAAATCATAGCTTATGAGTCAGAAACAGCTTCTCAATTCATCTGAAATGACAGTTACGCTTCAACGCTTAGCTTGTCAATTGGTTGAAAACCATACCACTTTTCAAAATTCAGTTTTAATTGGTTTACAGCCTAGAGGCGTTGCCCTTGCCGAACGTTTAGTAGAAATTTTAAAGAATGACTATGACTTAACCGATGTAGAATTTGGTAAACTAGATATTACTTTTTACCGCGATGATTTTAGACGTTCTGGAAAAGTACTTGAAGCCAATACTACAGAAATACCGTTTGTAGTAGATGGAAAACGCGTTATTTTTATAGACGATGTTTTATATACCGGAAGAAGCATTAACTCTGCGCTTACGGCACTGCAATCTTTTGGGAGACCTTTAGAAGTTGAATTACTCTGTCTAATAGACCGAAGGTTTAGCAGACATTTACCTATTCAACCAGACTATGTGGGTAAACATGTAGATGTAATTAATGAAGAAAAAGTAAAAGTGAATTGGTCTGAAGACAACAAAGAAAATTCTGTAATTTTGATTGATGAATAAAATGAAAGAACTTAGCGTAAATCATTTACTTGGAATTAAATACATTAGCGAAGAAGACATTCAGCTGATTTTTGAAACAGCAGATCACTTTAAAGAAGTAATTAACCGACCAATTAAAAAAGTGCCTTCACTTAGAGATGTGACCATCGCTAATTTGTTTTTTGAAAATTCAACACGTACAAGGCTTTCATTTGAATTGGCTGAAAAACGATTAAGCGCCGATGTAGTTAATTTTTCTGCAGCCTCTTCATCTGTGAAAAAAGGAGAAACTTTGGTAGATACCGTGAACAATATTTTATCAATGAAAGTTGATTTAGTGGTCATGCGTCACCCTAATCCCGGGGCAGGCATCTTTCTGTCTAAAAATGTAAATGCCTCCATTGTAAATGCTGGTGATGGCGCACATGAACATCCTACCCAAGCACTTTTAGACGCCTTCTCTATTCGTGAGAAACTTGGCGATGTAGCAGGAAAAAAAGTAGTGATTGTTGGTGATATTTTGCATTCTAGAGTAGCTCTAAGTAATATTTTTGCGCTTCAAAAATTAGGTGCTTCGGTAAAGGTTTGTGGACCTTTAACTTTGATGCCCAAACATATAGCACATCTTGGTGTTGAAGTTGAACCTAATTTAGATCGTGCGCTTGCCTGGTGTGACGTGGCAAATATGCTCCGGGTTCAAAACGAACGTATGGACAATTCTTATTTTCCAAGCACTAGAGAATATGTACAACAATACGGACTCAACCTTGAGCGATTACAAAAATTGAATAAAGAAATTACTATTATGCATCCTGGCCCAATTAATAGAGGTGTTGAAATTACCAGTGATGTAGCTGACTCTAACCAAGCCATTATTCTTAATCAGGTAGAAAATGGAGTAGCCATCAGAATGGCTGTTTTGTATTTACTAGCTTCAAAAATTAAAAATTATGATTAGCCAAAAGAAAAACAACTATATTTTATTAAGGGATGAAAAGGATGATGCTGTAAAATTTGCCGATTTTATAGGAAGCATTCATCATCAATTTGAAAATGATAATTTAGTAATTGACTTACTGAAATATGGCCAATTGCAATTAAATGAATTGTTAGCTTATTTAGAGATTTCTAATCACCATCGATCATCCAAAAAATCTTTCGTCATTGTAAATGACACTATAAATATTGACGAAGTTCCTGAAGAATTAAACGTTGTTCCTACTTTAGTAGAAGCAGAAGATATGGTGAATATGGAAGAACTAGAACGAGAATTAGGTTTTTGATATGCAATTAACAATTCTAGGTTGTCATTCTGCAAGTCCAAAATCAAATGCCCATCCTACAGCTCAAATTCTAGAAGTAAAAGGACACTTGTTTTTGATAGATTGTGGCGAAGGCACCCAAGTAAGATTGCGCCAACAAAAGGTGAAATTTTCAAGACTTAAGCATATTTTTATTTCTCACTTGCATGGTGATCATGTCTTTGGTTTAATGGGTTTATTAACTACTTTTGGTTTGCTTAACAGAAAAGAAAGTTTGTGCATTCATGGCCCGAAGGGTATTAAAGAATTTGTTGAAATTCAGTTGAAACTTAGTGCTTCATTTCTGTCCTACAAATTGAACTTTAATGAATTAACAAGTACAACTTCTGAAGTGATTTTTGAAGACGACTTAATCAAGATTAAAACACTCCCATTATTGCACAGAGTTTATACCAATGGATTTCATTTTCAAGAAAAACCTGGAGAACGTAAACTAAATTACCAAAAAGCTGTTGATTTAAAGATTAATCCAGTTTACTTCAACAAATTGAAACAGTCTAAAAATGTGATTTCAGAAACAGGTGAAGAAATTGATTTTCAAAAAGTCACTGAAGCCCCAGATCTACCTAAGTCGTATTCTTTTTGTAGCGATACTTCGTATAATCCAAAACTAATTCCGTTAATTAGTTACACTAATTTACTTTATCACGAATCTACTTTTTTAGCTTCAGCATCGCATGAAGATTTAGCCCATAAAACTGGACATTCTACAGCTACTGAAGCCGCATTAATTGCTAGAAAAGCAAAAGCCAAACACTTGCTGCTTGGCCATTTTTCTGCTCGATACAAAGACTTAAATTTATTTGTCAAAGAAGCACAAGAAATTTTTGAACCTGCTAGTTATGCTTATACAGGATTAAAAGTTGATATCGAATAAAGTTCACATCCTATATTTCTTCATCTTACGTATAAGTAGCTTTTATTTTTCCAAGGAAAACCAATCCATTTGCAGACCACTGAAATTGCTTAACATTGAAAGGCTTTGTTTTGCTTGTTTTACATTTAGTGCCATTTTTTAAAAAAACACTTGATTTATTTATTAATTAACTTTACGGTAACACAATTTAAGCCAAAATAAATGGACTTCTCATCAAATAATTCAATCCTTGAGTCTATTTTTTTTGGTTGATGCGATGCCTAAGTGAATTCTCTAATTCTAATTCAATTAAAGGGTTTTTAATGTTTTTTTCTAGACCAGATGAATTAAATAAATCACTCAATAAGCTATTCTTCTTTCCTTTAGTGAATTCGTAACTAAGACTCAAGTTACTAGATTTGTGTATTCTATTTTTAGCGATTTGATTGTTTATCCTTAATAAATAGCGACTTTTTAAGAAGTTTATGTATAGCTGTGATAAGTTCTTTTCATCTGAAAGTAACCTAGTGATCAGTTTACACAAAATTAAAATCAAAATAAAATTTAGCTAACCTAATTACTTTAATCTAAATCTACTTTTGAGATATAAAAATAAACATAAAAAAGATGAAAAATTATTTACTTATTTTAATGCTATTTGTAAGTAGTATTGTTTTTGCACAAGGAACGGTTACTGGTACTGTTGTTGATTCAGAAACGTCAATTCCACTCCCAGGAGCAAATATCGAAGTCGATGGCTCTAGCGATGGAACGACTACAAATTTTGATGGTGATTTTACCTTAAAGGTAAGCTCAACAACTGGTAAAATCAGAATTTCTTTTCTTGGTTTTACAACACGTGAGTTAAAATTCGATTTAACTTCTAATTCTTCAATCAATTTAGGTGAAATTGGACTGAAAGCTGGCAGTCAATTAGAAGAAGTGGTTGTTGTAGGTAGCGGAGTAATTGACTTAGCGAATACTAGAGCAACTCCAGTTGCAGTTTCAACTGTAACTAAAAGCACAATCCAACAAAGAGCTGTAGGAAATGTGGAAGTGCCTGAAATTATTAAATATACCCCATCTACCTATGTGTCTGGTCAAACAGGGTTTGGTGATTCTCAAATTTTTATGCGTGGATTTGATCAAACCAATATTGCTACTTTATTAAACGGACAACCTGTAAACGGTATGGAAGATGGTAGAGTTTATTGGTCTAATTGGGCAGGTATTGCCGATGTAGCAAATGCTGTTCAGGTTCAAAGAGGTTTAGGAGCTTCTAAATTAGCCATATCTTCTGTTGGTGGTACAATCAACCTTATTATGAAATCTTCAGAAAGAGAAAAAGGTGGATTTTTTAGAATGCTAGGGGGTAACGATAGTTACATGAAAGCAACAGCTTCTTATGATACTGGTGAAAATGAAAATGGATGGTCTTTCTCTTTTTTATTAGATCACTGGCAAGGTCATAGAAAATGGGCAAAAGGAACTTACGGTCAAGGACAAACTTATTTTTTATCTGCTGGATATAGACCTAATGATGACCATACATTTAATTTATTGTTAACAGGTGCGCCTCAATTACATGGTCAAAGATGGTCACAATCTCAAGAAGTTTTAGATGCAGACCCAAAGTTTAATCAACACTGGGGCTATACTGAGGATGGTATTGAATCGGAAAGACAGAATTTTTATCATAAACCAGTATTAAACTTTAACTGGGATTGGGACATTGATGAAAAAACTCAATTATCATCTGTTGCTTATGCCTCTTGGGGTAGAGGTGGAGGAACTGGACCAAGAGGTGATGGAAGAATCCGTACCGCCGATCCTGATGGCGACGGCCCATTATTTGGTCAATTAGATTATGCTGCAATTACAGCACAAAATCAACAAATAGGTGTTGGAGGTGATTATGGAGCTCCGCTTGGTGCAGGATACATTAGAAGAGGTTCTATGAATAATCACCAATGGTATGGCCTTGTTTCAACTCTTACTACTGATTTAAGCGAATCACTAGAATTTAGTGTTGGTTCTGATATTAGATTTTACACAGGTGATCACTTCAGACAAGTAATCGACTTTTATGGTCTTTCTGGATGGGGTAATGACAGACCTGATGGTGCAGTTGTAACAGAAAGATTTGATGCAACTCCTTGGGCAGCTTTATTTAACTTCGCAGATGAAGATGAAAGAATTGACTATGACTATTCTGAAGATATTAATTATCAAGGTTTATTCTCTCAAATTGAATACGATAAAGATGGTTTAACTGCTTACTTTCAGGGTGCATTATCTAATCAATCTTACCAAAGAGAAGGAAGATTTGACGATCCAGGTAAATCTGAAAAAGAGAATAAAATTGGATATAACTTAAAGGCTGGTTCTTCTTATGCTATAGGTAAAAATGTGAAGGCTTTCACAAACCTTGGTATTTATTCTAGACAACCATTCTTAGATAATATTTTCCAAAATATTAGAAGTTCAAATGCAATTTTTGAAAACCCATCTGTAGATAACGAAGAGATTACAGGATTAGAGCTTGGTTTTATTTTTGAAAATGATGATAAAAACTTTAGAGCGAATTTGAATTTTTATTACACCGATTGGGATAATAGAGTTATCTTAAATAATGGTATTGATGATAACGGAACTCCAGATGACCCAAGTGACGATATTGAGCTGAATATTTTCGACAGAGGAGTAAGACAATTACACAAAGGCTTTGAGTTTGATTTACAATACAGACCAATTAATGCAGTAACTTTTACTGGATTTATCTCTGGTGGAAACTGGCAGTTTAAAGATTCTTCTAATGTTTCTGTTTATAATGATGAAACAGGTGAACTTGTAGGTACAGAAAACGGTACGGATAGAGATGGTATAAAAGTACCTAATGCCCCTCAGTTTTCTGCAGGTTTAGGTATAAGAGCAACTCCATTTGAAGGTTTTTCTTTATATTACAATATCAATATGTATGATCAATTATGGAAAAATGATAGCAACTCTGTGCAAACTGAAAATGTGGGTACGCTTCCTGCTTATAGTATTTCAGATGCTGGTTTTAATTACGACTTTAATATTAGTGGTCAGAGTTTAACATTTACAGCTAATGTTTATAATTTGTTTGATAATGATGCTATTCAACAATCTGATAGATTTGGACTTATTATTTTAAATGGAACAACGTTTAATGCTGCATTAAGGTATAATTTCTAATTTGAAATTTAATTTAATTTAAAAACGAGACCTTAACAGGTCTCGTTTTTTTTATTTCAAACTTTCAACTTTTAACTAATTGGTCAAAGGAATGTATTTGTCTAAATTACATTTCACCCTTTAGTTATTGAAACTTGAGATTTTTCTGTTATTAAATTTCAATCTTATGAAATAGGTATTTTAAACTATTAGTTAGACTTTAAATTAAAACTCTTCAATAGCGGTGCTTAAATCATATACATCAGTATCATTTCCAATAATTGATTGAATAATACTAGTGCCTGCAGCACTTCGGTAACCCCCTGCGCAATGAACTATTACAGGCTTTGTGGTGTCGATGTTTTTAGCACTTTCTCTTAATTCATTTAGAGGGTGGTTTATTGCCGCCTCAAACTTAGGGTCATTATTATGTTCAGGTATATTTCTTATATCTATAATGGTGTATTTTTCTTGATTAGATTTGAAATCTTCAAGGTTTAGTTTTTCCTGCTTTTTTACTTCAGCGTTCTTAGCTAATACCACTACCGAAAGAATTTGAGATTCATAACCAATTTTAGCAATTCTACTCAATAAACGATTTCTGTCGGCGTAACTGCCTACAACAAGATAAAACTTTTCTTCTGGTTGCACAATGGCACCTAACCAAGTTTCAATTTTATCCTGCTGACTTCTTCCCATAATGTTGATGCTTCCAGGCAAATGACCTTTTTTAAATTCAGCTTCATCTCTAGCATCTACTACCAGGTAATCTTTTTCAACCGACTTTACATTTAATTGTGTTGGTACTTTTGCTTTTGACAACTCATAATTTTGTGCACCACGCTTGTTAATTTCTACATTATAGCCAAAATAGGAAGGAATAAAAGGTTGGTCACTTAAAATTTCTTTTACAAAATCTTCTTTGCTTTTAGCTAGAAAAGCCCAATTTCCTGTTCGTTCATTTCCTAAAGTTGAACTGGCAGCATCACTCATGTTTTTTCCACATAAGCTTCCAGCCCCATGAGCGGGATAAATTAGAACTTCGTCATCGTATCCATTAAATTTATTTTGAATAGTATGGTACATCATTTCTGCTAATTCTTTTCTTTTAGCAGTCATATTACCTGCTTTTTCGCGTAAATCTGGGCGACCAACATCACCTATAAAAAGAGTGTCACCTGTAAACATAGCTTGGTCTCCAGAACTTTCATCTTTTGCGTAAAAAGTGATGCCATCTGGTGAGTGTCCAGGGGTGTGAATACCTTTAATGCTCACTTTTCCTAACTGAAACTCATCGCCTTCATCAAAACTAGTATGCGGATAATCTGCACCTACCATTTTACTAACATAAATCGTTGCTCCAGTTTCTTTGTGAATTTGCAAATGTGAACTTACAAAGTCAGCATGAGGGTGTGTTTCAAACACAGCAACTATTTTCGCATTATGCTCTTCTGCCAATTGATAATAGGGAGACGGGTCTCGAGAGGGATCAACCAAAGCCATTTTTCCTTCGCTTATAATAGCGTAAGAATAATGGGCTAAAGCTTCGTCGTTATATTGTTTAATAATCATCGTATTTTTTTTTTAAGGTTACACTTTTATTCGCTCATTTTTCCTGTGGCACAGCTAATATAAGATTTGGCTTTACTTCCAAAGCTATTAGCTTCCCCTTCTACAGGATAGCCAATTTTTTTTAATCGTATTTTTACTTCTTCCATTAAGTAATTAGCTTGTAAATCAAAATTTACTTGGCTAAGTTCAACTTCAACATCCACCTTAGAAACTCCTTCTAAGTTTTCTAGTTGTTTGATAACGGTAGAAGCACATCCACCGCATTTTAAATTTTGTATAATAAGTGATTCTCTCATAGTTTTTATTGTTTTACCAATTCATGTAACCTCCTTCAAGGTCAATAATATGTTTAAAACCAAGTTTTTTCATTTTTTTGGCGGCTTTCTGACTTCTATTTCCGCTTCGGCAGTATAAATATACGGGTTTTTCTTTATCTAATTCATTAATTTTGGCTACAAATTCATTATCAAAATAATTGATATTTTTAGCGTGATAAATTTTTCCTTCCCTAAACTCCTCTGGTGTTCTTACATCAATTAGCGTTACATTAGTATTTTCTACATGATTTTTAAATTCTTTTTTGGAAAATATTTCAGATTTAGTCATTGTATTAGAGTCTTTTTTTAATTTATTGAATAAGCTCATTTTTTCAAACAAAAATAGTAATTATTCAGTATTTCAATTGTAACCAATGTTACTAAGCCCAGCTACTAATTGAAAGTAAAAAAAATCCTTAGTTTAAAAAAACTAAGGATTTTCAATAGAGGGATTAAACTGATTATAAAATCAGCATAGCATCTCCATAGGAATAAAATCTATATTTTTCTTTGATGGCTTCTTTGTATGCTTTTTCCATTAATTCATGGCCAGCAAAAGCAGATATCATCATTAAAAGAGTTGATTTAGGCATGTGGAAGTTAGTAACCATACAATTAGCTATACTAAAATCATAAGGAGGAAAAATAAATTTGTTTGTCCATCCTTCATATTCATGCAGTGTATGGTCTGCATTTACCGCCGATTCTAAAGTTCGCATTACTGTGGTGCCTACGGCACACACCTTTCTTTTTGTTTTTTTACCTTTATTTATAATTTGAGTAGCTTCTTCTTCAATAGATATTTCTTCACTATCCATTTTATGTTTGGATAAATCTTCAACTTCAACAGGGTTAAAGGTACCTAAACCAATGTGTAAAGTGACTTCAGCAAAGTTAACACCTTTAATTTCAAGACGTTTCATCAAATGCTTTGAAAAGTGAAGGCCAGCGGTAGGAGCGGCAACAGCTCCTTCTTGTTTAGCGTAGATAGTTTGGTAACGTTCTTCATCTTCCGGAATTACATCACGCTGGATGTACTTAGGCAATGGAGTTTCGCCAAGTTCTTTCAATTTTTTTCTAAATTCAGTGTAAGAACCATCAAACAAAAACCGAAGCGTTCTTCCTCTTGAAGTGGTATTGTCTATTACTTCTGCAACTAATTCTTCATTCTCTCCAAAATAAAGTTTATTACCAATTCTAATTTTTCTTGCTGGATCAACTAAAACATCCCAAAGGCGGGTATCTGCATTAAGCTCACGAAGTAAGAAAACTTCAATTCTAGCTCCTGTTTTTTCCTTATTTCCATAAAGACGCGCAGGAAAAACTTTGGTGTTATTAAAAACCATCACATCATCTTCATCAAAATATTCAATTAGGTCTTTAAACATTTTGTGCTCAATTGTACCTTCCTTTCTATTCAAGACCATAAGGCGAGACTCATCTCTGTTTTCGGCAGGATATTCGGCTAATAGTTCATCAGGTAGGTTAAAATCAAATTGTGATAATTTCATTCCCATAGTTCGTGTTTTAAAAGTTGGCAAATATACAATTATGAAACCCCCTTTGTCAAGTGATTAACGAGATTATTTTAGTTTAATTTAATATTCTGTTTAAAAAGGCTTTTTTAAAGAAAAGAAATTCTTTATTTTGTTGAACTATTTTAATCACTAAACTGAAAAATGCGAGCTTTTTTTGACCCATTTTTACTAGGTATATTAATTAGTGTTGCTCTTGCATTCAGCTTTCCGCATTGGGCGGTATGTTCTTCAGGTGAAGCTTTAGACCAAGTAGCTTCACTTGGAATTTCCCTTATTTTTTTCTTCTATGGGGTAAAACTAAATCCTAGCCAAATGAAAGCTGATTTAGGAAATTGGAAGTTGCATTTAACTGTACAGTCTGTAACTTTCCTTGTTTTTCCTTTACTTATACTTTTAGTTTATTTAATTATTCCAGTTGAAGACTACTTTAATCTTTGGTTAGGTTTTTTCTTTTTGGCTGTTTTACCTTCTACGGTATCTTCTTCTGTGGTCATGGTAGGTTTAGCTAAAGGAAATGTGCCTGCCGCAATTTTCAATGCAAGCATTTCAGGATTAATCGGGCTATTTGTTTCTCCGCTGTGGTTAAGTCTATTTATTTCTAGCGAAGAAACTTCATTTAATTTATCGCAAATCTATTATCAATTATTGCTTGAAATTTTACTTCCCGTAATTGTTGGGTTATTTCTGCATCAGTTTTTGGGGAGTTGGGCTAATCGAAATAAGTTTTTTTTAAGTTGGTTTGATAAAAGTATCATCTTGTTGATTATCTATAAAAGCTTTGCACGTTCTTTTGAAATGAATTTATTTTCTTCCATTAGTTTTCAACATTTAAGCGGAGTAGGAGTAGGTGTGCTAATTTTGTTTATAAGCATAAATTTTATTTCTAAAGCTATTTCAAAGTTTTTCAACTTTTCTATTAAAGACCAAATCACAACTGAATTCTGCGGAACAAAAAAATCACTTGTTCATGGAAGTGTTTTTGCCAAAATATTACTTCCCGCAAGTTTGCCATTAGGAATTATTCTTCTCCCCATTATGCTTTATCATGCTTTACAATTATTTGTAATTAGCTTTTTTGCTAATCGATATTCAAGAAGAGTAAATATGAACCAATAAAAAACTTGTTTAATTCCAATAATAATTTCGTTAGCTTGCGCATAAATCAAATACTAGCTTACTGCAAAACAATTTCTATCCAAGAGTTTAAAAAAAATGAATTGTAATAGGTGTTAAATTTTGTATTTTTCCTTAAATATGTTGATGTGATGTTTTTCATGCCCCATTAAAATAAATGGAATTGCTCTTACAGAAACAGGACCTTTACTAGCTTTTCCTAAGTTTTTTAATATTTCATTACTAAAGCCTTTATACAGTGAAATATTGGCTAATCTAAGACTTGAATATTCATCAAGTAATTGTTCTAAACTTTTTAAGTTGGCATACGAATTAGGGACATACGCGTCTTGGTCAAATCCTGGTAATTCTGTAAAATCTTTTCTTGCAATTCGAAGTGCTCGGTAGCAAAAAATACGTTCTGTATCAATAATATGTTGGAAAACTTCCTTTGGTGTCCATTTTCCTTCAGCATATTGATAATGAAGTTTTTCAACAGGTATGTTTTGGTAAAAGTGAAGATTTTTCTTGTGTTCTTCTTTAAAGCCTTGAATGAGTTCAGTTTCTTCATCAACTAAGTTTAAGTAAAGTTGGTAGTAGGAATCATATTCGTTTTTGGCAAGTGTTTTCTTTTTCATTATTCTACGCGTTTTACATATTGCCCATCTCTTCGTTGTTTTTCTTCTAATAAAAGCGCTAACTCTCTTCCTGCTTCTCCTTGTACAGAAGAATTTTCTTCAGCTCTTCTAATCAAATAAGGCACTACATCACGAATGGGACCAAAAGGAAGTAATTTTATAGCGTTAGAATTTTCAGCTCCAATATTATAGCTAATATGATCACTCATGCCGTATAATTGACCAAACCAAATTCGGTCATCATTTAACGAAACTCCTTTTTGTCCTAGTAATTGTAAAGCCATATAACTACTCACCTCGTTATGAGTACCGATAAACATGCAGATGTAATCTAAATTATCTAAGCAATAAGTCATTACTGCATTAAAATTTACATCAGTAGCTTCTTTATTTTCACAAATTGGTGTTGGGTACCCTTTTCTTTTAGCACGTTTATTCTCTTTTTCCATGTAGGCACCACGCACAATTTTGAAACCTAGTTTAAAACCTTCTTGTTTTGCTTTTTCGTATAAGTCTTTGGTGTAGGTTAAACGGTCCCAGCGATAGCATTGTAAGGTGTTGTATATAATCACTTTTTCTCGATTAAATTTTTTCATCATTTCTTCGCATAATCGGTCTGCAGCGTCTTGCATCCAAGATTCTTCAGCATCAATTAAAAGTTTGGTGTTGTGGTTGTAAGCGGCCTGGCAAACACGTTCAAATCTAGCTTTTATGCGTTCCCATTCTTGCTTTTCCTTATCAGAAAGTTCTTCGTTACAGCTTACTTTTTGCCATATTTTAAACCTTCCTAAGCCTGTAGGTTTAGCAACTGCAAAAGGAATTTCTTTAGCTTCACTAGCAAATTCAATAATTCTAATTTTATTATTAGCTGCTTTGTCAAAATCTTCTTCGGTTTCTTTTCCTTCTACCGAATAATCTAGTACCGAATGAACTTTCTTAGCATACATTAATTTTACTAATGGTAAACATTCTTCTTGAGATTCTCCTCCGCAAAACTGAGCAAAAATAGTTTTTCGAATAATCCACTCTACGGGTAACCTAAGTTTTAAAGATAAGTTAGTAAAAAAGGTAAGTAAAGGCACTAAAAAAGGAATACTCATTAATCTAAAAATGAAAATAGAACGCCTTAAATCAGAGTCAGATTTTAAAATAAAAGCCCGTTTGGTGTTGTTGAATATTTTAGTATCTATCATAGATGTACTCGTTAAATAGTGATTTTGTGAATGAGAATCATTAAAACTAATAATCTTCATTTTCGCTGGGCGAATTTATTCAAATATTTCCATAAATATATCACTACAAAAGCTATTTTTTTGCATCTAATTCCTTTAATTTTGTGTATTTAACATTAGATATTATGAATGAACGTATTAGTTTTGATAATTCAGAAATTATTGTTTCTCAAACTGCTGAAAATGAGTTGTCTAATTGGATTAACTCCATGGCTTATTCAAAGATTTTTATTTTGGTAGATGAGAACACTCACGTGCATTGCTTAACAAAATTTCTTAAAAATTTTCCAACAGAATTGCCTATTGAAGTGATAGAAATTCCCGCTGGTGAAGAAAATAAAACAATAACTACTTGTGTTCAAGTTTGGGAATCCTTAGCCGACTTAAAAGCCGACCGAAATTCGGTACTCATCAACTTAGGAGGTGGAGTAGTGACCGATTTAGGAGGGTTTATTGCTTCTACTTACCGAAGAGGAATTGATTTTTTTCATTTCCCTACTTCGTTACTCGCCATGGTTGATGCTGCAATTGGTGGGAAAAATGGTGTTGATTTAGGAAGTTTAAAAAATCAAGTTGGTGTTATTCAATTTCCAACGAAGGTATATGTCAATACCACTTATTTAAACACTCTTCCTCCAAAAGAAATGAAAAGTGGCTTGGCTGAAATGCTAAAACATGGGTTGATTAAGGGTTTAGCTTATTGGGAAAAATTTGAGCAAATGCATCAAATGAATATATCTGCCTTAGATGAGTTAATTCTTGAATCTATTCAAATTAAGTCTAGCATCGTCCAAAAAGACCCCAATGAAAATGGATTGAGAAAAACACTTAATTTTGGCCACACCCTTGGTCATGCTATTGAATCTCATTTCTTAAACCATCCACAAAAATACCTACTACACGGAGAAGCTATAGCTGTAGGAATGATTTTAGCTAGTTTTTTATCGGTTCAACTTAACCAATTTTCTGAAAACGATTTAAGTAGAATTTCAGCTCTTATTGGAAAGTATTTCACAAAAATAGAATTTACTTCTAAGGATATTTCTCAAATTATTGAATTAACAAAGTTCGACAAGAAGAATTTTGGTAATCAGGTTAACTTTGTCTTGCTTGACCAAATTGGTAAGTGTAAGATAGATTGTCAAGTTCCTGAATCGTTAATTAATGATGCTTTTAACTATTATGACAGTTTAAAGCTTTAAATTTTTGACAATTAATTTTTCAATTAAGTAAACTTCATTTACTTTGAACCAAAGGAAAAAATTTTATGGATATTGCAAAAAATATTGAATCGATTAAAGCAGAATTTACTTCTGATGTAACTTTAGTAGCTGTTTCTAAAACCAAGCCAATTCAAGATTTAATGGAAGCTTACGAAGCTGGACAGCGCATTTTTGGCGAAAATAAAATCCAGGAAATGACCAATAAGTGGGAAGCTTTGCCTAAAGATATTGAATGGCACATGGTTGGTCATGTTCAAACCAATAAGGTGAAATACATGGCGCCTTATGTAAAAATGATTCACGCAGTTCATAAAATGAAATTGTTGAAAGAGATTAATAAACAGGCTAAGAAAGAAAATCGTGTAATTGATTGTTTGCTTCAGATGAAAATTGCAGAAGAAGATTCTAAATATGGAATGACTAAAGAAGAAATAATTGAGTTTTTAGCTGATGAACAATTAAAAAATTACACGAATGTAAAACTAAGAGGCTTAATGGGAATGGCAACTTTTACAGATGATAAAGAACAAATTAAAAGAGAATTTACTCTACTTAAGAATTTATACGAACAGTTAAAATCATCGCATAATTTTGACGTGCTTTCTATGGGAATGACTGGCGATTATAAAATTGCAATAGAGCAGGGGAGTAGCATGATTAGAATTGGAAGTAAAATTTTTGGAGCCCGCGATTAACAATTTCATTTACTTAGATTTACTAAATTTAAAAACAACTTTTATTTCTAGTTAAGCTTTAGAGCAAAAAGAAAATTTGTTAGTTCGCGTGTTATTTTGTTCGTAAAACCGAAAAAACTCCCGTTAAGCTTAGCTAATAATAAAAAGAGCCAACAAGTAATTTTGTTGGCTCTTTTTATGGTTTTAATATAGTTTAATTATGCCCTTACCGGTTGATTCATAATCAAATCGATGTACAAATTAATTTTATTTTTCAATTCCTTTCTATGTGATATGAAATCTAAAAAGCCATGTTCTTTTAAAAATTCGGAAGATTGGAAGCCATCAGGTAAATCTTTTCCGGTGGTATCTTTTACCACTCGTGGTCCTGCAAAACCAATTAATGCGCCAGGTTCTGCAATATTAATATCTCCAAGCATAGCAAATGAAGCCGTAGTTCCACCTGTAGTTGGGTCTGTACATAAGGAGATATAAGGCAACTTAGCCTCTGCAAGTTGAGTTAATTTCACAGAGGTTTTGGCTAACTGCATGAGTGATAAAGCTGCTTCCATCATTCTAGCCCCCCCCGACTTAGATATAATGACTAAAGGAAGTTTGTGTTTAATTGAATAATCTACAGCTCTTCCTATTTTTTCGCCAACTACCGATCCCATAGAGCCACCAATGAACGAAAAATCCATGGCTGCTACAACTAACTTGTTTCCTTTAGAGTTGCCTACACCCACGCGAATAGCATCTTTCAAATTAGTTTTTTTCTGAACCTGTTTAAGGCGGTCTTTGTACTTTTTTGTATCTTCAAACTTAAGCGGATCTTTTGAGGTTAGATGCGCATCAATCTCTTCAAACTTAGCCTCATCAAATAAAATTTCAAAGTATTCTTTACTTCCAATTCTTACGTGATAATCGTCTTCTGGACTAACATAGTAGTTTTTTGCCAGTTGTTCAGCATCAATTATTTTTCCCGTAGGAGATTTATACCACAATCCTTTAGGAGTGTCTTTTTTCTCTTCTGTGCTAGTTTGAATACCTTTTTTCTTTCGCTTAAACCAAGCCATAATAAAATATTTAAATGAGTATTAAAGGGTATTTACATTGTTTAAATCCTTGAACGCTTGTTTTAGGCGATTTTTAAAAGTAAGCTCGCCTTCTCGCAACCATTTTCTAGGATCGTAGTATTTTTTATTAGGAACATCAGCACCTTCAGGGTTCCCTATTTGAGATGATAAGTAATCAATTTTACTAGTCATATAATCTCTAATTCCTTCGTTAAAGGCATATTGTAAATCGGTATCAATGTTCATTTTAATGACTCCATAGCCAATAGATTCTTTAATTTCTTCATTGGTAGAACCACTTCCACCATGGAAAACAAAATCGATGTGATTTTCAGCAACACCATATTTTTCTGAAATATAAGCTTGAGAATCACGTAAAATAGTAGGTGTTAATTTTACATTTCCAGGTTTATAAACTCCATGAACATTTCCAAAGGCTGCTGCAATGGTAAATTGGTCACTTACTTTACTCAGTTCTTCGTAGGCATAGGCAACTTCTTCAGGTTGTGTATATAATTTAGAAACATCAACGTCTGTATTATCAACGCCATCTTCTTCGCCGCCAGTTACTCCTAGTTCAATTTCTAAGGTCATTTCCATTTTAGCCATTCTAGCTAAGTAGATTTTACAGAGGTCTATATTTTCTTCAATAGGCTCTTCAGAAAGGTCGATCATGTGTGAGCTGTAAAGCGGTTTACCATGTATTTTATAAAAAGCTTCACCTGCGTCTAAAAGTCCATCAATCCAAGGTAATAATTTTTTAGCGCAATGATCGGTATGCAGGATTACTGTTACACCATAAGCTTCAGCTAGGTCGTGAACATGTTTTGCACCAGTTACAGCCCCTAAAATTGCAGCTTTTTCGTTTTCATTTGGAAGTCCTTTACCAGCATTAAACTGAGCCCCTCCGTTAGAAAACTGAATAATTACAGGCGAATTTAATTCAGCTGCGGTCTCCATTACTGCGTTGATTGAGTTAGAACCAATCACATTTACAGCGGGTAAGGCATAGCCGTTTTCTTTAGCGTGTTTAAAAATTGCTTGAACTTCTTTTCCGGTGGCTACACCAGGTTTAATATTATGACTCATAAGTAGTTGTTTTCAGATTTAAAATAAAGGTCAAATGTAATAAAATTTAATTGTTTAAAAAGGATAGTTAATTCCAAAATTGTAAACGGCATGGCTAAAATTGTAATTATTCAACCAATCACCTCCTTGCGGATTAGGTTCAAAAGTTTTAAAACCAACATCTACTCGAATTACAAAAAAGCTTAAATCGTAGCGAATACCAAATCCAGATCCTATGGCTAAATCACCTAGACTTTCAATCCCCTGAAAGATAGCATTTTCATCGGTCACATTATCCATAACATTCCATATATTTCCTGCATCTACAAATAGAGCAGCATTCCACGAGCCAAAAAGGTTAAAACGGTATTCGGCATTAAGTGCTATTTTAAAATTAGCTTCATTAAAGTCGTTTACCCCACCCGTTTTTCCTGGACCTAAATCGTATGGTTGCCAACCTCTGTTATCGTTGGGACCGCCAGCAAAGAAACTTCGAATAAAAGGAATAGAATTAGCATTTCCATAAGGAATAGCAATGCCGGTGTAAGCCCGAGTAGCAATCACTCGCTTTTTATCAATATCCCACTGTTTTATAAAACTTAATTCAGTTTTTGCATATTGCGAAAATTGAACGCCAAATAAATCGTAGTTGTTATTATCATTGCTTTCTAAACCAAGTGGAGAGGCTAAACCTGCAAGTAAATTTCCTGCTAATTCTGCTTTTCCTCTAAATTGAAAGTAAGCTTGGTCTTCTATGTTTAATCGATCAGAATAATTATAAACAAAATTGGAAGCAATAATAAGGTTGTTTTCTGTTAAACGTTCTTGGCGTTCAATAATTGAAGAAGCCAATTGGTTTTCTTCATCGTTTAAAGGAACATTAGTTGATTGAAGTTCATTGATAAAGGCATCAGTACCTTGAGGAATAATAAGTTTTGTAGGCTCTCCTTCTTGATTTGTTTCAAATAAACTAGGCTCTAAAAACTCCTGATAATTCAAAGCTAAATTATTTAGTTGATTAAATGAATTACCAAATACATTGAAGTAATTATTTAAATTTAGGTTATTTACAAATTGAACATTGAGTAAATCTAATTGATGAGAAATTCTTTTTTTAGGTTGCCAAGCATAAGAAAAGCTTCCCGTAAAGTTTCTTCGGTCTAAACCAATATTTTGTTGCGAACTAAAACCGATGTTTAAGGAAGTAAAAGGCGACATATCATTGGCTATTAGTCGATCTGTTTTAATAGGAAAAGCAATTTTTGGCCAACTTAATCTTGCATTGGCTCCTATTTCATTAACATTAAAAAACTGATTGCTAGAACTAGCAGCATCACTTGAAGAACCAATAATTCCTCTTCCAGAAATCTCCAAAATTTCAGCACCTTTAAACACATTTCTAACCAACAAAGAAGTATTAAACCCTAAACCAAAATCTACAATATTACTTTGTGAAACATCATTACTGATGGAAAATCCAAATTTTTCTCTGGGTGTTAAATATACGTTTGCAATCATACTCTCTCCCGTTTTGTCTCTTGGGTCATCTTGGTATTGAATGTTGGGGTATTTAAACACACGCATATCTGAAAAACGCTCAAAAGTTTGAGTACGCTGCTTTTCGCTAAAGAGTTGATTTTCTTTAATAAAAACCGCATCTGTCAAGACTTTAGGTTTATATTCTAGTTTCCCAAAGGAATAAACTTGATAACCTTTATAATGCACACTATCGGAAACAATAGCGTTTTTATTGTCTATCGAGTAATTAGTAAAAATATTAACTTCACTTATTTTTTTCAATTGATAGCCTTGAGCTAAAGAATCTGGCAGTTGTTTGTTTTTAGCCAAATCTTCAATGCGCAAGCTTATATTTACTTTTCCGTCTGTATCAATGGTGTCTGCGGTAAATTTGATGTGCTCTCGTTTAAAGTTAAAGATTCCATTATTTCTCATTAAGCGAGTAATTCTTTCTCGTTCAACATCAAAGTCTTCAGTTTTAAATTGTTTTCCTATTTTTATAGAAGAAAAACTTGTATTGGCTTGATAAATAGAATCTACCACATGCGAATCTATGGAGGCCGTTAAGCTATCAATCATAAAAGCATTTCCTGGACGAATAAAGTAATCTATACGCGCTGTTCGCTTTGATGAATCTTTTTTAACTTCATGACTAATTTTAGCATTAAACCAACCATTATTCCAATACCAAGCTTTTACATTGTTTTTAGTAGCTTCAATTTTTTCTTTTTCTAGTATGGCTGGCTTTTCGCCTAAATCTTGTATTCGTTCGTTAAGTTTTATGTATGAATTTTTTAAATTAACGACTTGCTTTTTAGAAAGCAAATTTACCATTCGTTTTGGTCGCCTAGGCTTTTTATAAAACCAATGCTCAAATAAGGTATCTGGTTTTTGTTTAGCAAGGTTATAAATATGCAACTTTAAAGGGGTGCCAAAAGTTTTTGTATTAGGTTCTAATTTTAGTGTATTTCTGAACTTTCTGGGGCGAATAGAATTTTCATCCTCCTCAAAATGATGTTCAGTTAATAAAAATTCATCTTCATTAAAATGCTTAGTGGCATTACATGAAACAAGAAGAATGATTATTACAATTATAAATGATATTTTTGCTAAAAATTTTTCCAAGTAACTTATACCAAATTTTAAAATTATGCTCAGCAAGAACCAAATTAAGTTAATTACTAATTTGCAAAAAAAGAAATTTAGATATAAAAATCAACTTTTTGTTGCCGAGGGCGTAAAAGTAATCAAAGAATTTTTAAAAAGTAAGTTTGAATTATACGCATTATATTCAACTACCGATATTTTTATTCAACAAACTTCTAATTGTAGCTTTATAACTGAAGAAGAATTAAAAAAAATAAGTAATTTAACTACTCCACAAGTAGCTTTAGCGGTTTTCAAAATTCCCCAGGCATTTACGCTCAATTCTTCTGGAATTAGTCTTGTCTTAGATGGAATTAGAGACCCTGGTAATCTAGGAACAATTATTAGGCAGTGTGATTGGTTTGGTATTAAACAATTGGTCTGTTCTTTAGATACGGTTGATGCTTTCAACCCTAAAGTAGTTCAAGCTAGTATGGGTTCGTTAACTAGGGTCGAGGTAATCTACACCCAACTCGAGGAATTCCTTTGCGAGGAAAAACGTC
This sequence comes from Psychroflexus maritimus, assembly GCF_011089875.1. Classification (GTDB taxonomy): domain Bacteria; phylum Bacteroidota; class Bacteroidia; order Flavobacteriales; family Flavobacteriaceae; genus Psychroflexus; species Psychroflexus maritimus. The sequence goes on along the minus strand of NZ_JAANAS010000024.1, from coordinate 5,432 downwards.
TAAAACTAGGAGCTTTTATGGATGGCTGCTCTATTTATAATACAGACTACAATGCTAAAGATGTTGTTCTAGTCTTAGGAAACGAAGCTAATGGAATTAGACCCTCAGTTGAAAGCCTCATTGATCTTAAAGTAAGCATACCTCAATATGGTAAAATTCAGGATACTGAAAGTTTAAACGTTGCCATGGCTGGAGCTATTTTAACAAGTGAAATTAAACGTAAAAGTTTTTTGTAAGTTTAATTTTTAACAACTAGATTATTATAGGCCATATTAATAAAGCGAAATTACTTTTTACAAGATGAGGCTGTTAGTCATTTACATCCCGAAAGTGTACACAAATTAAGAGCAAGGGTATATAGTAGAAAATGAACGAGCTAAATAGCCTAATTTGATTCTTACATTGATTTTATAATTTTACTAAAGCTAAAATATCTTGCCTTCTTTTTCACTGATCAAGGCTCTTGTGAAATGTAAAAAAAACTTTCTTTTTACATTTTCTACTTTCAAAATAAGCTAGTATTTTTGCGCACTTTTAATTTTCTGTTTAAGCAATTCTAAATGAATGAACTAATTACTTTTGGCGTTTTGTGTTTTACCACATTTTTTACCATTATCAATCCCTTAGGAGTAATGCCAATCTTTATGACTATGACTAAAGATTTGGATAAACAAGACCGAAATTTAACTGCAAAAAAAGCTATTTTAACTTCGTTTATTACCTTGGTTATTTTTGCATTTTCTGGTCAGGTTTTATTTAATTTTTTTGGTATTTCTGTCAATTCTTTTCGAGTAGTTGGAGGAATTATTTTTTTCTTAATGGGAATGGATATGCTTCAAGCAAGACTTGGTACCGTAAAAGTAAAACAGGAAGAAATAAAAACTTATGTTTCTGATATTTCAATTACTCCTTTAGCTATACCTATGATTACAGGACCGGGTGCAATTACTAACGCAATTGTAATGATGGAAGATGCTCAGGATGTAGAGTTTAAGTTAGTTCTACTTGGCGCAATTTTAGCGGTATTTGCGATTACTTTAATCATACTTTTAAGTGCTTCTAAAATAATAAAAATTCTGGGTCAAACTGGAAATAATGTATTAATGCGTCTTATGGGGCTAATTGTAATGGTAATAGCTATTGAATTTTTCTTATCAGGTTTCAAACCTATTTTTCAAGATATCATTGCAGGGTAACTTTTGTTACGGATAAAATGAAATGTTTTTTTCAATTTTGCCAAAATTGCATCAATTGAAAAACACCTTATACTTTTTATTTATAGTTTTTACTTTAAGTTTAAATGCCCAAAAAAATAAACAACAGGAGGCTAAATGGCATTTTATAAAGCAGGCTAGCCTAGAAGGAGAATTCAGGAATTTTTTTATGCACACCAACAATAGCGAAAGCCTTTCTGATTATTACACTAATGCATCAGGCCTTAAACTAAAATTAAATTCAGGAAGATGGAAAGGTTTGGATTTAGCTGTTGGAGGGAGATATATAACAAAAACTTTTTCCTCTGTTATTGCTGAAAAAGACCAAGAAACAGGGCAATTTACCAAGTGGGAATATGAACTTTACGACGTACTTAATAGAAATAACTTTAATTTTTTCCTTTTAGAAGAATTCTACCTGAATTATCAATCTAAAAAAACATCAATTAGGTTAGGAAATATGCTTGTTGAAACACCTATGTTTAGCATAAGCGATGGTAGAATGCGACCTTTTATTTACCGAGGCTTAAACACCGCTTATGCTATAAATTCTAAGCATCAAATAAAATTTTGGTGGCTTACTCACACTTTGGTACGCTCTACGACCAACTGGTTTAACAATAACGAGGCAATTGGTTTAATTACCAATGGTTTCCAACCTAATGGTCAGGTGGCAGATTATCAAAACCAATATAACAGCAGAGGATCTGGGATATTTAATTATAATTTTCAACATAATCAATGGTGTATTGATTACTATCAATTTCATTTAGATGATATCATGACTATGAGTTTTGCCGAAATTCGTAAAACATTAGGAAAGTTTAATTTAGGTATGCAATACACTTATCAACATCCACTAAAAACTAATCGTAAGTTAGCTTATGTTCATCGCTACATTCAACCTGACGAACGTCCTCAAGTAATTAGTACACGAATTAGGTATGCCAATTCAACCTATAGCATAACAGGAGCTTATTCTTATTCGTTGGCAACAGGTAGAATGTTGTTTCCTAAGGAATTAGGAAGAGATTGGTACTATACTTCAACCGCAAGGTCTAGAATGGAAGGTTTGGGAGACGCCCATAATTTTTTATTGAAAGGAGAATATTTTATTCCCAAGAGTAAGCTCTATTTTGCAGTTGAATATATTCAGATGCTTGGTCCCGAAATTGATAACTTTCATTTGAACAAATATAATATTGACGAATATTGGCAAGTAAACGCACGTGTACGTTATGATGCCAATTTTTTAAAAGGTGTGAATTTTGATTTACTTTATGTCTTTAAAGAAAATCTAAATAATAATGACCCAATAAATGTATTTAATAGAAGCGATTATAATCAATTTAATTTAGTTACCAATATATATTTTTAGGATTAATCTTGCTTTGAACTAAAGAAAATTAGATTGATTACATACTTTTATAAATTAGTTAAAACCATTATTTTTTCAATAACTAATCAAATGGAAACGAACTAAATAAAAAGCGATTTCTAAAGAATTTGATAAAAAAAGGTTTGACTATATTTCATCAAAGTTAAAAATCACTTTTCAATTTATTATACTCTATTCTTGTGATGATTATTTTTTGTCAGGTCTTGCGGGTCTAATTTCAACCTTACTAGGTAAAGATCTTTTATTCATTTGAAACATATCTACCACAAGTTTTCCTAGGTCTTCTGGCTGAATTTTCCAAGCGTCAGATGCATCTGGAGTGTGCTCGTTAAAATGAGAAGTTACAGAGCCTGGCATGATTGTAGCTACGCTCACTCCATGTTCTCTCAGGTCTAACATTACAGCTTGTGTAAACCCGGTTACTCCAAATTTACTTGCATTGTAAGCACTTCCTTTAGCAAAAAAGTTAGTTCCTGCTAAACTAGAAATGCTGATAAAATATCCTTCTGTTTTTATAAGCTCATCTACCGCAGCCTTAATAGAATAAAAAACACCAGTTAAATTAGTATCAATTACTTCATTCCACTGATTTTCTGTTAAGTCAATAATACTTTCAAATTGCCCTAAACCTGCATTAGCAATCAAAAAATCAAGTTGACCAAATTCCTTCACAATCTGTTTAACAGATTCCTGCTGATCTTCCAAATGCCTAACATCAGATTTTACACCGATGGCTTTTGCTTCTGAATATTTATTGTTTAGTTTTTCTGCAGCTAAGTCAGCTGAAGTCTTTGATCTACTAGTAATGGCAACATTTACTCCTACTTGCATAAGTGATTCTGCAATTCCAAACCCAATTCCTTTACTTCCCCCTGTTATTAAAGCTACTTTTCCTTTTATATTTTGCATATTTTTAATTTTTTTTTCAAATTTAGTTGATGTGGTATTGATTAGGTTAAGTTTTAAAAAGTTTTAACCTTCAATATTTAGATTCCTATTGAATTATAAAAAATAATTCAAAATACAATGACATTAATTAAAATTCAAAATCATAAATGAAATCAATAGCCCCCATCTTCAGATGGGGGGAATAAGATAATGCATTGTGCACGGGCTTTAGCCCAATTCTTTGTTGTTTTTGTTTTCTGATGTTGCTGGTTAAAAATTTTAGCTAAATCCTATTTGTTGGATTGGTGTTGTGAATGGGATAAATCCCATTCCTATTGCTTGTTCAAATTTTAAAGATTTGAAACGGAATTCAAAATGAAAAGTAGGATTTGACTTAAACCAAAAAAATAAAACACATTTTTAAAAACGGATTAAACATTATTTACTTGTATGGTTTTTTGCGTTAGGGATGGAAGTGAAAAGGTACTATCTTTAAATCCAAACATTTTTTTAATTTTCAACCATAATTTTTTTATCTTTGATTTTACCGAGAGGAAGCATACTTTGATCACTCACTGGATGTTTACCTTGTATAGCCAAACTTTTTGTTTGGCTATTTTTTTCGCCTCTTTCAGAGGCGTACCGAGAGGAAAGCTCCTTCTCCTCCTCTTGGATATTTTTATTTCCTTTATTTTGATAATTAATATCAAAGGGTTCGTTTTTTTTCCACAAGTAATAAATTGTTAACAATAATTTTTTTTGAACAGCGACAATACCTTTCATTTTGATGCCTGTTCTTTCATAAACTCTAAGGTAAAGGTTCTTAAAAACTGTCCCTTCTGAACCTATTGCTATTAACGATGGCATGTGTAAAATTCGTCTAATCCTTGAGTTTCCCTTTTTCGATATTTTTGTCTTGCCTTTATGAGAACCTGATTGATTTTCTACAACATCATACCCAGAATAACTCACTAGTTGCTTGTAATTTTTAAACAGATTAAATCCATTTGTTTCTGCTATAACAGTAGCTACAGAAAGTATTGATAATCCTCTAACTGTGCAAATATTCTCTACTTTTAATTTTAGCTCCTCATCACTTTTTATGACTTCTTCGATAGCAATTTCTGTCTTTGTTTTTTGCTTTTCTAAGAAACGTATATGGCTTTTCATTTGCTTAATCACATGCTTGTTTGATAAAGCTGATTGTTCTTCTGCATGTAGCTTATTCTTTTCTACCGTAATCGATTCCTGAATGGATTGATACTGTCGTGTTAAAGACCTTAGGCTTACAAAAACATCTTTAGGTCTAATCCATTGAGATAAATTTTGTTCTGCCCCCATTTGTGCCAAACCTTTAGCGTCTATTTTATCATTCTTACTTTTTAAGCCAATAGATTGTAAATACTTTTTTGCTTTGTTTGGTAAAATAATAGAAACTCTATACCCTGCATCATCTAGATAATAAGCAAGTTCTTCGTGATAAACACCAGTAGCTTCTAAGCTAACAACTATTGGAATAGACTCTTTTTTTGTCCATTTATCAATCCATTTTACTAGCTTTAAAAAGCCTGCTTTTGAATTAGAAACACTACAAGAAGACTTAACCTTCACGCTTTGATTACAGTCTATCGTGCTTATACAAGCATCTACTTTTTTACTTGACACATCAAGACCTACTGAAAATTTTAAATTCATAATAAAAGTATTTTTTGCGTAATAATCATTAAAATTTTTCTCTAAGACTTTGCTCATGTAATACAATATCTATAACTAAATTATAGTATTTAGGTACTATTGAATCTTTAAGAAAAAGACTAGGATAGATTTGCCTTTATCAGCATTATCAATCAATGATTGTAACTAGCCCGCAAACAATTTGCTACCCTAGCTTTAATGATTTAACTGTTTAAAAATACAAAGATATGAGCCCG
>NZ_JAANAS010000031.1 GCF_011089875.1 Psychroflexus maritimus | reverse complement strand
GAAGCTATTCCTGCTATCGAATTATGTGATGATGACCAAAATAATGTTGAAACCTTTGACATCAATTCTCAAATTCCAATTATTTTAAACGGATTGTCCGAATCTGACCATCAAATCCAATTCTATATTTCACAAACCGATGCCCAAAACAACGAAAATGAAATCCCTAATCCCGAAGATTACACCACAGCTAGTCAGCA
>NZ_JAANAS010000030.1 GCF_011089875.1 Psychroflexus maritimus | reverse complement strand
AGATGGAAATCAGCTTTGCGTTGCGAGAGGCATTCCACCTAAAATTTGAAATAACTCTGGTTAAGAGTCGGCAAACGACAGATTCACAGTTCACGCTTAACAGTTCAGAACAGATCACTGAAAACCGATAACAAATAAAAAATGAAAACTAAAATGAAAACAAAACTATTAACCCTAGTAACGCTCGCCTTCATCGGCTTAAA
>NZ_JAANAS010000029.1 GCF_011089875.1 Psychroflexus maritimus | reverse complement strand
GGCGGTCCTTGGGTGGCTCAAGACGGACAATCAAGTTTAATCTTTAGCGGTTTAGAAGCCGGAGAAGTAGAAGTGATTGGTCGTGATTTAGGTGGCTGTGCTACCGAAATAAAACTAGTTTCTTTAATCGATTACCCAAAATTCTTCACTCCAAATGAAGATGGATTTAATGATTCTTGGAATATAATTGGATTAGCTAATCAAA
>NZ_JAANAS010000028.1 GCF_011089875.1 Psychroflexus maritimus | reverse complement strand
TTCCTTTTGAATTAACTGATTTAGAGGTTTGTGCGGTAAGCGAAGACGGAATTGGTATAGAAATCGATTTAACCGAGCAGGAAGAATTTATTTTTGGAAATACCGATGCCAGTATTTACACCACCACCTATCATTTTACCCAAGGCGAAGCCGCTTCGGGTCAAAACCCCATTGCCAATCCAAGCGCTTTTGAAACCCTTGAAAACCC
>NZ_JAANAS010000027.1 GCF_011089875.1 Psychroflexus maritimus | reverse complement strand
GCATTTTCTCCTTCCAATCGGATATAGATGAACTCACCATCAATTCCGTTATAATTCACAGGAAAAGCAATAGCGTTGGTGCCATTTTCGGCATTCGCTAAACTTTGATGATAGGTCAAAGTAACATTTTCTTGATTGCCGATAATTAAATTTGAATTCTGAGTTAAATCAAATACTGCAATGTTTGGATTATCGCTACAGGCTCGTAA
>NZ_JAANAS010000026.1 GCF_011089875.1 Psychroflexus maritimus | reverse complement strand
AATTCAATTTATACCTTTACTCCTAATTCTGATGAATGTGCGGAAAGTATTGATATAGAAATTGAAATTATTCCTAGTACTACCCCTGAATTTTCCATACCTAGTGAAATTTGTGAAAATGAACTTCAAGAATTACCTACTACCTCTAATAATGGAATTGAGGGGGAATGGACACCCGAATTAAATAGCTCTAATTCAATTTATACCTT
>NZ_JAANAS010000025.1 GCF_011089875.1 Psychroflexus maritimus | reverse complement strand
CGTTTTTTGAAGATGAAGAAACTGGTTGTACTCAGATTTTTGACTTGGATTTATTCACCCGAAACACCCCACAAACCGAAACTCCCGAACCGCTATCGCTTTGCGACGACAACGAAACTGGCGTTAGAACTTTCGACTTAAGCTTAGTGGAAGACGAAGTTTTACAAAATGTGGAAAACACCGATGAACTTATAATCGAATATTACAACAA
>NZ_JAANAS010000013.1 GCF_011089875.1 Psychroflexus maritimus | reverse complement strand
TCGCTACTACGACTTCATCCGCCCCAAACTCAAGCTTCGCTACTCTTTGCCTTTTCCACTCTGGGATTGTTAGCGTTCTTGCTTGACATCTTGAATTTGGTTCTCCTGTTCCTTATTAGAGCCTAGTTATAGGTCTTGCCCTCTTTATGCCGTGTGTCGTGTAGCCAGTAATCAGGTTCTCCGCTACACTTTTGTCTCTTTAGGTCGCTGACCCCATTGATTTTGACACAGTAAATGTTATTTTCGACACCTCCATAAGGGTTCACTTGCGTTCAACTCCTATAACCACACCATACAATCACTAATCCTACAAACGATTATGAACTTGCTTTAACCTTGACGCTCAATACCAAATCTCTTAAATTCAGCACCTCAAGGCGGTTTGGAAACGACTCCTGAAAGTCCTATCCGATAGTCCAATTCTTTAATATAGCTGTGTGTGAGACTTCTAACTTTACCTATTTTAAAGGGGTTAGCTCGTTTCTTACCTAATATTAAAGTCTATCATCTCTAATAAAGTTTTGTTGCGTTTTCAAAGAACTAATTATTATCTTCGTATCCTAACGCAACTCAGGACACACAACTGGAGCTAACACTGTGGGATGTTTAGTAGATGGAAAGGTCTTTTTACCTAAACATGAAGGGATTAATCCTACAGTTGTCGTAAATTATCAATTTTTTGAGGGAGATTATTATTTTTCACTTTCATTTAAAGACCAAAGAGGAGTTGGAGTTAAAAGTATACATATTGGAGTTTTAAAAATAAACCTTGAAGCAGGACAAGTATATGTTTTAAATAAAAATAATCATGATAATGGTAACTTCACTGGTGGTGGTGGGAGTTATAATTTAAGTAATTCATATAATTTTTATACGAATACAAATAATACAGGAGAATTAACAATAACAAGACTAGACCTTTCTAGCTCAATAATTTCTGGTACATTTTGGTTTGATGCTGTCAATGAAGAGGGTGAAATAGTTGAAATTAGAGAAGGTCGTTTTGATGTAACATACTAATAAACTAAACCACTTTGGACTTGAAGTCCATAGGTTTTATCTTGACTGAAAGTCAGCTGTACGTGATTACTCAAGTATAAAATTATCTGAGTCATTACCTGATTTCCGATGATGCTCCAAGTATTCATTTACCATTTCATCAGTTATTTTGCCTGTACTCCAACATCCAAAACCTATTGCCCAAAAATAGCTGCCCCAATAGCACTTTTGCAATTTTGGAAACTCTTGTTGAGTTTTCTTGAGCTTCTGCCTTTTAGCTTTTTTACTAAAGTGCTGATATATTGCGAGGGTCAATACTCTACAGGCATGTGAATATGATCTTTACTTACAACTCCCTTTAATATACTAATACTTTCGGCATCAGAAACTTGAATCAGAATCTCACGACAACGCTTCTAAATATCTCCATTTAAAACTGAATAGCAATACTTGGTGCTCCAAACCAAGTGCACAGTTTATCTCGAAACAGGATGTCCATTTGCCCATTGATTATTCATATAACAAAGGTAAGTATTTTTAGAAGCTAAAGCGAAATGCACTCAAGTGCCTAGTTTTAACTATTATTGAGACCAATAAAAAAAAGGAATTAGTAGTGAAGTTAAGACCCAAAAGATCAAATTTAACCCCACTCCAACTTTCAAAAAATCCTTAAATTTATAATTCCCCGAAGCATAAACCATGGTATTAGTTTGATAGCCAATAGGAGTCATGAAAGTTGCTGAAGCAGCAATCATAACAGTGATTAAAAATGGAAGCGCATCCATACCTAAACTAGAAGCTACGGCAATGGCTATGGGTGTCATTAAAGCTGCTGAAGCGTTATTAGACATTAACTCGGTGAGCAAAGAAGTGGCTAAATACAAACCAGAAATTACTGCAACTAAGCCCCAATTACCTAAACTATGAATAATAAATTCGCCTATTTTAGTTGCTAAACCAGTATTATTCATGGCCGTTCCTAAACTTAATGCACAAGCTAAAAGAAAAACAATACTCCAATTTACAGATTGATAGATTTCCTTCATCTTCATCACTTTAAGCAAGGCTAAAATTGCAACTGAAGAAATGGCTCCAATCATGATATCTATCCACCCAAAACTTGCCGAAGTAACCATAAGTAAAAGCAAACCAAGGACAATCCAAAAGTTTTTTTGATTAAAACTGGTTATAGGATCTTCAGAAAGCAATAAAAAGGGAGCGTTTTTCTGAGTTTCATAGGCTTTTAATTGGTCTAAGTAATGCGATTTCACTTCAGCAAGAATTACGTCACCCGCCTTTAAATCAACTTCATACAAATCCTGATCTACAATTTCATCTCGATGTTTTATAGCTAGCGGAATCGCCCTGTAGCGTCTTCTAAAATCAACTTTCTTAAGGGTTTGTTCTAGAATAGGAGAATTAGAGGTTATCACTAATTCTACAATTGAAGTTTTGTTGTCTTTAAAATTAGAATCACCTATCTGAATAACATCCTTCACCAAAATTTTCACTTCGTCTTTTAAGGCTTTAATTTTGTCCACATCACATCTTAGCTTCAGTAAATCGCCTTCAAACAAAACAAAATCTCCTGAAGGTTGATCAATTTTAGTTTGCTCTCTACGCACTTCAATAACATCAATATCTAAATCTTTCACTAAATCGGTATCCATAATCGGTTGACCTATTATGGAAGAATTTTCTAGAATTTGGATTTGTGTGATGTAAGTACGGTTGTTATTGGAAGGTGAAAAATTGCTTTTTTGATTGCGTTCTGGTAAGAGTTTTTTACCTATTAAGCTCATGTATAAAATACCCACAACAAGAAGAATTACACCAATTTTTGACATTTCAAACATTCCTATAGAAGGCAGTCCTTCTTTTTCAGCTATACCACTTACCAAAATATTAGTTGATGTTCCAATTAAGGTACACATTCCACCAAAGATAGAGGCAAATGATAGGGGGATTAACATTTTGGAGGGATCTATATTTGAACGGTGACCAAGCTGAATTACTACAGGAATAAACATAGCTACAACTGGGGTATTATTAATAAAAGCTGAAATAACAGCGATAAAAATCATCATTAATATTAAACCAACATTGCTATTGTTTTTAAATTTTTTAGACAAGCGTTGTGTAAGCACTTGAAGCGCGCCAGTTTTTAACAAGGCTTCGCTTAAAATAAACATAAAAGCAACAGTAATAGTGGCTTTATTACTAAACCCTGCTACTCCCTCTTCTGCTGAGATTACTCCTGTAAAAACAAGCAAAAGCATGATAATAATGGCACTTAAGTCAACAGGAATTTTTTCTGTGGCAAAAAGTATGATGGCCAAAATTATTATTGCTACCGTAATAAAACTTGCTGAAATCATTTTACAAATATATAAAGTCTATCAAATTAGTAGAGATTAAATGTAAAAAAAATCGAATCATCGATTTTTTTTATTCTCTTGCATAATCGTCTTGAATTCTAATAATATCGTCTTCTCCAAAATAGGAGCCGTATTGTACTTCTACAAAAGTAAGAATCTCTTGTCCTGGGTTTTTAATTCGGTGTTTAGCTCCTTGTGGGATTTTAATCACCTCACCTGGATAGAGCAAATGTTCTTCATCATCTAAAATTACTAGGGCTTCACCACTAATAATAGTCCAAACTTCAGACCGATGATTGTGATATTGATACGATAAACGTTGATTAGGGTTTACCTCAATGCGTTTAACTTTATGAGTTTTCTTGTCTTCTAAGACATAATACTTTCCCCAAGGTCTTTCTCCTACTTCCATAAATTTAAAGTTAATGCGAGCAAACGAAATTAAATAAAAAATTCAAAAAAATTCAAAACTTAAGCTAAACTTTTTAAGCTTATTTCAAGGGTTTTTAGCTTAGCTAAAGCATCAGATTTTTTCTTTTTTTCTAAAGCTACAACTTGCTCTGGTGCATTATTGACAAACCGCTCGTTACCTAATTTTTTTTCTACTGAATTTAAAAAGCCTTTTAAGTATTTAATTTCTTCATTAATTTTTTCAATTTCTTCTTCTATGTTAATAGCGCCTTTTAAAGGAATAAAATATTCATTGGCTCCTACCCTATACGATAAAGCACCTTCAACCGAAGTATCAGAATAGGTTAACTTGGTAATGTTGCCTAATTTTTTAATCAAATCATCTAATTCTTTAGTTTGATTTTCATTGTTAATTACAAATAAATCAATGCTATCTTTAAATGAAATATTCTTTTCTTTTCGAACGTTTCTTATGCCTGAAACTACTTCTTTCATAAAATCAAAAGTTTTAGTTTTTGCTTTCTGATAAGATTTTTTCACTGGCCATTGATTCACAACCAAAGCCTCTTCTTGGTTTCTTTCAGCAATATGTTGCCAAATTTCTTCAGTAACAAAAGGCATGAATGGGTGTAACAATTTAAGGTTATCTTCAAAAAGTGAAATAACTTGTTGTAAAGTGATAGCATCTATTTTCTCTCCATAATTTGGTTTGATAATTTCCAACAACCATGAACAGAAATCGTCCCAAACTAATTTATAAGAAGCCATCAATGCATCTGAAATTCTGTATTTTGAAAAATGGTCATCAACTTCTTCCAGTACTTGTTGAAATCTTGATGCATACCAATCTAAGCCTGCTTTAGCATAACTTGGCGTTGATAGGTTTTCATCTACTTCCCATCCTTTAATCAGCCTAAAGGCGTTCCAGATTTTATTGGCAAAACCTTTACCTTGTTGGCAAAGCGCTTCATCAAAAAGCAAGTCGTTTCCGGCGGCATTACTTAATAAAAGACCTACGCGTACACCATCGGCTCCAAAATCTTCAATTAATTGTAAAGCGTCTGGCGAGTTACCCAACGACTTAGACATTTTACGACCTTGTTTATCTCTTACTAAACCAGTTAAATATACATTTTCAAAAGGTTTTTGTTCTGTATATTCATAACCGGCCATAATCATACGAGCTACCCAGAAAAACAAAATATCTGGCCCAGTAACTAAGTCTTTAGTAGGATAGTAATACTTAAACTCTTCGTTTTCAGGTTCATTAATTCCATTAAAAACACTCATTGGCCATAACCAAGAAGAAAACCATGTGTCTAAAACATCCTCTTCTTGGTGAAGTTCGGCTAAACTGAGCGACGAATTTCCTGTTTTTTCAATAGCCTTTGCTAAGGCTTCTTCTTCATTTTTAGCAACCACAAACTCATTTTTACCTTCTCCTATGTACCAAGCAGGTATTCTGTGTCCCCACCATAGTTGTCTAGAGATATTCCAATCTCTTATATTTTCCATCCAATGTTTGTAGGTATTTTCAAATTTTTTAGGAAAAAGTTTGATTGTTTCATCTTTCAATACAGCATCAATAGCTGGTTGAGCTAAATCTTGCATGGTTAAGAACCATTGATCTGATAATCGCGGTTCAATCACAGCACCTGTACGTTCTGATGTTCCTACTTTATTCAAGTGATTTTCAGTTTTTACCAAAAACCCTTTTTCTTTTAATTCGTTGGCAAAGGCTTTTCTTGCTTCAAAACGGTCTTGTCCTTGATAATGTAATCCAAAAGCGTTTAAACTAGCATCTTCATTAAAAATATCAATGACCTCTAGTTGATGTTTATCACCCAAATTTTTATCATTTTCATCATGCGCTGGGGTAACTTTTAAGCAACCTGTTCCAAATTCAAGGTCCACATATTCATCTTGAATAATCGGAATTTTTCTGCCTACCACAGGGACTACGGCATGTTTTCCTTTTAAATGTTGATAGCGTTCATCTTCTGGATGAATACAAATTGCGGTATCTCCAAAAATAGTCTCTGGGCGTGTAGTGGCAATGGTTAAACATTCTTCTGAACCTTCTATAGGATAATTGATATAATATAGATTTCCGTTTTTTTCTTGGTAAATAATCTCTTCGTCAGAAAGTGTTGTTTTAGCCTCAGGATCCCAATTAACCATACGGTGACCCCGATAAATTTTTCCTTTTTCGTATAAATCAACAAATGAATGAATTACTGAAGTGTATAAATCCTCATCCATAGTAAACTTCACCCGATTCCAATCGCAAGAGGCTCCTAATTTCTTAAGTTGATCAAGGATTTTTCCTCCATAATTGTGTGTCCAATCCCAAGCATGTTTTAAAAATTCATCTCTTGAAATAGAAGATTTATCAATTCCTTCGGCTTTTAATTTAGCAACTACCTTAGCCTCAGTAGCAATAGAAGCATGATCGGTTCCTGGAACCCAACAAGCATTGAAACCTTGTAAACGCGCTCTTCTTATCAACACATCTTGAATGGTGTTGTTTAACATGTGCCCCATGTGAAGTATTCCCGTTACATTTGGTGGTGGGATGACAATGGTATAAGCTGGTTTGTCGTTGACTTCAGAATTGAAAAAACCTTGGTCTAACCAGAATTGATACCACTTATCTTCTACTTCTTTTGCGTTATATTTTGTTGCTAAAGCCATTAAAATTCTATTTTTTGAAGTTGCAAAAATACCAATTAGCGTTGGATTGTACAATTTTATGGGCAAAGCTTTATGCTTATAACCTGAGTTCCATTATTCTCACTTTCTCAAAACTGTTTTAAACAAATTAAAATCAAGTTATTACAAAGCTTGATAAAGAAGTTGAACAGGATGTAAGGCCACTTTATTAGAAGCATCTTTAATTTGATGGCGGCAGCTTGTCCCGTTGGCTACAATAATCACGTTTTGATTTGCCTTCTTTATGCTTGGAATCAAGGATTGATTGGCCATAGCTTGGCTCACCTCATAATGTTTTTTTTCATATCCAAAACTTCCTGCCATTCCACAGCAAGCGGTTGGTATAAGTGTGACTTGCCATGCTGGAATATAGTTGAGTAAATCGAAGGTTGTTTTTGCTGTTCCCATAGCTTTTTGGTGGCAATGTACATGAATTTTTATCTGCTTTTTAGTTGCCTTAAATTTAGAAAAATCAATAGCTCCTCGTTTCGCCTCTTTCAATAAAAACTCTTCTATTAAAAAAACATTAGTACTTACTTCTTCAGCTTGTTGAATATTCTCAGAAAGGCCAATGTATTCATCTCTAAAGGAAAGTATGGCAGAAGGTTCAAGACCAATAAGAGGTTTTTCGTCGCTAATTAACGAACTAAAAATAGCAATATTTTTGTTTGCAATAGTTTTTGCTTTTCTCAAAAATCCCTTTGAAATTAAAGCCCTCCCACTAATTTCATGAGTCACAAAATTGACTTTATAATTCAATTGGTAAAGTAAATCGAAACATTCTTTTCCAATAGCAGAATCAAAATAGTTAGTGAATTCATCGATAAAGAAATATACTTCTTTAATAGGGTTTTCAAGCTGATTAAACTTCAGTTGAAATGCTTTTACCTGTTGAAGCAGTGATTTAGCAGGTAATTTGGGTAAACTTCGTTGATGATGAACGCCTATAAGGGACTTAGTTATCTTAGATAAATAGTTATTTTGAACTGAAAAATTATATAAGGAAGAGATTTTTGTTCCTAATGCATTGACTAGATGAATATGTCCAAAAACCCAATCGCTTAAGGAGATTCCATTTTTATCCATTTTCTGTTGAAGATACTCTGCCTTAAACGCACTCACATCTACCGAACTAGGACATTCTCTTTTGCAGGCTTTACAAGAAACACACAAATCAAAAGTTTCTTCTAAGTCATTGATTTCTAAACCTCTTTCATTCTCTTTTGAATTCAAAAATTCTCTTAACGCATTAGCACGTGCACGTGTAGAGTCAACTTCATTTTTAGTCACATGATAACTGGGGCACATAGTTTCATTACCCGTAAAAACTTGCCGGCACTCACCAGAACCATTACACTTTTCTGTGGCTTGATAAAGTCCACCTTCTTTTTGAAATTGCATTACACTAGAAGACTGAGGAGTATTCTCAAGAAAACGCAAATCTTCATCTATGGGTAAAGCATCTATTATTTTATGGGGGTTAAAAATTTGATGAGGATCAAAAATTAACTTCAATTGTTTCAATTGGCTGTATAATTCTTCGCCTAACATGAGGGGTAAATAAGAAGCCCTTACCCTTCCGTCGCCGTGCTCTCCGCTTAAAGAACCTTTGTATTTTTTTACTAGAAAAGCGACTTCTTTACTAATTGCTTTTAGTTGTTTTTTACCAACTTCAGTTTTGAGATTTAAAATAGGCCTAAGGTGTAATTCGCCAGCGCCAGCATGTGCATAATACACAGTTTTTTGTTGGTGCTTGTTCATTAATTCAGAAAATTCTTCTATATAATTTGGTAAATCTTCTAAAGCAACAGCCGTGTCTTCAATGCAAGCTACAGGTTTTTCGTCTCCATTCATGTTTCCTAATAGCCCCAAACCTGCAGAGCGTAGTTCCATCGCCATTGAAATTTGCTCATCAATTAGCTTAGAAATGGCATACACCTTTGTTTCATTTTTTAGATGCTGAATTAAAGCTGAAGTCTGTTGATTTAAATCTTCATCCTCATCAGACCGAAGTTCCAACATTAAAATAGCTTCAGGGTCACCTTGAATAAAAAAGCGGTAATCTTTGTATTTCAGCTGATTTTTTGTGCAATCTAAAATAGCTTTATCCATTAATTCGCAAGTAAAAAGCGAATGTTTCATGGCAATATTCACAGCTTCCAAACTAGCTTTTATGGAGTCAAAATGACAAGCAAGCAATATGTTTTTTTGGGGAGGAAGCGCTTGTAATTGCAGTGTGATTTCAGTTACTAAGCCTAATGTTCCTTCGCTTCCTGCTAACAATTTGCATAAATTGAATGGTAAATTTGAGTTGGATTTATAAATTTCAGAATTTAATAACTCGTCTAGCGCATACCCCGTATTTCTACGATGAATATTAGGCGAAGGAAAATGATTATCAACTAAGTGTTGAAGCCTTTCATTATGCAAAAACTTGTGCAAATCTTGTAGTACTTTCCCTAGAGGTGTTGGCTTTTTGATGGCTTCTTCAAATTCATTTTTTGAGAGTGGCTTAATGTAAACCTCTTTACCTGAGTAGGTTAATAATTTACAACTAACAACATGGTCTCTGGTTACGCCGTATTTAATAGAGGTTGTTCCGCTAGAATTATTACCAAACATTCCACCAATTGTACATCGGTTTGAGGTGGAGGTATTTGGGCCAAAAAATAAGCCGTAGGGTTTTAAGAAATTATTTAGTTGGTCACGAATAATTCCTGGTTGAACAGTGATTTGTTTTTTTTCTGCTGAAAAACTTAGAATTTGATTGAGGTGTTTAGATACATCTACCACAATTCCCTCTCCAACACATTGACCAGCTAGAGAAGTCCCGCCAGACCTAGGGATTAAAGAGGTTTTTTCTTGTTGAGCAAAATGTATTAATTGCTGAAGGTCTTTGGTGCTTTTAGGATAAGCTACCGCCATTGGCAAAGAACGATAAATAGAAGCATCTGTTGCATACATCGATTGATACAAAGGCGAATCGTATAATTCGCCTTCCAGGCAATTCTTCAATTTATTTAATGCCTTCTGCATGTGTGCATAGTTATCAAAAAGTTTAGCCAACTTATAATTTAGTAAAAATTAATAGGGCTATCGTTAATATGTAAGCAAATTAATCTTCCTCTTCCATTTCATCAAACAAACTAGGCGATTGTGCATTTCCATTCGACTTAACTTCTTCCTCGTCAACTACATCAACATCGTTTGCGGGTTGATTTTCTTCGGGTTCAAAAGGAATAGGAGCAATCAAATCAATAGCATTTACCTTTTCAGGGGTAAGTTGATTTCCCATAGCATTAATTCCTTTAACCGAAATAAACTCTTTCAAATTAAGCACTTCATTGGGTCGTCTTTCCTTACCGCGTTGTTTGGTGAATTGAACATCAATTTGAGGAATCCAATCAGTACTTACTACCTCTAAGTAAGAATCTTTATGATCGGTAAGAATATTTTCTTCCTTTTCTTCATTTTCTACAAAGAATCGTTTAACATAGAAACGCTCTTTTTCGCCTTCAAAATAAACAGCAGAAATCGGTTTTTTAGGATTCCACTTTTCCATAACAATAATGTTATTTTCAAAGTGAGTAGTTAGTTCAGGTCTAATGGTTTTAACCATCCCCGCTTGCGTGATGATTAAGATTCGATCTTCTCCTCTAAATGCGCCCAAAAGTTCTCCACGCTCATCAACATTTAGTCGTTTTACAGTTTCATCAAACCAAATTTTTCTTGGTTTTAAAGTAGAAACACCTTTTTCTTTCAGCTCAATTTTTTTAATGGATTGCTTGGTTACTAGGTTTCCTTTTACCCCACGACCTTTAATTTTTAAATCGGAAAAATCTAAATCAAATTTTACTTTCCTGACGCCTTTAATTTGTTTGAGGTAAATGCCTACCAACTCTGCTTCTCCATTAGGATTAGCAGAAAAATAGAGCACTTTGGTACCGGGTTTACCTTGACCAACATTGTATGCTCTATTTCTAGTCATTGAAGTTACAGCAAAGCGTTTCATGAAATTATGTCCTTTTTTACCATCTCTATAAATTAGATTGTAAATAGTGCGTTTATCTTTCTTTTTGAAGATTCCTAGGTACAGGATATTTTTTCCAATGAAAGTTTTGGTATCCACCTTGGTAACCATCATTGTTCCATCTTCTGTAAAGCAAATCACATCATCTATATCAGAACAATCGGTTACATATTCTTCTTTTTTCAAGGAAGTTCCAATAAAACCTTCCTTTCTATTCACGTATAGTTTAGCATTTCTAATCACTACTTTTGTAGCTTCAATATCCTCAAAAGGTCGAATTTCTGTTTTACGCTCACGCCCTTTTCCATAGGTTGCTTTTAGTCGTTCAAAATGAGCAATAGAATATTCTACTAAGTGATTTAAATGATGTTTTACTTGTTCAATATCAGCCTCTAAAGTTTCAATTTTTTGTTGAGCCTTATCTAAGTCAAATTTTGAAATTCGCTTAATTTTAATTTCTGTTAACCGAATTAAATCCTCTTGGGTAACTGCTCTTTTTAGGTGTGAAATATGAGGTTTTAATCCATCATCAATAGCTTTTAGAACTTCTTCCCAGGTTTCCTTATCTTCAATATCTCGGTAGATTCTATTTTCAATAAAAATACGTTCTAATGAAGCAAAGTGCCATTTTTCTTCTAGTTCATCCAATTCAATTTCCAACTCTCTTTTAAGGAGATGAACGGTATGGTCTGTACTTTTTCTCAGTAATTCAGAAACCGGTAAAAACTGTGGTTTATCTTCGTAAATAACACAAGCTAATGGTGAAATTGAAGTCTCGCATTGGGTGAATGCAAACAGAGCATCAATGGTTTTATCGGGCGAAATATTATTAGGAAGATGAACTAAAATCTCTACTTGTGAAGAGGTATTATCTTCAATTTTTTTAACTTTTATTTTTCCCTTATCATTTGCTTTTAAAATAGAATCGATAATTGTACCTGTATTGGTGCCGTAGGGAATTTCGTTAATGACTAAGGTTTTTTTGTCTAAAACTTCAATTTTTGCTCGAAGTCTAATTTTACCCCCTCGCATCCCATCGTTGTATTCTGCCACATCCATAACTCCAGCACTTGGGAAGTCAGGATATAAAGTGAATTTTTTACCTTCTAAGTGTTTTATTGAAGCATCAATAAGTTCATTAAAGTTATGCGGTAAGATTCGTGTACTTAAACCTACGGCAATACCTTCAGCGCCTTGCGCTAAAATCATAGGAAATTTAACCGGTAAATTTACGGGCTCTTTCTTTCTACCGTCGTAAGATAATTGCCATTGCGTAGTTTTGGGATTAAAGACAACATCTAAGGCAAATTTTGACAACCTAGCTTCAATGTATCTTGAAGCCGCTGCACGGTCGCCTGTTAAGGTATTTCCCCAGTTTCCTTGCGCGTCAATTAGCAAGTCTTTTTGTCCTAATTGAACAATAGCATCCGCAATACTGGCATCTCCATGCGGGTGGTATTGCATGGTATGTCCAACAATATTGGCTACTTTGTTGTATCTACCATCATCTAAATCCTTCATGGAATGAAGAATCCTACGTTGTACGGGTTTAAAACCGTCTTCTAGCGCAGGAACGGCTCTTTCCATAATTACATAAGAAGCATAATCCAAAAACCAATCTTGGTACATGCCAGTTACCTTGATTAATTCATCATTAGGAGTAGAATTTTCTTCTGGTGTTTGTTCTTCGCTCATAAATTATGACTGCTTATTTTCTTGAATTATTTTTAATGATTGCTTGGTAAAATTTGTTTTTTTAGGTTTTACAAAAGTACTAGGTACTAGCTATTTTCCTTGTATGCAAACAAAAACAAGTAATTGCTTTAACTACATTATGATTTGTTAATCTCATCTTCTATCTCTTCTACTAAATCAACCTCTAGCCTTAAATTATCAATAATAAATTCTTGTCGGTCTGGGGTATTTTTTCCCATATAAAAAGTAAGTAACTCCTCTATGGTTTTTTCTTTATCTAGCATTACAGGGTCAAGCCGAATATCATCACCAATAAAGTGTTTAAATTCGTCTGGTGAAATTTCACCTAATCCTTTAAATCGGGTAATTTCTGGTTTTCCAGTAAGTTTTTTTATTGCATTTCTTCGTTCTTCTTCAGAATAACAATAAATAGTTTCTTTTTTATTTCTTACCCTAAACAAAGGGGTTTGAAGAATATATAAATGTCCATTTCTAATCAATTCAGGAAAAAACTGAAGAAAAAACGTAATTATTAAAAGTCGAATATGCATACCATCTACATCGGCATCGGTGGCAATTACAATATTATTATAACGAAGGTCTTCTAATGAATCTTCAATATTTAAGGCGGCTTGCAAAAGATTAAACTCTTCGTTTTCATAAACTATTTTCTTACTTAATCCAAATGAATTTAGGGGTTTACCTTTTAAGCTAAAAACAGCTTGAGTATTAACATTTCTAGATTTTGTAATACTACCGCTAGCTGAATCTCCCTCGGTAATAAAAAGGGTGGTATCTAAGTAAGCTTCCTTTTTAACATCGCCTAAATGAATCCTACAATCTCGGAGTTTTTTATTGTGTAGGCTTGCTTTTTTAGCGCGCTCTCTTGCTAATTTTCGGATGCCCGATAAATCTTTACGCTCGCGTTCTGCTTGTAATATTTTTCGCTGAAGCTTTGCTGCGGTTTCTGTGTTTTTATGTAAGTAATTATCAAGGTTACGCTTTACAAAATCAAGGATAAAGGTTCTAACTGTGGGCTTATCTCCCCCCATATCGGTAGATCCAAGTTTGGTTTTAGTCTGACTTTCAAAAACTGGCTCCATTACTTTGATGGAAATTGCGGAAGAAATAGACTTCCGAATATCGCTAGGCTCGTAATTCTTACCAAAAAATTCTCGAACAGTTTTTACAATAGCCTCTTTAAAAGCCGTTAAATGAGTTCCTCCTTGCGTGGTATGTTGTCCATTAACAAAAGAATGATATTCTTCTGAATATTGCGATTTACTATAGGTTAAAGCCACTTCAATATCATCGCCTCTTAAGTGAATAATTGGGAAAAGTCGGTCTTCCTCATTAATTCCATCACCCAACAAATCTTTCAGCCCTTCTTCCGAATAAAATTTTTCACCATTCAGCATAATGGTTAATCCTGGATTCAAATAAACGTAGTTTTTAATCATACGTTCAATGTATTCCATTCGGAACTTGTACTTTTTAAAGATGACCTCATCTGGGGTAAAAGTTACTTTGGTTCCTTTTCTTCGTGAAGTTTCATCTAGCTTTTCTTCATTCACAAGATTGCCCATTTCAAATTCTGCAGCAACCGATTTACCGTCACGAGTAGATTCTACCCTAAAATAATTAGACAAAGCATTTACTGCCTTGGTACCTACTCCGTTTAAACCTACCGATTTTTTAAAGGCTTTGGTATCATATTTTCCTCCAGTATTCATCTTAGAAACAACATCAACTACTTTTCCTAACGGAATGCCTCTACCATAATCACGAACAATTACTCGGTTATTTTGAATAGAAATCTCAATGGTTTTACCAGCCCCCATCACAAATTCATCAATAGAATTATCAAGGACTTCTTTTAACAAAATATAAATGCCATCATCGGCACTAGAACCATCGCCAAGCTTACCAATATACATTCCTGGTCGCATTCTAATATGCTCTTTCCAGTCTAATGACTTGATATTATCTTCAGTGTACTTTGTTTGTTCTGCCATAAATTTAAATGATGCGGAAAGATACTAATTTTAATCAAAAATACTAATTTTCTTTCGTTTTTAAAACAAAGTTGTAACTAGATTTTCTATCGTTTAATCGAGTTAAAATTATGATTAAAAGTCTAAAGTAGCTTTCTAATTTAGACTACTTTTTCAAGATTTACCTTATCAACAATTCTTATTTCAGCATAGGTAAGAAACATAAATCGAACTTAAAAACAATTTACAAAACCTAAGAAAAAGCTTATTTTTGCAGTTAAATTGAAAGAATTAATGAAACGAGTTGTAGTGGGATTAAGCGGAGGGGTTGACTCCAGTGTTACCGCTTATTTGTGTAAAGAAATGGGGTATGACGTTATTGGACTATTCATGAAGAATTGGCACGATGACTCGGTAACCATTAGTGATGAATGTCCTTGGCTTGAAGATTCTAACGATGCTATGTTAGTTGCAGAAAAACTAGGCATTCCTTTTCAAACTGTAGATTTAAGCAAAGCCTACAAAGAAAAAATTGTAGATTATATGTTTAATGAATATCAAGAAGGAAGAACACCTAATCCTGATGTACTCTGCAATCGCGAAATTAAATTTGATGTTTTTCTGAAAATTGCTGAAAACCTGGGAGCCGATTACGTAGCCACTGGGCATTATTGCAGAAAATCTTCTTTTGAAAAAGAAGGAAAAACAATTTATCAACTAAAAGCTGGCTTAGATAACAACAAAGATCAATCTTATTTTCTATGTCAAGTTTCTCAAAATCAACTAGCTAAAATCTTATTCCCGGTAGGTAATCTTCAGAAAGAGGATGTAAGAAGAATTGCAACTGAACAAAATTTAATTACAGCAAATAAAAAAGATTCTCAAGGTTTATGCTTTATTGGAAAAGTTAGGCTTCCAGATTTTCTTCAACAAAAGTTACAGCCCAAGCAGGGAGATATTATTGAAATTGATGCGAACTCATCAATATACAAAAAACCTATAGAAGCTAATTCTGAATTGGAAAAATTAAGCCATAAGTATAACTACCAAGCAGCGGATGGAAAAAAAGTAGGCGAACACAACGGAGCACATTTTTTTACTAAAGGACAAAGAAAAGGACTGGCTGTTGGTGGAACTCCTTTGCCTCTATTTGTTATTGATACGGATGTTGAGACCAATACTATTTATGTTGGTCAAAGCAAACAACACCCAGGACTTAAACGAAGAGGTTTATTAGTAAAACCACATGAAGTTCACTGGGTAAGAACAGACTTAGCGCTAGCTATAGGCGAAAAAATGAAAGTGGCCGCTAGAATTAGGTACCGGCAAAAATTAGAACATGCCGAGCTTCATCTAACGCATCAAGGATTGTATGTTATTTTTGAAAATCCGCAAAATGCTATTGCCGAAGGACAATTTGTAGCTTGGTATGATGACGATGAGCTTTTAGGTTCTGGAGTAATTGCGTAAAAAATTTAACTCATGAGTAAAAATAGAATTACAGAATTATTTGGTATAGAATATCCGCTCATTCAAGCAGGAATGATTTGGGCTAGTGGTTGGAAATTAGCAAGCGCCGTTTCTAATGCTGGCGGACTTGGTATTATTGGCGCAGGCTCAATGTATCCTGATATTTTGAAAGAACACCTTCAAAAATGTAAAAAAGCAAGCTCAAAACCCTTCGCTGTTAACGTTCCCATGCTTTATCCAGACCTTGATGAGATTATGAAAATTATCATTGATGAAAAAGTACCTATCGTTTTTACCTCAGCTGGTAATCCAAAAACATGGACTTCCCACTTAAAATCGCATGGAATAAAAGTTGTACATGTGATAAGTAGTGTAAAATTTGCTTTAAAAGCACAAGCGGCAGGAGTTGATGCAGTGGTTGCCGAAGGGTTTGAAGCTGGTGGACACAACGGTAGGGAAGAAACCACCAGCCTAACTTTAATCCCTATGGTAGCTAAAGAACTTAAAATCCCTCTGATTGCAGCGGGAGGCATTGCTACAGGAAAAGCTATGCTAGCAGCGATGATATTAGGAGCTGAAGCGGTTCAAATAGGTACGCGATTTGTGGCCTCTAAAGAGGCTTCATCACATATAAATTTTAAAAATGAAGTTATTAAAGCTAAGGAAGGTGATACTAAGCTAACCCTAAAAGAATTGGCTCCAGTTCGCTTATTGAAAAATAAATTTTATCAAGATATTGAAACACTTTATCAAAAAGCGCCAAGTGTTGAAGAATTAAAAGAACTCTTAGGAAGAGCAAGAGCAAAAAAAGGAATGTTTGAAGGTGATCTTGAACAAGGTGAGCTTGAAATTGGCCAAATATCTGGACTTATTGATGATATTTTGCCAGCTGAAGATATAGTAAAAAGTATTTTAAAGGAATTTGAAGAAGCTAAAAAGCAAGTTAGTAAATTGTAATAATACTGATTTTTTCAAATTAAATAAATCGAAATTTTAATTAAAACAAAAAATATGTTTGGAGATATGATGGGTATGATGAATAAAATCAAAGAAACCCAAGCTAAAGTTGAAGAAGCCAAAAAGCAACTAGACCATGTAAGTTTAGAAGAGAAATCGAATGACGATTTGTTAAAAGTAAACATTACTGCCAATCGAGAAATCAAATCGATTGAAATTAGTGATCAACTCTTAGAAGACAAAGAACAATTAGAAGACTATTTGATTTTAACACTAAACAAAGCCATCAAAAGAGCTACTGAAACTCAAGAGGCAGAATTAGGAGCTATTGCCAAAGAAGGCATGCCAAACATGCCATTTTAAGTGCTTGTGAGTTCAGGAAACTTAGTGCATGAATTTTAAAAATAAGCACTTTTGAGCCTGTTCACTTTTACAAAAAATCTGGCGTTAATACAAAAAAGTCCTCAGTTCAAATTGTATTTTTGAGTGGGGACTTTTTTAGTTTTAAACTGGGCTTATTTTTTAATAAAGCTAAGTAGCGCCTCATTTACTTCTTCATGATGCGTAAAAGTAAGTCCGTGAGGAGCGCCTTTTATAATTTTTAATTCTGCACCTTCAATTAGTTGATGAGCCTTTTTACCAGCAACTTCAAAAGGCACAATAGCGTCGTCATCACCATGAAGGATAAGCGTTGGAATACCTATTGATTGGCAATCCTTTCGTAAATCAGTTTTTCCAAAAGCATCCACACAATCTAGAGTTGCTTTTCTAGAAGCCGAAAGAGCGATGTTCCAATTCAATTCAACTTGTGCTTCGCTAACACGGTCTTTATTCTTTTCAAGGTTAACAAAATTTCTTCCAAAACCTTTAAAGAAATCGGCTCGATCCTTACTAATTCCTTGCTTCATTCCCTCAAAAACTGATGCATCTACACCATTAGGATTAGTATCTGTTTCGAGTAAAAATGGAGCTATAGAAGACATCAATACCGCTTTAGCTATACGTTTACTGCCGTAATTACTAATAAAGCGAGTTACTTCTCCTCCACCCATAGAAAAACCAACAAGAATTACGTTAGATAAATCTAATTGCTCCAAAAGTTCATTTAAATCGGAAGCCATTTTGTTGTAATCGTAGCCTTTCCAAGGTTGATCAGATTGCCCAAAACCTCTTCTATCATAGGTAATAACGCGATAAGATTTATTCACAAAAAAAGGAATTTGATATTCCCACATTCTTTGACTTAATGGCCAGCCATGAATAAAAACAAGGGGTTGGCCTTCACCAAAATCTTGATAAGCTAATTTAATTGGATTACCTTTTTGGAAATCTTTAGTTGTGATATAGTTCATACTTCAATATTTTATTCAAATTTCAACAATTTAGTTAAGATTAGTTAGTTCTGTTGCAGAATTAATCAATTTATTTGGTTGTATAAATTAAAAAAATAAACCAAAGCTTGTTAAGCCCTGGTTTATATAATTAAATTGAAATTACTAAATCTTAAAAGTGATTACGGGTAATGTAGAATGATTCACCACATCCTCGCCTATGCTTCCATTAAAGAAATGAGAAAGGCCTCTTCTTCCATGAGTTGGCATAGCTATTAAATCCGACTTAGCATCTTTAGCAGCATTTAGGACACCTAATTCTATGGTGTAATCGTTATGAATAATTATATGATCACGGCTAAAAGGAACTTGCACTTCATTTAAGAAAGACCTCATTTGTTCTCTAATTTCTTCTGTGCTATAAAACTGATTACCTGGTAAGTTTACATATAAAAGTTCCATTTTGGCATCAAAACTATCAGCAAATACTTTAGCTTTTTTAAAAGCTTCTATACTTTCCATTTCAAAGTTTGAAGCAAAAATGACGTTTTTGATAGCAAATTCCTTCATTTCCTTTTTCACAACTAAAACAGGAACCTCAGACCTTCTCACAATCTTTTCAGTGTTAGAACCAATCAAGACTTCTTGTAAACCGCTTGCGCCTGTTGACCCCATCAAAACTAAATCTGCATTTTGTTTTTCAATGTTTTCACTAATTACATAAGAGGCTGGTCCAACATCAACAACATCAATAAAATCTACGCCTTCTAGGTAATCTTTTTGCAAGAACTTATCAAATTTTTTCTTTGCCACTTTCATAAAAAACAGAATCTGCTCATCATCAACATTAAATTGTTCTGTACCAAAAAGAGATTCTGCTAATTCAATAACGTGCAAAACAGTAATTTTAGCATCATTTTTTTTAGCTAATTGTACAGCCACTTTAAGCGCATTTTCTGCGGGCTTTGAAAAATCTACGGGAACTAAAATATTCTTAATCATCTTATATAGTTTTTAAAGGTTAAATGGTCATTGAAAATAAGCGTTGTTCAGGTTTGTTTGCTTTTAATCGTAAATCAAATGCCATACAAATATTTCTTATAAAGGCTTTTCCTTTAGTGGTTACTTTAATATTATTTTTGCTTAAAATTACTAAATTATCGTTAGCCATTTCAGATAATTCTATTAAAATATTCTTTAAATCTGAAACGTAATTTTCATCTTCACTCCAAGTAGTTTCAAAATTACACATCAAATTAAGAATATGTTGTCTAATAATTAAATCTTCTTCCGTTAAATCATGTCCTCGAAATACAGGTAATTGCCCTTGACTTATTCGCTGATAATACAAGTTTAACTCTTTTTCATTTTGTGCGAAACCAAACCAAGAATCGCTAATAGAAGACACACCAAGTCCTATCATTTTTTTTGCTTTTGTAGTGGTATAACCCATAAAATTTCTATGCAAATCACCTTTTTTTTGGCTATGGATTAATTGGTCGCTTTTCAAGGCAAAGTGGTCCATTCCTACTTCTTCATAGCCTGCATTTTCAAGGGCGTTTTTCCCTAACTCGTATTGCTTTCTTTTTAATTCTGCTGAAGGTAAATCTGCTTCATCAAAGCCGCGTTGTCCATTTCCTTTAATCCACGGTGTGTGAGCATAACTGTAAAAAGCTATGCGGTCAGGCTGAAGATAATTGGTTTGTTTTATGGTATAATCAACATCTTCTAAACCTTGAAAAGGCAAACCAAAAATTAAATCATGACCAATAGACGTATAGCCAATGTTTCTAGCCCAACTTGTAACTTTTTCAACATTTTCAAAAGGCTGAATTCGATGAATGGCTTTTTGAACCTTAAAATTATAATCTTGAATACCAAAGCTAACTCTTCTAAATCCTAAGCTATAAAGTGTTTGTAATTGTTCTTTTGTGGTGTTATTTGGATGACCTTCAAAACTAAACTCGTGGTTTTCTGCTTTAGTGGCATGTTCAAAAATACCTTCAATAAGCATTTTTAAATGTTCTGAAGAAAAAAAAGTAGGTGTTCCGCCACCAAGGTGAATTTCTTCAATTACAGGAATTTCACCCAAAATTGAAACGTACATTTTCCATTCCTTTAAAACCGCTTCAATATAAGGTTGCTCAACACTGTGTTGTTTGGTTATGCGTTTATTACACGCACAAAAAGTGCACAAACTTTCACAGAAAGGTAAATGAATATAAAGACTTATGGGGTCATTTTTATAAGCAGGATGATTAAGACTCTTTATCCATTTCTGTACAGAAAAACTAGCTTCATCCCAAAAAGGAACGGTAGGATAGCTGGTGTATCTTGGCCCTGGCACATTGTATTTTTGAATTAAACTTTGCATTAAAATCCTAATTTTAATTCAAAAATAACTGTATTACATTGATTTATAAATGATAAAAATCAGCTTAAATCACATAAAATTAGTTAAAAAGGCTCAAAATACTTTGGAAAATATCTTCTCTAATTCCTTTGTTAGCTGCGGCTGCTAGTGCCACTGAAATAATTAAACCTGCCATTGCTTTACTAAAGTCGGATAATATAAGTTTACCGGCTTTTTTCTTGTGCTTCTTGCCTTTCTTATGACGAGCTAAACTGATAGCTATTTCCCGGCCACCAATTATTCCTAAAAAAACCCATGTTGTACTAAGTGGAACTGTTGAAATAAAGAGTTTGTAAATTAATAGAATAACATAAGAAAAATCGACTAAAGTAGCGGCTCTAATATCAGAAATACGGGACTTTTTACTTACTACCTCTTGAATTTTGTCCCCTCTTAAGTAAAACAATAATCCTAATCCTGCAAAAATGGTTAGTGTAAAAATTAAAAACTGTGTAACATTTAATTGTCTAGGTAAATAAACCGCAATATTGGCACCGTCTTGCATCACCCAAACCGCCCATAAGGAACCACTCACAATCCATTGAACAGCAGACCAAGCTTTATGATGTTTTCTGCTTTTAAAGTGCTTTCGTATGAGGTTGTAAGAAAAGTACCAAATAGCGAATGATAATATAAATGCAATTCCGTACCCCTTTAAACTTTTTACAACAACTTCAGTTATTCCAGAAGAAGTTGCACTAAAAACAGAAAGCAATAAAAAGGTAGTAGAAACTGGCATTTTTAAACGCGTAAGAATCAAAAGTACCAACGGCGCTATAATTTGAAAGAAACTAAAGCTTTGTCCTAAATCTTCTACTGGATGGGGGAATGCCTTGGTACCATCTTCATTTAAGGTCATTAAACGTTGAAAGGTCACATCTCCATCGTAAAGAATAAAGCTAACAGTTACGGTCACCACAAAAATACCACCAATATAAAGCCATAAAATCCACCACTGCCTGGCTTTATTGCTTTCTATAAAAGTACCTAAAGATTGTATGCTATCATTGGCAACGGCTGCATAAGCGGCAAAAAAGAAACCTAACCACATGGCCGCATTAGCGTTAAATGTAACAGCAGCTGCTAGTATTAACCCCCCTAAAACAATAGATAAAAAAGTTTTTTCTTCTGCTAAAAAATCAAGTACATTTAAATAAGGTTTACTCCTATCTGAACGATCATACTTAATAGTTTTTTTGCCCTTTTTATTCTTGTTACTTCCCATTAAAACCTATTCGTTTAAATTTATGATTGCAAAATTAAGTAATAATTAAAAGCCTATATTACCTAAAGGTTAAGAATAACTTATTTAAATTGGTAAGTCAAACCGCCCATAAGCTGTAAACCTTGAACTTGGTAGTTATTCCAGCGTTCATAATTTCCACCCACTAAATTATTTCCTAAAAAGAAAACAGAAAGTTGCTTATTTAATCGGTAGTTTACATTAAGACTCAAATCAAGAAAACCATCTACGTCAATTATTTCAGATTGTAAATCATCTGAAGGACCAAAAACCTCTAGGTCTTTTCGTTCGCCAACATAGAATAAACTAGCCCCTAAAGACCATTTTTTATTCAGTTGAAGATGACTTACCACAGCGGTGTACAAATTAGGTAAATTCCATGCTTCTTCTTGATTATCAGTACTAAAAATCGAATAATTAAAGTTTATTCCTAAATTAAAATTTTGTGAGAAATCATAATTAGCTTCGCCATCAAAAGCTAGGGTCTGTAAATTATCATAAACTACTCCAAAGGAATTACCAACTTCAAAAGGTCTAATCATATTAGCTTGCTCAAAAAATTCTGGATTAGGGCCATTGTTGTTTCTAAATAGGGCGCGGGCATCTTCATTTTTGTAACTCGCTCTAGCGTTGTAGCTAAATTGACCGCTACTCCCTTTAGCCCCCACAAAACTTTCGTACTGACGATCGGTAGGCACGATGGTCAAATTTGAAGAAACAAAAGGATTATTCATAACAAAACTTCTAAATGAATTTTGATCTAAACCTCCATCCACTCCCGCATACGCAATGAGATTATCAGGAATTACGCGGTAATTAGCCTCTACCTTTGGATAAATAAACACCTTGCTTTCATTGCGTTCTGCGTCATTAAAAAAGCTTACTTCTGCTCCAATTTGTAAGGTAAAGCGGTCTTCTTCAATAAACACTGAAGGCGCGTAAGAAGCTATTAATTGTCCATAATTATCTTCGAAAGCTAATTCTTGTCCGTATGCATATCCGTTATTTACTGCTGAAAACTCTCCTTTTAAATAATCTAAACCAACTTCATTCTGAATTTTCTTTCCTCCTAAACTAAAATTAAAATTAGATTTCAATTGAAACTGATGTTCTAACGCGTCAAAATCATCTGAAAAGTAATTGTAATTCACTTTCACATCTTCTAAAAACGAATCATAGATTGCTGCTGATGCTCCAAAATTAAATCCGAGGTAATTCTGAATAGGTGAATGTTTTGGGTTAAAAGTAAAGCCAGGTTCCTGAAAAATAGGTTCGCCATAATAATTATGGGAATAGTGTTCAAAACCAGCTTTCGTTTTCCAAATCCAACGCCCTTCGTCAGATTCAAAATCTACATCCAAGGTATTACTTGCAAATGCATCATCAAAATAAGCTTCATCAATTCCTCCTTGGGAAGAAAAATGAGAAAAATCAATACCTAATTTTTGCTTGGCATTAAGCTGTAAACTTCCAAGGTAATCTGCTAAAAAATTGGTGTAATTGCCAAATCCTAAACGCACGTAATGATTGTAAATTTCATCTCGCTCTTTGCTCATCCTTAACGAGGCTGCTCTACCTTTAGTAGGTTGAAATGTTGAAGCTACCGGAACGCTAATTAATGCGTAATTAATCTTCCGCTCAGGTAAGGTAGTTTCCTCGGTAACATCGGGTTTGGTTTTAATTTTAAAAGCATCATTCACGGTTGGTGAGTATTGCTTTGTTATAATTAAACGATCTGTTTTTATGGTATCTTGCTCTTGCTGTGACCAAATTTGTTGAGTAAAGAACAAACTCAGTCCAAAAAAAATAGACAAATACTGACTTAATTTCATAAAATTAAATGCTTCAAAGGTTGTTTATTAAACTACTTTTCTTCTTATATATTTTACAAAGAAACTAAACTTTTGCTTAGCAAGATTAAAAATAGCATAAAAACAAAATAATTATGAAATTTAATCTAGTCTATTTCACTCTTTCATTATTAAAACAGGATAAATCTAATATAAGTTGAGTTTTATTTGGAAATACCTGAAATAATAAAGCTTGTCATAGTAATTTACAAATCAACTGCCACTAGTTGAAAATAGATGTAAAGATTAGCTTTAACCAATTTTATGTAATATAATTTGACCTTATTACTTCTACAAAAATGAACCTTTTATCTATTAGCAACAGAACTTGAAATCTTATTTTTCTATAAAAGAGATATTGAATAATGCGCTCTACAGGTAAAAAAAACACTCTATTTTTATAGAATTATGGTTTATGTCTGAATAGAAAATATTTTGTTAGGGAATAAAAAAAGCCTAGCTTTGTCATTGAATTAGGTTGGTGAATAAAACATCTTTGTTCATCATTAAAAGGGAATTTCGTTCAAATCGAAAGCTGTTCCCGCAACTGTAAGCTTAGTGCGTTACC
The DNA here is from genome assembly GCF_011089875.1 of Psychroflexus maritimus. Lineage (GTDB taxonomy): Bacteria > Bacteroidota > Bacteroidia > Flavobacteriales > Flavobacteriaceae > Psychroflexus > Psychroflexus maritimus. The sequence continues at coordinate 64,568 of NZ_JAANAS010000013.1, read as the reverse complement.
AACGTACGCTTACATCCGACACTTCAAAACCACTGTACGCCTTAGGCGGATGGGAAGGTGGATGTAAGACGCAAGCCAGGAGACCTGCCTATTTCTTAAATAATTGCATATTCTCTCGGGATAAGAGAATTAGCGAGCGATGTATAAAAAGTTAATTATTTTACTTTGGTGGATCACTATCCATACCACTTGTTTTGCACAAAAAGCTGATTTAGATGCAACTCAAAATTTGGAAGAAGTGGTCATCACCAACCCACAGCTTAAGGATTTTTCAACCGGACAATACGTCTTGAAGTTGAACGATAGCTTACGTCAAAAAAATCCGATTAGATTAAGTGAACTTATTCAACTTAACACCCCATTTTTTATTCGTGAAAATGGTTATGGAATGGTGGCTTCACCTTCGTTTAGAGGGACAACTGCACAACAAACAGCCGTTGTTTGGAATGGCATCAATATTAATTCGCAATTTAATGGGCAAGGCGATTTCAATACTTTATTAGGCGGTAATTTTAATCGACTTTCTATTCGCCCAGGAGGCGGAAGCGTAGTTTATGGCACAGGCGCTATTGGCGGAAGTGTTCACTTAGACACTGAACTTCAATTTAATCAGGGTTTGTCGAATGAAGTTCAATTGCTATATGGCGAATTCAACACTATAGATAGTCGTTATCGGGGACAGTTTTCTACAAAGAAATGGAGCTTTCGGTGGGGAACTAATTACAATTACTCCGATAATGATTTTCCAACTTCTGGAAACTTAAACCGCAATACAAACGGAAGATTTAAGCACTTCAACATCAATTTAGATGCAGCTCATCAGCTTAATAAACACAATCTACTAAAATATTATTTATGGATTTTTGATAGTCAGCGTGATTTACCTATCCGAAGGATTTCAGAAAATAGACCTGCTTACGAAAACTTAGATTTTAGGAATTTAATAGAATGGGAAAATAAAGGTAAGAATTATTCTTCTCTGCTTCGATTGGCTTATTTAAGCGAGGATTTTTCGTTTCAAGAAAATAAAAATCGTCAAAGAAAAACTTCTAATTTAGCCGAAACTCTTCACCTTAGGCATGATTTTTCTTACCGGTGGAAAAATTTTAAATTCAATAGTTTAATTAATTACGAAAACGCCAAAGCTTCAGGAGATAATCTAAATAAAGACCAAAGAATTGTTTTAGCCACCTCGCTAATTGCTAAATACGAAATGAATAAACAACTTACTTTTCAAGCTTCTGCAAGAAAAGAATGGAGTAACTTAAAAGATAGTCCGTTGCTGTATTCAGCAGGTATAAACTGGAAGGCTACAAGTTTTTATCAGCTTAAATTTAATGCATCTAAAAACTTTAGAATACCCACGTTTAACGACTTGTTTTGGTTAAACTCAGGCAACGAAGAACTAAGACCGGAGACAGCGGAACAGTTTGAATTAGGCCATCATTTTCATTTAGGCAAATTGAATTTTTCGGCAACCGCATTTTACAATGATATTAATCAATTAATTAGATGGATTCCTAATCCTAATGGAAACTGGCAACCCGAAAATGTAGATCGCGTTAAAACTTACGGAGGTGAATTTACAGGAAACTATCAATTGAATTTTGGGGACTCCAAGCTTCAGCTGAATGCAAATTATGCTTTGGTCAAATCCATTCATCAAGACACTAAGAATCAATTAACATACACGCCTATTCACAAGGCGAATTTCTCCTCGGCTTATGCCATAAATAATTGGCGATTTACCCATCAATTTGTATGCGTAGGCGAACAATTTGCACAAACCGATAACAATGCAGATCGAGTTATCGAAACCTATCAATTACATCATCTTTTAGCGCATTATACCTTTGCAAAAAAACCAGTAATGCAAGCTGGAATTAGGGTATATAACGTGTTTAACAACAGGTACCAATCGGCCGATTTTAGACCCATGCCCGGAAGAATGTTTAACCTCGAATTTTTAATTCAACTTTAACTATAAATACAATGAAAATGAATACGAATTTTTTGAAATTAGTTTTTTTAAGTCTATTATTTATGGCTTGTAGCGGAGATGATGACGCTATCCTTGCTGAAGATCCTGACGACCCAAATAATGGAGACCCTACTACCGAAAGACCTTACGAAAATGGAATTTTTGTAGTGAACGAAGGAGGGAGTGAAGGGAGCATTTCCTTTATTCCTAATAATTTAAGCGAAATTGAGCAAGGTGTTTTTTCAGCCGTAAACAACGGTGAAGACTTAGGTCAATTTGTTCAATCTATCTTTTTTGATGAAGAAAATGCTTATATCATAGCTAATGGAAGTAACTTGATTACCGTAGTAGATCGTTTTACTTTTGAACTTCAAGGAAGCTTAGAAAATGGCCTAGACGTTCCGCGCTACGGAACTATTTACAATGGAAAAGCTTATGTAACCAATCAAGCAAGTTTTTCAACATCAGATGACGACTACATTGCTGTTATTGATTTGGAAAGTTTAACCGTTGAAAATGAAATTAATGCAGGAGCTGTAGTTGAATTTATTGAAGAACATAACGGGCAACTAATTATTCAAAACGCTTCCTACGGAATGGGGAATCAATTAAGTGTTTTGAATCCCAATACTAACAGCATTATACAAAGTATTGAAGTTGGCGAGGGGTTAAATTCTATGGAAATTGTTGGGCAATCGCTTTATGCATTGAGTAGCGAAAAATTAGTTGAAGTAGATTTAACTAACTTTAGCATAGCTACTGAAATTGAATTTGATGAAAATCTACAGGGTAGTGCTAATTTACAAATCAGCGAAGGCATACTCTATTTAACCAATGCCAACGAAGTATTTACGGCAAATTTAAGCGATTTAGCTTTTGATGAAACCCCACTTCTCTCCTACACTAGCGATTCAGAATTTGGTGTTTTTTATGGATTTTTAGTTGCTGACGGTAGAATATTTATTGCTGATGCAGGCGATTTTGCCTCTAATGGAGATGTGTTCATTTTTGATTTATCGGGGAATGTTGAAGCTGAATTTTCAACAGGGATTGGTCCTAACGGATTTTACTTAAATTAAACATTACAACAAACCTCAGTTTTAAAGTTTTTACACGCTTATTTTTTATTGAATAAGCGTGTTTTATTCTCAAAATTGTTGAATGTAAGGTAACGCACATAACATAAGTGGCAACTTAAAATTCACTTCCGATTCCTAAATAAGTCGGAAGGGATTGGGGTTAAATTTAAGTTTTTTAAAAATACGCAAACCTTTTTTTTATCATCCTTAATAATTTCTTTCTGCAAAGTTATCAAAATTATTTCTTTCGGAGTTCTTTTAGAATGATCGACAACTTGAAAATAATTGGATATAAACAAAACTGCCTATAGGTAAAATCAAATTCAAGAATTAATCTTAGAAAAAGAAACTTATAAGTTTAAAATATGTTCATGCATAATTCAAAAGTAACTAACTCTTTTAAATCTGCCTAAAAGAAACGAAAATACAGCTAAGAGATCAAATATTTATTTGAAATAAGTAATTTCTCTTGTCCAAACATACAACTTCTCGCCATTAACAAATTTGGTTTGTTTGATCCAATTTTTATTTTCATCAAACTCATGAACAAATTCAACCTCTGTCTTTCCTCTATCGTCTTCATAAATTAATTTTGTTGGTAAATTATGATTAGCATAAGAGTATTGAAGTGTTCTATTATTTTTACTATGTTTTGAAAAAGAAGTAGTGTTTTTAATTACCCTGCCTTTTTCATCATATTTATAAGTTTTAGTGCTTATTATAGAATCTGCATTTTTGTAATGAATAATCTTAATTAATAAATCGTCCTTGTAAATATTCTTGATTTTTCGATACAAAACTACTTTTGTCCTATCATTAAAATCTTGTTTATAATAATGTGTTTCAATAATTCTATCTTTTTCGTCATAAAAAAATTGTTCACTCAATTGTTTTATTCCTTTATCTTCTCTATTTTGTGTTATAGGGTCAGGTATAATTAATGAATTTGATGACACCTGATTGAAAACTTTTGACTTTCTTCCTTTTTTATCAAATTCATAGATAGTTCCAAATTTAGAGCTGAAGAAACCAATTTTTTTCATTCGAAGCAAATTTCCCTCATCGTCGTAAAACTTAAGTGTTTTTTCGGTTTTATCTGGAATAAAGGAGTTAAAGTATTCTATTTCAGTAACTAAATTTTTATCATTAAAAAAATATTTTTTGGAAGCATAAAGAGTGTCAGCTTTAATCGTATTTACAGATTCCAAATAAGCATTTTCATTGTACGAATAAGTTATATTAGATTTTGTTCCATACTCAATTATTATCTGATTTTTAAGCTTACCAAGCTTATTATAATAAAATTGATCATGATACACAGTATCTTGATTCTTATAAAACCAGGTTTCCTCTAGGGGTTTACCGCTTTCGTCAAAGGCTTTGAAATAATTGATATAATGAGTCCAATAAGTAGTGTACCACCAACTATGAAAACGACTTTGATTATACTTAGGGCTATTAAAACCATTATGCCCATAATCTCCTTCAAAACTAAATAGTTTTCTATTTTGAATAGTATCATTTAAGAATTCAACTTTCTCTCTTATTGATTTTACATTTCCATAAATACTATCTTTTTCTTGAGCATTACAAAATGAAAATAATGATAACAGAACTAAAAATTGGTAGGTTTTAGACATTGCTTCTTGCTTATTAATACTGCCCTTTTATAATGGAAGCTAATATTAAATGATATTACTAAAGTAATAATTTTTTTCTTAAGTAAATCTGTCAACAAAGACAAAGTTTCTGTTTTATTTTAAAAAAAAACAAAACCTTTTGATAGACAAAGGGTGTATAGCAAGAAATAAGGGAGTCAAATTCCTTGAGCAGGCTTTAATTTATAAATAACTCCTCTTAAGTTAAAACTAATGGAAAAATTAGAGTTTGAAGTTAATCTACTAAGTTAAAATTTTCAAATACTGAAAACCAAAACAAAAATTTTTTTAATTTGCTGGATTCAAGTTTTCAAAAAAAAACCAAATTTAACTTAAAGATAAATTTACTTTTCTTTTTCTTTTAAAGCCTCAATTTTCTTAAACACCTCTTCGGCTTCAGCGGCTTTTTTATCGGCTGAGGAGCGATTAGTTTTTGAAAGTTCAAAAGATTCTTTTTGTAGTTTTTTATATTGTTCTCTTAATTGATCTAACTCACTTTTCTTTTTAAATAATCCAAACATTATTATCTTTTTTTTTTCGAAGGTAAAAATCATAAAACGATAAACTAACTTTTATTTATGAATTTAATTAAAAATTATGCTTTATTGTATTTATTCAAGCTAATCATAAGCATTTAGTTTATAGATGTAGCTATTAATCTTGATAATTAAATTGCTTCTTTTAAGAAATGAAAAGTTGATGAAATTGTATGCTTCTAGCAGACTACTAAGACTTGTTAGTTTTTAAAAACACGTCTTTATTTTTTATTGTTTCTGTAATATTTGTAACCACTCCTTCTTTAAAAAAATAGTTGTTTTTAGTTTTAAGACTTATGCCTATATCGTTGACCCAAAGCCAGGATTGATCTTTAGTTTGGATCCTATACGTTAGGTTTATTTTTTGATTAATTTTAGTATTTTTAAATGCTTCTTTAACCCGATTTACATCATCTTTATGAATTAATTTCATCCATAAATTAGGATTATTTTTAAAATCAATCTGGGTATAACCTAGTAAATCTTCAACTTTAGGACTGTGGTAAATTAAATGCTTATGAGAAGAATGCCTATAGATAATAGAAGGAGATAGTGCAGCAAATCGTTTAAAACTTTGTCGTTCATTTTCAATACTTTGCGTATTGCTATGTAATTCAATAAAGTGGTAAACCTGTTTTGCAAGTAGTTTTAATGCTGATTTTTGAGTGGTTGTTAGCTTTTTAGGCACTGTATCTATAACGCATAAGGTACCTAAAGCAAAGCCTTGCTTATCTAGAACGGGAAAGCCGGCATAAAATCTAATATAGGGATCGCCAATAACTAAGGGATTGTCAAAAAAGCGTTCATCTTGAGAAGCGTCTTGTACCTCTAATAATTCAAACGGCTGATTAATGGCGTGGCTACAAAAAGAAATTCCTCTAGCAGTTTGCCTTACTTTTAGTCCAATAACCGATTTAAACCATTGTCTGTTTTCATCGATTAAACTTATTAAAGCTATTTTGGTATTACAAATCTGACTAGCTAATTGAGTTAAAGCATCAAACTTTTCATCAAATTCGGTATCTAAAATTCCATATTTGTGTAAGGCAGCTAAACGCTCAGTTTCATTTTTTGGTATTTCTGGTAGTTTCATCTATCTAACAAAAGTAGGGGTTAAACGATTTGTTGATTCTTTTTCGCTAAACTTATAATTCATATAATTAAAGTTTTTTATATCATCAATTGTCTTTGCGTTTTGCTCAATAATATATTTTACCATAGCGCCACGGGCTTTTTTCGCATAAAAACTAATTACTTTAAGTTTGCCGTTTTTAAAATCTTTAAAAACAGGAGAAACAATCTTTGCCTTAATTTCTTTTTTATTTACTGCCTTAAAATACTCATTACTAGCTAAGTTAATCAATAAGTCATCTTCTTTTATTTCTTCATTTAAGTTTTCTGTAATTTTAGCTTTCCATAATTCATATAAATTTTTGTTTTCTCCAATAGCTAATTTTGTTCCCATTTCTAAACGGTAAGGCTGTATTAAATCGAATGGCTTTAAGATTCCATATAAACCTGATAAAATTCGGAGTTTTTGTTGAAGTATTTCGTAGTTATCAGGGGCTATATTATAAACATCAAGGCCATCGTAAACATCGCCATTAAAAGTGAAAACTGCTTGTCTTGAATTCCCTGTGTGATGGTCTTCTTGAAAATCTTGATATCGCTCGTAATTTAAATCAGCTAGTTTTTCACTTATAGCCATTAATCGTTTTAGTTCGTCTTTTGAACAAGTCGCTAATTTTTTGTTCACTTTCACTGCAGTAGTTAAGAAAACTGGAGTGGTAAATGAATTTACAGGAATTGCGCGTTCTAAATCAAGCGATTTTGCGGGAGATATTAAAATTTTCATTATAAGGATAAATTATTAAGTGTTAAGTTTATTTGATTAATCATTAGTTTTTAAAGTAAAACAAAATAATTTAGTTTGTGAGAGCTTTTAAAAAATGGGCAACAAACTATTGTTTTAAAATCAAACTATTGTATGGTCGTTCATAGCCTGATTAAGCGTTAATTTTCTATCTATTTTACCTGTTCTTGTTTTATTAAAGGCTTTTGTTTGAATAATCTCTTTGGGTAATTCTAATTTACTTAAACCTGCCAAATCCAATTGTTTATAGAGCTTTTCTTTAGGAATTTTATTTTCTGATTCAACAAGCATTATCAATTTTTGTCCAAGCTCTTGGTCTTTGATTCCTGTTAAAAAAAAGGGAAAATCAAATTGGCTTTGTATTTTCTTTTCTAAAGCCTCTGGATGAATTTTAACACCACCACTATTAATTACATTATCAAGCCTCCCTTTCCAAAAAAACTTAGTTTCGTCAACTAATTCTACAACATCTTTAGTTAGTATAGGTTCATTTAAAATTTTTGGTGCATTAATAACTAAACAATGCTTATTGTTTGTACTAAAGCTTACTTCACTAATAGCTTTAAAAGGTTTATCCTTGGTTTTTTTGAGCGAATTAATTCGGCGAGTTGCTATATGAGTTACTGTTTCAGTCATTCCATAAGTTTCATAAACCTTAGTAGGAATGTTTTTTAGTTTATTTAAAAGCGAGTTATTTACGGGAGCTCCACCAACAATTAGCTTTCTAATTAAATGAATCTGATGTAAAGAATTAGCAAGTTGATGAGGGGTCAGAGCACAAAAGTCGTAAGTTTTATTAATGTCATCTAAAGCTCTGGATTGTGGTTTAACGGTATCTATTTCCCAACCCAACACCATCGCTCTAACCAACATCATTCTACCAGCTACATAATTTGCAGGAATACAAAGCAGAACTTTAGTTTTTGAAGGTAACTTAAAACGTTTTTGTGTAGCCAATGCAGAAGCTTTCATTTTTACTTTCTCAATAAAAATAGGTTTTGGCGCACCAGTTGTACCCGAAGTTCGCAGCTTAATTTTATCGTAACTCTCATTAAGCCAATCTAATAAAAAATTCCCTATCAGCTCTTCATAGTCCTCTCCTTCTTTAATAAAAGAATAAGCAACCGAATACAATTCCTTAGTTGTAAAGTGATTACCATTTAGTTTAAAGTGAGGATGTACTTGAATTATATTTTTACTCATAATCTAATTTTATGAGCTAAAGTTAGTAAAAACAAAGCTAAAAAAAGATTTTTTTTTATGAAACATTTAGCTTTCCTAGTAATTTTTGTTTCCAACCATGCCATTTGTATTTTTTAGCTAAAAAAGCAAGAAATAATGGATAAATAACTAAAACTGGTAAAAATATTTCAAAACCAACGCTTGGTTCTGCAACAGATTTTAAAACTGACTCTGTTTGAAAAGCCGTCCAGTCTGCAGTTACTAATAAAGCAGTAATTAGGTTATTGCCGGCATGATAACCTATAGAAAGCTCTAAGCCTTCATCCATCAAGACCATTATACCTAATAAAAACCCAGTTCCTATGTAGTTTACCATTAAAATAGTTCCCAGTTGTGCTACTTCAGGATTGCCTAAGTGCAACAAGCCAAAACCAACCGAAGTAACAATTAGAGGTAATGCTCTATTTTTAAAAACAATTCCTAGACCTTGCATTAAATAGCCTCTAAAATAAAGTTCTTCAAAAGTAGTTTGCAGCGGCACCATCACTATGCCAATAGCAGCTAAAATCAAAAACTCTTTGCTTTTATAATTAAACACATAATCTCCAGGATTAACCCAATATTCAATAAGTGTAGAAGCTGTAACAAAAATAGCAACGATGCTAAAACCTGTTAGCACTCTCCCCCAATCAAATTTATCACGGGTAGTTAGCAAATCTTTCCATTTTTGCGAATGAAAAAACCGAACCACCAACCACACCCCAAAAAAACCAAACACAAAAGAAAGCAATAGCAAGAAAAAAGTTAGATTAGAGTCTAACGTATTCATTAAAACTTCATAGTCGGATAGGTCACCTATATTATCTAGGCTCTCCTCCATGGCTTTTTTTGTTCCAACAGTTACGGCAAAAGGAACAATTCCTATTTGCCAAATCACAAAAATTAAAAACGTTCCAAATAAATAACGCCACCATTCGTGGTAGGATTTTGAAGCTAAAGCTATGTAATCTCTCATCTTAATATTTAATAAATGCAATACTATATAAAATCCTGTATATTCAAAATATTTTATCTAATAAGTAACAAATTAGTTTTTAGGATAAAAAGTTACAGAAATCTATAAAAATTATACCTTTAATTTATTGAAGCCAAGAACCTGCTTTTCTCTTCAAATCCTCATTAAGCAAGCAAATTTTTCTAACTTTAATCAAGAGCTTCCTGCCGGTCGCTTTGTTAAAGTAAGTAAAATTAAGCTTTCTCAATTCCGGGTTTTCCACTACAATCAGGGCTATTTTTCATAATCAGCCATGAAGCATAAGAGTTAACACTATAATTAAACTTAGGTTTCAAATTATACTTATTTGATTTTTGAACACCCCTAGTAAAGCAAAATCAATTTTTTCCTAGACAAGGTGCTAATTAATTTGCATCCCTACGCAGAGGACAAAAATTTTGAACAAGGAAATAGAGGAGAAAATGAATCAGCTAGATAGCGGATATTTAGTGATTATATTGATATTACAAAATACCACAAGCTTAATCAACAACAAAAATAGTATAAGATAAAAAATAAGGCTATCCAGTAGGCTAGCCTTATTTAAAATGAATTTTTCTTGTTAATTCACAAATTCATCTTCAGTTACCTTGTCTTCTTCAGGAGCCAAACTAGCAAGATAGCGTTCTGCATCTAAAGCAGCCATACATCCTGTTCCCGCTGCGGTAACAGCTTGTCTATACTCTTTATCTTGAACATCTCCACTTGCAAAAACGCCAGGAATATTAGTTTTTGTAGTTTTTCCTTGAGTAATAATATAACCTGTGTTATCCATATCAAGAAAACCTTTAAAGATATCGGTATTAGGTTTATGTCCAATAGCAATAAATAAACCCGTAATTTTAATTTCCTCAGTTTCGTTGGTTTGATTATTAATCATACGTAAACCTTCAACCACTTGCTCGCCTATAACTTCATCAACTTCAGTATAAAATTTTACCGTTAAGTTTTTCGTATTAAAAACGCGATTTTGCATAGCTTTTGAAGCTCGCATCTCACCTCTTCTAACTAACATGGTTACGTGGTTACATATTTTTGCAAGATAAGTTGCTTCTTCGGCGGCTGTATCTCCACCTCCAACAATAGCTACATCCTGTCCTTTATAAAAGAAGCCATCGCAAACGGCACATGCAGAAACTCCTCCGCCTCTTAAGCGCTGTTCACTCTCAATGCCTAGATATTTAGCAGAGGCTCCTGTTGAAATAATCACAGAGGCTGCTTCTATCCATTTTTTATTATCTATTTGAACTTTATGAAGGCCGCCTTCTTGTTTAGCCAATTCAACTTTGGTAGCCATACCAATTCTAACATCAGTACCAAAACGCTCTGCTTGTTCTTGAAGCTCGGTCATCATTTTTGGACCATCAATTCCTTGCGGATAACCTGGGAAATTCTCAACTTCGGTAGTTGTGGTTAATTGTCCTCCTGGTTCCATACCTGTATAGACAACAGGGTTTAGATCGGCTCTAGCAGCGTAAATTGCAGCTGTATATCCAGCTGGCCCCGAACCAATAATCAAACATTTTATTCTCTCTAAGTGTTCTGCCATAATTCTATAATTTATCTTACAAATGTACATTTTTTTAAACTACAAATAAACATTAACTAATAAACAAACTTAAAAGACTATAAGAAATACTTATCACAAAAACCAAACTTATCAGCCAAAGATATAAATGATTTAAAATGGCTTTTTTTTTAGTGATTGAACGAAGTAAACAATAGAATATTAAACTTTCATTAGGTAGTTCGTCATTAAAAAATTGTAGTTTAGTAGAAAAAAATGTCTGTTATAGGGTCACTAATTAAAGGAATTATCGATTTGGGGAGCAAAGTAAAGAATGATGAAGCGCCCATCCAGCTTCAAAAAAGCACTTTGTCATCACTTTTAAATAAAGCTAAACACACTGAATTTGGTAGGCATTATGATTTTGAAAAAACATTAATGAGTGATGATACTGAAGTTAATTTTAAGAAAAATGTACCCTATTTTGATTACAAAAAAATAAATCATGAATGGTGGAATAAAATCCACTTACAAAAGGAGGATATTACATGGCCAGGAATACCCAGTTATTTTGCGCTAACCTCTGGCACTACAGGTACAAAAAGTAAACAAATACCGGTAACCAATACCATGCTAGAAGATTTGAGAAAAACAGCTATTCAACAAATTGCAGCTTTAGCTAACTTTAACTTACCGAGTGATTTTTTTGAAAAAGAAATTTTAATGTTAGGAAGCTCAACAAAATTGAACCAGAGTAAAGAAAAATTCTATGAAGGAGAAATCAGTGGGATTTCAGCAAGTAATATCCCTTTTTGGTTTTCTGGTTATTATAAACCTGGTGAGGAAATTGCTCAGATAGAGAATTGGGATGAACGGGTACTTCGTATTGCTAAAAAGGCTAATCAATGGGATATTGGAGCTATTTCAGGTATTCCTACTTGGGTAGAGTTAATGCTTAAAAAGGTAATTGAATATAACAAAATTAAGCATATTCACGAAATTTGGCCTAACTTTAAAGTCTATACTTCAGGAGGTGTGGCTTTTCAACCTTATGAAAAAAGTTTTCATCAACTCTTAGGTAAACCTGTAGAGGTCATTGATACTTATTTAGCTTCTGAAGGTTTTATTGCCTTTCAACAAAGACCCGATACAAAAGCTATGAAATTGTCTTTAAATACAGGTATTTATTTTGAATTTGTTCCTTTTGAGCCAGCCTATATTAATGAAGACGGTAGCTTAAACAAAAATGCTAAATCCTTATCCATTAATGAGGTGAAATTGAATAAAGATTATGTTTTAGTAGTATCTACAAGTGCAGGTTTATGGCGTTACATGATTGGAGATACTATTCAATTTACAGACCTTAAAAAAGCTGAAATAATCATTACAGGGCGAACCAAATTCTTTTTAAACGTAGCAGGCTCTCAACTTTCAGTAAACAAAATGAATGAAGCAATTCAAGCTGTAGAAAAAGAATTTAACATTAAAGTTCCTGAGTTTTCGGTTGGTGCAGTTAAAATGAATGGCCACTTTGAACATCATTGGTTTATTGCTGGCGGAAAAGTTAAGAACGAAGAGGCCATTAAAGAATTTTTAGATCGCTACTTAAAAGATGCTAACAAAAACTATAGTGTAGCTAGGAAAAAAGGACTAAAATCAATACAGCTAAAAAGTCTGCCTGTGCAAGTTTTTTATGATTGGGCTGAAAAGTCAAAGAAGAAAGGCGGACAAATGAAAATTGAAAAAGTTTTAAAAGAAAATAAATTAGAAGAGTTTAAAAAATTTGTTGGTGAATTCTAGGTTTACAGATAGACCCCCAATACCAACATAAGCATTAAATTGAAATTAAAGCAAAACATCAAATTGAACTTAAGCTTCAAATAATGACCTACCCCCTCTTATTAGTCGGCTATTTAATGGTGTTAAGAAAGATTGAACACTCTTTTTACTGGCTTAAGTTTATGCAAAACGAATAAATTAAAGCTCAATATTAAATGTGTTAATAAGGCTTTAATTACCTTATGCTTGAAGGTCTTTCATATACGTTTCCAAATTTTCCTTAACTCGATGTGTTACAGGTGGGTTTTTAATATCGGTATAGGATTTCATAACTTCTAGTATTATTTTAGCTACAATAAGTCTTGACAATTGTTTTTGATCTGAAGGAATACTATACCAAGAAGCATGAGGGTAAGAAGTTTTCCTCATCACATCTTCATATACATCAAGATATTGATTCCACAACTTTCTTTCCTCAATATCTTCGGGTGCAAACTTCCAATTTTTATTGGGTTTTTCTAAACGCCTCAATAAACGTTGCCGCTGTTCGTCTTTTGAAATATTCAAAAAAAACTTCATTACAATAATTCCATTTTCAGAAATAGTTTGTTCAAAATTATTTATTTGAGAAATCCTGGTTTCCCAAAACTGAGGTGTGATATCTTCAACTGAGTTGATATGCGGCAAATTCTCGTTAAGCACAATTTTAGGATGAATTTGAGATATAAGTACATTTTCATAATGAGAACGATTAAAAACTGAAAACTTTCCTTGTTCTGGCAATGCTTTATAATGCCTCCATAAAAAATCGTGCTTTAATTCTTTTTCTGAAGGTTTTTTAAAAGAATGGGCTACTACACCTCGAATATTAAAATCTTTAAAAACCTCTCTTATTAATGAATCTTTTCCAGAAGAATCCATTCCTTGAAAACAAATTAAGACACCATATTTAGCATGAGCATAGAGTATATTTTGAAGTTCACCTAATTCATTTCTTACTTTCTTAAGCTCTTTTTTTAGTTGTTTAGAACTATAATTTGTGTTTATTGTTGTAGGCTGTTTACGAAGTTGAAAATCTGATTTTACCAAAAAATCTTTTTTATAGAATTGCATAATTATCATCAGTTTATAGGTTGTTATGTATTTCTAAAGCCTCGGTGTTAGCAACTTATGCCAATTTTACCATCAAATGACGCTAGTTAGCTCATTCATTTTCCCATATATTTCCTTGTTCACAATTTCCGTCCCGTACTACGGGATGCAAATTATTCACAGCGTTATATATGAAAAAAGCAATTTCTCTCTATTAACGACATTTAATAGTAAAATTGGTATTATATTTTTATTTACACTATTTCTTTGATGCAACACGTAATACATGTTGAAATTTACAAAGAAATTATTTTAATGACAACAATATTGATCATTTATTGAATTATCAAACAAAGAATTTATTGTTGTCCGATAAAACTCAAAATTAGCACAAAAATGTCTTGTAACCCTATTAAAATCGTTTGTTTTTTAGGATTTACAAATAGTAAGCCCCCATTTTTTTAACAAGGGCAATGTAGGTATCTTCAAAGACCAGATAGCTTCTTCGTTTGTTGGCATCAAAAATAGTGCTTCGTTTTGGTGTATAATAAAACTTACAATGACTTAACTTAGAGCCGTAACTTATTATGCCTGCTGATAATTCCCTTAATCAGTTGCATCCAGAGACAACGCCATAAAGCATTGTTATCAAGTGTTGGAAAGTTGTAAAACGTTTACAATAATGGTCACTATTACGATTGGCTGAAGCATTTGATACAATAGAAGAATCAATCAAATTTACCATCTGACTGAATATGGGCTGTCCGAAAAAATGATTAGTTTTACTCATGGCTGAATTATTTGAAAGTTAATACAGCTATATACGAAAACCCCCTCAATATTTGGGGGATTTTTTATCGGACACTAATAACTAATAATAAGAAAAAAATCATTCCCAAATTACTCGGAAGCAGCTATTTTCTTTTACAGTACTATTAAACTATAACTTGTTTAATATTGAGAATTCAGATTATACGCTAAGATTAATTTTGTCTCAATAACTATTAATTAGTCTATGTGAAACTGGCTAAAAAGTTTTGAGGATAGCTTTAAAAAAAAACAAAAACCCAGCTTGACATAAGCTGGGTTAGCTGTTTCTAGTCTCAATACTATAAAGGAATATTACCGTGTTTTCGTTGAGGGCGCAGCACTTCTTTATTTTCAAGCATCGCAAATGCTTTAATTAATTTTCTTCGTGTATCTCTTGGCATAATTACCTCATCAACAAAGCCTCGCTGTGCGGCTTTAAAAGGATTAGCAAACTTTTCTGCGTATTCAGACTCTTTTTCTAGGAGTTTTGCTTCTTGGTCTTTGGCATTCGCTATTTCTTTTCTAAAAATAATTTCAGAAGCACCCTTGGCTCCCATTACTGCTATTTCTGCTGTAGGCCAAGCGTAATTTAAATCAGCACCAATGTGTTTAGAATTCATTACATCATAAGCACCTCCGTAAGCTTTTCTAGTGATGACGGTAATTCTTGGAACGGTAGCTTCGCTTAAAGCGTAAAGTAATTTAGCTCCGTGAAGTATAATCCCATTCCATTCTTGGTCTGTTCCAGGTAAAAAACCTGGTACATCAACAAGGACTAACAGTGGTATATTGAAAGCATCGCAAAAGCGAACAAAACGAGCCGCCTTCTTAGAAGCATCAACGTCTAAAACACCTGCTAATCGCATAGGCTGATTGGCTACTACACCAACGCTTCTCCCACCAATTCTTGAAAAACCAACTAATATGTTATCGGCATAATCTTTATGAATTTCAAAGAACGAATCGGCATCAATTATTCCCTTAATCACCTCGTGCATATCATAAGGTTTATTGGCGTTTTCGGGAACCAAGTTATCTAACTCTGGTCTAAATTCTTCACCTAATTCAAAAGCCAATTTTTCAGGTTTTTCTTGATTGTTCTGAGGCATATAACTCAGCATTTTCTTCAACTGCTCTAGGCATTCAATATCATTTGCAGCCGTACAATGGGTAACTCCAGATTTTGTAGAGTGAGCACTTGCCCCTCCTAATTCTTCAGAAGTTACTTCTTCATTAGTTACGGTTTTAACTACGTTAGGTCCAGTAACAAACATGTAGGAGGTATCTTGAACCATCAAAGTGAAATCGGTCATAGCTGGCGAATAAACTGCACCACCAGCACAGGGACCCATAATGGCAGAAATTTGAGGTACAACTCCAGAGGCTTGGACGTTTCTAAAGAAAATATCTGCATATCCTCCTAAAGAACGAACACCTTCCTGAATTCTTGCACCTCCAGAATCGTTCAGTCCAATAATTGGTGCACCTACTTTTACGGCGTGATCCATCACTTTACAAATTTTTTCAGCATGGGTCTCAGACAATGCTCCACCAAAAACCGTAAAATCCTGAGCATATACATAAACCAACCTTCCGTTTACAGTTCCATATCCTGTGACTACGCCATCACCATAAAAATGCTGTTGATCCATGCCAAAATCGGTGGTTCTATGCGTCACCAAAATACCAATCTCTTCAAAAGAACCTTCATCCAAAAAATAATCAACACGCTCTCTCGCAGTTAATTTTTTCTTTTCGTGTTGTTTATCAATTCGTTGTTGCCCACCACCAAGATGTGCTTCTTTGATTTTCTTATTTAAAGCTTCTATATTTTTACTCATTTCTTTTCGCTTTTACTTATTAAACTTTAGGAATTCTAAGTTGTTTTTGATCGTTTTGATACTTTTTTAAAGCCAACAAAGCAGCCATAAAGGCTTCTTTTTCTTTTTCATTTTCTAAAGCATCAGGCGTATAGTAATGCTTCACAAAATGCGTATCAAAATTACCGGATTTAAAAGCTTGATGTTCAAAAACAAAACGGCCAAAATCTAGTGTAGTAGAAACTCCTTCTACATGGTAATTTTTAATTGCTTCAAGCATTAGCTGGAGAGCTTCATTTCTGTTTTTTCCGTAAGTAATCAGTTTAGAAATCATAGGATCGTAATAAATAGGAACTTCCATTCCTTCTTCAAATCCGTCATCTACTCTAATTCCATTGCCTGTTGGTGCTTGGTATTTAGAGAGTAAGCCTACGCTAGGTAAAAAGTCATTTAAAGGATCTTCTGCATATACTCTTAGTTCTAAAGCATGACCTTCAATTTTTAAATCGCTTTGTTGAAATTCAAGTTGTTCTCCACGAGCAATTTTAATTTGCTGTTCTACCAAATCAATTCCAGAAATTAATTCTGTAACAGGGTGTTCTACTTGCAAACGAGTATTCATTTCTAAAAAGTAGAAGTTTTTTTGTTCGTCCATTAAAAACTCAACCGTACCTGCACCCACATAATCACAAGCTCTAGCCACATCAACGGCTGCTTTTCCCATTTTTTCTCGAAGTGATGAAGATAAGACTACCGATGGAGCTTCTTCTATTACTTTTTGGTGTCTTCGTTGAACACTACATTCACGTTCAAATAAATGAATAACATTTTTGTGTTGATCGGCTAGTACCTGAATTTCAATATGACGTGGTGAGCCTACGTATTTTTCAATAAAAACAGCTCCATTACCAAAAGCTGATTCGGCTTCAGAGATAGCTCTTTTCATTTGATTTTCCAATTCACTTTCCTTTTCAACTACGCGCATTCCTTTACCTCCACCGCCAGCTGAGGCCTTAATTAAAATAGGAAAACCAATTTCCGAAGCAATTTTTTTAGCTTTATTTACATCAGTAATGGCTTCATCAATTCCTGGAACCATAGGAATGTTATAGCCTTTAACGGTTTCTTTTGCCGCTAATTTATCTCCCATTACTCTAATGGCATGAGATTTTGGTCCAATAAAAGTAATGTTATTTTGCTCAGCTTTTTCTGCAAAAGAGGCGTTTTCGCTTAAAAAACCATAACCTGGATGAATACCATCTACCCCTAATTCTTTACATACCTTTATAATTTTATCTTCTTTTAAGTAGGATTGATTGGAAGGTGCTGGACCTAAGCAAACGGCTTCATCTGCAAATTTAACATGGGGTGAGTTTCGGTCGGCTTCAGAAAAAACGGCTACCGATTTAATGCCCATTTTTCTTATTGTTTTCATTACACGAAGTGCAATTTCTCCGCGATTAGCAACGAGTATTTTCTTCATTTCATTATTATTTCTACGTTCAACTTATTCTAATTCAATGAGTAATTCACTTTTAGCTACCGAATCAGATGACTTTACATGTATAGCTTTCACCACCCCATCCATAGGCGAACTTAATGCATTTTCCATCTTCATAGCCTCAAGTACAATAAGTGTATCACCAACTTTTACTGTATCGCCTTCAGCCACAGGAATATCTAAAATAAGACCGGGCATTGGTGCTTTAATTTCGCTTTCTATCACTCCCGTATTTAGCGTTAATCCCATCTTATTAATTAACAAATCTAAGGGGTTAGAAATTTTAACTTGATAAGTATTGCTTTTTACTTTAATTGTATAGGTTTGATTATGAAAATCTTCAGCAATTATTTGCGCATGAAAAGATTGATTTTGATGAATAACATGAAATTCTTTCGCATTAATCTGAACAGCGTCTAAATCAGAAATTTCAGCCTGTTCAAATTCAAATTCATATTGCTCATCAACTTTTGCTTTGAGTTGATTGTGCATATATATTGAGTTTACATTAAATAAATGGTAAATATAGGAATAATTTTAAGTCTAAAAATAAAGTTTGATTATCAGAATGAAATGAATTTTAAAGAATTGGATGATTTCTAATTAATAGCCTGATTTTTAAAAAATAATCAAAATAAGAACTAAATAATTATTTTTTATCAGTAGTCAGGGACCTGCTTTCCATTTCAAGTCCTCATTTATCTGGCAAATTTTTCTAGCTTTTATCAAGAGCTTCCTGCCGGTCGCTTTGCTAAAACAAGTAAAATTAAGCCTGATTCACTCTGGGCTTTCATTGCAATCAGGACTATTTTTTTTGAATCAACTATTATTTAGCTGAAAAAGGCAAATAATAAGTAAATCCTAGAAGAAAATTAAGCTGTAACAAGGATGTGGTATCTTCATCTAATTCATTAAGTTTATACTTTCCGTTAGGGGTAAAACTGCTAATAGAGGTTATTGAACCAATAATAAAGTTAGAGGATAAATTAAGGAAAAGTTGGTCAAATAAGTGGTAATTATAACCTATTTCTGTTCTTAATCCAAAACCGTTTCCAGAAGCTTTTCGTTGATAGTTTCCACCTAGCTTTTCAAACTCTTGTTGTAAATCTAAATAAAAAAAGCCTAAATTAAAATAAAACAAATCTTGTTTTCTAAGACCTGTAGCTAAATTGTTAATACTAACACTATAGGTACTGGTATTTAGTTCATTACTATAAAATTTTTCTCCAAACCTGCTAAACGAATCAGAAAAACTGGTGTTAGTGTAAGAGAATCCCACTCCCATTCTAGAATTGAAGTAGAACCCAAAATTCATTTCATAAGCATTTCCAACGGATAAATTATCTCTAAAATTAACAATATCATCTACAGGAACCTCTGGTCTAAAAATACTAAAATTTGAAAACCCAAGAGGCGAAAGCTGGACGTAAAAAGCGCGCCATTTATCCACCTCATCACTCTCTAGGTTAGCATAAAAAGGTACCGGATTAGTTTGAGAAAAAACAGAATAAGAAAAGACTAAAAACACTAATAATGTAGTTATTTTAATTAGTTTAAAAAAATTATACATAAGCAATTTCTTTCTTGTTTATATTCTGGACTAACATCATTGTTATCAATTTATTTCATTTAAATTTAATGTTAGTTTAATTCTTCTATGATATGATATAATTTAACATCAAAATTGCTTGATCTACTCATCTTTTGTTTTAGATTCATAAATATTCGGTAAACTTATTTTAAAGACAACCGCAAGAAGTCTTATGATGATTACCACAGCAAATGAAACGACAAATATAATGCCGTTTGGGGTGTTGAAATAATAAAGTCCAAAATAAAAAGCTCCTCCCATGATGCAAGCCGTAGCATAAATTTCTTGTCTAAAAATTATAGGAATTTCGTTGCATAATATATCTCTAATTACTCCTCCAAAACAAGCACTCATTGTTCCAAAAGCAATACATATAATGGGGTGTAAATCGGCTTGAAGCGCTTTTTCTACACCAACAACCGTGTATAGACCAATGCCCAAAGTGTCAAATAAAAACAAAGATTTTCTAAAAAAATTTAGTCGTTCTCTAAATAACATTGCAATAACAGAAAACAATAAAATGGTATAGACATAGAGCATGTTTGTAAGCCAAACCACCTCCGTTTGCAGCAATACATCTCTAAGTGTTCCTCCACCAACAGAAGTGACAAAAGCAATTATTAAAATTCCAAAAGGGTCTAGTCTTTTTCTTATTCCTGCTAATGCTCCAGAGATAGAAAAAGCTACAACTCCAAGTATGTCTAAAATGAGTATAAAATCCAAATTATTGGTTTTTGGTTATAAAGTAATAATCTTTTAAAACAAGTAAAATAAATTGATTAGGAGAAAGAGAAGTTTCAATGCGTAGCTTTTCTATTATTTTTTGTTGCAATTGCGCTAACAAAAACTGATTACTATTCTTTTTTGCACTTAAGTAAACATTTTTAATGCGCTGAATATCTTGATCGGTAAAGATAATAACTTGCTCAAAAGTTGGCTGATAATCAACAGGAATATCAAAAAAAAGGTTTTGCTTTATTTCTCTTTTTTCTGAAACTACGATTGTTTTGGCCGCTAAGTCTCCCAATCGCTGACTTTTATTAGTAAAAACAATGCTAAGAATAGCTATTACTCCAGAAAGTGAAGTAATTTCTAGTAATCTTAAAATCCAACGCATTAAGTAATCACCTAAGCTTGGGGCAGAACCATCTTCTTTAATAACTCTTATTTGCAGCGCATTTTTTCCAGGACTTTGACCATTATTAAAAAGTTCAAAAAGTAAATGATAGAGCATAACTGGTAACAATAATACCACAGTCAAACTCATAGAAAATGTAGTTGACGAAACTCCAGTTACAATAAAAAACACACCGAAAATGTAAACTCCCATAAT
Organism: Psychroflexus maritimus; assembly: GCF_011089875.1. Lineage (GTDB taxonomy): Bacteria > Bacteroidota > Bacteroidia > Flavobacteriales > Flavobacteriaceae > Psychroflexus > Psychroflexus maritimus. The sequence goes on along the minus strand of NZ_JAANAS010000013.1, from coordinate 43,772 downwards.
AAGTGCATCAATCAAATAAGCAAATATACGATCGGTTAAGTAAGCAGGTTTTTGAAGAATACTTACATTTTGACTTGTTTCTATGCTAAAATTATTCATAATTTCGTTTATCTTTGAAACTTATTTTAAGTGCTTATGAGAGAAGCTTCATTTATTCAGCAAAATAAGGACAAATGGAACGAATTTGAAAATTTTCTTTCTAAGAAAAAATATTTAAGTCCCAGAGAGCTTACAAACGCTTATGTAAGTATTTCAGAAGATTTAAGTTATGCTCAAACATTTTATCCTGAGAGTCCGATTGTTACTTATTTAAATTCGCTTACTTCAAAGGCACACAGAAAAATAAATGAAAACAAACGAACTACAAAAAACCAGCTTGTCCATTTTTACTTCAAAAGTTTTCCATTGTTGTTTAAATCTTACTTTAAAGAATTAGCTATTGCTTTTAGTTTGTTTTTAGGTTTTTCAATCATTGGAGCATATTCTGCTGCTGAAGATGCTGATTTTGTGCGTTTGATTATGGGGGATGCTTATGTAAATATGACGCTAGATAATATTGAAAAAGGCGACCCAATGGCTGTTTATAAAAAGGCAAATTCAGTAGATATGTTTTTAGGAATTACCATTAATAATATTCGCGTAGGATTGCTATCTTTTGCCGCCGGAATTTTATTTGGTGTAGGTACTGTTTTTATTGCCATGCAAAATGCTATCATGCTGGGGTCTTTTCAATATTTCTTTTATGAAAAAGGCCTACTATGGGAATCGGTAAGGACAATTTGGATTCACGGAACCATTGAGATTTCGGTTATTATTATATGTATTACGGCAGGAATGGTTTTAGCTAAAGGGATCATTTTTCCTGGTACATATACGCGTTTAAAATCTTTTACCATGCGTGCTAAGGATGCCCTTAAAATTGTAATTAGCACCATTCCTTTTTTTATTATTGCTGGATTTCTAGAGGGCTTCATTACTAGAATGACTTATATGCCAGACTTAATTGCTATTCTAATAATTGGAGGCTCAATAGCCCTACTCTTATATTATTACTTATTTTTGCCTATTCAACTAAACAAAAACCTAAAAACCAATGGAAACAAAATTTAATCTTGAAAAAACCCGAGAATTTGGAGAATTAATTTCAGACACCTTTAATTTTGCCAAAATCTTTCGCAATGAATTGTGGCAAGTGTTTTTGAAATTTGTTATTCCTTTTTTAGTCCCTGTCTTATTACTTAGCTTTTACACGCAGTATTCTGCTACTTCTAGCTTAAATTTTGATCCTAGCGATCCAGCTAGTATAGAAAATTTTTTTACAGAATCCTTTAGCTCTGGACTAGTATTAGCCAACATAGCCACTATAGTTTTAAGTATTATCCTCTTCATTGTGTTAGAATTATCCATTTTAGGTGCTATCAAATCCTATAAAGAAACTGGTAGCTTTTCTATAGAAAGTATTTCTGTACAAATCAAGTCTAACTTTGGAAACAGCCTAGGCTTAAGCTTTTTAGTAGGATTAATTCTTGTAGTTAGCTTTATTGCTTGCTTTTTACCTAGTATTTATTTTGCAATAGTATTTACTATTGCTTTTCCTGTTTTAGTCTTTAAAAAAGTAGGCGTTGGTGAAGTTATTAATGAATGTTTTAGATTAATTAAAGACAATTGGTGGGCTACTTTTGGTGTGGTGCTAGTATTTGGAATTATTATCTCAATTATTGGATTAGTATTTACCATTCCAACCGCAATGTATATGTGGCTTTCTGGCTTGGTAGATGCAGATTTTAGTAGTTTTTCAAGTACCGATAAAATTATACTTGCCAGCATAACTACCATAAGCACATTTTTACAATACCTGCTAAATGTACTCGCCATTATTTTAAGTGCACTTATTTATTTCAACTTAAATGAACAAAAATACGGTGAAGCTGATTTAGATGAAATTAATCAAATAGGTGATTATTAATGAATTTCACTTTTCAATACCTTATTAATTTGACATTTATTCCATTTCTTCAAGGAAAAAAAGAGGTGTTTGAGACTAAGGTAATTGAGCAACTAAAAAACGAAAACATTTATCAATACCAAGAAAATGTAGATCTTCCTGAATCGCTATGGGACCAATTCTGGAATTGGATAGGTAAGCAGTTAAACAAAATTCTTGATGCTTTATTTGGCATAGGCAAACCTGATTGGTGGGGAACATTTGTTGACTTCCTCCCCTATCTTGTTATTGGTTTAGTAATAGCCCTCTTAATCTACCTATTTTTCAAGAATAATCCGCTAAGAAAACATGTGAAAATAAATACAAAAACCAACGAAGTTTTACTAAATAACCTGAATGAAGAAGAACGTAAGTTAGCCATTGATAAACTTATTGAAAAGGCAAAAAATAAAAATGATTATCAACTTTTAGTCCGTTATCAATACATTAAAACCTTAATGCAGCTTGACCATTATAAATTAATTCGATTTAAATCTGATAAAACCAACAGCGAATACTATAAAGAACTAAAAAATTTGAATTTTTTAGACGACTTTAAGACGCTCACTTATTATTATGAAAATGCTTGGTATGGTAATTTCAAAGTTACTCATTTTGCCTATCAAGATTACTTAAATGCTTTAAATACCATTACCACACAACTAAATCAACAAAATGGATAAAAAGCAAAAAATAATATTGAGTTTTCTAGCCATAGCCATTGCTGTAATGGTGTATTTTGAAGTAAATAGTCCAGAACCTTTAGATTTTAGTCCAGATTACACTTATGATTCGGTTAAAGCCCTAGGAAGTAAAGCTTTTAATGAAGCTATTGAAAAATCGAGCTTTAATGAAATTCATTACCTTAACAAATCGGTGTACGAAGCTTTTATAGATAATCAAATTGAGGATGGTACGCTAGTTTTTTTTAACGGATATACTGATATTTCTGAAGTTGGATGGGAAAAAATTAAAAAATGGGTACAAAAAGGTAATACCCTCTATATAGCCAATAAATATTTTGCCAATCCTATAACAGAAGATTATAAATTTGAAACAAGAACCTTTACCAATCAACTTGGTAAAAATTATTTTAAAGCCAAAATTAGCAGTTTGTCTAATGTAGAATTTCCCTCCGGACAGTATGTTACTCAACGGTATTTTATTAAATTAGACAGTGTGCAATCAGATACCTTAGGCTTAGTTTCAGAATTAAAAAATGAAGAAGAATCCTATCCTAATTTAATTAAAATTAAAGAAGGTAAGGGAGAAATTTACTTACACACCCATCCGGAAAGTTTTGGGAATTTCTATTTCTTAAGAAGAGCTCATCACGCCTACGTAGAAGAAATTTTGCAAGGCTTTGATGTGAATAAAAATTTATACTTAGACGCCTATTTTAAATCAGGCAAACAAGTGATTTCCTCTCCTTTACAATTTATGCTAAAAAATAAGGCTTTAAAATGGATGTTTTACAGTTTGCTTATAGGTGTATTATTAATGCTTATTTTTATGGGTAAAAGAACACAACGGGCTATTCCTGTTGTGCAAGCATATCCAAATAAATCGGTAGAATTTATTCAAACCATAGCTGATGTCTTTCAGAAAAAACAAACCCAAGAAGAGTTTTTACAAATGAAAATACAACAACTACATAAAAAATGGTACTTAGATTATGGCGTAAGTAATCCACCTTCTACGGAAGAGCTCATGCTAGTGGCTCAAAAGAAAGAAATGACATTTGATGAAATTGATGAAGACTTGAAACAAATTAAAAAAATAAATAATAAATTAACAATTGAAAAGCGCGATTTAAAGAAAGTAATTAGAATTGTAAAAAAATACATGTAATGGAAAACGAAAATAAAAGACCAGAGAAAATTTCAAACGATGATACTTCTTCAAATGAAAATAAAATTTCTGAAGAAATCGCTTCAGATGAAACTTCCAAAGAAAAAAAAATAACTGAAAGCAATTCAAATCAGTTTAAAAGTAGAATTCCATTAGAAGCGCTTCAATCTTCATTAGAAAAGCTTCGCCAACAAATCAACCAGCTAATTATTGGTCAGGAAGAATTTGTAGATTTACTAATTGCTGCCTTGCTTTCTAAAGGTCATGTATTAATAGAAGGAGTTCCAGGCATTGCAAAAACAGAAACGGCTAAAATTTTTGCCAAGTGTGTATCGGCAGCTTTTAGTAGAATTCAATTTACTCCAGATTTAATGCCAAGTGATGTTTTGGGGACTTCAATTTTTAATGAAGCAAAAAGAGATTTCGAATTCAAAAAAGGCCCTATCTTTTCCAACTTAGTTTTGATTGATGAAATTAATCGTTCTCCGGCAAAAACACAATCTTCCTTGTTTGAGGTAATGGAAGAAAAACAAATTAGTATAGACCAAGAAGTTTTTAAGATGCAAGAACCATTCATGGTTTTAGCAACCCAAAACCCTATTGAACAAGAAGGAACTTATGCTTTACCTGAAGCACAATTAGACCGGTTTTTATTCAAAATCAAACTAAATTATCCTAGTCTAGAAGCTGAAATTAAACTATTAGAAAAAAAGCATCAAAATCTTAACCAAGATTTTTCAGCTAATGTAGAAAGTGTGCTAAATGTTGAAGACTTAATTGAATACCGAAAGCTTATTCAGCAAGTAATTGTTGAACCAAAAATTTTAACCTACATTGCTCAACTTATTCAAGAAACTAGAAAACATCCGCACTTGATTTTAGGAGCTTCGCCCAGGGCTTCCATTGCCTTATTAAATACCTCTAAGACCTTTGCAGCAATGCAAGGACGGGATTTTGTGAGTCCTGAAGATGTAAAACGCGGATTAAAGCCTGTACTCAATCATCGCATGATTTTATCGCCCGAAAAAGAAATGGAAGGAATAACCACCGAACAGGTTATTGATTTGATAAGTAAAACTGTTGAAGTACCAAGATAGTGAAGAAATTTTATACCCAACTTTTTATTAGTCCTTTGCTGTTTTACCTCATTTTTGCGGTTCCAGTAAGCTTTTTAATTGCCTTTTTTATTCCTCTGTTCTATTTAATTAGTTGGTATTATTTGATTGCCATTTCTGTAATCTTGTGTATTGAATTCATCAATTTATTTTTTTATGTTGATGTGGAAGCATCACGAGCAATGGCTGACAAATTTTCAAATTCTGATGCAAATGAACTTAAAATTGAGGTTCAAAATAAATCAAATTTCAATTTAAAAATTAAAGTGATTGACGAGATTCCTTTTCAGTTTCAAAAAAGGGATTTTAAAAAACAAATCAGTTTAAAACCCTCCGAAAGTAATTATATTACTTACCAACTTATCCCTAAAAAAAGAGGGGTCTATGAATTTGGCAAATTACACTGTTATGCCAAAACTAAAATCGGTTTGTTTGAACGCCGATTTAGCTTTGATGGAGCAAAAAAGGTAATGGTTTATCCCTCTTTTGTGCAAATGAAAGAAATGGATTTTTACGCCTCGCACCACATCAAATCTTTATTTGGATTTAAAAAAGTAAGAAAAATTGGACACACCTTAGAATTTGAACAAATTAAAGATTATGTGGTTGGCGACGATATTAGAACCATTAACTGGAAAGCCACAGCGAAGAAAAAACATCTGATGATCAATCAGTTTCAAGATGAAAAATCACAAGACATTTACTGCTTAATTGATGCTGGTAAAAACATGAAAATGCCTTTCAACGGATTAAGCTTGTTAGATTATTCGGTTAATTCTTGTCTAGCTCTTACTAATGTGGCACTGAAACGAAAAGATAAAGTAGGTATGCTTCAGTTTTCAGGAAGTGTAAGCCGATTTGTAAAAGCTAATTCTCAAAAATCTCAGTTGAGAAAAATAATGGAAAATCTATACCAAATCACACCCGATTACGCCATGACCGATTTTGCAAAGCTGTATGCGTACTTGAGTAGAAAAGTAACTAAACGAAGCTTGCTTATCTTATATACCAATTTTGAACATAAAATTTCCTTAGAACGACAACTTGTTTATTTAAAAGCTATTGATAAAAAACACGAATTAATTTTGGTTTTTTTTGAAAATAATGAGGTAGAAAGATTAAGACATAAAACCCCTCAAAGTAGCAACGAAATTTATGATGTAAGTATTGCAGAGGATTTGGCTTTACAAAAGCAAGAAATGATCTACTTACTTAGAAAAAACAGAATTCAAGTCGTTTTTACCGCACCAGAAAATCTTCAAATTAACGTCATTAATAAATACTTAGAAATGAAAGCTAAGACTAGTGTTTAAATTGATTTAACTCATAGCTTATACATAGCTTGGTAATTGTATCTTCAGCAGAACAAAAAACCACAACGCTTTAAAAGAATTGAGGCTTTAATTTTTTTCTAAGATGAAGTGAGTTTGAGGTTGAAAACAAATCCCGAATCGCTATTGCTCTCGGGATAAGCGATTCGCACAAATGCTTCAGCGCAATCAGCTTGCAAAAAAATCTCCTGAGTTACAATACATCCCGAATCGCTATTGCTCTCGGGATAAGCGATTCGCACACATTTTGCCAAGCAAAATGTGGCTCTCTGCTTACATGTTTCGTCTATACTGCCCACCTACTTCAAATAAAGCTTCAGTAATTTGACCTAACGAACAATATTTCGTGGCTTCCATCAACTCTTCAAACATATTTCGGTTGTTGATGGCTGCGTCTTGAATCTTAGCCAAATATTCTGCGGCTTTGCTTTCGTAGGCTTGATGTAATTTATTCAACGTATTGATTTGAAATTCTTTCTCGTCTTCGGTGGCGCGAATCACTTCTCTTGGTTTTACTGTCGGCGAGCCTTTTGAACTTAAAAAGGTGTTTACCCCAATAATTGGGAATTCTCCTGTGTGCTTCAAGGTTTCGTAATGCAGACTTTCTTCCTGAATTTTACTTCGTTGATACATGGTTTCCATCGCACCTAAAACGCCACCACGTTCGGTTAAACGATCAAATTCGGTTAAAACAGCTTCTTCAACTAAGTCGGTAAGCTCTTCGATAATAAACGCCCCTTGAATTGGATTTTCATTTTTCGCTAAGCCTAATTCTTTGTTGATAATCAACTGAATTGCCATTGCACGTCGCACCGATTCTTCGGTGGGTGTGGTAATGGCTTCATCGTAAGCATTGGTATGCAAGGAGTTACAGTTATCGTAAATGGCATAGAGGGCTTGTAAAGTGGTTCGGATGTCGTTGAAGTCAATTTCTTGTGCATGCAGCGAGCGCCCTGAGGTTTGAATGTGGTATTTCAGCATTTGTGCACGTGGATTTGCCCCGTATTTATCGCGCATGGCTTTCGCCCAAATTCTTCTTGCAACACGACCTATTACCGCGTATTCTGGGTCAATTCCGTTGGAGAAGAAGAAACTTAAATTAGGGCCAAATTTGTTGATGTCCATGCCACGGCTCAAGTAATATTCCACGTAAGTGAAACCGTTGGAAAGCGTTAAAGCCAATTGGGTAATGGGGTTGGCACCTGCTTCTGCAATATGATATCCCGAAATAGAAACCGAATAGAAATTTCTGACTTTATTTTCAATGAAATATTCCTGCACATCACCCATCAATCGCAAAGCGAATTCAGTAGAGAAAATACAGGTGTTTTGTGCTTGGTCTTCTTTAAGAATATCGGCTTGTACAGTACCTCGAACCACAGCGATAGTATCCATTTTGATTTTTTGATACACATCGGCAGGCAAAACTTGATCGCCAGTAACACCTAATAGCATCAAACCTAAACCATTGTTGCCTTCGGGTAAATCGCCATTGTATTTAGGGCGATCTAAACCGTTTTCTTTGTAAATCTGTTTGATTTTAGCTTCCACTTCTTGTTCTAAGCCATTTTCTGTAATGTATTTTTCACATTGTTGATCGATGGCAGCATTCATGAAAAAGCCAAGTAACATGGGCGCAGGACCGTTGATGGTCATACTTACCGATGTCATGTGATGCGCCAAATCGAATCCTGAATACAGTTTCTTGGCGTCGTCTAAACAACAAATCGACACTCCGGCATTACCGATTTTTCCGTAAATATCTGGTCGGTGGTCGGGATTGTTACCATATAAAGTTACCGAATCGAATGCGGTGGACAAACGCTTGGCGGGTAGTCCAGCACTTACGTAGTGAAATCTTCGGTTGGTACGTTCAGGCCCTCCTTCGCCAGCAAACATTCGGGTTGGGTCTTCACCTGTTCGTTTAAATGGATATAAACCAGCGGTGTAAGGAAACTCGCCAGGCACATTTTCCTGCAATAACCACTTGAGCAAATCGCCCCAAGCTTGGTATTTTGGTAAGGCAATTTTTGGAATTTGTTGGTGAGAAAGCGACTCAGTATGAGTTTCAATTTTAATTTCTTTATCGCGAACCTTGAAGCTGTAAATTGGATCTTTATAGCGTTTCACCGTGGCATCCCAAGCTAAAATTTTCTCCCAGTTGTAAGGATTCAAATCCATTTTAAGGCGATCGAATTCTTTTTTGAGTAAGCCAATTAATTGTTGGTTGTCCTCATTAGTCGCATTGGCTAAAGCTTCTTCATCAATTCCGTTTTTGTCTAAAGCCAACTGCGCTTCAGCTGAAGATTCTAAGGTTTTGAAAATTCCATATAATTTTTGTGCAACTTCTACCTGCTGATTTGCTTTTTGATCGTAAGCGCGATTATTTTCAGAAATCTCAGACAAATAACGCGTTCTTGCGGGTGGAATGACAAAAATTTTCTCTGACATTTCATCCGTGATTTGGTAATTGCTTTTCAGTTCAGCTTTGGTTTTTTCAGCCATTTGATCCATGATGTGCTTGTACAAAATGTTCATTCCTGGATCGTTGAATTGCGAAGCGATGGTTCCATAAACGGGAAGTGTATCCAATTTAGCGTCCCACAATTGATGATTGCGTTGGTATTGTTTTTTCACATCACGTAAGGCATCTTTAGCTCCACGCTTATCGAATTTATTGATGGCTACCAAGTCAGCAAAATCAAGCATATCAATTTTTTCCAATTGAGTTGCCGCCCCAAATTCTGGTGTCATAACATACAAAGACACATCCGAGTGGTCTAAAATTTCAGTATCACTTTGCCCAATTCCTGAAGTTTCAAGAATAATTAAATCGTAGCTAGCTGCTTTCAAAACTTCAACGGCTTCCTGCACGTATTTTGAAAGGGCTAAATTAGATTGACGCGTAGCCAACGAACGCATATAAACACGAGGTGAATTGATGGCATTCATTCGGATTCGGTCGCCTAACAAAGCTCCACCAGTTTTTCGTTTGGAAGGGTCAACCGAAATAATTCCGATTTGTTTATCTTCAAAATCGACTAAAAATCGTCTGACAAGTTCATCTACCAAAGACGATTTTCCAGAACCACCAGTTCCTGTAATTCCTAAAACGGGGACTGAAGCCTCCCCCGACCCCTCCAAAGGAGTGGAGAAAAGTTCATTGAACTCCTCAGGTCTATTTTCAGCAATGGAAATAAGTCGTGCAATGTTGTTTACGTCTTTATCTATTAAAGCCTCGTTTATTTCCTTCCCTTTGGGAAGGTTTAGGGATGGTGTTGGAAAATCAGATTTTTGAACCAAATCGTTAATCATACCTTGCAATCCCATCTCACGACCGTCATCTGGCGAGTAAATTCGGGTGATGCCGTAATTCATCAACTCTTCAATTTCTTCGGTAAGGATAACTCCTCCACCTCCACCAAAAATTTTGATATGGGGAGCTCCTTTTTCCTGAAGTAAGTCGTACATGTATTTAAAATACTCATTATGCCCACCTTGGTAAGACGTCATGGCAATGGCATTCACATCTTCTTGAATGGCGGTGTTCACTACTTCTTCTACACTTCGGTCGTGACCAAGATGAATCACTTCAACACCAGTAGATTGAATGATTCGACGCATCACATTAATGGCAGCATCGTGGCCATCAAATAAAGAGGCCGCTGTTACTATTCTAATTTGATTTTTAGGTATATAGGGTTGTTGTTGTTCCATTAGTTTTATAAGTTTAAACTTTATAAGAAATTGAGGGTAAATTTACGAAATTCACATTAAAAGCTAGCAAAATTGGCTCAAAATAATCAATTTATCAATTATTAGTAATCAATACAAATCCACTTGAACTTCTGGATCAAAGCTTACTTGAATCATTTCGTTTAAAGAAGTAGATAGCGAAAGTCCTTTATAATCTGCTTTTACAGGGAATTTTTTGTGACTCCTATCTACTAAAACAGCTGTTTTAAGTTGCTTTAACGGAACTTCAAGGAATTTTTTAACAGCGTAAATCAACGTAGCTCCAGAGTTAAGCACATCATCTACAATAACTACTGATTTATTTTTGTAACTTGACACTTGTAAATCAGAATGATCTGAATTTAGAGGATTTTTTTTATTGATATGAACTTCACATAATTCTACCTGAATAGGCGAAATTTCTTCAAGGTAAGTCTTAAGTAGTTCTGCAAATTTAAAACCTGATTTGGCTATTCCTGCTAAGACTAATTGATTTTCATTACTATGGTCTTCATAAATCTGAAAAGCAATTCGCTTTGCTTTATGATAAACTTGTTGCTGATTTAATATTTTTGTTTTTTTCATTTTTTCTGAAAATTAATAAAGAGTTCTTTTCCTTGTCTTTTAGGATGAGAATTATAAGCCTGTTCAAGCTTTTGAAAATTAAAATAATCTTGAAATCTACGCTGGTATTCTTTTTTACTTCCTCCGTAGGGAGGACCTTCATTGGTAAGCGGAAAATCAAACAAAAGCCCTACCAAATGAGCTTTATTTTTCAGCAAGGAATACATCTTATGTACATATTCATCCCTTTTAATTGGTGGAATTGCACAATAAAAGGTCTGTTCTATAATCATATCAAACTGACCTCCAAAATCAAAAAAATTAGCTTGATGAATATGGTTTTGAGGAAAACTCGGATAGTTTTTTTTAAACTTATCTAAAGGAGGATGTGATATATCTAATACATGAACATTAGTAAAATCATTTTGATGTAAATAAGCTGCTTCGTGAGCATTTCCTGCGCCTGGAATTAAAATTTGCTGATTTTTATCGGTTAGTCCATCAAAAAAGGCTTTCAAAGGAGGAGAAACTTGACCTATATCCCATCCTATATCCTGTTTTTTATATTTTTTTTCCCAAAAAATTTGGGTGTTAGATTTCGTCATATTCATTATCAATATCTAAGTAGTCATCAATTTCTCTTCGGTCTTTCTTGGTAGGTCTTCCTGTACCTTTTTTCCTGTAATATTCTTTCGAATACTTCAATAGGTCAAGTTTTTCTAGGTTTTCTTTTGGCGTAATATCCATACAATAAATGGAAACTAGCTTTGCTCCCACCCTAGAATCAGGATAATCAAGAACTTTTATTCTGTAATTAATCTGATTTTTTCTAAGTTCAACAACATCTTCAGGAAAAACCTCTCTTGAAGGTTTAACCGCCTCTCCTCTAATTTTTACTTGCCCATTTTTGCAGGCTTTAGTTGCTATGCTTCTTGTTTTAAAGTAGCGTACACACCATAAGTATTTGTCTATTCGCATAATCTTTTCAAGACTCTTTCGTTTACACTTCACAAAAATAAGAGAAAATCGTATCTTGCACCCAAATTTAAGATAAATAATGAAGTTGAAAAACCTACCTTTAATTCTATTGCTATTTATTGTTGCTTTCAATATTTCTTGTGACGATGACGATGACGATAATGATTTTGCAGATGTTAGAGACCCTACCGAAGTAAGAGACGAAAACAAAATTGAAATAGAAAATTTCTTAGAAACACATTATTATGAAATTGAAGAAAATTCTTCAAATAATAATTTAAGGAATTTGGTTTTTCACGAATTAGATGAAGATACCGAAGAATCTCCTATTATTGAATCTGAATTTTTAGAATCAAAGGTAATAACTCAACAAGGTGTAGATTATACCTTATATTATTTAAAAATTAGAGAAGGTAATTCAGAACGCAGAAAACCTACTTTTGCAGATTCAGTATTTTTAACACTAAGAGGTCAAACCATTAGGAAAACAGTCTTTGAGGATATTCCAAATCCTACTTGGTTAGATAACACGCAAAGCATTAGAGGACTTAGAGAAGCTTTGGTAGAATATAGAGGCGCAGGTGATTTTACAGAAAACAATGATGGCACTTTCTTTTTTGATGATGATTTTGGCTATGGCGCTGTTTTTGTTCCATCTGGAGTTGCTTATTTTGCCGTTCCACCTACAGGAAGCGGAATTCGAAGTTATGAACCAATTATTTTTTCTTTTCAAATGTACCGAAGCAGGGAAACCGATCACGATGGAGATGGAATTCCGAGTTGGTTAGAAGATTTAGAAGACACACGAGATGTTCTTGACACCGATAGCAACAATGATGGCTCTCCTAACTTTATTGATGTTGATGATGATGGTGACGGAGTCTTAACCAGAGATGAAGTTGAATTTGATGAGGATGGAAATTTGATTCAACCTTTTCCCGATTCTAATGGAAACGGTACACCAGATTACTTAGACCCTACGTGGCCTACTGAAGATTAAATTGAAACAATAAAATTTAGATCAGGTCATTTTTTACATTTAAAATTGACTTAATTTTCTATTTTCATAAAATTAAACCGATGAAAAAAAATCTAATATTTTTTATACTAGCTATTCTAACTTTGGCTTGTGAAAATGATAAAAAGAAAGGTGTTGAAATAAAAGAAGAAGCCGAACAAGTAAATAACGAAGGGCTGATAAAAATGCAGGCCGGTAATTACGATGAAGCCTTAAATTTATTTAACAAAGCCATTGACATAGATAGTAATTATGAAGAACCGCATGTTAACAAAGTTGAAATTTTCCTGAACAATTCTGAATACGATAAAGCGATTAAGGAAATAGACCTTATTACCACAAAAGCTCCAGAAGTTGCTGAAAACTGGGTGCTTGCTGGAATTTTTGAAGAAAAAAAAGGAAATCAAGAAAAAGCCTTTGAACATTACAGAACAAGTATAGAGAAATTTGAAAAACGAATAGAAGCTGAGAAAAAAACTAACGCGGAAACAGAATCTGAAAATTTTGACAGCTTAGTGGGGATTGTGTTTTCATACATTTTGTTAGAAGACTTTGAACAAGTAGATGCCTATATCACTTTGCTTGAAGAAGAGGAGGATGCTGATGAACAAATGATTAGTTTCTTGTTAGACTTTAACAAGGAAACCTATATAGAAAATATCTTTCCTGATTTTAACTAAAGGAAAAGTCTAAAATCTTCTTCTGAAGTCATATCCGATTCATTTTTTTTACGAAAAAACAACTGTTGTTGGTTTCTACTTACCTGTTGGTCATAAAGAAGGTCATCAGTTACATTGTGGAAAATCAATCCAAAAAAGTAATACTTGCCATGCTTGTATTTATGATTGATTACTAAACTCCCTTCTTTATTGATAGCTAGCTGCATTCTGTCTATTTTAGTTTCCCAATACAAGGGAGGTAAACCTATATTTTTACGTTCAAAATAAACTTGGTAATAATTATTTTCAAATGTTCCTGTATAGGTTTTAGACACTAATTTGCCACGTTGATTTTGGTAACTTATACGCAGGTCTTCATCTTCAGTAAAATCCATATAGATAGCTCCCGTAGGAGTATCGGTTATAGCTAATGCATCCAAAAATGAGATAAATCTATAATTGGTTTGGTTAGTCATATAAGGAAAATTATCAAAATAAAAAGAAGTGTCTATGCTGATTTCTGAAAGTTCTACATCCTTTAATTTAATACTACTTCCGCAAGAAGTAAGATGTATAAGTACAAAAACAGCAAGTAAGCCGCTGCTATGAATAGGCAGAATATTATTCTTCAATGAATTTTTTATAATGCTCATAGCGTTTAAAGATTTGTTTGACATAATTATAAGGTTCAATACCTCTTACATAACCGTACCTCATTTCGGGGAGGTTATAATATTCAGGCTGCGATAAATCCAAAATAGACAATTCTACATTATCATCCCAAACAAGAGGATCTCTGTCTTTTAATTTAGCTATCCGTTGGGCATCTTTAAGATGAGCATAACCACAATTGTAAGCCGCTAAAGTAAATTTAATACGTTGAATGGAATCTTGGATGTCATCATTTTTTTCCCATAACTGTTTTAAGTAATAGGTTCCACCTTTCACACTTTCGTATGGGTCGTTTGGATTAATATTGAGTTCTTTGGCAGTTTCTGGCATGATTTGCATTAATCCTCTAGCTCCTGCCCAAGATTCTGATTGAGCTTGAAATTTCGATTCTTGAAAAGTTAATGAAGCTAATAATCGCCAATCCCAACCAATTTCTTCAGCGTATTTTTTAATCATATCATCATAGGGACTAATCTTCTCATCATTAATGCTGTAGAATTCGCTTTTTACGCGAGCTTTATATTTGCGTTTATTCTTGTAATATTTATTAAAAATTACATGGAAATCGACTTCTTTTTTAAATTCATCAATCCAGGTATTTACAGCTTCAAGCAATACAGGAGAATTTTTTCTTACGCCCCAGCCAATTTGTTGTGAAAAACTAACTTGAGTATTGGCATCTAAAATAGGGTAATAAGAAGCATTAATATTGGCAATATTCTGATCTACAACAGTGTATTTGATTTTGCCATCCACCACCATTTTTATTATTTCTTCTGTGGTTTTTGTTCCTGGAATGGTATCGATAACAATTTCACCACCTATTTCCTGGCTTAAGGACTTCATCCGCTCAGCGTAAGAAGAATTCTTTTTTACTGAAACCGTGTCACCAATAAGTTGAATTGGATCAGTAATTAAACGGTTTTTGATCTGATGCAATTTCATTCTTCGCCAATTATCAGGTTTTCTCTGAACTAAAACCTGATTTGAAAAATAAAGAGGATTGGTAAATTCTATATATTCTTTTCGGCTAGGTAAAATAGTGTAACCATAAGCAATCAAATCGCCTTCACCAGCAAGGAGCATTTCCATCAACTCATCTTCATTTCTTGCTATTACAACTTCTAGTTCTACCTCTAAATAATCTGCCAAACGCGTAAGCAACTCATACTCAAACCCCATGGTTCTGCCGCGATAAAGAAAAAAAGTAGTTCCGCTGTAGGTAGTAATAGCGCGAAGTTTTCCTCGTTCTTTTATTTCCTGGAGATCAACTTCAACCTTGCTCAATTTTAAATTCTCTGATAAACTTTTAGTGTTTTTAGAATCATTCTTACAAGCAAAACAAACAAAGATTAATACTAAGTAATAATATTTCATCATAATGATTATTTTTTTCAATTTACAAAAAAATTGAATAACAACAAGAAAGTAGTTAGGTTAGTAGCCAAATCGTTACTTAGGGAAATTTGAAAAATCAGTTCCTGTAGGATATTCAAAAACTTCTAAATCAAAATAAGGTACTGAAGCGAAGACATGGTCAAAAATATCGGCCATTATTCCTTCATATTTAGCCCAAGTTTTATCTGCACTAAACGCATAAATTTCTAGTGGCACTCCATTTGGTGTTGGAGCAAGATGCCTGCACATAATCATCATTTCCTGATTAACGCCTGGATGTTTTCTCAAATAAGCGTCTATATATCGTCTAAATAAACCAAAATTAGTCATATTCCTTCCATTAACTAAAACTGATTTATCGGCATTATTATTCGAATTAAAAGTTTCTATTTCGTTACTTCGTTCAGTAACATAATTAGCTATAAGTTGAACACTTTTATATTTTTCAATTTCTTGATTGGTTATAAATTTAATGCTTTGGCTTTTAATCAAAACGGATCGCTTCATTCTTCTTCCGCCAGATTGCGCCATTCCCCGCCAGTTTTTAAAGGAATCTGAAATTAAGTAATAGGTAGGAATTGTAGTTATGGTATTGTCAAAATTCCTCACTTTAACGGAAGCTAAGTTAATTTCAAAAACATCTCCATCGGCATTGTACTTTTCCATTGTAATCCAGTCGCCAATCCGAACGGTATCATTAACTGTTACCTGAATGCTAGCAACAAATCCTAAAATTGTATCTTTAAAAACCAATAACAAAACTGCCGATAATGCTCCTAAACCTGTAAGTAACTTAAGTACTGATTGCCCTGTAACTATTCCAAAAATAAAAATTAGAGCAAACAACCATAAAACAATCATTACCACTTGAATATAGCTATCAACTGGTTTATCTTTAAAAGCTGGAATAGTTCTTAAAAAGTCTTTAAGTGTAAGTAAAATACTTCGCAGCAGCCATATTACAAAAACCACAGTCAGGACGCTAACTAATTTTTCGGCAATAATTTCAAAATTAGAAAAATCATAGAACAAATCTGGTATGAGTAACGAAATAAAATTAATGGTTAGTAAATTAGAAAGATGAAGAAAGGTCTTGTTTTTAACTAAAAAATCGTCAAAATTGGTTTTTGATTGAGCTGCAAAATTAGCCACAAGTGTTTCGGCAATATAGCGCATTAAACGGAAAAGGACGTAGGCCAAAATTAAGACTATTACTAAATTAATACTTAAGTTTAAGCGACTTGCTAGTAGTTGAGAGTAGCCTTTTTCAATAAAAAAATCGTAAAAATACCGGGATAATTCAAATACACTCATGGTTTGGAATTTAATGCAAAACTAACAAAAAAGCTAAGATAGATGATGAGTTGGTGAATTAAATTAAGCTCTCAAATTAATTCAATAAAAACAATTAAATAAGTACATTAAAATGGGGTAATGTGTCTAAAAAACTTATTTTTGCCCAAAATTACTAAAAGTTCTTATGCTTACAAGAAGACATATTCGCACAAAAGTTATGCAAAGTATTTATGCTTATAATCAAACTAAAAGGGATCAAATAAGCACCGAAGAAAAGTTTCTGGATAAGAGTATTCAAGACATGTATGATTTATTTATTCTCAATTTAGATTTACTCATACAAGTAAAAAATCAAGCACAACGTTATTACGAGCTAGCACAAAAAAAACACCTGGCTACAGCTTCAGATAAAAAGCCTAATTTAAGATTCATCAACAATCAAGTTATTAGTCAATTAGAAACATCTGATGAACTACAACAACTAATTCAAGATAGAAAATTAAAAAATTGGACTGTTGACGATGAAATTCCAAGGGAAATTTGGGATCAACTTTTTAAAAGCGATCTTTACCATGAATATCTACAAAATGAATACACCAGCTACAAAGAAGATAAGAATTTTATAATAAAATTTTTCAAGAAGATTCTTGCCCCAAATCAAGTTTTATATGAATACTATGAAGACCATAAACTTACTTGGCTAGATGATTTCCCCATAGTAAATACAAGTCTTGTGAAATTTTTACAACATTTTAAAAAGGAGGATGAAGAAATTAACATACCTGCTTTGTTTAAAAATTTTGAAGATAAAAATTTTGCTAAAGATCTATTTAAAAAAACAATTTTGAATTATAATGAATTACTTGCCGATACAGATGGTAAAACGCCAGGTTGGGAAAAAGATAGAATAGCAGAAATTGACCAAATTTTAATCTGTATGGCCTTAGCTGAATTTAAAAAATTTCCAAGTATTCCTATAAAAGTAAGCATCAATGAATACCTAGAAATTGCCAAAGAATACAGCACACCAAAAAGTAGCTTTTTTATTAATGGAGTACTTGATAAAATGGCAAAAGAATACAAAGAAAAAGGCGAAATAAATAAAATAGGCAGAGGACTTATGTAATCGTTTATTTTTTCTTATTTTTGAAACCAAAATTTAAAAACATATTAAAATGAAAAAGGTATTTTTATTGTTAGTTTCATTTGCATTAGTATCCTTTACTTCTTGCAATGAAGACGCTTCAAAAAAAGTAGATGAAAAGAAAGTAGCGGAAGCTTCTGAAAAGACAGCCCAAGAAGACAAATTTCCAGTATTGAGTTTTGATACTAAGGAGCATGATTTTGGAAATGTTGAAGAAGGAGATGTGGTTGAACACACTTTTACTTTCACAAATACTGGTGATGCACCTTTAATCATTAGCAATGCAAAAGCTTCTTGCGGTTGTACCGTTCCTTCTTATCCAAAGAATGAAGCCATTGCTCCTGGTAATCAAGGTGATATGACTGTGAAGTTTAACACAAGAGGAAAACCTAACCAACAAATGAAAACAGTTAGAATTACAGCTAACACTGAATCTGGAAGAGAAACGATTAGAATTAAAGCATTCGTTAATCCAAAAGAAGGAGGTGCAAAAGCAGGTTCTCCAGTAAAATAAATTATGGAACAAATAACAGGATTACTTCCTTTACTCTTGATTTTTGTGGTTCTCTACTTTTTTATGATTAGACCACAGATGAAACGCCAAAAGGAAGAAAAAAAGTTTATTGAAGAGCTAAAAAAAGGAGACAAAGTGGTTACCAAGAGCGGTATGCACGGCAAAATTGTTGATTTTAGTGAAAAACTAAATGCGGTAATCATTGAGTCTGGAGCTGGAAAGCTTACTTTTGATAAATCGTCTATTTCAAACGAATTATCTCAAGCACTAAATAAACCAAAAGAAGAAAAGAAAAAATAAACGAGTTAATCTGTTTATTTTCTTAAGCTAAAAAGGAGCAATCAAAATTGCTCCTTTTTTTGTTGTAATAAAACATCTCCTTCATAAATTTCTTTAATTTTCTCAGTAATCCTAACTTTTCAACTAAAAAAGAATTAAAATACTAGTAATTAAAAGTATAATTTGAATTTTTTGTAGTCGTTTACTAAATTTTATTATCTTTGAACCATATAATCCCTATAAAAACAAATGAATTTTTTTGAACGTCTATTTGGTAAAACAGAGAAAAAAAAGGCTGGTAGAACCAATAAAGACCCTGATTTAAGTAAGTTTACCCCAGAGCCAAAACTTCCTATTGATGAAATGTTCACAAAAAAGTTCACGAATAATGGTGGTAAATTTTTGTATTGTGAAAATGAAGCTGAATTACAAGCTTGTTTTTATTCAATTTTAAAAGAAAATGACTGGCTAGAAGCTGATGTTTTTTGTGCTAACAAAGAGATTCAAAAAAGATTTCAAATTTCTGAAAACCAAATAACTAACACCGAAAAGTCAACTTATTTTTTAGCCACCTGTGAATACTTAATTGCTAATACTGGAGCGCTTTTAGTTACTTCCAATCAAATTGGAGAAAAAAAACTAGCTGAATTACCTTTTAATTTTATTGTAGTTGCCTCCACTAGTCAGTTATTAGAAACAATTGGTGAGGGATTACAACTTATTAAGCAAAAAAACAGAAAGCAAATTCCTTCTAACATAACAACGCTTAAAAACTTTAAAGTAGGAGAAGATGAAGAAGATTTTATGACCTACGGAAGTCCAAGCAAAAACTTATATTTACTTCTTTTAGAAGATTTATAGAATGAAAGAACTTATTAAAAGATCCATTACCGGTCTCATCTATATATTTCTTATTGTAGCTTCTGCCCTCTTAGGAAAAGAAGCTTTGCATATTGTATTCTTGTTTTTTGGGATGATTTGTTTATACGAAGTTCAAAGGCTTCTCAACTACAAAACAATAATTAGTTACATTCTTTTGTTCGGACTCATTTTGCTAAATCAAACAAGCAGTTATATCCAAGAGTATTTTATTTTTTTAATTCCTGTTTTCATAATTGTAGGTATTGTACTCATCAAAAACTTATTTTCCAATAGTAAAAGCTTAATCAATGTGAACAAGCATTTAGTCATTAACTTTTATATAATACCTGCTTTTGTATTATTGCCCAATTTACCTGAAATAAGTATTATCAGCGGAAAACCTTCTCAATCTGAACCTTTGATTTTAATAGGTTATTTCCTTTTGGTATGGTGTAACGATTCCTTTGCTTATGTTTTTGGTAAAAATTTTGGAAGAAAAAAATTGTTTGAAAGAATTTCACCTAAAAAAACTATAGAAGGATTTTTAGGTGGAGCAATTATGTGTGGAATTGCAGGAATTGTTTTTTATCATTTTACGCATACTTTAAGCGTAAACGCTTGGATTGGAATGGCGGTCCTAGTGAGTGTATTTGGTACTATTGGCGATTTAGTACAGTCTAAATTTAAACGCATTGCACAAGTAAAAGACAGCGGAAATATTATCCCTGGACATGGCGGAATTTACGATAGGATGGATAGTACCGTTTTTTCTATTACATTTGTATATGGATTTTTAATATTATTAAGTTATGTTTCATAAAGAAGGATTTAAGATTCTTACAGTAGCTATATTACTACTAATTGGTATCAACCTAATTACCAATTATTATTCGCAAAATAACCTGCTTATTTACAGTGTATTTGGTGTTAGTATGTTACTATTTCTAATTGTAGCTCAATTTTTTAGAAATCCTAAAAGAGGAGTTGATGAAAGTGAAGAATACATCGTTTCTCCTGTTGACGGAAAAGTAGTGGCTATCGAAGAAGTTGAAGAAAAAGAATACTTTAAAGACAAACGTATTCAAGTTTCAATATTTATGTCGCCCATAAATGTTCATGTAACTCGATATCCAATTAGCGGAACTGTTGCTTACAGCAAATACCACCCTGGTAAATTTTTAGTGGCTTGGCACCCTAAATCTTCAGAAGAAAACGAACGAACCACAGTGGTTATTTCTTCTAAAAAATACGGAGATGTTCTTTACCGTCAAATTGCTGGTGCATTGGCTAAAAGAATTGTAAATTATGCTTCTGAAGGGCAAATGATTAAACAAGGAAACGATAGTGGATTCATAAAATTTGGGTCTAGAGTAGATTTATTCTTACCTTTAGATGCTAATATTGAAGTTGAACTTAATCAAAAAATGCGTGGTGGAGAAAGTATCATTTCTAAAATTTAATCATGGAGAATTTATACCAACTTACAGATGATGATTTAACCCAACTTTTTGAAATCGCATTTCAAAAAGTAAGTAGTACATCAAAAAAATTTAAACAAGATACCTTACTCTATTTTTATGCCTATTACAAACATGCTAATGAACAAAGTAATTTAAAAATAATCCATCAGCCCGAAAATGGAGAAGAGTTAGTTAATGCATTCAAAGCTAATGCATTATTCCAAATTAGAGGCTTAAGTAAGAAAGATGCGAAAATAAAGTATATTGAATTGGCTGAAAAACATCTTGGTAAAGAGATTACCAACGAAGTTGAGCGCTTACTGAAACGAAAAGCCTAAGTCTAAGCTTCTTCTAGTTAAAACCAAAAGAAATAAAAACCTATTAAATCCAAGACTCACTACTTCGCTCTAGTCGATATAAAATGTAATTTTGTATTTGAATGGCTTGTTGGTAAGGCAAATAATTTATTACTTCTCTTCCGGAAGCTGTATAAATTACCAAATCTGCATGAGCGTTAAACTGCTGAAAAATAGTTCGCTTTATAAAAACTGATTGAACTTTATACAAAGCTAAATACTTAGTAGATGTATTGATGCTTCCCCCGCCAATTTTTATTAAATCCTTACTTACTCCTACGTAAGATTTTCTGTAAGCTAAATAATTTACCACTCCTAGAATGAATGCGATGAAAAAAGCAATAATACTAGAATGTACCCAACCTAAAAAGTATTGCCCTACTAAAAAAGCAATTGTAAATACTACAGATTGACGCCAAAACAAACGAATGATATACCTCAAGCTACTTCTTATATAAGTAAATAACTGACTTCGTGGCCTATCAAAAATAGCTTCAAAAAAAATATTGGTTTGAGACGGGGTTATGCCCACCAAGCCAATTTTTTGGGCGTTAGTTAAACTTACTGATGAGGCTTGACTCACAAATAGGTTTTGAATATTAAGCCATTTTTTTATTGGATTAGTATCAATCTCTACCACTTGGGTTTTGTTCTTTTTAATTACTTGATTAACGCGCTTAATTAATCCGTATTCAACCTCAAAATTATTTCTCAAACGCACTACACGAAGTCCAAAATACTTAACCATAACCGATAAAACCGTTATTAAAAAACCTAAGAACAATAAAAAGGCTATAAAAATGAAGGCAAAAGTTAGTGTTTCAGGAATTCGATTGAAAAAATCTTCTTCAAAATCAATAGTTAAGAAATGAGATAATACATCAAAGAAAAAATTAAACAATGTACTTATAAAGAGAAGTAGCAAACTAAGTCCTTTTAAAAAATTAGAGCTTACCCCCACCTTAAAGAGAGAAATAAAATCTAATTCCATTAATTCGTTAGCAGGTTTTGACGAGGAAGAATATTCAACTTCAGGTGAATGGGTGTGTGTTAATTCTACTTCAGGATTGACTTTCTTTACATCTTCTAAAAGTTGATTTTTTAAAGCTACTGCTTTTTCTCTTCGCAGCGCTTTAATGTTAATTTCAGCTGTTCCTTCTCCCGCTGTTTCAACTTGAAAACCAACCACATTTAAAAAGCGTTGAAAAATATTTTGTTCAATGTTTATATTTTGAATACGCTCAAAAGGAATTTCAATACTACTGCGTTTTATCACCCCTTGATTTAGGTGAAAAGATTGTCCTTTAATTTGAAATTTGAACTTTATATATAGCAAATAGGCATAACCAAAGGAAAACGCTACGACTATAAAAATGGCTAAAATAAAATAATTGAAGATAAAAGCCCTAAAGTTTGCATTGAGTAAAGGAACAAAAAAAGCAAAAAAGTAACGACGTATTTTTTGGACTACATTGGCAAAAAATATAATAAATACGCCTCTAAAATCCTGAAGCTGTGCTTTTGAAAAATCATAATCTTTCATCAGGCTTGGTTATATTAGATTTTTGTTCTTCGTCCTGAGCTATCTCAGAAGTGTATAAATCTTCCTCAATAGCTGCCACCTGAAGAATTTTAGCTTTTAATTTTTCGGCAGTTCCTAGCGGAATACCATTAATTACTAAATCGCCTGTTGAGGCTCCAGCTGTATATAATTTCAAGGCATAAAGTTGAAAAAATCTAAGCAATGGACCTTGTTTAATTTCTACATGTTGTACTCGCTTAAAAGGAACCACGGTTTCAGTAAAAACAAAAAAACCTTTTTGATGAATTATATCCAATTCACGTAAACCAAATTTTCTTCGGGCAAAACCTTTATGAATTTCAATTCCTGTTAACAAAAAAATAAAGCTTAATACAGTGTAAATACCAAGCAAGTAAAGTATAGGAATTGGCCATAAGTAATAAACAATTATTGGAGCTGGCATTAGAATCAAAAAAGGAACAAGCCACCCTAACCAAAGAACTGTTTTGTACTTTTTGGCTACAGGATGTAATTGAACCGATTTAAAATCGGGTATTTCTGCTAAATTAACTTCTAAGTTACTAAATTCCATTAGTTATGATTTCTTATTTTCATTATAAATAGATTTGATAATTCCATCTACTAAACCAATTTTTGGAACGTAAACCGATTTAGCTTTGCTATACTTCATTGCAGTTAGGTAAATTTTGGTAGCTGGAATAATTACATCGGCTCGATCTTCGTTAAGCTGGAGTTCAGAAATTCGTTCTTCGTAAGTAAGTGAATTGAGCAATTGATAGTAAGAGCTTAAATAAAAATAAGAAAGCGGTTTGCCTGCTTTTTTTCCGCTGTTTTTAAAAATATTGTTGATATTGCCTCCAGAACCTATTAAATTTACTTTCGTAAACCCTGACAAACGACTTTGAATCCACTGCTTAAACTCGTTCCAATCAGTTTCAGTTACCAGGTTATTAAGCAGTCGTACCGTACCTATCTTAAAGGATTTTGAAGAGATTGTCTTTCCTTTAGAAAAAACGGTCAACTCTGTACTTCCTCCTCCAACATCTACATATAGGTAGGTAGAGTCATCATTAATTAAACTATGTAAATCGGTAGCAGCAATAATAGCTGCTTCATCTTTTCCATTAATTATTTCAATATCAATACCTGTTTTTTGAAACACTTCATTTTTTAACTCTTCTCCATTAGAAGCATCACGCATAGCAGAAGTAGCACAAGCTCTAAATTTAGTAACTTTATGAAGATTAATAAGGTGCTTGTAAGTTTGCATGGCTTCTAACATTCTGGCATAATTCTCATCAGAAATTTTGCCATTAATAAAAACATCGGCTCCTAACCGAATAGGAATTCTTACAAGTGAAGTTTTTTTAAAGTTAGTTGGTTTATGTTCTGGCTTTGTTACTGTAGAAACTAGAAGTCGTACAGCATTCGATCCAATATCTATGGCGCCAAGTTTATGAATTTCTAACACGTGTTTCTTTTCTTAAGAATTCAATTTTTCCAATTTATCTAAGTAATACTGGTAAGTAGCAAACTGACTTCTCACCTCTTTTTGCCCATTCCTTCTATATTTATTCACTTTATTAGGAGAAAATAATCTAGCTTTTATATTTTCGTTCCAGCAAATTTCAAAAGTATCTAAAAGTTCTTTTTTAATGTCTTCATCATAAATTGGACAAGAAATTTCTACACGGTGGTCTAAATTTCGTGTCATTAAATCTGCAGACGAAATATAAAATTTAGGCGCGCCTCCATTTTCAAAGATGTACAACCTTGGATGTTCTAAAAATTTATCTACTACACTAATTACTTCAATAGTTTCGCTTAAATCTTTAACGCCAGGTTTCAAGCAACATATTCCACGGATTATTAATTGAATTTTAACCCCTTTCTGACTAGCTTCATAAAGTTTGTCAATCATTTGATAATCGGAAAGCGAATTCATCTTAAACTTTATTCCCGCAGGTAAACCCTGCAATTGATTTTCAATTTCATGGTCTATTAGCTCTTCAAAACGCTCTCTAGTGTAATGTGGACTAACAATTAGATGCTTGTATTTTTTAATTTTATAATTAACTTCAAAAAATTCAAACACTTTTTTAATATCTTTTAGAATGGAAGAGTTTGAAGTAAATAAAGTATAATCGGTGTAAATTTTTGCTGTATTTTCATTAAAATTACCTGTACTTATAAACCCATATCGTTTAACCTTTTCCTCCTCCTCTACACGTTCAATATAACAAGCTTTAGCATGAACTTTTAAGCCCGTTACTCCAAATACTAATTGAATTCCCTCACGTTGCATTCGTTCGGCATATTTAATGTTGTTTGCTTCATCAAACCGAGCTTGTAATTCAATAGAAACCATTACTTTCTTGCCGTTTTTAGCAGCATTAATAAGCGAGCTTGCAATGTGAGAAACTTCTGCTAAACGATAAATAGTTATTCCTATAAATTTCACTTTTGGGTCTAAAGCAGCTTCCCTTAAAAACTTTACCACATAAGAAAAAGTATGGTAAGGTGCATAAAGTAAATAATCTTTTTCACGTATATGCTTAAACAAACTACCATGAAGTTTTAATCCGTTAATGGGCAAGGGTTGAATTTTATCATAAAGCAAATGCTTCGCACCTAAATCTGGAAACTTCATATAATCTCTTCGGTTGTGGTATCTCCCACCAGGTATAATGCTATCTGCATCATCAATTTGCATTTTATCAAGCAAAAAATCTAAGGTGTCTTGATCAATATTTTGGTCGTAAACAAAACGAACAGGATCACCGTCAACCCGGTCTTTTACACCGTCAATAATCTTTTCAATATAACTCTTGTTGAAATCACCCTCCAAATCTAATTGAGCATCACGAGTAATTTTAATCATGTGCGCACTTAAATCTTTGTAATCAAAAATATTAAAAAGTGTGTCTAAATTGTAACGAATCAAATCATCAATAAGCATCACATATTTCTTATCTTCATCCTGAGGTAAAACAATAAAGCGCTCAACATTATTCGGAATTTCAATGAGTATGTAACGGGTTTTTCTTTTTTTAGCCGACTGGTCGATTAACTTCACGGCTAGGTAAGCGGCAGAATCTTTTAATTTAGGTACTTCATTTAAATCATTAAGCATAATGGTTACAAGCGCAGGACTCACTTTTTGGAGAAAAAAATCTTTCACAAAATCCTTTTGATGCCCTTTAATTTGATTTTCATCAACAATAAAAATATTATGATGCTCTAATTTTGATTGAATAGCTGCTAAAATTTCTAAACTATCGGCCTGTTGTTTAATTACAATTTGGGTGATTTCTGTAAGCAATCGTTTTGCACTCAAACCGCCTAACTTTTTCTTAGAAACATCATCACTGTGTTTAGCGCGTTTAATAGCGGCATATCTCACCCTAAAAAACTCATCTAAGTTGTTAGAAAAAATCCCTAAAAATCGAAGGCGCTCTATCAAAGGCACCTCTACATCTGCTGCTTCCTGCAAAACACGTGCATTAAATTGAAGCCAACTTAATTCTCGGTTGGTATATTTCTTATGATTCATTTATCTATAATCTTTGGGAAAAATAAAAAATTCTGTGGTTCCACGTTGTAAATTAGACCAATTTTCTGAATCTAATTGCAATTTTACTAAGCCTGTTGTTGGTATATAAGAAAAATACTTATCGCCTAAAAAATTAGCCGCTTCTGTAAAAGCTGGATTATGCCCAACTAAAATAAGGCGTTGTATTTGATCTGGAACTAACTTTAAAAAATGCAAAACATCAAACATATCAAAATTATAAAGCTTTTCATCTAAAGAAAATTGACTAGCTGGAATGCGCAATTGCTCAACAAGTAATTGTGCGCTTGTTTTAGCCCTTACTGCAGTAGAACTAATCATTTTATAAGAAGATAAGTCAGCTTTCTTTTTCAAAATTTTAGCCACTAATTCAGCATCCTTATAAGCCCTTTTTTGCAGAGGTCGGTCGTGGTCCTGAAAATTATTATCCCATGCAGATTTCCCGTGTCTTATTAAAATAAGTTCTTTCATTCTTCTCTTTATTAAATTTTGCTTACCAATAAGGTAAAAAATCATTAGGTGTTTACTAAAATTTCAGCACAGCTTAAAAGCCTGTTTAAAAAGAACTCAACTCCCCTACTTTATTTCTACAAACAGCAATTAATATAGCTTTGCCATAAAAATTTTAAGGCGCCAAACGTTCAATTTTCCAATCATAGTCTTCCAACAGAAATCGAAATCGATCGTGTAAACGGTTAGGTCTTCCTTGCCAAAACTCCATACTGATGGGCCTTACTAAAAATCCGCCCCAATAACTTGGTCGTTCTAATTCCTTTCCCTCATATTTATCTTCTAAGGCTTTCAATTGATTTTCTAGTACAGAACGGTTTTTAATCACTTCACTTTGATTTGAAACCATAGCACCTAACTGACTACCGCGTGGGCGTGAAGCAAAGTAAGCGTCAGAAACCGCAGCAGGTAATTTTTCTGCAGTCCCTTTAATAATGATTTGCCGTTCTGCAGCTGGCCAAAAAAACGAACAACACACTTTATTATTCATCAGTAAACTTCTTCCCTTTTCACTTTGGTAATTGGTGTAAAACACGAAGCCATTTTCATTATAAGACTTTAGCAAAACCACCCTTGTTTTCGGAAAACCATCCTCTCCAATTGTACTCAAACTAAAAGCATTGGCTTCATCAACACTATCACTATCATCAATCTCATGAAACCATTTTCTAAATTGTTGTAAAGGGTTTGCGTCTAAATTTTCTAAAGTTAGCGCCCCTTTTTCATAAGATTTTCTATAGTTATGTAAACTCTCTTTCATAAACTCAAATTTCAGCATAAAGATAAGCTTTAAAAAACAACTTTAAAACAAATAAGTGTGAATACTTTTACAAATCTAAATGTTTATTTTGAAGCCAAGAACCCGTTATTCGCTTTTATTTTTTGTGTTTATTACTAGCCATCAATCTTCATAAAAAGAGCTTCTAAGGTCGCTTTTTTACTCGTTTCTGGCTAAGTACAAAAACAAAAAGATAACCGCTACTACCGGGGCTAGGACTTAAACATAGAACACAAAATTTAATTTGCAAACTTTTAATTAAATAATATCTTTGTGACAAAACACTTCATCTATGAAAAAAATTATTATTGCCTTACTTATTTGTTGTACTTCAACAAGCTTAACTGCCCAAAAATTTATTGATAATAAATTAGTCAACTATTTTGAAAATGATGGAGAGGTTATCTTTACACATCTCAACAAAACTCATTTTATTAAAGGGGAAACTATATGGTTTAAAAATTACCTCATTAACCGAAAAACAAACTTCTTAAAAAACGAAGTAGGAAATTTGTATCTAACACTATTAAATGAAAAGCAAGAAAAAATAGAGGAAGCCATATTTTATGTGAAAAATGGTATAAGCTTTGGTCAATTTGAAATTGATGAAGATTTTGAACCAGGAAAATATTATTTGTACTTTTCTACTAATTACAATAACCAAAATAAGCTTCAACACCTCAATCACCAAATTCCTATAGAAATCATTAAAAAAATTGAAAATAAAAAATCTGTAAAAACTTATACAGCTATCGACGTTCAAATTTTACCCGAATCAGGTTATGGAATTTACGATTTTTTACATCGTTACGGTGTAAAAGCCATCAATGAGCAAGGAATTGGTGTAGCTTTTAATGCTGAAGTCTTTAAAGAAGGAAAAAAAATAAGCAGTTTTAAAAGCAACGATTTTGGAATGGGTGCTTTCAACTTAACCCCCCAAAAAGGAAAGAATTATACCCTAGAAATAACTACTGAAAATCAAGAAAAATTTGTTAGAGAAATTGAAGGTATTCAAGAAAAAGGAGGAATTATCTCAACCCACATACAGAAGGATTACCATATAATTAAAATCAGTCAGAACTTAAACAAAGAAGGCTTTCAGCATTTTAACCTTTTAATACATCAGGCTGGAAAAAACTTTGAAGTTGATTTAAGTAAGCATTCACAAGGTCAAGAATTACAATTTAAACTTCCTATCAATAATTTATTTACGGGCGTTAATACAATTACTTTATTTTACAAAAACAAACCTATTGCAGAACGTTTAATTTTCAGGCATCAAGACAACTACATAAAAAAAGCAGATGTTCGTATAAAAGATCGATTTAATGAAGCTTTAGACTCTATCAAATTTTCTTTTTCAATAGAAAAATTAGAAAATAAATATACCAATCTAAGCGCCTCTGTACTTCATCAAAACTCTATAGCTAACCAGCCTAAACACAGCATTATTTCCAAACTACTTTTATCGCCATACATCAAAGGAAACATAGAAAAACCCAATTCCTATTTTAAAGATATTGATTTTAAAAAACAATACAATCTAGACCTCTTACTACTCAATCAAGGCTGGAGCAGGTATAATTGGGATGCTATCTTAAACCATGAAATTATTGATGTTTCTAAAAGAGAGCAAGGAATTAATCAGGAACTATTTTTTTTACAAAAAACCAAAAACTTTAGACGCTTCTTTTTGATATTTGAAAACATGATTAATGAGGACGAGGTTTTCGATTTAGATAAAACAAAAAAAATAGAAACAAATAAAATTTTCCCCATAAAAGAGACAACGTATAGTTTTTCTACTTTCGATAAAAAAGGAAAACATTATCCCGCTCCAAAATTTAAGGTAAATACACTAATTAATTTTCCGAAAATTAAACTGCATGCAGAAAAAGCAGATTACAATTTTAAACCAAAAACTCAACAGCAAACAGAAATTAAAGCCTTTGAAAATGGCGAGCTGCTAGAAGATGTTATTGTAAAAGCTAAAGCCACTAAAGAAGAAAAAAAGGAATTTTTAAGTTCATTGAGAGGAAAAAAAGTTGAAGTAACTGATGAATTAGCAGACAGCTTTCCCTTATTATCAGATTTTTTAAGGTATAGAGGCTACCGCGTTACCGACACAGGAAGCCAATTTATAATACGACCGAATATTCCACAGACACCGCCGCCACAAGTAATAATAAATGGTGGTCGTGTAAGTGATTTAAGTGTTTTAAGCAATAGACTGGTAGCCGATTTCGAAAGCATAGAGATTGACAAAAATGGTTTAGGTCAGGGAATGTGGGGAGCTGGGGGTGTTATTCGACTAAAATTTGCTACACATATGCGTAATTTAGCAAAATACCAAAAAAGGATAACCGAAATCACTATGGAGGAAGGTTATACTAAACCTAAAGCATTTTATACTCCTGCTTATATTTATCAAAATTCTAATAAATTTCAACTGATAGCTGGACTTCATTGGGAGCCAGAAGTAATAAGTAATAACGGAGATTTTGTGATCAAAATGAAAAATTTAGATTTTAAAAATTATAAGTTTTTTATTGAAGGAATTACCGACCAAGGAAAACTAATTAGCTTGCCAATCAACTACCAATTAAAAAGCAATCTGTTTGACTAAAAATTAATCATTACAGAAGCAACAAAGTTTAAACCTGCACCAGATATACCTGAACTATAAGGCCTGTAGCGTTGATCTGTTATATTTTCTACGCCAAAACTTACAGCATAAGAAGATGAAAACTTATACAATGATTTTAGGTTGAGTGTGTACCAGGCAGGAGAAAAATTATTTCCATTAGCATCTTTGGCATAAATCTCATCCTTTAAACGCTCTTCTAAAGCAAGGTTTTCAAAACTCATTTCTCCTTGGAAAAAAGTATTGAGCTCGACCGTCCACTTAGCTTTTCTATACTGTAAGCGATTTACTCCAAAAAAAGGAGGTGCATGACGAGAAGGACTTGTGCTTCCGTCTTCCATCTCTTCACGACCAATCTGATAATTTAAATCGGATGTAAAAATTAAATTCTTTAAGACTTTAAGTTCCATACCTAGTTGAAAACCGTAAATTTTAGCCTTCGATGCATTTTGTATGGCTTGAACTTTACTAGGGGTTCCTTCAAACGATATACTATCTAGTCCATTCAACTGAAAATCTCTCCGCACCATTGCGTTATTGAGTAATGTTGCATAAGCATCCAACTCCACTTTTAAATGCTTTCCTATAATTTTACTTAAGCTTACATCAATATTATAAGCATATTCAGCAGCTAAATTTGGATTAGGAACGGTGACTGCTCCGGGTTCAGAATCAAAAACTTTTCCTAAATCATCCACGTTAGGCGATCGAAAAGCTGTACCAAAATTGGCTTTCAAAACCCAATCATTTGAAGGCGTGTAAACACTTCCTATACTTGCCGTAAGTGCAGCATCATTTACTTGAGCATGGTCAAAGGGAAGTGGGTAAAAAGCTAAGTTGTTGGAAAAATCTGCATCAATACTAAAATGGTTGTAGCGCAAGCCCGCTAACAACAATAATTGATTAGAAAACACATATTCATTTTTTGCATATATTCCTACAGATTGCCACGTAGCTTCAGGATATCGAGCAGGTCCTGTTTCAGTTTCCATTGAATTTATATCGGTTAATTCGCCTTTAGAATCAACCAAATTAGTCACCCATTCTGTACCGTAATAAAGTGTGTTTTTGGTTCCTAGTTTCTTTTTAAAATCGATATTCAATGCATAGGTGTTTAAATTTTCAACTTGTTGTCTTTGCGTGTTTGAGTTAAGCAATCTAATAATTCTACTTTCTTCAAAGGATTGTTGAGCTAGACTAAAATTCATTTGATCAAAAAACAAGGCTTCGTTTTTATAGGAAAAACTTAAATGATTCATCATCCACTGTTGCGGACCATAATCCCATTGTGCATATTGAGGAAGCCCATTTCTTAATCTGTTATGTCGGTCATACCTCCCAAATGAGGAAGTCTCTGAAAAATGAAAAGCATATTGAAAATCCCATTTTTCATTCGGTTTAAACCTTATTTTTTGGAGTGTATTGAATTGCGAATAAGCGGAGGGTACTTGTTTTCTAGGATTGTCTTGTTCAACTACAACATCTGCTCCGTCTATTCGTTTAACGTGTTGAGTTTTTAAATAATCTTTTGGTCCGCTTCTACCTTGTATTAAATCATCAAATTCCCAACGACTAAAACTACTTACAAAAGCCCATTTTTTGGCTCCAATACGAACATTAAAATGACCTGTCTTTTCTGAGTTAGCGGTAGAATGTCTAACAACTGCATTTCCTTTCACTTTAATTTCGTCACTTAGAAATAACTCAGGTTGTAAACTTTGAAAGCTCATTACCCCTCCCATGGCGTCACTTCCATAAATCACAGAATTGGCACCAAACAAAACTTCTGTGCTCTCCATTACAAAAGGATCCAGATTAATTACATTCTGTATATTTCCGCCTCTAAAAATAGCAGTGTTCATTCGTACACCATCCACACTGTAAAGCAAACGATTAGCCGCAAAACCTCTGATCATTGGACTACCTCCCCCCTGCTGACTTTTCTGAACAAAAACTTTTCCAGAAGTTTCAAGTAAGTCTGCCGCATTTTGAGGCATGTAAAGTTGGACTTCCTTTGCTGAAATGCTTGTTACTTTCGCTGGAATTTTATTGGATGCTTGTCGCCATCGCGAACCAGATACCACCACATCATCCAATGCTATATTCCTGGAAATCAAGTAAATTTTAAAATCAGATTGGACTAAACCTGAATAACTTGTTTTTAAAGATTGGAAGTTAGGATGACTAAATTGTATTTCGTCTTGAGCTTTCAAGGAGCTCAAATTTATCTTTCCTTCAGCATTGGTTGTTAAAGTATCACCAGATAGAGTAGAAATTTGCACTCCTTCTATAGGACTATTATTACCTAAATCAGCAACATACACTTCTTGAGAAAAAGCGATGAAATTAAAGCAAATAAAGAAGAAAGAAAAAAATTTCACTCTCATGAATCAATAATACAATAGTTAGGTGTCTAAGTTGAGTAAATCAACAAGGGGAAGCATTTAATTGAAATTAAAATCCATGCCTACAACCAATCCCGCACAAAAGTAAAGGTATTATACTGAATAACTATAAATTCTTTTCATAATCTGATTTAAAATTGAGATTTTAAAACTAGCTTAATTAAGTGTCTAAAGTAAGCTATAAATTGAACCACATAAAACCCCTGAATCCAACTTAGTTTTTGATTTGGTTTTATATATTTGCCAGATATTTTACAATAACTTATGAAGATATCTTACAACTGGTTAAAACAGTTTATCAATACCGATTTAAGCACTAACGAAGCAGACGCACTACTAACCGATTTAGGGCTAGAAGTAGAAGGCGTAACTAATTTTGAGTCTGTAAAAGGAGGACTTGAAGGCGTTGTTGTAGGTCATGTGACTGAATGTAAAAAACATCCCAATGCCGACAAGCTGAAACTTACTAAAGTAAACATTGGTGAGGGCGAAGAGCTTCAGATTGTATGTGGTGCGCCCAATGTAGCCGAAGGACAAAAAGTTCCTGTAGCTACTATTGGTACAACACTTTATGATGAAAAAGGCGAAGCTTGGAAAATAAAGAAAGGAAAGATAAGAGGTGAAGCTAGCCATGGGATGATTTGTGCCGAAGACGAATTAGGCTTTGGGGAAAGTCATGACGGAATTATGGTTTTAGCTGAAGACTTTCAGCCCGGAACTCCCCTAAAAGATATTTTTGAAGTTGAAATTGATCAAGTTTTTGAAATTGGACTAACTCCAAACCGCGCTGATGCGATGAGTCATTGGGGGGTAGCTAGAGATTTGCGTGCTGGATTAATTCAATTAGATAAAAATACACCGCTCAATACTCCGGCCATAAGTAATTTTCATGTAGAAGAAAGGAGTAGAAAAATAGCCATAGAAGTAAAAGAAAGCAAATTGGCACCTAGGTACGCTGGAATAACTATTTCTGGGGTTAGCGTAAAAGCCTCGCCAACATGGCTTCAAAATAGATTAAAAGCAATTGGTCTAAAACCAATCAATAACATAGTTGATGCTACAAATTACGTCTTGCATGAATTAGGGCAACCACTTCATGCCTTTGACGCAGATAAAATAAGAGGAAATAAAATTGTTGTTCAAACTTTAAAAAAGGGAACGAAATTTATTACTCTTGACGAAGTAGAACGTGAACTTCACGAAGATGATTTAATGATTTGCGATGAAGAAAAACCACTTTGCATTGCTGGTGTTTTTGGTGGATTAGATTCTGGAGTTACCCAACATACCAGCTCTATATTTTTAGAAAGCGCCTATTTTGACCCCGTAAGTGTAAGAAAAACAGCTAAAAGACACGGATTAAATACCGATGCTTCATTTAGGTTTGAGCGAGGTATAGACCCAAACATCACTGAATATGCCTTAAAAAGAGCTGTTATATTAATTCAGGAAATTGCTGGCGGAAAAGTGAGCAGTGATATTGACGATTTATACCCTAAAAAAATTGAAGATTTTCAGGTGTTTTTAAGTTTCAAAAAAATCAATGATTTGATTGGTCACGAAATAGACACTAATGTTATTAAAAACATTTTATCCTCTTTAGAAATTAAAGTGAATAATGTAACTGAAAGTGGTTTAGGTTTAACCATTCCTGCATACCGGGTTGACGTTCAACGAGAAGTTGACGTTATTGAAGAAATATTAAGAATTTATGGCTATAATAATATTCCATTAAATGAAAAGTTTAATGTTTCTGTTTCATTGACTAATAAATTTGATGATCATAAAATACAGCAGATAACTGCACAACAATTGGTAGGTAAAGGGTTTTCTGAAATTATGTCTAACTCTTTAACCACAGCTAAATACACAGAATTTTCTAACACAATTAGTGCAGAAAATCAAGTAGAAATGCTAAATCCGCTTAGTCAAGATTTAGCAGTAATGAGACAAAGCATGCTGTTTTCTGGATTAGAAAGCATTGCCTATAACTTGAATCGTAAAAATGAAAATCTCAAATTTTTTGAGTTCGGAAAAACCTATCACAAATACACTGAAAAATACGAAGAACCTAAGCATTTATCCTTGCTGGTCACCGGTAATAAAAATCCAGAATCTTGGACTAATGCAATAGAAAAAACTAATTTCTTCTATTTTAAAGGGATTGTTGAAAGTATTTTACAAAGATTAGGCATCAAATCAACAACAATTAAAACTGCCAAATCAAGTGTATTTAACGAGGCTATTACAATTTTCTATAACAAGAAAGCATTGGTGAGTTTTGGTACTGTTCAAAAATCAATTTTAAAGAAGTTTGACATTGAACAAGAAGTCCTTTTTGCCGATTTTAATTGGGACGAAATGTTAGAAGCATCAAAAACCAATCAGTTTACTTTTGAAGAAATACCCAAATACCCTGCCGTTAGAAGAGATTTTGCATTACTTCTTAACGAACATATAAGGTTTAATGAATTAGAAGAAATTGCGCTTAAATTAGGTAAGAAACTACTTAAAAAAGTCGATTTGTTTGATGTTTATTTAGGAAAAAACCTCCCTGAAGGAAAGAAAAGTTATGCCATTAAATTTATTTTCCAAGATGAAAATAAAACCTTAACCGACAAGCAGGTAGATAAATTAATGTCTAAATTTCAACAACAATTTGAAAAACAGTTAGGAGCTAGTTTAAGATAATTAGTTATCCTATCAATTACGCTTAATAGCAAGGAGAATTAATTATACAATTAGTTCTCCTTTTTGATTACAATTAAATTTAAAATTTATCAAGTACCTAAATTTAATCATCACTTATATGGCTTAATCCTGAAGAACAAAAACCTGCTGTTTTTTTATTTTTTCTCTCCCGTTTAGAAATGGTATTTCAATTATAAAATTAAGCTGAACAATAGCTGCATCAAAACGATTAACTAACTTCACAGCTGCTTCAGCAGTACCTCCTGTTGCTAACACATCATCGTGAATCAATACCTTCTCTCCCATCTGAATAGCATCTTGATGAATTTCAAGTTGGTCATGTCCATATTCTAAATCATATTTTTGCTGATAAGTTTTGTAAGGGAGTTTTCCTGGTTTTCTGATTGGTACGAAGCCTGCATTAAGCCGGTCTGCTAACAATGTAGCAAGGAAAAATCCACGTGACTCAATCCCTACCACTTTATCGATGTTTTGGTGAGGCAAGTTTGCAATTAACTTATCAACGGCCAAGCGCATAGCCTCTATGTTTCCAAGAAGCGGACTTATGTCTTTGTAAACCACTCCTTTTTTAGGGAAGTCGTTAATTTCTCTTATGTAATGCTGAATTTCTTTCATATTTCTGTGCTTAAAATTTGTCAATATACGAATTTAGCTTATATTTGCCAACTCAAAAAAAGGCCTCGTGGCGCAACTGAATAGCGCACTTGATTACGGCTCAAGAGGTTGCAGGTTTGAATCCTGCCGAGGTCACGACAAGCACAAAACCACACTTGAAAAAGTGTGGTTTTTATTTTCATACAAACGTCAAAAGCGCTAAGCTTTTGTAAGTGAAGGATGAAAATAAAAACCAATACTGCGAAAGCAGTGGTTTTGTATTTCCAGCAGTGAACTCTTTCAGGATATCTAATCCTGCTTAAAAATAAAAGCGCTAAGCTTTTGTAAGTGAAGGATGGAACTAAACCACTTTGGACTTGAAGTCCATAGGTTTTATCCTGACTGAAATTCAGCTGTACGTGATTACTCAAGTATAAAATTATCTGAGTCATTACCTGATTTCCGATGATGCTCCAAGTATTCACTTACCATTTCATCAGTTATGTTGCCCGTACTCTAACATCCCAAACCTATTGCCCAAAAATAGCTGCCCCAATAGCGCTTTTGTAATTTTGGAAACTTTTGTTGGAGTTTTCTTGAGCTTCTGCCTTTTAGCTTTTTTACTAAAGTGCTGATGTCTTGCGAGGGGCGATACTCTACATGCATGTGAATATGATCTTTATTAACAACTGCCTTTAATATACTAATACTTTCGGCATCACAAAATTGAATCAGAATCTCACGTCAACACTTCTAAATATCTCCATTTAAAACTGAATAGCAATACTTGGTGCTCCAAACCAAGTGCACTGTTAATCTCGAAACAATATATCCATTTACCCATTGATTATTCATATAACAAAGGTAAGTGTTTTTAGAAGCTAAACCGAGATGCACTAAAGTCCCTAGTTTTAACTATTTTTGAGACCAATAAATTGCACAGATTTCCACAGTATTTCAGGATGTGCTTTCGCTGATGAAAATTTATTCAACAACCAAGTTTAAATTAAGTGCACCGCAATTGATTTAATGTATAATTAAATCAAACACTTAAAATAATCGAACGGCTCTTTACAATCTTCGCATTTAAACATAGCTTTGCAAGCGGTAGATGCAAACTGACTTACTAATTTAGTGTTTGTAGAACCACATTGAGGACATTCAATAATTTTCTTGTTTCCAAGTAAGGCTTCTTTATCTGAAGTAGCATCCATAGGTGGTGCAATCCCGTATTCTTTTAAGGCCTGTTTTGCTTCATCGGTCATCCAATCGGTGGTCCAGGCTGGCGATAAAATAAGTTTTACTTCGGCTTGATAACCTTTATCTTGAAAGGCTTTTTTTACATCATCACCAATCACATCCATGGCGGGGCAACCGCTGTAAGTTGGTGTGATTTCTACCTTTACTCGGTTATTTTCTAAAAGCTTTGCAGAACGAACAACTCCCATATCAACAATCGACAATACAGGAATCTCCGGATCGGAGACATCCTTTAAAATAGAATAAATCTTTGGGTCTATGTCTTGTGTTGTGTTCATCTTTCAAGATATTTATAATTTCGATTTTTTACGATTTATCTGATTCTTTTTCTTTCTCTGTGCATTCCGTGTCTCTGTGGTTAAAACAACTCCTTTAAAACCACAAAGGCACAAAGAGCACAAAGATTAGTGTATAAATTCAATATAACTTCGATTTTAAAGTAATTTTTCTTTCTCTGTGTACTCTGTGTCTCTGTGGTGCTCAACCAACCTATTTAAACACAAAGACACGAAGACCACAAAGGCTTATTTTACTTCTCCATGCTTATAAATAACCGTTTATCACTCGTTTTATCCCATCTTTAACCACCACCGAATTAAAATTAATCAATAGCCCCAGTTTTATATCCTTTAGTTTTAAATACGTAAGAATTTGAGCTGTGTGAATTGGTGCCAATGCGTCCAAACTTTTCACTTCAATAATTACTTTATCATTAACAAGCAAATCAATTCGGTAGCCTGCATCTAATTTTACATCTTTATAAATTAATGGTAAAGCAAGCTGCCGCTCAACTTTAAAACCTTTTTTTCGTAATTCAAATGCCAAACAAGTTTCATAAGCACTTTCCAATAAACCTGGTCCTAACTGTTTATGAACTTCAATGGCTGCTCCTATAATTTCGGATGAAATTTGATTTTCTGTCATTTTTACTTAATTTTTTCTCCGTGTCTCTGTGGTTAAAACACCTCCTTTAAAACCACAAAGGCACAAAGGACACGAAGATTTTACAATACAAATTAACTTTATTAAGTCTATTGAACTCTGTGCACTCCGTGTCTCTGTGGTGAATTCACTATAACCACAAAACTATCTGCCTGACTAGAGGCTTACCATTCAATCCTCTTATACCATCATTTTCTTTGTACTTAATTCTTTGTACCGAATACTAAAAAACCTACCACTTCATATCAGGATAAGCACGTTGCATGAATTGCATATCTGCTAAAATGTAACCCATGTGTTCTGAGTGAATTCCTTGTTTTCCGCCTTTCTGGAAGTATTTAGTTTCTGGAACTTCTAGAGTAGCTTGTTTAAGCTGATTGGTGATTTTTGCATAATAATCATCTTTCAACAAACGAACATCAACTCCATGACCAGCCTTTATTACAGCTTCATCATCTTTTGTAACATGGAATAACTCATCTGTAAACACCCACAAGTCACTTACCGCTTGCTGAACTTTTTGCTTACTTTCTTCAGTACCATCACCTAAACGCAAAAGCCAATCGCCTGAGAATCGTTGGTGATAAGCAACTTCCTTAATGCTTTTTTTAGCTATGCCTTGAAGATTTACATTTTTAGAATCTTGCAACTTTTCTAAAAGCATATAGTGAAAAACATCAAAAAAGTATTGCCTTACAATGATGTATGCAAAATCAGTATTGGGTTGCTCTACTAAAAGTAGGTTTTTATATTCACGCTCTTTTCTAAGAAATGCAAGGTCATCTTCAGTTAAGTCATCTTTAGATAATTCAGCTAAATACTGAAAATAACTTCTTACTTGACCAAATAAGTCTAATGAAATATTGGTTAAAGCAATATCTGTTTCTAAAGTTGGACCGTGACCACAAAGTTCACCTAAGCGTTGTCCAAGGATTAAGGAATTATCAGCAATTCCGTAGAGGTATTGAATTAAATTTTCGTTTGTCATTTTTTCTTATTTTCCGAACTTACATGTGTTCAATATCATCAGGCAAATTATAAAAGGTTGGATGCCTGTAGGCTTTATCGGCTGCTGGCTCAAACAACTCGCCATTGTGCTCTGGATTAGAAGCCTTAATATTTTTAGATTCAACAACCCAAATACTTACGCCTTCACTTCTACGGGTGTAAACATCGCGCGCATTGTTTAATGCCATTTCTGCATCTGCGGCACGTAAGCTTCCAAAATGCCGATGTTCTAAGCCGTTTTTACTTCGTACAAATACTTCCCAAAGGGGCCAGTTTTTATTCATATTATTTTGTTTTTAATAATTGTCATTATTTTTCAATCAGAGAACACTAAGAAATTTATAATATTCAAATTATAATACTTTGTACTCAGCACTTTGTGCTTTTATTACAGCAAAGTCGCAGCGTACGCAAAGATTATTTAATCTCTATTTTCTAACTTCTTAAATCTCATCTCTAATATCTCATTTCTTAGTAATTCGTAATAAATTCAATTTAAACCGCTTTCTTCACTTCCTCTTTATCGGATTGCTTTTCGGCATAAGCTACGGCGGCATCACGTACCCACTTTCCGTTATCCCAGGCGTTTTTTCTTGCCGAAATACGCTCTTTATTACACCTACCGTGACCTTTCACTACTTGCCAAAATTCATCCCAATCAATTTTCCCAAAATCGTAGTGACCTGTATCGTTATTGAATCTTAAATCAAGGTCTGGAACAGTTAGTCCAAGTATATCAGCTTGGGGAACAGTTTGATCAATAAACTGCTGACGTAACTCGTCATTGGTTTTACGCTTTAACTTCCATTTCATCGACTGCTCTGTGTGTGTTGACTCATCATCGGTTGGGCCAAACATCATCAAAGATGGCCACCACCATCGATTTAAAGCATCTTGCGCCATATCTTTTTGCTCTTGTGTGCCGTTGCAGAGCGTCATCATAATTTCGTAACCTTGTCTTTGGTGGAAGCTTTCTTCTTTACATACACGCACCATAGCTCTAGCATAGGGACCAAATGAAGTATTACACAATGGCACCTGATTAATAATTGCGGCACCATCAACCAACCAACCAATAGCTCCCATATCAGCCCATGTAAGCGTTGGATAATTAAAAATGCTCGAATATTTAGCTTTTCCAGAGTGGAGCTGGTCATACATTTCCTCTCTCGAAATTCCTAAAGTTTCACAAGCCGAATACAAGTATAATCCATGCCCTGCTTCATCTTGAACTTTAGCTAAAAGAGCCACTTTTCTTCGTAAAGAAGGCGCTCTTGTAATCCAATTTCCTTCAGGAAGCATGCCTACAATTTCAGAATGTGCATGCTGAGATATTTGCCTTATATGGGTTTTCCTGTATTTTTCAGGCATCCAGTCTTTAGGCTCTATTTTCTCATCATTAGCAATTTTAGCTTCAAAAATCGCTTCCATGCTCTTCAACTTCTCTTTATTCATTTTTTCTTGATTTTCCATAGCTTTTTATTTAATAATCAATAATATACAAAATTATATTTTATTTATTCAATTTTTTATTTAATATTTTAACTATCAAGCTTTTCTGTATTTTATTACTGTTTCTCGCTAAGTCACGAAGACTTATTTCACGCAAAGCTCACTAAGAAATTCGCAAAGAACACAGAGTTATAAATATGTTACTACAACTTTCTAATCTCTAGTTTCTAATTTCTCATCTTCTATCAGTTCATCTAGATATTCTCGCTAAGTGGTTAAGATTAACACAAAGCACAATAAAAAAACAAGTATAATCTCATTTCTTCTACTATAAGCCCATCACTAGATAACTATATCTCAATATCCTAAACTTAACAGTTTGTACGCAATACTTAATTCTAATTACACATCAAAATCCAACACCACATCATCTGAAGTAGGAATAGCCTGACAACTCAACACAAAATCATTGGCTACCTCATCTTTTTCTAGGGCGTAATTAATTTTCATTTCTACGTCACCCTTTTTAACCTGGCACTTACAGGTGCTACAAACCCCGCCTTTACAGGCAAAAGGTAAATCAGCGCCAGCGGCTAAGGCCGCATCCAAAATATTGTCGTAGTCCTTGGTCATATCAAAATGAAACTCTTTACCACCATCTAAAATAGTAATTTTAGTACCATCTTTTCGTTTTGCCATGGCCACTTCTGCTCGTTTCTTATCCGCTTCAGATAGTCCTGTTACAAATAATTCATAATGAATATTAGCTTTGTCCAATCCTAGCTTAGACAATTCATCACGAATCATAAAAATCATTTCCTCAGGACCACAAATAAAACATTCGTCAACCGATTCTACATCTAAAATTGTAGAAGCCAATTGTTGTATTTTTTTAGGCGTGAACCTACCATTAAATAGTTCAATATCACGTTGTTCGCGCGTTAAAAAGTAGTTAACTTCAAACCTTCCAAAATACGTATTTCTAATCTGTTCAATTTCCTCTTTAAAGATAATGGATTTTGCGTTTCTATTCAAGTAATACAGCTGACAATTAGCCATCGGCTCTTTCGCCAAATGTGTTTTTATCATAGAAAGTACCGGAGTAATTCCACTTCCTGCAGCAAAAAACACATAATTTTTTGAATTTTCTGGCTGCAAATCAACACCAAAATCACCAGAGGGTGGCATCACCTCCAACAAGTCGTTTTTCTGCAACTCCTGATTAATAAAACTAGAAAACTTTCCTTCAAAAATTTGCTTCACTCCTACTCGCCATTCGCCCTCAACCGGACTTGAACAAAGCGAGTACGATCGTCGAACATCCTCGTTATTAATCAACTTTTTCAAAGTTAAATGTTGCCCTTGATGGTATTGAAACTCCTCTTTTAATTCCTCGGGAACCTCAAACGAAACCACCGAACAATCCTCCGTTTCTTTATATATATCTTTCACTTTTAAAGGATAAAACCTTGCCATTTAGTCGTTTATTTAAATCTACACTTACAAAACTAACAATTGTTAGTTAACCAATCAAAAAAAAGCTGTTAAACTTTACGGTGCAGAAATTTCAGGAGCCAAGAACCCGCTATTCATTACAAGTCCGCAGCCTTCACTAAGCAAAACATCTTCACCCCAAGAGCTTCCTACCGGTCGCTTTGGGGCTTGTGTTTTACTAAGCTCAGACTTTACGGGCTCATATCTTTGTATTTTTAAACAGTTAAATCATTAAAGCTAGGGTAGCAAATTGTTTGCGGGCTAGTTACAATCATTGATTGATAATGCTGATAAAGGCAAATCTATCCTAGTCTTTTTCTTAAAGATTCAATAGTACCTAAATACTATAATTTAGTTATAGATATTGTATTACATGAGCAAAGTCTTAGAGAAAAATTTTAATGATTATTACGCAAAAAATACTTTTATTATGAATTTAAAATTTTCAGTAGGTCTTGATGTGTCAAGTAAAAAAGTAGATGCTTGTATAAGCACGATAGACTGTAATCAAAGCGTGAAGGTTAAGTCTTCTTGTAGTGTTTCTAATTCAAAAGCAGGCTTTTTAAAGCTAGTAAAATGGATTGATAAATGGACAAAAAAAGAGTCTATTCCAATAGTTGTTAGCTTAGAAGCTACTGGTGTTTATCACGAAGAACTTGCTTATTATCTAGATGATGCAGGGTATAGAGTTTCTATTATTTTACCAAACAAAGCAAAAAAGTATTTACAATCTATTGGCTTAAAAAGTAAGAATGATAAAATAGACGCTAAAGGTTTGGCACAAATGGGGGCAGAACAAAATTTATCTCAATGGATTAGACCTAAAGATGTTTTTGTAAGCCTAAGGTCTTTAACACGACAGTATCAATCCATTCAGGAATCGATTACGGTAGAAAAGAATAAGCTACATGCAGAAGAACAATCAGCTTTATCAAACAAGCATGTGATTAAGCAAATGAAAAGCCATATACGTTTCTTAGAAAAGCAAAAAACAAAGACAGAAATTGCTATCGAAGAAGTCATAAAAAGTGATGAGGAGCTAAAATTAAAAGTAGAGAATATTTGCACAGTTAGAGGATTATCAATACTTTCTGTAGCTACTGTTATAGCAGAAACAAATGGATTTAATCTGTTTAAAAATTACAAGCAA
Source organism: Psychroflexus maritimus (assembly GCF_011089875.1). Taxonomy (GTDB): domain Bacteria; phylum Bacteroidota; class Bacteroidia; order Flavobacteriales; family Flavobacteriaceae; genus Psychroflexus; species Psychroflexus maritimus. The sequence continues at coordinate 494 of NZ_JAANAS010000013.1, read as the reverse complement.
CTAGTGAGTTATTCTGGGTATGATGTTGTAGAAAATCAATCAGGTTCTCATAAAGGCAAGACAAAAATATCGAAAAAGGGAAACTCAAGGATTAGACGAATTTTACACATGCCATCGTTAATAGCAATAGGTTCAGAAGGGACAGTTTTTAAGAACCTTTACCTTAGAGTTTATGAAAGAACAGGCATCAAAATGAAAGGTATTGTCGCTGTTCAAAAAAAATTATTGTTAACAATTTATTACTTGTGGAAAAAAAACGAACCCTTTGATATTAATTATCAAAATAAAGGAAATAAAAATATCCAAGAGGAGGAGAAGGAGCTTTCCTCTCGGTACGCCTCTGAAAGAGGCGAAAAAAATAGCCAAACAAAAAGTTTGGCTATACAAGGTAAACATCCAGTGAGTGATCAAAGTATGCTTCCTCTCGGTAAAATCAAAGATAAAAAAATTATGGTTGAAAATTAAAAAAATGTTTGGATTTAAAGATAGTACCT
>NZ_JAANAS010000023.1 GCF_011089875.1 Psychroflexus maritimus | reverse complement strand
TTGGAACAACAGCAGTTTATTTAGTCGATGATTATTTAGGCACAGAAACCTTGTTAGAAGACGGGCAGACTTATTCCTTTAATGTAGATGAAAGTGTTAGCGAATCGGTTGACACATCCCGATTTTCCTTGAAATTTGATACAGAAACCATGGGTGTGGAAGATGAGGACAATAAATTATTTAGCCTCTACCCTAACCCAGCTAAAGACTTAGT
>NZ_JAANAS010000022.1 GCF_011089875.1 Psychroflexus maritimus | reverse complement strand
ATTCAAGGCAACGGCGAATTTGAGTTTTCTGTAGATGGCGGTCCTTGGGTAGCTCAAGACGGACAATCAAGTTTAATCTTTAGCGGTTTAGAAGCTGGAGAAGTAGAAGTGATTGGTAGAGATTTAGGTGGTTGTGCTACCGAAACAAAACTAGTTTCTTTAATCGATTACCCAAAATTCTTCACTCCAAATGAAGATGGATTTAATGATTCTTG
>NZ_JAANAS010000021.1 GCF_011089875.1 Psychroflexus maritimus | reverse complement strand
ACGGGAAGTAAGTCGATTTCCAATTCCAATTCGGTAAAGGAAACACAGCCGTTATTAACATCCGTAGCTCTCACAAAAAGTGTTTGATTAAAAGGACTTTCGTTGGTATAAGGGCTTTCTAGTCCGTTTTCGATAGTTAAGTCTTCGGCATCAGCTTGGGTGGTGAAGAATTCGATTTCGTAATCTAAATTTCCACCGGTAATTTCATCGATTTT
>NZ_JAANAS010000020.1 GCF_011089875.1 Psychroflexus maritimus | reverse complement strand
AAAGATTAAAAAAAAACAATAAAGCCATTAGTCTAATATTATAAGAAGTAGTCAACAAATCTGTATAAAAAGGTGCAGATGAACTTTCCGAAATCATTTTTAATAACGATAAATTAAACATCATAAAGCGTTATTTGCATTTTTTGAAAAATATTGAACACATTTAAAACAAAAATATTGCACAATCATCCAACTTTGGAATTCTATATATACGCTA
>NZ_JAANAS010000019.1 GCF_011089875.1 Psychroflexus maritimus | reverse complement strand
CTGGAAAGCCCTTATACCAACGAAAGCCCTTTTAATCAAACACTTTTTGTGAGAGCTACGGATGTTAATAACGGCTGTGTTTCCTTTACCGAATTAGAATTAGAAATCGACTTACTTCCCGTTATTGCAGCTCCTGAAGCTATTCCTGCTATCGAATTATGTGATGATGACCAAAATAATGTTGAAACCTTTGACATCAATTCTCAAATTCCAATTAT
>NZ_JAANAS010000018.1 GCF_011089875.1 Psychroflexus maritimus | reverse complement strand
TGCGTTGAGGATGGACATTCATTGTCTGTGTTTACAACCTCGGCGTAAATGGTTTGTGGTGATTCTGAAGTAAAGAAATTCTCAGGATTAATAATCGGAATTCCTGCTTCAAAGTCTTCTTCTGATGCATAGTAAATGACTTCTGTATTTGGGTCTCCCGCATTTGGATTGATTTCCTCATCTTTCTGCGTTAAATCGAATTCGCCTATTTCGTTGTCGGCT
>NZ_JAANAS010000017.1 GCF_011089875.1 Psychroflexus maritimus | reverse complement strand
CTCGTTTGCGCCGATGGTACTGCGATTTAGTGGGAGAGTAGGTCGCCGCCTTCTTTTATACAAAACCCTAACTAGTTAATAGTTGGGGTTTTTTTTATGTTATGTAGTGGGAGAGCCCCGAAGCACTGCGTTTTCGGGATTAATTCCTGCACCTGTTCATACAGCGTTGCACTTGTATTCACAGGCAGTCATTGAATAGGTCGCCGCCTTCTTTTATACAAAAC
>NZ_JAANAS010000016.1 GCF_011089875.1 Psychroflexus maritimus | reverse complement strand
CCGTTTTCGCAAACTATTTACGTTCGTGCAGTAAATACAGGCGTTTCCAACCAAACACAAACCGATTGTTTTGTGGTTCGGGAATTGGAACTCATTGTTGAGCCGAGTCCGCAAGTACAAGATTTTGACGACTTACGAGCCTGTAGCGATAATCCAAACATTGCAGTATTTGATTTAACTCAGAATTCAAATTTAATTATCGGCAATCAAGAAAATGTTACTTTGAC
>NZ_JAANAS010000015.1 GCF_011089875.1 Psychroflexus maritimus | reverse complement strand
TTTGAATTCTGAGTTAAATCAAATACCGCAATATTCGGATTATCACTACACGCCCGTAAGTCGTCAAAATCTTGAATTTGCGGACTCGGCTCAACAATGAGTTCCAATTCCCGAACCACAAAACAATCGGTTTCTGTTTGGTTGGAAACGCCTGTATTTACTGCACGAACGTAAATAGTTTGCGAAAACGGATTAAAGTTTTCGTAAAGAATAGCGTTTCCATCTTCGT
>NZ_JAANAS010000014.1 GCF_011089875.1 Psychroflexus maritimus | reverse complement strand
GTCACACCGCAAAAAATTTCCAATACCCTCATTAACCTGTCATACCGCAAAAATTTCCCCATCCTCATTGAACTGTCATTCCGGAAAATTTCCTAAGAAATTTATCCGGAATCTTACTGTTACGAAGACAAAAACAAACTACCTAATACCAGTTATTATTTGAAATTACTGTAAAAGAAAATGAAGATTTTTTTCTTTATGTAAATTAGAAAAATCAAGCATAGCCGTAG
>NZ_JAANAS010000002.1 GCF_011089875.1 Psychroflexus maritimus | reverse complement strand
CTTCCAACTCAATTTCCTTGTTACTTAAAAGCTTACGCAGTATTCTATTTTCCTCTTCTGCTTGCTTTAATTCTTTGCTACGAGTGTCATAGGTGACTTTTAACCCTGCTTCGCCTTGGCTATCAAATTTCTTCTTCCAACTATAGAAAGTGGCCGTACTGACCTTATATTTACGGCAAGTCTCAACGGTTCCTAATTCTTCAGATGAGGACAGAATTTTTAGTTTCTCCTCTAAACTCCATTTCTTGTATTTCATATCTCAAAAGTAGTATTTTGAAATTTAAAATATCACTCCGAACTTATTGGGGGCTAAAATAGATTAGCATTAATGTTAGTTTACATCTAACCTGTTTATCTACAGGTTATTATTAAATTAAGTAGGTGTAAAACTAAAAAAATTAGCTTTATTGCTTAATTTTACGGCGTAAAAAAAGAATTTCTTATTTTAACCTAATGCTAATAAAAACACAGCGTCTCAAAAAAAATCAAAAGAAACCTCTATTTAATAAGTTACAGATAATGAACAACGAGAACAAAATTCTAATAAAAAACACTACAATTATAAATGAAGGAAAATTAGTGGTGGCAGATGTGTTAATTGCTAACGAAATAATTCTTCAAATTGGAAACATTGACAACGAATCAAATTATAAATTAATTGACGGAACAGGTAAGCATTTATTTCCTGGAATAATTGATGGGCAAGTTCACTTTAGAGATCCAGGACTAACACATAAAGGCGATTTATACACCGAAAGTAAAGCGGCCATAGCTGGTGGAGTTACTTCATTTATAGATATGCCTAATACCATTCCAACTATATTAAATGTGGAGAGCCTAAACCAGAAATATAAAATTGCTTCGCAAAAATCGCTAGCAAATTACTCTTTTTTCCTAGGTGTAAATGGTGAAAATATCGATGATGTAATCAAAATGGATACCCGTCAATTTATAGGTGTTTCTGATGATGGGCTATATTTTAGTAAAAAAGGAAACCTGTTGGCTGATAGTCCAGAAAAAATGGAAAAATTATTTGCCAACTGCCAATCAATTATTGCTATTCATTCTGAAAAAGAAGAGGTCATAGAAGCCAACGAAAAAGCTTATAAAAAAAAGTATGGAGAAGCTATTCCTGCAAAATTTCACCCCTTGATAAGAAGTGCAGAAGGTTGTTATGAAGCTAGTAAACGCGCCATTGAAATTGCTAAAAAACACAAGGCAAGATTTCATGTGCTTCACCTAACTACTGAGGCAGAAACTCATTTATTTCAAAACGATATTCCCTTACAAGAGAAAAAAATAACAACTGAAGTTTCTGTTCACCATTTATGGTTTTCGGATAAAGATTATGACCAACTAGGGATGCTGATTAAATGGAATCCTGCAATAAAAACTGAAAAAGACAGAAAAGGATTGTTTAAAGCCTTACTTGACGACCGTATAGACCTAATTACCACAGATCATGCGCCGCATACTTTAGAAGAAAAACAACAAACCTATTTTAAATCAATGTCCGGAGCTCCTATGGTTCAACATAGCCTAAACTGTATGTTAGAGTTTTACAAACAAGGCTTGATTTCTCTAGAAAAAATTGTAGAAAAAATGTGCCATAACCCTGCTATTCTTTACAACATGACTAAAAGGGGGTTTATCAAAGAAGGCTATTATGCAGATTTAACTTTAGTTGACTTACATAGCCCATGGACTGTAAACAAAGAGAACTTACTTTACAAATGCGGTTGGTCGCCCTTAGAAGGAACTAGTTTTCAAACTGAGGTCAAACAAACATTTGTTAATGGAAATTTAGTATATGACAACGGTAAATTCAACGAAAATAAACTGGGTAAACCCATAGAATTTACCAATAATTAAATACTCTATGAGCATCATTTCAAATGATATTAATAAGGCTGTTGAAATCTTAAACAAAAATGATGTAGTAGCCATACCCACCGAGACTGTTTATGGATTAGCAGGTAATATTTACAGTGAAAATGCCCTACGCAAAATATTTGAAGTGAAGCAAAGGCCATTATTTAATCCGTTAATTGTTCATCTTCATTCCATCGAACAACTTAACGAAATAGTTAGCGAATTTCCACCAAAGGCAAAATTATTAGCAGAAGCTTTTTGGCCAGGTTCAATAACTTTGGTTTTAAAGAAAAAACCTACTATACCAGATTTGATTACAGCAGGCAAGGCTACGGTAGCTGTGAGAATTCCAAATCATCCTGTGACCTTAAAGTTATTAAAACAATTAGCCTTTCCGTTAGCTGCTCCAAGCGCAAATCCTTTTAATTGCATTAGTCCAACTCAAGCTGCACATGTTGAAAATTATTTCAAAAGCAGTTTACCGCTAATTCTTGAGGGTGGGGCTTGTAAAAACGGGCTAGAATCATCTATTGTTGGGTTTGAAAACAATGAACCTATTCTGTATAGATTAGGAGCTATTCCTATTGAAGAAATTGAAAATGTAGTGGGCAAAATTAATGTAAAAAATGAAAATGAAAGCACTCCCGATGCTCCAGGTATGCTAGGTAAACATTACTCGCCAAAAACAAAAATGTACTTGGTTAATAACTGGAAAGAATTTAGCATAGATTTTAAAGATAAAAATGTTGGATTAATAAGCTTTTCTGAAACTATAAATAATTCAGCTATTAAACATACAGAAATCTTATCAAAATCGAAAAACTTAAAAGAAGCTGCTTCAAAATTATATAATTCACTGCATCAATTAGATCACTTAAATTTAGACATGATTATTGCTATAAAACTGCCAAATATTGGGTTAGGTAAGACAATAAACGATCGCTTGGAAAGAGCAGCAAAATAAGTATTGCAAATTTATGAGTACCTTATTATTTAAAAACAGAAAGCTTGTAATTGCTACCAAACACAAAAAGGAAAAAGTAATTGCTCCGTTACTTGAGAAACATCTTGGCGTAACTTGTTTTGTTGATAAGAAAAATGACACAGACAGCTTAGGTACTTTCTCTGGTGAAATTGAAAGAAAACTTGATCCAGTTTCCAACCTTAGAAAAAAATGTCTTCTAGCTATGGATGCCAACAACTGTGATTTAGGAGTAGCTAGTGAAGGGTCTTTTGGTCCACATCCCACCATATTTTTTGCTCATGCAGATGATGAGTTTTTAATTTTTATTGATAAGAAAAATAATTTAGAAATCATTGCTAGAGAATTAAGCATAGAAACCAATTTTAATGGAAAAACAATAGAAACCGAAGAAGAACTTCTAGATTTTGCGGCAAGCGTAAATTTTCCTTCTCATGGGCTAATACTAAAAAAAACAAAGGAAGACCAAACTCAAATAAGTAAAGGAATTACTGAATTAAACATACTAAAGAAAACATTTAAAAAACTGATTAATAAATTTAACTCTGTATATGTAGAAACCGATATGAGGGCAATGTATAATCCAACACGAATGAATATAATTAAAAAAACTACAGAAAAATTAGTTGAGAAAGCAAATTCTTGCTGTCCAGAGTGTAATACACCCGGATTTAGCCTTACTACTATAAAAAAGGGATTAAAATGTAAGCTATGCGGATTACCCACTAAGTCAACCTTAAGTTATCTGTACAAATGTCAAGGTTGTCAATATATCACTGAAGAAAAATATCCTCACAAAAAAACAACTGAAGACCCAATGTATTGTGATTATTGCAACCCGTAATGATTCCATCCTTTTATTCTCTATGCTTAGAATCGATAAGAATAGTTACAGGTCCGTGATTGGTTAATTGAATATCCATTGAGGCACCAAATACTCCGGTTTTAACAGGTAATTTGGTTGAATTTTTTAAGTGTTCAATAAAATCTTCATACATTTTCTTGGCCCTTTCAGGTGAAGCTGATTTAACAAAGCTAGGCCTGTTTCCTTTTTTAGTAGAAGCATGAAGGGTAAACTGACTTACTATCAAAAATTCACCTTCTACTTTTTCTATCGATGCATTAATTGGATGCTTTTCATCAGGAAAAAGTCGCATTTTAACTAATTTACCTACAAGCCATTGAATAGCTAAAAAATCATCTTCCTGTTCTACCCCAACAAAAACCAAAAGACCTTTATTAATCTTAGCGTGTTCAACATCGCTTATGCTTACACTAGCGCTTTTAACACGCTGAATAACTAACCGCATAATTTTAAAATTTTATTTTTCAGCGTAAATATCTTTTCTATAATTTTCGTCCTCGCCTTTTAAAATTTGCAAATAACTTTCATACCTAGACACTTCAATTCCTCCTTCTTCCACCGCTTTTTTAATGGCACATTTAGGTTCTGATAAGTGCAAGCAATTAGTAAATTTACACTGGTGTTTTATGGCGAAAAACTCAGGAAAATAATCGGTTAATTCTTCGTCTTCAATAGCTACAACACCAAATCCTCTTATACCTGGGGTGTCTATAATTCTACCGCCAAAGTCTAATTCATGCATTTCGGCAAAAGTAGTAGTGTGCTGTCCTTGCAAATGCTGAAGTGAAATATTGGAAGTTTTTATTGATAGTCCAGGCTGTAAAGCGTTGATTAGAGAAGATTTACCAACTCCAGAATGCCCAGACACCATACAGGTTTTATCTTTCATTAATTCCTTTACTGCCTCTATTTGTAGGCCTGTTTCAGCTGAAATACCATGACACTCATAACCGATTTCTCGGTACATTTCGGCTAAAAATTTAAGCTCTACTTTTTCATCTAAATTATAGGTATCCATTTTATTAAATAGGAGCACAACAGGAATATGGTAAGCCTCTGCAGAAACTAAAAACCGATCGATAAAAGTGGTAGAAGTTGGAGGATTATTGTAAGTGATTAATAAAAAAGCCAAATCAATGTTTGAAGCTATGATATGAGTTTGTTTAGAGAGGTTTACCGATTTTCTGATAATGTAATTTCTACGCTCTTCAATTTCTTTAATTACGCCCAGTTCTTCATCTCCTTTTTTTTCAATTTGTAAATCAACATAATCACCTACTGCAACTGGGTTTGTGCTTTTTATACCTTGAATCCTAAACTTTCCTTTCAGCCTAGATTTAACCCGTTTCCCCGAAGCTAATTTTACATCGTACCAACTTCCTGTTGACTTATATACTAATCCTCTCATCTAGTAAGCATGCTATTTAATTTGGGGTAAAGATAAAAAATTCAACTAATTAGAATTAGTTTCATCAGATTGAATAATTTGACTTTGCCTTGTTACTGATTCTTGGTGAATTGCTTTAACTAATTTACTCACAAATTCTTCGCTTAAATCAATAGCTTTCCCTTGTTTTATTAAGTTGTTTAGTACATTTTTCCAACGTTCTGGCTGAAGTACAGACACATTGTTTTTACCTTTAAGCTGACCGGCTTCTTCAGCAACTTTCATGCGTTTACCTAAAGAATTTATTATTTGCTGGTCTAGTACATCAATTTTGTCTCTAAAATAGCTTAAATCTGCTTGAAAGTTTTTTTCATCCTTATCAGTTACCCTGTACTTTAATTGTTTTAAGAGGCTTGATAATTGTTTAGGAGTAATTTGTTGATCGGCATCACTCCATGCTTTTGTTGGTGTAGGGTGAGTTTCTATCATCATTCCATCATAATTTAAATTCATTGCTGTTTGAGTAATGTCAAATAGTAGGTTGCGCTTCCCTGCAATATGCGAAGGGTCAACCAACAAAGGGAGTGAAGGGATTGCTGCTTTTAAATCGATGGCCACCTGCCATTCTGGATTGTTCCTATAAAGCGATTTTTCATACGAAGAGAAACCTCTATGTATAGCTCCCAAATAATTGATGTTGGCTTGCTTAAATCTTTCAATAGCTCCAATCCATAAAGCTAAATCAGGGTTTACTGGATTTTTAACAAAGACTATTTTGTTAGTTCCTCTTAGTGCATCAGCTATTTCTTGAACAATAAAAGGGCTTACAGCACTTCTTGCCCCTACCCAAAAAATATCAATATCAGCTTTTAAAGCAAGTTCAACGTGAGTTTTATTTGCTACCTCAATAGCGGTTTTTAAGCCCGTTTCTTTTTTGGCTTGTTGAAGCCAGTCTAAACCAATAGCGCCAACCCCTTCAAAATTACCAGGGCGTGTTCTAGGTTTCCATATTCCAGCACGCATTACTTTTACCTCCATCGCTTTTAGTTGATGAGCAATGTCTAAGACTTGTGTTTTTGTTTCTGCACTACACGGACCAGCAATCAAGAATTTAGATGAAGTTGAAAGTTGACTTAACCAGGGAGTGTTTATTGGGCTTACAGCGTTCATTTATTTGTTATTTTCTTTTAATAATTGAGGGAACTTTCTTTTGAAGTCTTTTAACCTGGGGTCAGAAACTTGCCTTACATAAGAATTATTTGGGTTCTTCTTTTTGTAATCTTGGTGGTAGTCTTCAGCTTTCCAAAACTTTTCAAAAGGCATTAATTCTGAAGCAATAGGTTGCTTGAATTTGCTAGAAAGTGCTTCTGTTTTTGCTTCTATAACTTTTTTTTGTTTTTCATTTTGGTAAAAAATAATTGAGCGGTATTGAGATCCTCTGTCAGGTCCTTGTCCATTAACTTGCGTTGGATTTTGCGAACCATAATAAACATCTACTAAAGTTTCAAAGCTAACTTTTTGAGGGTCATAAATCACTTCAACAGCTTCTGCGTGCCCAGTTTTTCCGGTGTTACTTGTTTGATAGGTTGGATTTTTAGTATGCCCTCCAGCATAACCAGAGATAACTTCTTCTACCCCATAAACCGATTCATAGATGGCTTCTACACACCAAAAGCAACCACTAGCAAAATAGGCTTTAGCTAAACCATTTTCTAAGGGAACTTCAACAGGTTGTTGGTTAGCCTTATTTTTTTTAGGCGATTGTGCCTCTGTGCAACTAGTTGAAAAAATTACAATAGAAAAAAGTAATAAATAATTAAGTTTCATAATTTGCCTTTTAAATACAAAATTACTAATACTAACGGCTAGAATATTGTTATTGAAGTTTAATTAACACTTAATTCTGTTGATATTTTTCGCTTTTTGAAGACTATTTTTAAGCACTGATTATGGTCTAAAAAGCCAAATGCTAAAATTGCAGTAATCATTAAAGTAGGGATAGCAAAAGGCAAATAATCAACCGATAGCCAAAAAGTAAAAAGCGAATTAATTTTAATTTCCTGATCAGTAGATTGGTACAATACATTTACTTCTTGTCCTTCTTCAAAAAATTCGAAAGAAGCTTTAGGCCCTTCAAAATAGATAAGTTGATTATCATATTCAAAACTAATTACTGGAATAATTGTGGCGTATTTAGATTTCATTTCTTCGGTAGCTATTTGATTGACTGTTGAAGAATCAAAAAATTGAAATTCTTGCTTTACCACTTGACCTGTCAGTTTTTCTGATGTAAGATAAATAAATAAACGATCGGCTGAAATTCCAAACAACAATAGCCCTAAAACGCTAAAAAATAATTTCCTCCTGGTTAATTTAACTTGCATCATCTAAATTTTAACTAAAGTAAGTCAAGCTTATCAATCTTGATTCTAATTTGATAAATTATTAACCTATCATAGGCCTACAAAAACATTCTTGTTTGTTTTTTGTAAGCTATGTAAGCATTGAATTTAATACTTAATTGTTCTTCTTCATACTTGGCTTTAAAATAAATTAAAACGAAAAACAACAAAGCTACAAATAGCTGATAATAGCTTGTGTTAGCAACAGCCCAAGCTAAAAAGAAAAAAATGAGCCCGGTATAAATAGGATGTCTTGAATACTTGTAAACGCCTGTTGTTTTTAGTTGTGTTTTAGCATTAGGAGATGGAAATGGGGAAATTAGGTAATCAAAACTAATCATAGCTACCAAACTAAAGGCAAGTGCCATAAAAGCAACTAAGCGAAGTAAGACTATAAAATCCTTAGACAACATAAAGTAGCCCCAGTTGGTAGGCCATACAAAAGCAATAAAAAGGAGTAGTTGCCCACCGAGAAAAAAATAATTTTTCAAATCTTTTTTTTGGGGTGTGTTAGTCATGATGGTATGGTAAATTATGAAGAATGCTAAATGCACGATAAATTTGTTCAACAAAAAAAAGTCGCACCATTTGATGAGAAAAAGTCATCTTAGAAAGTGCAATTTTAAATTCTGATTGATTAATTACAGCTTCATCAAAACCGTAAGGTCCCCCAATAATAAAGCTTACTTTTCTTGAACCTAGGTGCTGTTTTTTTGCTATCCATTCAGAAAATTTCCTAGAAGTAAACTCCTTTCCATTTTCATCCATTAAGACCACATAATCAGAAGGTTCTAATTCTTTTAATATAAGTTCGCCTTCTTTTCTTTTTTGTTCTTTTTGAGATAAATTCTTGGTATTTTTTAAATCGGGGATTATTATCCATTGAAGTTTGGCAAAGCGTTGGAGTCGCTTTTCGTACTCTTTAATCAACTGAATTAAATCTTGGTTATCGGTTTTTCCGATCGCTATTATTTTTAATTGCATAAATTGAATTTCGATATATTTTATTTCAAATCATTAGAATACTGAGCTAGGATTTCTTTAGCCAATAAAATAATGTATTTTTGTATTCAGTAGGAGAAATGACAAATCACCTATCAACAAAAATAGATAATTCATGATAAGTGAAGTACAATTTAAACAAGAAATCGATTTAATTATCAAGAATGCACTTCGCGAAGATGTGGGGAGTGGTGATCATTCTTCATTGGCTTGTATTCCTAGTAATGCTAAAGGTAAAGCACATTTACTTGTAAAAGAAGATTGTGTTATTGCTGGACTTGACTTTGCTAATTTAGTATTTAAAGAAGTTTGCGAGCAACACAAAATCAATTTTATGGTAAAGGATGGCGATTGGGTAAAAAAAGGCGACATTGCCTTTGTAGTTGAAGCCAGTAGTCAAGAAATTTTAAAAGCTGAACGATTAGTACTTAACGCCATGCAACGAATGAGCGCAATAGCTACGAAAACAAGAAAATTTGTTGACCTACTAAAAGGCACAACAACAAAAATTTTAGATACCCGAAAAACTACGCCTGGATTTAGAGCGCTTGAAAAATGGGCCGTAAAAATTGGAGGTGGCGAAAACCATAGATTTGCTTTGTATGACATGATTATGCTAAAAGACAATCATATTGATTTTGCAGGCGGAATAGCTCAAGCTATTGAAAAAACAAAGCGTTATTTAGAAAAAAATCAGTTAAACCTAAAAATTATAGTTGAAGCTAGAGATTTAGCAGAAGTAAAAAAAATTTTAAAAGCAGGTGGTGTTTATCGCATTTTATTAGATAATTTTAATTACCAAACCACTCAAAAAGCAGTTGACTTAATCGGCAATCAATGCTTTACCGAATCTTCGGGAGGAATTACCTTAGAAACCGCGAAAAAATATGCACTATGTGGAGTAGATTATATTTCAAGCGGAGCTTTAACGCACTCAGTTTACAATAAGGATATGAGCTTAAAAGCATTATAATTATATGGCACGAGATGCAATTGATGAAACTATAAACAATATCCCAGTAATTAAGCAAGTTGCTTCACTTACAAAAAAAATAAAATTACCAAAAACAGAGGGTTTAAGTTTATATGAATTACTTAAACTCTATACGTTTGGAATTATTAAAGGAACGTTTTCTAGTAGAGCAAGCTCAATTGCTTTTAGTTTTTTTATAGCTATTTTTCCTTTTCTTTTATTCCTTTTAAACCTCATACCCTTTATCACATTTATAGATAATTTTCAAGAAGAATTATTATTTTTTATAGAAGAATTATTACCCCCGCAAACTTCTGGTTTTTTTGAAGATATTTTTCTCGATATAGCCAACAATCCAAGAGCTGGGTTGCTTTCTTTTGTGTTTATCTTATCTATTTTTTTGATGTCTAATGGAGTAAATGCTATATTTACAAGTTTTGAATATTCTTATCATACAGAATTTAATAGAAGCATCATCAGGCAATATTTTGTAGCTATGTTTGTAGCTATTATTATTGCTATTCTGTTATTAATTACGGTAATTTCAACTATATACCTTACCTATATTATAAACGATATAAAAGACATGGGGGTCTATTTAGACGATTTATATTGGATTAAATGGGGAAGGTCTATTATTTTAATTTTTATGTTGTTTGTAGGTATATCAATTGTTTATTATTTTGGTACACGAGAAAGTAAAAAATCAAAATTATTTTCGGTGGGCTCTTTTTTTACCACATTACTCATTATACTAACCACTTTTCTATTCTCCATTTATATTGAAAACTTTGCTAGTTATAACAAAATTTACGGCTCTATTGGAGCCTTACTTATATTGCTTTTTTACATTTGGTTGAATTCTAATATTTTTCTTTTAGGTTTCGAATTAAATGCTTCAATTTATAGACTAAAGCGAAAAATAAAAAAATAAATTTTTCTAATATGCGAAAAATATTACTAGTGATTTGTCTGTTTGCAAGTCAAAGCATACTTGCTCAATATGAAATCAAAGGAGTTAAAATTCCTTCAGAAATTAATACTAATGAAGTTAATTTAGCGCTTAAAGGCGCCGGAGTTAGGACGTTTTTATGGATGAATATGTATGTGGGTGGAATTTATCTTGAAGAAAGCCAAAAGATTACGCAGCAACTCATTGAAAAAGATGAAGACATGGCTTTACGTCTTCAAATTATGTCGAGTTTAGTTTCTAATAAGCGCATTATAGAATCCTTGGAAGAAGGATTTGCCAAAGGAGCTGAAAACGGATTAGAAAGTCTTCAATCTAGAATTGATCAATTAGTTGGTTTTTTTGATGAAGAAATCAAACCAGGTGATAGTATCGAGTTAATTTATAAAAAAAGTAGTCAATCCTTCACTTATGTATATAACAATGGAAAATTATTAGGTAAAATTGAAGGTTTCGACTTTAAAAAAGCTTTATTCGGTATTTGGATTTCGGATGATCCCGCCGATGAAAAGATGAAACAACAACTATTATCAGGCATTTAATAAACTAAGGAGATGAGTTTCTTTGTAGATGTAATTTTACCCTTGCCTTTAGAGCAGTTTTTTACTTACCAAACCAACGAAGCTGAGTTTGACCAAGCACAAGTTGGTCTTCGGGTAGCTGTGCCTTTCGGAAAATCAAAGGTTTACACTGGCATTATCATCAAAAAACATTATCAAAAACCATTGCATTATGAAACTAAATTTATAGAAGGAATTATAGACGATTTACCAATTGTAACTTTAAATCAATTGAAGTTATGGACCTGGGTAGCTAATTATTATTTGTGTCCTATAGGAGACGTAATGCGAGCCTCCATCCCTTCAGCATTATTGCTAGAAAGTGAAACCATTGTTGAAATAAACACGGAAATTAAAATCGATTTAGAGGAACTTTCTGACCATGAATACTTAATTGTAGAGGCGCTTCAGCAGCAGAAACATTTAAAACTTTCTGAAATAGCTAAAATTATTGACAAAAAAAATGTTTTCTCTTTAGTAAAAAAACTAAGTAGCAAGGAAATTATTAAAACTCAACAACAGCTTTATAAAAAGTACCAACCAAAGCTAGCTACCTATTTGCGAGTGCCCTCAAAATTTGAAAATCAAACTTTTTTTGAGGAGCAATTAGAAGCTTTATCAAGAGCTAAAAAACAGAAAGAAGTATTTCTTCAATTCTTTAAAATTCAATCGCAAAATAAAAAACCCATAACTTCAAAAACTCTTGAAGAAAAAGCAAATACTTCTAGAACTGTAATTAAAGCACTAATTGATAAAGCTTATTTTGAAGAATACTTAATTAAACAAGAGCGAGTAGATTTTAATCAAGAAAAAACGCGTAATAGAATTCAACTAGCCAACAACCAAGAAAATGCGCTGTATGAAATTCAAGCTAGTTTTGAAGAATATGAAGTAAGCTTGTTTCATGGGGTAACCTCTTCAGGAAAGACTGAAATTTACATGAAGCTTATTGAAGCTTACCTTAAAGAAGAAAAACAAGTCTTGTATTTATTACCTGAAATTGCTTTAACTACTCAATTAATTAAACGCTTACAAGCTTATTTTGGAAATCGCGCTTATGTTTTTCATAGTAAGTATTCTTTGAATGAACGCGTTGAAATTTACCAGAAGGTTTTAACTGAAAAAAAAGCTTGTATTGTTGTAGGAACTCGTTCAGCAATATTCTTACCATTTAAGCAATTAGGCTTAGTTATTGTTGATGAATCACACGAAACTAATTTTAAACAACAACAGCCTTCACCACGATATAACGCAAAAGATACAGCTATTATTTTAGCTCAACAATTTGGAGCCAAGACGCTTTTAGGCACAGCTACTCCAAGTCTTGAAAGCCTCTACAATGTTCAACAGAAAAAATTTGGCTACATCAGGTTAGATAAGCGTTACGGAGGAATTTTACCACCTGAAATAAATTTAATTGATTTAAAAGATAAGCGAAAACGTAAGCGAGTAAAGGGGCATTTTTCTGATACATTAATAAAAGCCATTCAGGAAAAAATTGAGGCAGGTAAACAAATTATTTTATTTCAGAATAGGCGCGGCTTCTCCCCTATTTTAGAATGTAATACTTGTGGCCATAGTCCGCAATGTCCAAACTGCGATGTAAGTCTAACTTTCCATAAGTTCAATAATTCACTTCGTTGTCATTACTGTAGCTACCAAATAGCTATGCAAACCAAATGTTTAGCTTGCAGCAGTACAAATCAAAGTACAAAAGGTTTCGGTACCGAGCAGATAGAAATGGAATTGCAAGAGTTATTCCCTGATATTCAAGTAGGAAGAATGGATTTAGACACAACGCGAGGGAAAAACGCCTATGAAAAAATTATAGGTCAATTTGAAAACCTTGAAATTGATATTTTAGTAGGAACTCAAATGGTTACCAAGGGCTTAGATTTTAAAAATGTTGGTCTGGTAGGGGTTTTAAGTGCCGATAGTTTATTAAATTACCCAGACTTTAGGTCGTATGAAAAGTGTTTTCAACTATTGGTACAAGTAGCAGGAAGAGCGGGTAGATTTGGAGAACGTGGCCAAGTCTTAATTCAAACTTATAATCCTTACCATCAAATCCTTCAACAAGTAACTACACAGGATTTCAAGTTAATGTATAAACAACAAATTTATGATAGGAAGGTTTATAATTATCCGCCTTTTTTTAGATTGATCAAATTCACACTTAAAAGCAGAGATTATAATTTAGTAAATGAAGCTTCAGATTGGTTTGCTAAATTTTTATACCACTATTTTAAAGAACATGTGCTAGGTCCTGAATTTCCAACAATTTCAAGATTAAAAAACGAATATTTAAAAAACATAATACTTAAGATTCCTCCCAAACAATCCTTAGATAAAACAAAGAAATATATTCAATTGGGTAAAGAAAAAATGAATGCCATTGCTAAGTTTAGGAGTCTAAAAATTATAATAGATGTAGATCCACAGTAAACTATTTTTCACGAAAGATATTTTCTTATATGAATAAAATCAGAAAATCTAATATTTATGAAAATTTAAATAGATTTTATTGATAGATTAATTAGTTTTGAAAAAAAATGATATGACTATTACACAACTTCAATATGTTTTAGCCGTTGCTGAATATAAAAACTTCACTAAAGCTGCTGAAAAAGTATTTGTTACTCAGCCTACCCTAAGTATGCAAGTCCAAAAGCTTGAAGAAGAGCTTGATGTGAAGATTTTTGATCGTGCAAAGAAGCCTATTGAACTAACAGAAGTTGGTAAAAATATTGTAGAACAAGCCAAAAATATAGTTAATGAAAGTAATCGAATTCAAGATATTGTTGACCAGCAGAAAGGTTTTATAGGCGGAGAATTTAAACTAGCTATTATCCCCACCGTAATGCCTACTTTGCTTCCCATGTTTTTAACCAATTTTATTAAAAAATATAGCAAAGTTAATTTAGTAATAAAAGAACTTACCACACCAGAAATTATTAAAAGTTTAAAAGACGGAAATCTAGATGCAGCCATTGCTGCTACCCCTCTTAATGAAGAAGGTATTTTAGAAAAACCCCTGTATTATGAACCTTTTATGGCTTATGTACCTGAAAGTCATCGCTTATATAAAGCCAAAGAAATCACCCCTGAAGATTTAGATCCAGACGAATTACTTTTATTAGAAGACGGGCATTGTTTTACAGATAACGTGTTAAATATATGTAAAACTAATAAACATTTACCCAACACAGATAAATTTAACTTAGAAAGTGGAAGCTTTGAAACACTCATAAAATTAACTGATGAAGGCTTAGGTATGACTTTACTTCCTTATCTTCATAGCCTCGACTTAAATGAGCAAGCAAAAGCAAAACTAAGAAACTTTAAAGCTCCTATTCCTTCTAGGGAAGTGAGTATTATTCATCATAAAAGCAGATTGAAAATTCAAATTATAGATGCCATGCATGAATTAATAAGTGCCATTGTTCGTGGAGCAATTCAGTTTCAAAACATAAAAATTATTAGTCCATTAAATAAGTAAATTTACTTTTAATAAATCTCAAATTTAACGAGTTAAATGCTTACTTATTATTGCTGATTTCTAGTTCCGCTTTCTTTTACTACTTCATGTTAATATTATTTCAATTCAACTTTGAGGAAGACTTATTTCTTAACTTTGAAGATTGATGCAAAATTCAATGGAAACAAAATTTCAAAAATTACTAAACAGACAAATAAAATTCTATGACCAAGAACGTTGGGATGACGTTTATTACCGAATTTCTTTACTCAAAAAATTAAAACTAACAATAGAAGAAAATGAGCAAGACATTGTAGATGCTTTATACAAGGATTTTAAAAAACCCGCTGTGGAAGCTTACGCAACAGAAATTTTTGTAGTATATAAGGAGTTGAATAAATTCATCAAAAAAATTAAATCTTGGCAATCGCGCAGCCTAAAATCACCTAGTTTAATCAACTTTCCTTCTACCGATTACATCTTGCATAAACCTTGGGGGCAATGCCTAATTATTAGTCCGTGGAATTATCCTTTTCAATTAGCGATTAATCCTGTAATTGCTGCATTAGCTTGCGGAAATACAGTAATGCTAAAACCCTCAGAATTTAGCCCTCATACTAGCCAAATTTTAAAAAAACTAATAGAAGCTGTTTTTCCGGAAGAAGTCGCTCAAGTTTGTATTGGAGATGCTAAAGTAGCTAGCGGTTTATTAAAGTTAAAATGGAACTATATTTTTTTTACAGGAAGTGTAAATGTGGGAAAAATTGTTGCCAAAGCTGCCGCTGAAAAGCTTACGCCTGTTACTTTAGAATTGGGTGGAAAAAATCCGTGTATAGTAGAGTCATCAGCTAAGTTAGCTATAGCTGCAAAACGCATTGTTTGGGGTAAATTTATAAATGCGGGTCAAACTTGTATTGCTCCAGATTACCTTATTGTTCATGAAAGTATAAAAAATCAACTCACCCAAAAAATCATTTCAGAAATCAGAAACTTTTACGGAGACCAACCAATTAACAGTCCTGATTTTGCAAGAATTATCAACAAAAAACACTTTGAACGACTGACTTCGCTTTTGAAAAACCAAAAAGAGATAAGCTTTGGCGGCAAATTTAATGAAGACGAATTATATATTAGTCCGAGTATCATTACTGATCCTAAACTGGAAGACCAGGTAATGCAGGAAGAAATTTTTGGACCAATTTTACCAATACTTTCATATACTGACGAAAACGAATTAAATTACATCATTAAACAACACGCCTCACCACTTTCGTTATATATTTTTACTGAAAATAGAGTTTTTGCAAAAAAACTATTGAATAAATATGAATATGGTGGAGCGGTAATAAATGATACTATTGTTCACTTTATAAATGAAAGACTTCCCTTTGGTGGTGTTGGTTCATCTGGCATGGGGCAGTATCATGGGAAATTTTCATTTGAAACTTTCACTAGAAAAACCAGCGTAGTAGATCGAAAAACTTGGCTAGACATTAAGCTAAAATACGCACCTTATGCAGGAAAATTAAATTGGCTAAAAAAAGTAAAAAAGTGGCTTACCTAACATGAAAATTCCCCACATAGACAAAAATGAATTAATTGAATTAGCCCATGCAAAAATGCATTTTGGTAAATTTAAGGGTAGATACTTGTCAGATTTACCCGAATATTACCTCATTTGGTATCAACAAAAAGGTTTTCCAAAAAACAAACTTGGACAACAAATGCAAGCAGTTACTGAACTAAAAGTAAATGGCTTAGAAAATATATTATACAAAATTAGAAACTTAAAATAATATGGAAGCACTTATCAAAAATCAAAAAAACGTTTTAGGTACAGCACTCCAAGCTTGTTCGTTTATCCCACTCACAGGAGCATTTAGAGACGGGTATTGCACGTTTGCTCCACAAGATTCCGGTTTACATATTGTGGCAGCTAAAGTGACTGAAGACTTTTTAGCTTGGAACAAGGCTCGAGGAAACGACTTGATTTCGCCTAAACCACAATGGAATTTCCCAGGGTTAAAAGAAGGCGATTGGTGGTGCATTTGTATGGGGGTTTGGCTTAAAAGTAAAGAAGCAGGTTTTGGAACCTTCCTAAAATTAGAATCCTGCCACGAAAAAATGTTAGATTATATAAGTCTTGAAGAATTAAAAAATTGGGCTTACGATAAACCTAATGAATCACATTAAATAGAAATACAAAATAAATCTCTTAGATTATTAATCGTTTTTCTAATTTTTAACTAAATTTGAAATATAAATATAATTCTTATTAAAATGAAAAAAAATATTCTTGCCCTTGGACTTTTGAGCTTGTTTTTAATGATGAGCTGTTCTTCTGATGATGACAGTAACAATCAAAACAATGATGACCCTACTCCAGAACCTGAAGTGAAAAATTACTTTCCTTCTGCGGAAGGAAATACTTGGTCTTATGAAAACAAAACTACAAGCAATGCAAACGAACAAACCGCAAATGAAGAGGTAAACGTTCAAGAAAATAATACCGAAGGTGATACCGAATTCTTTAGCTTGAACTCAACTTTAGATAATCCTCTTGCCCCAAGTGTAACTAATGTTCTTAGCAATGGCGAATTGTTTAAAACTGACCAGATTTTATTCCTAAATGGCGATATTGATTTAGGTTTTGATGCTGGTCTTGGTGACTTTGCGCTAGATTTAAGTCAAGTAGTGATTTTTGATGCTAACGCTAATCCTAATCAATTACTCTTTTCAGATTCAAATAGTTTTTCACAAGATTTTAATGGCATTAATCTATCAGTTGACTATGAAATTGTAAGTGAAAGTGGAGAACAATTTGATACTTTGGAGGTCAATGGTATTGTTTATGAAGATGTAATTAGTGCACGACTAGCTGTTAATTTAGAGGTAACCGCAGGACAATCAATATTTACTGTGGCAATTATAGAAGACCAAGAAGTTATTAATGCAACTCATTATTTTGCTAATGAAGTCGGTTTAATTAAAAGTGAGGTAGAAGTAAACATTGAATTTGAAGACTTAAGCGATTTACCCGTCGAAATTCCTGAAATTCCTAATACAAATACTTTAGTAGAACAAGGATTAATTAACTTTGATGTAGAACTTTAAGTAAAACGAATGAAAAAAATATTGCTGTTATTTTTAGTTCCTTGTTTTGCCATAGCCAATGATTACGAATTAATTACAAAGAAAGTAACCGTATTTCTTGCTGGTGCACAAATTTCAGCCCAAGCTAAAATTCAATTAAAAGAGGGAAATAACGAACTTATATTCTCTAATTTATCTCCGAATATTAACGCCAACAGTATTCAAGTAAGAGGTCTAAATAAAGCAAGTATCAACTCCATTCAATTTGATGTTACTTTTTTACAGCAACAAAAGGTTTCTGCTGAATTAAAAGATTTGAAAAGCCAAATTGAACTGCTAAAAGATCAAATTTCGTTGAAAGAAAGTCGTATTTCTGGTTTAGAAGCTGAAAAATCGGTCATGATTCAAAACAAAAAATTGAATTCAAATGAGGCTAATTCAAATTTAACTCAACTGAAAAACTATGCGGCTTATTACAGACAACGTTCAGAAGAAATTAATAATCAATTGTATCTACTTAAAAAAGAACGTGATGAGTTCCAGATAGAAATTGGAAGTATTCAACGTGAAATCAATAAGCTGGAAGGTAGAAACAGAAAATCTAGAGGTCAAATTAAATTAGTACTTAACAGTGAAATTTCACAGAGCTCTTCTTTAGAAATCACTTATTTGGTGAATGATGCTGGTTGGAATCCAAGCTATGAGTTAAGAGCTAAAAACACAAAATCACCTGTTAATTTTTTATACCAAGCCAATATTTATCAAAATACAGGAGACGACTGGAAAGATGTTGACCTTACCTTATCTACTGCAGATCCAATTCAACGTGGACAAAAGCCAACACTACTTCCCTATTTTTTGAACTTTAATAGACCTGTGCAAAGAAGTTTGAGCCTAAACAGAGCAAGTAATTATAAGTATAACCCAAATGTTAATGAGGTTAGAGGATTAGTAACAGATTCTTATGGGACTCCACTACCAGGAGTTGATATTCAACTTATTGGAACAAATACAAGAACCCAAACAGATTTCGATGGAAAATATAACATTGGTATTCCAAAAAACGCTAAAGAATTAGAGTTTAGATACCTAGGCTATCAAAATGAACGCTTACCCGTTTATGCGCAACAAATTAATCTGCGTATGCAAGCTTCTAGTGAGCAATTGAACGATGTAGTTGTTAGCGCTTATGGAGGTATAATGAAAAAACAATTGAATACTGCAGTTAGCAAAATTCAAAAAATTGAGCAACTAAGCGTAATGAGTTTTCAATTACCAAAAAAGTACAGTATTCAATCTAATGAAGAACCCTTAAAAGTGAAATTAGATCAGCAAAATTTGGATGCTGAATTTGAATATTATGTTGCACCCGTTTTAGATCCTACAGTTTATTTGACTTGTACACTTAAAGATTGGCAAACTTTAGATTTGCTACCAGGTGAAGCCAGTATTTATTTTGAAGATACTTATGTTAGCGTTATTTTTATCGATGCGAATGCAAGTGCTGATGAATTTTTGATTTCACTAGGCAGCGATCAAAACATTGTGGCTGAACGTAAACAAGTCAACAAGATGAAAAGTAAATCCTTTTTTAGAAGTAATCAAATTGTAGAAAAGGAATTTGAAATTAGCCTTCGAAATAATAAAAACACAAACATTGAAGTTAAATTAGAAGACCGATTACCTATTTCACAAAATAGCGACATCAAGGTTAGTGATGAAACTTATGATGGTGCTAAATTAGAAAAAGATACGGGGATTTTAACGTGGAATGTAGTATTGGAGGCAAAAGCAAAAAAGACACATAAATTTTCGTATAAAGTCACTTTTCCAAAAGGAGAAAGAGTGAATTTAGAACGATAGATTTTCGTTTCAAAATTAAAAAATATAATCGGCTTTAGATGTACAAATCCAAAGCCGATTTTTAGTTTAAACTAACTCGTTAAAATTATTCGCTAGCAGCAATCTCAGTTTGGTTTCTAAACACCAATTTACCGTCAAACTGATCGAGTAATACAATACTATCAGTTTTTACCTTTTCCGCTAAAATCTCTTTCGAAAGCTTATTTAAAACTTCCCGTTGAATTACTCTTTTTACTGGTCTTGCGCCGTATTGTGGATCAAAACCAATATGAGCTAAATGTTGCTTTGCTTCTTCAGTAGCATCTAAGGTTATTCCCTGCTTTAACAAAATTTTCTGAAGTCCTTTTAATTGTAAATCAACAATTTTTTTAATATCCGTTTTACTTAAAGGAGTAAACATGATAATGTCATCAATTCGGTTTAAGAATTCAGGTCGTACACTCTTTCTCAACAAGTTTAGAACTTCTTTTTTAGCTTTGTCCATAGCCTCATCTGCCGATTCAATGGCTTCAAATTTTTCTTGAATAATGTGGCTTCCCATGTTGGAAGTCATGATTATAATGCTATTCTTGAAATCAGCAACTCGACCTTTATTGTCGGTTAAACGTCCTTCATCAAGCACTTGCAACAAAATATTGAAAGTGTCGGGATGTGCTTTTTCAATTTCGTCTAAAAGCACTACAGAATAAGGTCTTCGTCTAACTGCTTCAGTTAATTGACCGCCTTCATCATAACCAACATAACCTGGAGGCGCCCCCACCAATCTAGAAACCGAATGACGTTCTTGGTATTCACTCATATCAATCCTAGTCATTGCGTTTTCATCATCAAACAAATATTCCGCTAAGGATTTTGCTAATTCGGTTTTACCAACTCCTGTGGTTCCTAAAAACAAGAAGGAACCAATAGGTTTTTTCTCGTCTTGTAAACCCGAGCGACTTCTACGTACAGCATCACTCACGGCTTCAATAGCTTCTTCTTGTCCCACTACTCGCTTATGCAGTTCATCTTCAAGTTTAAGTAATTTCTCACGTTCAGACTGAAGCATTTTGGTTACCGGAATTCCTGTCCATTTAGCAACCACTTCAGCAATATCATCGTAATTCACCTCTTCTTTAATTAAGGTTTGACCTGACTTTTGCTCTTCAACTTGAGTCTGTAATTTTTCAAGTTTTTCTTGTGCTTCTTTAACTTTCCCGTAGCGAATTTCAGCTACTTTTCCATAATCTCCGTCGCGTTCTGCTCGGTCTGCCTCAAGCTTAAAGTCTTCAATGTCTTTTTTGGTTTGCTGAATACTTTCCACCAAATCCTTTTCATTCATCCATTGTGCATTAATGCTATTTCTTTCTTCCTTTAGTTCAGAAAGTTCAGCCCGTAGATTTTTCAGCTTATTCTCATCATTTTCGCGCTTAATGGCTTCAATTTCTATCTCTAATTGCATGATTTTTCTGTCCAAAACATCTAATTCTTCTGGTTTTGAATTAATTTCCATACGCAATTTTGAAGCCGCCTCGTCCATTAAGTCGATGGCTTTATCAGGTAAAAATCGATTAGTAATGTAACGCTGTGAAAGCTCTACAGCTCCAATAATAGCATTATCTTTAATTCGCACCTTATGGTGAGTTTCGTATTTTTCCTTTATACCACGAAGTATTGATATAGCCGATTCAGTATCGGGTTCATCCACCACCACTTTTTGAAATCGTCGTTCTAGAGCTTTATCTTTTTCAAAATACTTCTGGAACTCGTCAAGTGTTGTTGCACCAATTGCGCGTAATTCTCCCCGAGCTAAAGCGGGTTTGAGAATATTAGCTGCATCCATTGCACCTTGTCCCCCACCTGCACCAACTAGCGTGTGAATTTCATCAATAAATAACACGATATCGCCAGAACTTCCTGTTACTTCTTTAATAACTGACTTTAAGCGTTCTTCAAATTCACCTTTGTACTTAGCACCCGCAATTAAAGCCCCCATATCTAAGGAGTAAATCTTCTTAGACTTTAGGTTTTCAGGTACATCACCAGCAATAATTCGGTGAGCTAAACCTTCAGCAATAGCCGTTTTACCAGTTCCAGGTTCTCCAACTAACATTGGATTATTTTTGGTTCTTCTAGATAAAATCTGGAGAATACGCCTAATTTCCTCGTCTCTTCCAATTACCGGGTCTAATTTCCCTTCTTCGGCTAATTGATTTAAATTTTTTGCATATTTATCAAGCGAATTATAAGTATCTTCTGCACTTTGCGAAGTGACTTTTTCGCCTTGACGAAGTGATGCAATGGCTTCATTCAAGTTTTTTTCAGAAACCCCTTGATCTTTTAAAATCTGGGCCGCTTTTGAATTTGATTTAAAAATTCCTAGGATTATATGCTCAATTGAAACATACTCATCACCTCCCTTCTTAGCTTGTATAGAAGCCTCGTTTAATGACTTGCCTGCTTCTCTTGAAAGCATTAAATCACCTCCGCTTACTTTTGGAAGACTTTCTAAACTTTTATCTAAAATTTGCTGAAACAAGGAAGTGTTTACTCCTAATTTTTTCAATAAAAAAGGAAGTACATTTTTGTCAACAATACTAATAGCTTTCATTAGGTGCTCGTTCTCAATCTGCTGATGACCGAGTTCTTGTGCAATTTGCTGTGCTTGTTGAACAGCTTCTTGCGATTTAATTGTGAAGTTATTAAAATTCATTTTTATTCTATTTTATAATTTAACCCATTAACCAGTTTTCAATAAATATGCCCGAATTAAAATACGCCATTTTGTCTTAAATTATTCAAAAATTAATGACTTTTTGACGCTAAAAAGTAAGAAAAAATGAAGAAAGTAACTTGATGATTCGGTTTTTTACAATTAGATTTATATCACTTATTGCAAAAAAGATTACCTTTGAAAATAAAAAATGAGTTTCTTAAATCGTTTATTTTCAAGGAAAAATAAACCAAAAACACCTACTAATGAAGAGCAAAAAGCATCTCCTTGGTTAACGATTACAAAACATGAACAGATTGATTATTTAAAAGAACTATCTAAGCAAAATTTAGTGGTTATTTTTAAACACTCAACCCGATGCGGAATTAGCAGTATGGTTTGGAATAGATTTCAAAACAATAAATATTTAGAACGTGAGGACGTTAAGTTTTTTTACCTAGACTTGTTGAGCTACCGAGATATTTCAACAGAAATTGCTCATGAATTTCAAGTACTTCATCAATCGCCTCAACTAATTATTTTAAAAAATCAAAACTTAGTCCATCACAGCTCACATTCAGCCATCAATCCTAGTGTGTTAGAGCAGTTTTTAGACTAATTTTAGTCTCACATCAAAAGCTACAAAGTTTATTTAATTTTACTTTCCAACAGCATTAAAACTCAAATTTAAAACCCTGTTAAGCAGTTCCTATGTCTATAAAGTAAAGGAGTTGAAGCAAGTTATTTTGAAAGTCAAATTTTTTATTTAAATTTACTCCATCAATTTAAACATCTTCATCTATGTTAGTTAAATTATACGGAAGTGCAGTCTTTGGTGTCGAAGCACAAACCATTACCATTGAAGTAAATACAGTTAGAGGTATTGGTTACCATTTGGTTGGATTGCCTGATAATGCTATTAGAGAAAGTAGTTACCGAATTCAAGCGGCTTTAAAAAACAATAATTTTGAATTTCCTGGCAAGCGTATTACCATAAATATGGCACCAGCCGATTTGCGAAAGGAAGGCTCTGCTTACGATTTAAGTATAGCTTTAGGAATTATGGGGGCTTCTTCTCAGTTAGAAACCGAAAAGCTTGACCAATACATTATTATGGGCGAACTTTCTTTAGATGGTGGGCTTCAACCCATAAAAGGTGCTTTACCCATTGCCATAAAAGCCAAAGAAGAAGGCTACAAAGGTTTTATCCTTCCAATTCAAAACGCAAAAGAAGCGGCCATTGTTGACGGACTTGATGTACATGGAATTGAAAATATATCTGAGGTTGTCGATTTTTTTAATAAAGGAACTGAGTTAGAAAAGACCACGGTTAACCTCAAGGAATTATTTTATGAAAATTTGGCTCATCCAGAATTTGACTTTGCTGACGTGAAAGGTCAAGAGTCTATAAAGCGCTGTATGGAAATTGCCGCCGCTGGTGGTCACAATATCATTATGATAGGTCCCCCAGGTTCGGGTAAAACAATGTTAGCCAAACGTTTACCAAGTATTTTACCCCCAATGTCTTTAGACGAAGCTTTAGAAACCACCAAAATTCATTCAGTAGTAGGTAAAGTGAAGGAAAATGTGGGGTTAATGTCTGAACGCCCATTTAGAAGTCCGCATCATACCATTTCTGATGTTGCTCTAGTTGGTGGCGGGACTTATCCCCAACCAGGCGAAATCTCTCTTTCACATAATGGAGTTTTGTTTTTAGACGAATTACCTGAATTTAAACGCACTGTTTTAGAAGTTATGCGCCAACCTTTAGAAGACCGAGAGGTAACCATTTCGAGGGCAAAATTTACAGTCACTTATCCGTCAAGCTTTATGCTAGTTGCTAGCATGAATCCAAGTCCAGGAGGTTATTTCAACGATCCAGAAGCACCAGTTTCTTCTTCGCCTGCTGAAATGCAACGTTATTTAAGTAAAATTTCCGGCCCACTCTTAGACCGAATTGATATTCACATAGAAGTAACCCCAGTTCCATTTGATAAATTAAGTGACGAGCGAAAAGGTGAATCTTCTGTTGAAATTAGAAAACGAGTAACCAAAGCTAGAGAAATACAAACTCAACGCTTTAATTCTACTGAAAAAATTCATTACAATGCTCAGATGGGAGTTAAACAAATAAGAACCTTTTGTGCGCTAGATGAAGCTTCTAAAACCATGCTTAAAACAGCTATGGAAAGACTTAATTTATCAGCCAGAGCCTATGACCGAATATTAAAAGTAGCGAGAACAATAGCTGATTTAGAAGCTAGTGAACAAATTCAAACTACCCATATCAGCGAAGCTATTCAATACAGAAGTTTGGATCGAGACGGGTGGTTAGGATAAATTTAAGATGTAAATAAAAACAAACAACGGATTTTATTTTTTTAAATGTACTTGCAAGGCAGACATAAAATTACGCAAGTATTGATCCTGTAAAACACGGTATTGAGCTTGATCTGGATTTCTTAAAAAAGCACTTAGCTCATTTTTGCTAACTTTCTTTCCTTTAGACTTGAATAATTTTAAAATATCATCACTGGTTAATTGATAAGCTATTTTCAGTTTTTTTAAAACATCGTTGTTTTCTAATTCAGTTTCCAAGGGCGGTTTAGCTCCCGGTTTTTTGCCGCGTTTTATGTTGATGAGTCCATTTAAAAAAAGAGCTAATTCAACATCAGTGATCATTTTAAACTCAGGTTGGTCTTCTTTCTTTTGCCAAGCTTTTATAACTTCCTGTTCAACTTTAAAATCAACCTCATTAAACACATCAATCAATTGTAAATTTGTAAAATCTTCTATAAATCGAATACGTTTAAAAACATCGTTATTAGTCATTTTATTTTTTTCGTAAAAATAAGAAATAAAAATAACGAAAATCTAAGTTTAAAGCTTATTTCTTTTTAGAGAATTGACACAAAAACATAGCAATTTACTTCTTCAATTTAATTGAACAGCTACATGTTTAAATAGGCAAAGAGTTCTTCAAAAGTGAAAAGATTTTGTTCTCCACTTCGCATGTTTTTCAAGGTAAATTTGTTGGCCTGTAACTCAGATTCGCCAGCTAAAACTACAAAAGGAAAATTTCGCTTGTTGGCGTAATTCATTTGCTTTTTCATTTTAGCAGCATCAGGATACAATTCTACGGCTACACCCTTCGCTCTTAAATGATGAACTGCCTGCAAACAATACATTGCTTCTTTTTCGCCGAAATTAATAAATAAAGCTTTACTACCTGTAGCTAAGCTTTCAGGAAACAAATTTAGTTGTTCTAAAACCAAATAAATACGATCTAAACCGAAAGA
This sequence comes from Psychroflexus maritimus, assembly GCF_011089875.1. Taxonomy (GTDB): domain Bacteria; phylum Bacteroidota; class Bacteroidia; order Flavobacteriales; family Flavobacteriaceae; genus Psychroflexus; species Psychroflexus maritimus. Next base: position 71,115 of record NZ_JAANAS010000002.1, on the reverse strand, counting down.
AATTCCAACTCCTGAAACATCTTTTAGTCCAAAAATGCTGGTCAAATCGTCATATCTTCCGCCTCCACCAATGCTTCCAAGTTTTACCTCTTCAGGGGGGGCTACTTCAAAAATACAGCCGGTGTAATAATCTAATCCGCGGGCAAGTGTAATATTCAAAACAAGGCTGGCCGATTTCAAAGGCATTTTTTCAATGGCTTGAGCTATGAATTGAAGTTCTTCAATACCTTGTTTACCTATTTCAGAAGCTGAAAGTAAATCACTTAAAACACCTAATTGTTCTTCAAAGTTACCGCTAGCTTCAAAAATGGGCGAAAGCTGATTAATAGCCTCTTGAGTAATTCCTTTGGCTAACATCTCCTCCTCTACTCCTTTTCTACCTATTTTGTCTAATTTATCTAAGGCCACGGTGAAGTCAATTAGTTGATGAGTAGCACCAATGATTTCTGCAATTCCCGACAAAATCTTCCGGTTATTCACCTGAATCTTAACGCCTTTGATTTTTAAATTGGTGAACACATCGTCGTAAAGATGAATAAAATCGATTTCCTGAAAAAGGCTTTTGCTTCCAACCGCGTCAGCATCACATTGATAAAACTCACGATAGCGGCCTTTTTGTGGGCGATCTGCGCGCCAAACTGGCTGAATTTGGTAACGTTTAAAGGGAAAGTCAAGTTCGTTTTGATGCATAACCACATACCTTGCAAAAGGAACGGTTAAATCATAACGCAAAGATTTTTCAGTAATTTGAAGCCCAAGCTTTTGAATATCTTGGTTTTTATAATCTTCAGGATTAGTCTTTTTTAGGAAATTTCCGGAATTCAACAGCTTGAAGATAAGTCGATCGCCTTCTTCACCATACTTCCCCAATAAGGTAGAATTATTTTCAAAAGAGGGAGTTTCAATGGCTTGAAACCCATATTTTTTAAAGTTTTTGGTAACTACTGACTTAATGTACTCTCTGCGTTCAACTTCTAGGGGAGAAAAGTCGCGAGTTCCTTTAGGTAAGCTTGGTTTTGTGGCCATTGATTCAAAATTTAGCAGTTCAAATGTTATTTTGTAGGTTGAATGATTTTCTGAAAATACTGGTATAAATCGCCTTTAGTTATTCTTGCACCTTGTTTTACAAGTGCAAAGATATCTTTATTTCGGTCTTCTGTAATGGGTTTTTGAGAAGTGTATAAATTAACATCTTCATTCATTAAGTTATTGCGCAGCCAATTGTATCCTTCCGTAGTTTGTAAATCAACCGCTTGATTATCCAATTTAATTCCAATTAGGTCAATTACTTCTTCTTGAAAATGGAAGAGAAAAATATGCTGAGGAGAAAAATGTTCTATGTATTCTACTTTATTCAGTACACCTTCCCAAACTAAATCGCTAAATAAGTCTAATTCTTCTTCAGCCACTTTAGGTTGGTCAGTTTTAATTTTATCCCATTCTTCTTTTGTAATTTGCTGCGAGGCTAAAAAACGAGCAAATTCTTCGTGCAATTCCTCTAACTGTTCGCGCGTTAAACGTTCGTATTTCATAGGTTAAATATATAAAAAAAGCCCACTCATGGAGTAGGCTTTTAACAATGTGTTATTGAATTATGCTTCACCTACCACATCAAAAGTTAAATCTGAAATAACTTCTCTGTGAAAACGGATTTTAGCTTCGTATTGTCCAAGACGCTTAATGTTGCCTCCAAAGATAGAAATGAATTTTTTATCCACTTCAACACCTTCTTTTGCAAGAGCATCACTTAAATCTTGTGTAGTAATACTACCAAATAATTTATCATCTTTACCTGCTTTAGCAGCAATTTTCAAATCTTCAATCTTATTTAATGTCTCAGCTTGTTGCTTTGCATCATCAATAATCTTTTCTTCTTTGTGAGCACGTTGTCTTAGGTTTTCAGCCAACACTTTCTTAGCAGAAGGAGTAGCTAAAACAGCAAGTTTTTGTGGGATTAAGTAGTTACGTCCATAACCATTTTTAACCTCAACAATATCATCGGCAAATCCTAATTTTTCAACGTCTTTTTTTAATATAACTTCCATAATTATTTGCCTTTTATTTTAATAAATCACCAACGTATGGCATTAATGCTAAATGACGAGCTCTTTTAACCGCTTGAGAAACTTTTCTTTGGTATTTTAAAGAAGTTCCTGTAAGTCTTCTAGGTAAAATTTTTCCTTGCTCATTTACAAAATCCATTAAAAAATCTGGATTTTTGTAATCTACATACTTAATTCCAGCTCTTTTAAAACGGCAATAACGCTTTTTAGATTTTGTTTCAATGTCTAAAGGCGTTAAATATCTAATCTGGCCGTCATTTTTTCCTTTTGATTGTTCTTCAATTGTTGCCATAATTACTTCTTGCTTGATTTAATTCTACTTTCTCTTTCTCTTGCCCAATCTACAGCATCACGATCTAGTTTTACCGTTAAGTAACGCATTACACGTTCGTCACGTCTAAACAAAACCTCAAATTCGTCAATGGCTACGCCATCTACTTGAAATTCTAATAAATGGTAAAAACCACTTTTTTTGTTCTGTATTGGGTAAGCTAATTTTTTCAAGCCCCAATCCTCTTTGTTAACCATTTTGGCTCCTTTTGAAACAAGGTAATCTTCATACTTCTTTACTGTTTCCTTTATCTGATCTTCAGATAAAACGGGATTCAAAATGAAAACAGTTTCATAATGATTCATATTTCTACATTTTTAATGAGGTGCAAAAGTAAGCTTTTTCTTGAAAATGAGAAATTTATTTCAGAAAAATAAAAAGGCTACTACAAAGTCTATCAAATTTGCCTGTTCAAGCGGGTTTTAGGTTTCAACTTATTATAATTATAGGTCGTTTTTAGAATAACTTCAATCACTTTTTATGGTTTCAAATAGGTTGAAAACAAGCACTTCTTTGTTTTGGTGACTTAAGGCTTTTCCTATTTAAACTTACGCATCTATTTACACATTTGTAAAGCCTCTAAAAACAGGGCTTTTAGTTCTTCAGGTAAATAAATTTTATGAGATTCAATTTCAACCTCTGTTTTATACAAAGTCATTTGAACCAAAACCCTCGCATTTAGCGCTTGTAAACTCATTAAAAGGGACTGCATAGCATATTTTCCTCGTGGCTCATGTGGTGTGAAGGTTATTGGTATAACTTTTTTTTGATGAAATTCTCCTGAGGCTGTACACCACTCCAAAAGACTTTTTAAACAAGCAGGGATATTATTACTGTATTCTGGCGTAGCAAATAAGACTAAATCGGCTGTTGAAATTTTATCCTTTACCAACTTGATTTCATTTGGAGAACCAGTTTCTAGTTTTTTTGGCGAAAAAAGACTTAGTTCTTCCAATCCTTCAATAACTTCAACTTCAGTTTGGTCTTTCCATAAATCAGCAATGGCCTGAAGCAAATAATAATTACCGCTCAAACGACTAGCAGAACCTGAAATAGCAAGAATTTTCATCAGTTAAATTTAAAAAAAGTTTCAAGCTTATCTAAGGATAAGCTTGAAACTTTTATGGAGGGAAGATAAATAAAGGCTTATGCTCCCCACTCTTTTAATGAGTCTTTATTCATTTTAACATAATCATCGTTACCCGCTTTTTCAGCAGCTTTCATAGACTCCTTAGCCAATTTAATTGCTGATTTTTTATTTCCAGCTTCGGCGTGTATTAAAGATTGTAAACGCAACATCCAGAAAGGCTTTTCGTGCATTTGCTTCATAGCGGTATCAATCCAATCTTTGGCTTGATCAAGGTCTTTTTTAGTTTCAAAATAGTAAGCAGCTGCTTGGTAATAATCCCTAGCTTCAGGCTCATTCGCCATTACCTCCTTTATCGAAGCTTCTACTTTTAAATCGGTTGGTACTTCAATTGGAATATCAACGCGTGTGTTTTCCCATTCTAGCTGTAAATGAGCGGTATTGGTTGTAATCGAGTTGAAATTAATACTAAATGTTTCTATAAAATTATTAATTTCTTTTCGATTCACTTGTGCAACAGCAACAACTTTATCTTCTTCCCATTTTTCAGGTAAGCCCCAATTATCGGTATCGCTGTATAAGTAAACTTTCCACTGGTCAGGTTTAGGTTTAGAAAAAATTGCATACTTTCCTGCTTTCACCTCTTGACCACCAAAAATAATAGCGTCATCAAATTCAATGAGGGTGTTTAAGTTGGCTCCTGTGCGCCATTTTTTTCCGTAGGGTACTAGATTACCAAACACAGCTCTATCTTTTGCAGAAGGGCGTGCATACTCTAGCTGAAACTCTGTTAAACCAATAGTTTGAACAATTTTTGTTGAGGTAGAGGGTTCTGGAGTTTGCAATTGAGCAAAAGCTCCAAAAACAACTAAATACATGGCAATAAAAAATACTTTTTTCATAGGTTTTGAATTATTTTAGAAGCAAATATTATGAATATTCAATTATTATTGGTTATTTTGAGGAAAATTTAAATAAGTTTTTTCATGAAATTAAAAATATCCCTTTTAACCTTATTAATTAGTGTAATTTGTTTTGGGCAGTCTAGGAACTATTTTCAAGAGGCAAGTCCTTATGATTTACACGACGATTTAATCAATTACAGTTCAAAAGTTAAAAAGTACGATACCTACTTCTTAAATGTAGGTGAATTAAGTGATTTTTTAGCTGCGGCTCCCAACCGGTTTAGTAATGAGGAATCTTCTGTTGTTGCTAGTTTCCCTGATGCAAATGGAAACATGAGTAAGTACTTAATGTATGAAGCTAGTTCATTTTCTGATGAATTAAAAGCTAAATTTCCTAACATCAAAACCTATGTAGGAAAAAATTTAGACCAGAAAGCAACTAGCATTAGAATAACAATTACACCACACGGATTTTATGGCTATATTACAGGGCAATCAGGCTCAACATATATTAATCCTATGACAAGTAATGGCGAATATTATATGGTTTTTAATAAGTCTTATGCTACTAATGATGAAGAAACTAGAGGTATTTGCGAACTTTCAGGTAATGAAGATATTGAAATTGATTTTGACCAGTTAGCATCAGAAAGCCTTTCGTCAAATTTAATAAATGATAGCTACTTAAGAAAATATAGGTTGGCATTAGCTTGTACATCTCAGTATGCTAATTTTCACTTAAATGAAGCTGGAGTAGCAAGTTCAGCTCCTGATAGTGAAAAACTAGAAACGGTGCAAGCTGCTATGGCTGTTAGTATAGATCGCGTAAATCAAATATATGAACGAGATTTTTCAGTTACCTTAGAGTTTATTGACGATAATGAAGATTTAATCCAGTTGAGTATAGTTAGCGACCCCTATTCTAATAATAACGGTGGTGCAATGCTTGGGCAAAATCAAACCGAAATTGATAATGAAATTGGTTCTGCAAATTATGATATTGGTCACGTTTTTAGTACAGGTGGTGGTGGAATAGCTGCATTAGGAAGTGTATGTAGCTTTAGTGGTAAAGCTCAAGGTGTAACTGGGCTTCCTTCTCCTGTAGGAGATGCTTATGACGTAGATTATGTATGCCACGAAATTGGACACCAATTTGGAGCAACTCACACACAAAACAACAACTGCCAAAGAACTTCATCAACAGCAATGGAGACAGGAAGTGGAAATACTATTATGGGTTACGCTGGAATTTGTCCTCCAAACGTTCAAAACAATAGTGATGATCACTTCCATTTTGTGAGTGTCTTTCAGGTAGAAAATACAATAACAGGGGCTAGTGGGAATTGTGCTGAGGAAATTAGCATTGCTAACAATCCTCCTACTTTAACCGTTCAGACCAATCATACCATACCCTACGGAACAGCTTTTTTCTTAGATGCAGAAGCTACTGACAATGAGGGAGATGATTTAACCTATAATTGGGAACAATTAGATCCTGAAGTTTCAGCGCAGCCACCGCAAAGTAGTTCTTCGCAAGGACCAAACTTTAAATCCTTCCCTAGTTCGGTAGAATCAATTAGATTTTTTCCTAGGTTTGAAACTGTGCTTTCAGGAAGTTTATCCTCTACTTGGGAAGTAATTCCTAATGTATCAAGAACTATGGATTTTAGTATTTTGGTAAGAGATAACAACATAGTTGGTGGCCAAAGTGCTTCTGATGTTGTAACGGTAAATGTTGCAAATGTTGGTCCTTTTGAGGTAACAAGCCCTGGATTATATGAAGTTTTTGGTAAAGGTGAGCAAGAAGAAATTACATGGAATGTGGCAGGAACTACTGCTAATGGAATCAATGCTTCTCAAGTAGATATCTTCTTTTCTACAGATGCTGGTCAAAATTTTGAACAAATTGCAGATAACGTACCTAACAATGGAAGCTATCTTTTTAATGTACCCGAAGAATTAGAAACTGATTCAGCTCTAATTTTAATACAAGCTGCAGATCAAATTTTTTATGCTGTCTCTCCCGTGTTTAGTGTTTCTGAACCTTTTGAATTTGAGTGTTCTGAGTTTGAAAATACCACAACTGTTAACATTCCTGATAGTGAAGGTGCCGAACAGCCCGGAGCAGTATTGTCTTCTACCATAGAGGTTGATGTGAATGACGATCTTGAACGATTACGCGTAGGGGTTGATATAAGTCATGCCTGGATTAACGATTTAGTGATTACTTTGATTGGTCCTAACGGACAGGAAGTTGTACTTTTTGACCGAGAATGTAACGATGAAAATGGGATTAATGTATTATTTTCAGATGATGGTAGTGCTATTCCTGGAAGTTGTCCAAATCCACTTTCTGGAATTTTTTCTCCAAGTAACGGACAGCTTTCTGCCTATGAAGGAGGTGGGTCTTTAGGAACTTGGACACTAGAAATTCAAGATTTTTGGAATCAAGATACTGGAACATTAAATTCATGGTACTTAGAAATGTGTGGAGAAAATCTTTCTATTAATGAAGAAGTAACTTCAGAATTTTCAGTATATCCTAATCCAAGTAACGGAACCTTTAATCTTCGCTTTTCTTCTGGTTTAGATCAAAATGCAAAAGGTAGAATTTACGATATTAATGGAAGACTAATTCAGACTATAGATTTAGGAAATCAAACAAGCTCAACTGAAGTTCAATTGGAAAATGCTTCTTCTGGAATCTATCTAGTTGAAATTGAAAATAACGGCTCAAGAACAGTAGAAAAACTTATTGTAAGATAGTTTTTTTGAATATTCACTTAATAAAGGGCCTCTGATAATTATCAGAGGCTCTTTATTTTTTCAAGTTATTTTCACTTGAGTTCAGCTTCAATAAGCTTAGGATTTAAGTTTATATAAAACTAAAAAAAAGTTACTCTTTACTTAGCAACCGTTTAATTTCATTGAGTTTCATTAGTGCTTCAACGGGAGTTAAAGTATTAATATCTAAGTGTATAATTTCTTCTTTAATTTGTTCTAAAAGTGGATCATCTAAATTAAAAAAACTAAGCTGTGGTTCTGGTTCAGATTTATTGATTGTTGCTGAAATTTCTTCAGAACCGTGTGATTGCTCTAACTTTTCTAATATTTTGTTGGCCCGATGGATGACGTGTTGGGGCATTCCGGCCATTTTAGCTACGTGAATACCAAAGCTATGATTGCTTCCGCCTGGAACTAACTTTCTTAAAAATAAAATTTTATTCTTCAACTGTTTAATAGAAACGTTGTAGTTTTTTATTCGTTCAAATTTCTGTGTCATTTCATTTAGCTCATGGTAGTGGGTAGCAAATAAGGTTTTTGCTTGGGCAGGATGCTCATGCAAGTATTCGCTTATTGCCCAAGCAATAGAAATTCCATCATAGGTGCTTGTACCTCTTCCAATTTCATCTAACAAAACAAGACTTCTTGGCGAAATATTATTTAAAATACTGGCCGTTTCATTCATTTCAACCATAAAAGTTGATTCCCCCATAGAGATGTTATCGCTTGCACCTACCCGAGTAAAAATTTTATCTACAATACCTATTTGAGCGGATTTAGCCGGTACGAAACTTCCCATCTGAGCCAGTAATACAATTAAGGCTGTTTGGCGAAGCAATGCCGATTTACCACTCATATTGGGTCCTGTAATCATGATAATTTGCTGGTCTTCTTGGTTGAGCTTTACACTATTACTAATGTAGGATTCGCCAGCTGGAAGTTGCTTCTCAATCACAGGATGACGACCTTCTTCAATAATTAAATCTAGACCTTCATTAATTTCGGGTTCTACATAATGCTCCTCTCTTGCTAATTGAGCAAAAGAACACAAAACATCAATTTGAGCAATTTGAAAAGAATTTTGTTGAACTACTTTAATATAATCTGATAACCAGACGACTAACTGTTGAAACAATTCTTGCTCAAGCAGATGAATCTTTTCTTCAGCGCCTAATATTTTAGCCTCATAGGTTTTTAATTCTTCAGTGATATAACGTTCTGCATTGACTAAGGTCTGTTTTCTAATCCAGTTATCTGGAACCTTGTCTTTATGGGTATTTCTTACTTCTATGTAATATCCAAAAACGTTGTTACTTGCAATTTTTAACTTGGGAATTCCGGTAGTTTGACTTTCTCTTTCCAGCATTTCATCTAGGTAGTCTTTTCCTGAAAAAGCAATACTTCGTAGTTCATCTAATTCTTTATTGAATCCTGGGGCTATAACATGCCCTTTATTAATATTCACAGGTGCATCTTCGGCCAAAGCTTCTGTAATTTTTTGCTGAAGCAACTGGCAGGAGTTAATGTTTTCTGCTAATACCTGAAAAGCTTCAGAATTAGTCTTTTGAAGTGCTTCCTTGATGGGTGAAATTGCCGCAATTGAAAACTTTAGTTGATTTACTTCCCTAGGGGAAATTTTCTGAGTAGCCACCTTAGAAATAAGCCGCTCTAAGTCGCTTATTTGCTTCAATTGATTTTGAATTAGATGCTGCAATGAAGGATTTTTAAGCAAAAAATCAATCATTTGATGGCGCTTTTTAATAGCCTCCTTATTTTTTAAAGGCAAGGCTAACCAACGTTTTAACAGCCTGCTTCCCATGGGGGAGATACTCTTATCAATTACATCTAACAAGGTAACTGCTTGCTGATTGGTTGCTTGATAAAGTTCTAAATTTCTAATCGTAAACTTATCCATCCACACATAAGCATCCTCAGCAATTCTTAAAATACTAGAGATGTGCTTTAATTGATGATGTTGAGTTTCTGAAAGGTAATGCAAAACAACGCCGGCTGCTACAAGTCCTTCCTCTAAATCTTCAACACCAAAGCCCTTTAAGCTATTGGTATTGAAATGAGTATTTAAATTTTCTTTGGCATAATCAATTTTAAAAAGCCAGTCTTCCATATAAAATTCATGAAAATCTTTGCCAAGTAACTCAACGAATTTCAATTTGTCTTTTTTAGAAATCAAAACTTCACTAGGCTGAAAATTTCGCATGAGTTTATCAATATAAGCGGCATTCCCTTGAGCAGTTAAAAACTCACCTGTAGAGACATCTAAAAAAGAAATTCCCAGTTGTTTTTTTCCAAAATGAATAGCCGCAAGGAAGTTGTTTGATCTAGACTGAAGCACTTCGTCGTTTAATGCAACCCCTGGCGTTACTAACTCAGTTACCCCTCTTTTCACAATTTTTTTAGTCTTTTTTGGATCTTCAAGTTGATCACAAATAGCAACTCGCTCTCCAGCTTTTACAAGTTTCGGTAAGTAAGAATTTAATGAATGATGAGGAAAACCTGCCAGTTCGGTTCGTTCACTACCATTGTTTCTGTTGGTTAAAACAATATTTAAAATGCGCGCTGTTTTTACAGCATCCTCTCCAAAAGTTTCATAAAAATCACCAACTCTAAAAAGCAATAAAGCATCAGGATATTTGTTTTTGATTGCATTATATTGCTTCATTAAAGGAGTTACTTTTGCTTTTTGTGCCATAATTTAAGTGCTGAATTTAAAAAAGGCTAAGTTAAAAAACTCGTGCTTATTTATTCATCAGATTTCAAAAAAAGTAAAATGAAATATCCTCAGATTGCGCTGAGCTATTTAATTTTAGCTAGAAAAAAATGGTAAACATTTAGTTGCTTATGGAATTTAGATTTAAGACTTTTGCAGAAAATAAGTCAATGAGAAAACTAAAGAATGAAGAATTAGCAAGAAAAACTCCTGAGGAGTTTATAAAGGCCGCAAAAACTCCACTTATTGTAATCCTTGATAATGTTAGGAGTTTAAATAATATAGGTTCCGTGTTTAGGACATCTGACGCTTTTTTAGTTGAAAAAATTTACCTCTGCGGAATAACGGCTACTCCTCCTCACAAAGATATTAGAAAAACTGCCTTAGGAGCTACTGAAAATGTAGCTTGGGAATATACAGAAGATACAATCACTTTAGTTGAACGATTAAAAAAAGAGGGCGTTAAAGTAATAAGTATTGAGCAAGCTGAAAACGCTACTTCCTTAGAGCATATAAAAATTAAGGCAAATACCAAGTATGCACTCATTTTTGGTAATGAAGTAAAAGGTGTAAATCAAGCAGTAGTTTCAGCTTCTCACCAAGTGGTTGAAATCCCACAAAAAGGCGTAAAACATTCGCTGAATATTTCCGTTTCTGTTGGGGTTTGTTTATGGGAATACTTTAAGAGGCTTTCAATCTAATGGAACATTATTAAATTTGATAAGCTTTTTAGACTAAAGTAAGTTGAATAGTAATAATTAGACCTATTTAAAAAAAATCCTAACAAGCAAAATTTTAACTATAAATTTTTTTTTCTCGAAACAAATCGAATTGACTTCACTCATTAAATTCACTTAGATTGACACAATTTTATCAAAATAAACAACGAACATAATCAATCTAAATCATGAAGAGGAAAATATCTGCAAACTATTTTTAAGGCTTAATTTAAGAGACAAACGACTATAGATAAACCAGTTTTCAGTAGATAAATACTTTATTATGCTAATTTTGTGAAGTTTGCTCTTCGGCTTCTTTTTTAAATTCTTCGTTAGCTACAATAGCCAGTTCAACCCGTCTATTTTTTGCTCTTCCTTCAGCTGTTCCATTATCGTATTTAGGCTGATCTTCACCAAAATACTTCATGGTTAATCGGTTGCTAGATACGTTATTTTTAATTAAATGATCGACTACAGAAGAAGCCCTTCTTCTGGATAAATCCATGTTATAAATGTCGTTTCCAACACTATCGGTATGTCCTTCTATAACAATGTTTGTTTTAGGATATTCTAAAAGAATTTTGATGAGTTTATCTAGTGATTCTTTAGAATCTTTATTCAAATCATCTTGATTCGTATCAAAATAAACCCCCGAATTCTCATCAAAAGTTACGGCAATTCCTTCTCCTACTCGAACCACTTCTGCCCCTGGAATTTCTTCTTCTATACGTTTAGCTTGCTCGTCCATTCTGTTCCCAATATAGGCGCCAGATGCTCCACCAACTACGCCGCCAATAACTGCGCCTAAAGCGGTGTTGTTTCCGTTTCCAAGGTTATTTCCTAAGATTCCTCCAAGAATAGCACCTCCAGCTGCACCTATTGCCGATCCGCGCTGGGTATTATTGGTGTTTTTCATTGCATCACAGCCCAATAATGATAGGACTAAAACTAAAGATAGGCTAATTTTAAGTACAAAATTTTTCATGACTTACTTTTATAATTAATAGGTGTAATTTATTTTTTAACAAAATTTAGCTGAACAATCATTGGTTTGCCTTGAAAATTGACGTTTAAATCCCATACCATATTTTGCTTAGAAATTTGTTTCAATTGCATTCGTGAACCACGCTTCTGCTGACTAGCTTTTTCGTCATCGGCCATTTTTATCAAAATATCGTAATTATAATACATGTGATTACTGTCTTGTAATGACCACACCATATTTTGTTCGGGTATAATGCAATCGTTATCGCTTATTAAAACCTTTCCACGGTTATTATTGGCAACAAAACTCCAATTAGAACCTTCAAAACAACTAGCTGAGGCTACTTCAAAAAGTGTTACGTCAAAAAAACCACTAGAGTCAGGATAATCAACACTTAATAACTTCCAATCGCCATTAAAGTTGTTTTCTTGTTGTTTAATTTCTTTAGAAGCGCCACAAGAAGCCAATATAAAAGCTAAAGATAGGAGTAATAAATTTTTGTTCATAATTATATCTGTTTGTGAAAACAAATATAATTTTAAAAAAGAGGTTAGCGGCTAAAAACACTATGAAATTTAGTCTAAATTTGATAAATATCAATACTAATGCGTATAATTTTAAATATATTCGCTTTTAATAAAAACATGAAATCATGAATTCGATAGCTCGCTACATTGACCACACTTTATTAAAACCAGAAGCAACAAAAGAAGCTATTAAAAAACTTTGCGAAGAAGCCGTTAAGTTTGGTTTTGCTTGTGTTTGTGTAAATCCGATGCATGTTCCTAATGCTTTTCATTTTTTAAAGGAAAGTAAACAAGTAAAAATCTGTACGGTAGTAGGTTTTCCATTAGGAGCCAACTTAGCCCGAGTTAAAGCTTTTGAAGCACAGCAAGCCATACTTCAAGGAGCTGATGAAATTGATATGGTTATTAACCAATCCTTAATTAAAGACCAAGACTGGACTAGTTTAGAGAATGACATTAAAGAAGTGAAGTTTGCCTGTGGAGATAAAATCTTAAAGGTAATTTTAGAAACAGCTCATCTTAATGAAGAAGAGATTAAGATGGCTGCTAAAATTGCGAGTCAAGCGGGAGCAAATTATGTTAAAACTTCAACAGGTTTTGGTCGTGGAGGAGCGAGTTTTGAAGCTGTACAACTAATGAAAGCAAGTATTGGAGAAGAGGTAAAAATAAAAGCTTCAGGCGGAGTAAGAGATTTGACCACCGCAAAAAAATACATTGAGTTAGGCGTTTCTAGAATAGGAACATCATCAGGAGTAGCGCTTGTTCAAGGACAAACATCAAATTCATCATATTAAACAATTTATTATGAGCATTCATATCAACGCAAAAAAAGGAGCTATAGCAGAAACCATTTTACTCCCTGGTGATCCGTTAAGAGCAAAATGGATTGCTGAAAATTTCTTTGAAAATCCAATCTGCTACAACAAAGTAAGAGGTATGTTGGGTTATACTGGCACTTATCAGGGAAAACCAATATCTGTTCAAGGTTCTGGCATGGGTATTCCATCTATCAATATTTATGCGCATGAACTAATTAATGAATTTGGCGTTAAAAACCTAATTCGCGTAGGAAGTGCTGGTTCAATGCAAGAAAATATTAAGCTAAGGGATGTTGTTATTGCAATGGCGGCTTCAACTGATGCTTCTTTGAACAGGTCGAGGTTTAATGGTGGCGACTATGCGCCTACTGCAAATTTTGAATTATTTAAAAAAGCTATTCAAATTGCTGATCAAAAAAACATCGATGTGAAAGCTGGTAATGTACTTTCTTCTGATGCTTTTTACACGGATCATCACGAAGATTGGAAAATATGGGCGAAGTTCAATGTTTTGTGTGTTGAAATGGAAGCTGCAGGTTTGTATTCAACTTGTGCTAAACTTGGCGCCAATGCATTAAGTATTTTAACCATTTCAGATTCTTTGATAACTGGCGAAGTTACAAGCGCTGAAGAACGAGAAACCACCTTTAGCCAAATGATTGAAATTGCTTTAGGTTTAAACCAATAATGAAATTTACAACTAAACAATTACAGCAACAATTTAAGGGGTTTTTGAGAACAAACGCCTTGTTTAGTGACAGCGGTGTTTTACCTTATTCAAATTTTGTATTAAATTCTTCGGATGATTTTAAGTTAAATTCTAGTCATAAAAAAGAGTTGTCTGGGCAATTATACGTTGGTAAAAGAATGGAAATCTTTTTTAAGGCATATATTGAACATTCTAAAAACTTAAATTTAGTTACCCACAGTCTTCAAGTTGTAAACGATAAAAAAAAGACGTTAGGAGAACTTGATTTCATTATTGAAAATCAACCTAATTTTTTACATATTGAATTGGTTTACAAATTTTACATCTATGACCCTACCTATCATAGAAATTCACTGCATTGCTTTATGGGGCCTAAGCGAAAAGATTTTCTTTACAAAAAAATTGAAAAACTAAGAAATCATCAATTTCCAATGTTGTTTAATGCATTTACCCAAAAACAACTGAAAGAATTGGCTTTACCAACTAGCCATTTTGAGCAAAAACTAAGTTTTATGGCTAAAGTTTTTTTGCCTTTGAACAAAGCGGTCAATCTTCCTTCCTACATCAACCCAAAAACGGTAAGTGGGTTTTGGTTGAAATTTAGTGAATTAAAGCTTCTGAATAAGTTTCACCACTATTTTATACCAAAACGTCAAGATTGGATGATCATACCTAGTGAATCTGGTTATACGTTTGAAGATTTTGAATCAGTTGAAATGCAAGTGAATGTGTTAATTGAAAGTGGAATAAGACCTATGTTATGGGAAAAAACAAAAGAAGGAAAATTTAACAGTTACTTTGTTTGTTTTGATTAAGTTAAAGAAAAAAAAGGAAAACAAGCAACAGACTATTATTCTATAAAATTTGAATTTCTACCTGTATATTCTTAGTGACAGTTGTCAATTTACTCTGGATAATAATTAGGATTGAGAAGGTTTTCTCTTGTAATAATCTCTTTTAAAGTAGCTTTCTTTAATAATTCTACTGTGGTATTTCTAACCTCAAAAAAGATATCTCTAATTCCACAAATTTCTTCATCTTTACATTCTTCACAGCGTTCGTAATACTTATGGGTTACACAAGGTAAAAAAGCAATAGCTCCGTCAAACAATCGCATGACCTCAGCTAAATTAATTTCTTCAGGGGATTTAAGTAAATAGTAACCTCCATTTTTTCCACGTTTACTTGAAAGCACCGCTGCTTTTTTTAAATCGAGTAAGATACTTTCTAAAAATTTTTGAGGAATATTTTGAGCTTCTGAGATACTTGCAATCTGGACGGGTTGATTGGTTTCTTGTTTAGCTAAATATACCAAAGCATTAATTGCATATTTTGTTTTTTTTGAAAGCATTCTTTATAAATTAATGGTTTATTTAAATTATATATCTTGAATTCAGTTATCGATTTAAAATCAAGGCTACAATAAATTAATTTTTGTTTACTTTTCTTCTTCAAGTAATCTTTTACATAAAACTTAGTAAATCTACTAAAAAACTAAATAAACAGCTTTCCTTTTAAATTCATCTAAGATTTGTGATTTTTAGAAGTGTAAAAATAATATTTTATTTGGTTATTATTTGAAAAAAAAATAAAAGTTGGTTAAAGATTAAAATCCAAAAATTTTATGTTTTCTTTTTATTTGCTGAAATGGGTATTAGTTTATTGAATAAATTTAAAATAGCTGACGAATGAAAATTTAAGAAATCTAAGCTTAGTCTCTTTTTTTTAGGTTTCAAAAAGTTTTTTTTATAAAAAGTTGAATCTATCACTTCTTAAAAATAGCCCTGATTGAAGTGGAAAACCCGGAAACGAAAAAGGTGATTTTTCTTGCATTGATAAAGCGACCGACAGGAAGCTCTTGTTCAAGGCTTAGAAAAACCACTTTATTCGTTGAGGATTTGAAACGAAAAGCAGGTTCTCGGCTTCTATTTTTGGTTTGCTTATTTACTCAAATACATTTTTCTACGTGTGTAAAGGTTATAAAAATCATCGTCCTTTAGGCTATCAATGAATAATATGCTTTCGCCTGTACTTTTCATTTCTGGCCCCAATTGTTTGTTGACATTATGGAATTTATCAAAGGAAAATACGGGTTGTTTGATAGCATAACCTTCTAATTTTGGCTGGAAATTGAAATCTTTTATTTTTTTCTCTCCTAGCATGACTTTAGTAGCGTAATTTACGTAAGGCTCTCCATAAGCTTTTGCAATAAAAGGTACCGTTCTAGAAGCTCTTGGATTGGCTTCGATAATATATACCTGATCGTCTTTTATTGCAAATTGAATGTTGATTAATCCTACTGTATTCAGGGCTAAAGCAATTTTCTTGGTGTGGTCTTTGATTTGCTGAACAACTAAATCGCCTAAATTGAAAGGAGGAAGTGTAGCGTTAGAATCGCCTGAATGAACTCCACAAGGTTCTATGTGCTCCATAATACCAATAATATAAACGTTTTCGCCATCGCAAATGGCATCTGCTTCAGCTTCAATTGCGCCGTCTAAATAATGGTCTAAAAGCAGTTTGTTGTTGGGTATTTTTCGAAGTAAATCTACCACATGGGCTTCTAATTCTTTTTTGTTAATGACAATTTTCATGCCTTGTCCTCCTAACACATAAGAAGGCCTTACAAGAATAGGAAAATCTAGCTCATCTGCTAATTGTAGAGCTTCATCTGCATTTTCGGCAACGCCAAATTCTGGATAAGGAATCTTGTTTTCTTGCAGTAATTTTGAAAAACTTCCACGGTCTTCGGCTAAATCTAAGGCTTGGTAACTTGTTCCAAGAATTTTTATTCCGTAGCGTTCTAATTTTTCAGCCAATTTTAAAGCGGTTTGCCCGCCTAACTGTACAATTACTCCTACAGGATTTTCATGGCGAATAATGTCATAGATATGTTCCCAAAAAACTGGTTCAAAATAAAGTTTATCGGCTGTATCAAAATCGGTTGAAACTGTTTCAGGGTTACAATTAATCATGATGGTTTCATAGCCACATTCTTTAGCAGCTAAAACTCCGTGAACACAGCAATAATCAAATTCAATTCCTTGGCCAATTCGGTTAGGGCCAGATCCTAAAACAATTACTTTTTTCTTGTTGCTTACTTCGCTTTCGTTACGTTGTGTAAGCACTCCTTCTTTGGTTTGATAGGCGGCTTCAAAGGTGGAGTAATAGTAAGGAGTTTTCGCTTCAAACTCGGCTGCACAAGTATCTACTAATTTGTAAATTCTGTTGATTTGTAATTCTTCTCTTTTAGTATATACCTGACTTTCAAGACACTTAAGCATGTGTGCTATTTGACGATCTGCAAAGCCTTTTTGTTTGGCTTCTAGAAGTAAATCTTTGTTGATGTTGTCTATGCTATATTTGCTTATTTCTTTTTCAAGCAGAAACAATTCTTCATATTGTTTCAAGAACCACATATCAATTTTAGTAATTTCATGGATTCTACTTAGTGGAATTCCAAGTTGAATGGCATCGTAAATGACAAAAACTCGGTCCCAACTAGCGTAAGTTAATTTACTAATAATTTGCTTGTAATCGGTGTAACTTTTTCCATCAGCTCCTAGTCCATTTCTTTTAATTTCAAGGGACTGAGTAGCTTTATGCAATGCTTCTTGAAATGAGCGTCCGATGCCCATCACCTCTCCTACCGATTTCATTTGCAGGCCTAAAGTTCTGTCTGAACCTTCAAATTTATCAAAATTCCAACGTGGTATTTTAACAATGACATAATCTAAGGTAGGTTCAAAAAAGGCAGAAGTAGTTTTAGTGATTTGGTTATCTAATTCGTCTAAATGATAGCCCATTGCCAGTTTGGTAGCTATTTTTGCAATTGGATAGCCTGTAGCTTTTGAAGCTAAAGCAGAAGAACGAGAAACACGCGGGTTAATTTCTATAGCTATAATGTCTTCATTTTCGTCTGGACTTACGGCAAATTGTACATTACATCCACCGGCAAAATCGCCTATACTTCGCATCAT
This sequence comes from Psychroflexus maritimus, assembly GCF_011089875.1. Taxonomy (GTDB): domain Bacteria; phylum Bacteroidota; class Bacteroidia; order Flavobacteriales; family Flavobacteriaceae; genus Psychroflexus; species Psychroflexus maritimus. The sequence continues at coordinate 53,479 of NZ_JAANAS010000002.1, read as the reverse complement.
TTTAATAGCAAGGTCACGCATTTTTTGGTAGGTACGATCACTTAAAGTCATAGCTGGTGCCACAGTAATAGAGTCTCCAGTATGGATTCCCATTGGGTCCATGTTTTCGATGCTACAAATAATAGCTACATTATCGTTAGCATCACGAAGTAATTCTAACTCGTATTCTTTCCAACCAAGCAAAGCTTTATCAATAAGCACTTCATGGATTGGGGAAGCTTCTAGCCCACGAGTTAAGAGTTCGTCAAATTGATCTTCAGAATGTACAAAAGAGGCGCCTGTTCCTCCTAGAGTAAATGAAGCGCGTATAACTAAAGGAAAACCAAATTCTTGGGCTACTTCTTTACCTTGTAAAAAGGAAGTTACGGTTTTAGAAGGAGCCACAGGAATTCCTATTTTTTCCATTAAAAGGCGGAATTTTTCTCGATCTTCGGTGATGTTTATGGCGTCAATATCAACACCAATAATTTTTACCCCAAAGTCTTCCCATATTCCTTTATCATCGGCTTCAATACATAAGTTTAAAGCAGTTTGACCGCCCATTGTTGGGAGTACAGCATCAATATTCGGGTGTTTTTTTAAGATTTCGATAATTGATTTAGTAGTTAACGGTTTGAGATAAACATGGTCGGCCATACTTGGGTCGGTCATGATAGTTGCTGGATTAGAATTGATTAAAATCGTTTCTATTCCATCTTCTCTTAGCGATCTTAAAGATTGAGAACCTGAATAATCAAACTCACAAGCTTGACCAATAACAATAGGCCCTGAGCCAATGAGTAATATTGATTTTAAGTTATTGTTTTTAGGCATGATAAAGGGTATTTAGTGATGGTATAAAAAAAAGGTGTTACTGTTAAAGTAACACCTTTTAATAAATATGTTTAATTGAGAATCATATTATTTTCTACGTAAACTAGCTTCTGTAGAAACACTTAGTTTCTTTCTTCCTTTAGCTCTTCTTCTAGACAAAACTTTTCTGCCGTTTGCACTAGCCATTCTTTCTCTAAATCCGTGCTTGTTTCTTCTCTTAGTCTTTGATGGTTGAAAGGTTCTTTTCATTTCAAATATCTTTAGTGTGTTTTGTTCTGTTTAAATCGGTTGCAAATATACAATAAGTTTTTATTGAAGCAACTAAAAAGCAAAGATTTTTATTGTATTTTTCGTAAGTTTGCGGTTTCAAAATAATCATACAGATGTACAATAAGATTTTTAAATTAATTTTAGCTGGATTAATCATAGCCTTTGCTATTTACCAATTTACTTTAGTCAATATAGGAAATGGGATTTCCTTAATTTTATTTGCTGGAATATTCATTTTGTTTTATTTCAAAAATGAATTTATTCTTTTAGCATTTTGGAAATTAAGAAAGCAAGATTTTGCAGGAGCCAAGCAATGGCTAGATAAAATTAAGAACCCAGAATCGGCCCTAACTCAAAAACAACAAGGTTATTATCATTATTTACATGGGTTAATGTATTCTCAAGAAAACATGACCAAAGCTGAAAAATATTTTAAAAAAGCTATAAAGTTAGGCTTATCTATGGACCAAGATTTAGCTATGGCGAAATTGAATTTAGCTGGAATTGCAATGTCTAAGCGACGTAAACGAGAAGCGCAAATCCTGCTAAAAGAAGCTAATAAACTTGATAAGCACGGAATGCTTAAGGACCAAATACGGATGATAAAGCAACAAATGAAGAAGATTTAACAAAACCTACTCGTTATCTATGTATTAATAAGCCGATTTCTTAAAAGAAATCGGCTTATTTGTTTTTTTTACATAATTTTATAAAAAACAAAACTTTTGGTAAAAAAACTACTTTTCATCATCTTTATGTTTTATTCTTCATTATACGCTCAACAACAGATTGAGTTAAATGATGAGGCCAAGGTTTTTTTTTCTGAACAAATACGAGGTCATTATAAGTCTCATATAAAAAAAATTGAGAAACTTGAATTGTTACAGAAATACAAAGAAGCCGAAGATCTTGCTAATCAATTTATTCAGGAATACATCATAGGTAGCTACATGGATAACTTTAGTTTAAAGTGTATTAAGTCTGGCAAGTGTTATCTAGATGATTATGTAAAACCCATGTTGCTTTTAAGTTACGCCTCTTGGAGTGTACCCACTAATGGTGAAATAGAAGCTCTAAATAGAGTTGCTAAAGCATATTGTAAAGAGATTGATTTTGCAATACTATACTGGGACAACCGAAAAGATGCAAGGAAGAATTCTAGAAAATTCAACTCAAAAGTAGAAATTTTGTATGTAGATGAACTCACCAATCGATACGCCTCAACAATCAAAATGCTTAAGCATAGTTTTGGAATCCCAACAACATTTGTTATTGCAGGGGATAAACGCCTTTTAGATATGCAAACCAATATCCAAAATCCTTACAATCTCAATAAGAAAGAAGCTATTGAAAATTGTAAAAAATCTTTTGAAAAGCATATAACAACTATCCGTGAGTATGAGAACAAGACAACTTATTGAAATTTATAATTGCTTTAAATCAAATTAATCAATGCTTAAAAAACTCTATTTATTGTCATAATTTTATCTAATCCATCTTCTTCAACTAGTGTAGCTATCAAAATTGTCAATATAGAACAAAAAAAATATTCCTAATTTTTATGAAGGCTATGAATAGGGTAATTTAAAGTGTCTGGAATTTGAAACACATATTCCTTCCCCGAATTATTGACTAAAAAGTTGTCTCTTAGCCAAGGATTAAATCGTTTAAGAGTCTTATAGGAGATTCCTTGTGTTTTTGCGAATTCTGCTAAATTATCTATTGCATAATCTACCATTAGAGGCTTAGATTTACTCGTGCTATAAAAATGAGAAGGATCAATAGAAAAACCATAATCTTCATAATTATTAAATATTTCTTTAAGCGCTAAAATCCTAAAAACATACCTTGAAGTTTCTTCTATTAAAAGTAAGTCGTAATAGTTTTCTACTTCCTGTCTCTCCTGTTGTCTTAAGATTCCTGTGTTACCTGCATTATAAGCAGCAGCTGCTAGCGTCCAGGAGCCAAACTTTTCTTTAGACTTTAATAAATATTGACAAGCAGCGTGAGTAGCAAGTTCTATATTGTAGCGTTCATCTACATTGGTATTAACCTCTAATCCATATTCTTTGGCAGTTGCTTTCATTAGTTGCCAAAAGCCAGTTGCGCCAGCAGGAGAAACTACTTGCATCAACCCGCTTTCCGCCAAAGCTAAAAATTTGAAATCATCTGGCACTCCATAATCTTTTAGGATTGGTTCTATTATTGGGAAGTACTTGTGCCCTCTTTTAATCAACATAATTGCATTAGATTGCCAATAAGTGTTCACAAGAAGCTCTCGATCTAAGCGTTCAGCTACATCAGGATCGTTTAAAGGAACGCTTTCATTAGCAAATGTGATATTTTCTGGTAAACCCAAAGATTGAACACTTGCATTAGTTGGATTTGCTTTTTCTTTCTCCGTACTTAAGACATCAGTTTTAGTAAAGCCTAAAGCAATTAAAACAATTGTGATTCCTACAATTGCAATGCTTATCGAGCTGATTAATTGAAACTTACTCTTTTTATTTTTGATTTCCATAGGTTATAAAATTAGGAAGGTGTTTATTAAACCACCTGTATTTATTAATAATCATAATATGTGTTCCTCCAGGAACAACATGGCAATTCTCTATATGTTCTAAAGGAAATACCAAATCGGCATCCCCATGAATATGGACAATACCTTTAGGAGCTTGTTTTTGCTTCCAAGATACAATGTTTTCAATTGACCAATCTAAGTAATATTTATCACTTACAAACATGTATTTCTTATATAATTGCAAACGTTTTTTAAAGCTTTTCCCTAGGGGAAGGTAGTCTAATTGTTCCATGTAATTTATTAGGCTGGTAGGCAAAACCTTAAAAGCATTTGTTTTTCTTGCAAATTTCATCCTAGTAGGTAATTCGTGATAACTTTTAAGGCTTGAAATGATGATTACTTGCCTCACATCTATCAATTTAGCCATTTCCTGAACAAGAATTCCTCCAAATGAAACTCCAATTAAAACTGGATTTTGGTGAATAACATCTTCACACATTCGTTGAGCGTAATCCTCTAAACGCTCATTTTTTGTTGGAAGTTTCCATGTTAAATAAATTACCTCAAATCTATTAGGGTCTAAAGAAATATACTCAAAAATGGAAGCTTTAGCTGCCATGCCAGGCATCATATAAACAGGAATAAGACCAGTATTAGATTCAATTTGCATAAAAAAAATAAACTTTTTTGTATATTTAGAGTCTAAGATTAGTTGCAAATATACTACACAAATTTGCTTTACAATAAATTATAATTTAAAAGGTTATATAACTATAATATGATGGTGTATGGAAGAGTTAACGTTGAAAAAAAACAAGTTTTTAAGACAATTTGAGGCATTAGTTGATAACGAGTTAATTGCCATAGAGTTTGTAGAACAAGAACGAAAAACCTTTTTAACTAAGATGATTATAAGTGATCATTTAATTGAAAAGGGCTACAAAGATAAATTCATTGCACTGGTCTTAGACCAATTAAAAGAGGATGAAATTAAAGTCGTACCTACTTGTAAAGAAGTGAAGAGTTTTATGCGAGGAAACAAATTAAAATACGCTGACCTTCTACCGGTTGGAATTGCTTTATAAACGAGCTCAAGTTTTATAGTTTTGATTAAAAGAAGCTATTTTTATTGAAAATATAGCACAAAAAAAACAATTTTAAGCTTTTGTATTAAAAATATCTCATTTATTTAACATACTTCTAAGTCTGTTATCTTAAGGAAAATTAGTATCTTCGCAACAATCGAAAAATTTGTTGAAATGCAAGATGCAGTAGAAGAAAAAAAAGATATTTCGTTTAATGACTTTAAAGCTGAAGTGATTAACGACTATAAAATCGCAGTTAATAGTAGAGAATGTAGTTTATTAGGTAGAAGAGAGGTGTTAACTGGCAAAGCTAAATTCGGAATTTTTGGAGATGGAAAAGAAGTACCTCAACTGGCTTGGGCTAAATCTTTTAAAAATGGTGATTTTAGGTCAGGGTACTATCGCGATCAAACTTTTATGATGGCTATTGGCCAGCTCTCCATACAAGAGTTTTTTGCTGGTTTATACGCCAATACTGACATCAACCAAGAACCTATGTCGGCAGGAAGACAAATGGGTGGTCACTTCATGACACATAGTTTAAACGAAGATGGGTCTTGGAAAAACCTGACTCAACAAAAGAATTCAAGTGCAGATATTTCTCCAACTGCGGGACAAATGCCTCGACTTTTAGGTTTAGCGCAAGCCTCTAAGGTTTATCGTGCCGAAAAAAACATAGACAGCTCAAATTTTTCTAACAATGGTAATGAAATTGCTTGGGGAACAATTGGTAATGCTAGTACTTCAGAAGGTTTGTTCTGGGAAACATTTAATGCCGCTGGAGTATTAAAAGTCCCCATGGTAATCAATGTGTGGGATGATGATTATGGAATTTCTGTTCATGCAAGACACCAAACAACCAAAGAGAATATATCTGAAATCCTGAAAGGTTTTCAGCGTGAAGAAGGCACTAATGGCTACGAGATTATTCGTGTTAAAGGATGGGACTATTCTGCTTTAATTGAAGCTTATCAAAAAGCCGAAAAAATTGCTCGAGAAGAACACGTTCCTGTATTGATACATGTTATCGAATTAACCCAACCGCAAGGCCACTCTACCTCTGGTTCTCACGAACGCTACAAATCTAAAGAACGCCTAGAATGGGAGAAGGAATATGATTGTAATATACAACTTAGAAAGTGGATGATTGAAAATCAAATTGCCACTGATGAAGAATTAAGTGCAATTGAAAAAGATATAAAAAAGGAAGTTAGAACAGGTAAACAAAAAGCCTGGAAAGCTTTTGGAGAAATCGCTAAAAAAGAAAGTATAGTCTTAGTTAAATTACTAGAAGACTTAGCCAATTCAAGCGAAAACAAAGCTTTTATCCAGCCTTATGTAAACGAAATTAAACAAAATAATGAGCCGCTAAAATCGGTGTTGTTAGCTACAGCTAGAAAAGCATTAAGGCAAGTAAGATTTGAGCAATCTGAAGCAAAAACTGAACTAATTAATTGGATTGATGGTTTCAAGAAAAAAACACAACCTCAATACAGCAGTTATTTATTTAACCAAACTGAACTCCAAGCCACAGCTATTGATGAAGTAGCTCCTAAGTATAATGAAGATAGTAAGGAAGTTGATGCACGTTTAATATTAAGAGACAACTTTGACCAAATTTTTAAAACAAAACCAGAAACTTTAATTTTTGGTGAAGACTCTGGAGAAATTGGTGATGTAAACCAAGGACTTGAAGGAATGCAGAAAAAATATGGAGAAATTAGAGTAGCTGATGCAGGAATTAGAGAGGCTACAATTTTAGGCCAAGGAATAGGAATGGCTTTAAGAGGCCTCCGTCCAATTGCCGAGATACAATATCTTGATTATTTGTTGTATGCTTTGCAAATAATGAGTGATGATTTAGCTACTACAGCTTATCGTTCTGCAGGCAAACAAAAAGCACCTTTAATTATTAGAACAAGAGGGCATCGATTAGAAGGGATTTGGCACTCTGGTTCACCTATGGGCGGAATTCTTAACTTAATTAGAGGTATTCACGTACTTGTGCCTAGAAACATGACTAAAGCAGCGGGTTTTTATAACACACTTTTAGCCAGTGATGAACCTGCATTAATTGTTGAGTGCCTTAATGGCTACCGCTTGAAAGAAAAAATGCCTGAAAATTTAGGAGAATTTAAAACTCCATTAGGAAAAATTGAAACCATAAGAGAAGGTAATGACATCAGCATTGTTTCTTATGGATCAACTCTAAGGATAATTGAACAAGCTGCTAAAGAGCTAACAGAAGTAGGAATATCTGTGGAAATTATAGATGTGCAATCCTTATTACCATTCGACTTAAATCATGCCATTGTTGAAAGTGTTAAGAAAACTAATCGCCTTCTAGTAATTGATGAAGATGTTCCAGGGGGAGCATCAGCTTATATTTTACAAAAGGTTTTGGAAGAACAAAATGCCTATCAATATTTAGATAGTCAACCTCAAACGCTTACAGCAAAAGAACACCGACCAGCCTACGGAACCGATGGCGATTATTTCTCTAAACCTTCTTCAGAAGATGTATTTGAGAAAGCTTATGCTATAATGCATGAATTCAAGCCAGATGAGTACCCTAAGCTTGATTAATTATATGAAAAATAGCCTGAAAAAGCCGCTTTGAATTGAAATTCAAGCGGCTTTATTTGTGTAACCGATTTAAAATTACCTGGTGCATTTTTAAAGGGGTATTTTAAACGGCTAGTTTTTAAACTCTTTCTGCTATAGCTAAGCTTTAAACTTTGCATATAAATTTACCTAATGAGTTTAAATGAAATAAATAAACCTTTATATTTGAAGCGGATTAAAATATAAAAAATGAAGCATACCCAAAGATTATATACACTAAGTTTACTTGTTTTAATTACTCTATATCAGGCTAATGCGCAATACACAGAAACTATTAACTCAAATCGCCCTGGTGCTTCACAAGGTGCTTTTGCTGTTGGTGAAAACGTAATTCAATTAGAAACAGGAATAAGCTTTGAAAACAGTCAACATAGTTTAAGAAGTTCAGATGCTTCAATTTTTGGAACTGATTATGCACTAAGGTATGGCTTTCAAAGTTCAAGATTTGAGTTTATTATAGATGGTACATTTCTAGCTCAAAATGAAAGTATATTGGCTGGAGGAAGCTTTAGAGAATTTGAAACTGCTAATTTTCAAAGAAATACATTAGGCGGGAAATACTTATTTTATGACCCTTGGATTAGCAGAGAAATGGAAGGTCCTAACTTAAGAAGTTGGAAAAAAAACAATACTTTGCAATGGTGGCATTTAATCCCTGCAGTTTCAGGTTATGTTGGCATAAACACTAATTTTGGTGGGAGCCCATTTATGCCTGAAGAAGATTCATTTATCTCTTCGAGGTTAGCATTAATTTCACAACATAATTATAAACGATGGGTCTTGGTTTCAAACTTTATAATGGACCGAATTTTAACTGATTTCACAAGTTTTACGGGTATTTTTACGCTTACTCACACGATTAATTACAATTGGTCTGTCTTTGGAGAATTTCAAACAATTATAGGCGATTTTTATAGTGATGAACTTTTAAGAGGTGGTGCTGCTTATTTAATAAGCAGAAACTTACAAGTAGATGTAAATGCGTTAGTAAATTTTAAAAGTACTCCTGAACGATGGCAGGTTGGCATTGGTGTTTCTTATCGTTTTGACCAATTCTTAAATGAAGATTATATATTTGAATCTAAAGAAAAAAAACAAGATTATGAGAAACAAAAGGAAAATGAGAAAATAAAATCTGAACGCAAGCAAAAATTCAATATCCCATAATTCCTTAATGTACTAAAATCAGTTTTTACCTTTTTAGTATTTTGAAATTAGAATTGCCTATAGATGTGGTTAGCTTTACAAAATAAAAACCACGCTGAAAAGCTTCTAAATTGATAAAATTTTGTGGCATGCCTGTATGTTTGTTAATACATAAAACTTTTTTTCCTGAAGTATCGTAAATATCAACTTGTAGAATTTCATTTTCAGAAGAAATATAGAGTTTATCCTTAACTGGATTTGGGAAATAGGTATAGTTAAGCTCCTTAAATTCTTTATTTGTTAAGTTTCCTCCTACATCGGTAACTAGCTGAGATAAGGCTTGATAATATTGATTAGCAATAGCCTCATCATAAATGATTAGCGTGTTTTCATCATTTCTATTTTCAGCTGAAAAACTCCAATTATGTGATCCAGTGAGAGTTGCAGCTTGTGGAGTCCCATGGTCAACAACCATCATTTTATGATGCATAATTCCCGGAGCCGAGTATTCAAAATAATTAGTTGCTCCCAAGTTATTGGCTAAAAAGTCCTTTTGAGAACCGGCATAATCTTCTGTATCAACAATAAACGCTAATTCACTTATTCCGTTAGTATATTGATTAACTAAAGCTTGTGCCAAATTTTCTCTTGTAATTAACATCGAAGCAACAACAATGCTTTCTTGAGCATCCTGCATGAGGTTTATAATTTCTTGCTCGGTTCCATCGGTTGGGCTAAAATAACATTCAACTTCAATTCCTCCTACATTAAATTCCTTGGGGGAATTATCTTCTTTAGAATTCCCAAATCTTATGTTTTGATAATCTGGTTGAGCACCCGTACTCCCCCACATTTCATCAAATTCCATTTTATAGGTTTGCGCAAGAGTTTGGTCTTGAATAATAATAACATTATTTTTGTCAGGACTATTAATTTGCCCGGTAGTCCAATTGGTCGATCCTGTCCAAACTACCGATTTAGAAGCATCTTCATGTTCTGCATCCATAACCAGAAATTTATGATGCATTATACCTGGAAAATTAGGGTTTTCTAACCTTGCTATCACAGGTATATTTGCATTTAAAACATTAATCATAGAGCTACTCGTGCTTCCGTCATGAATTACTCTAACCTGAACACCATCTAGATGAGCTTGGTTAATTGCTCCAGCAATTCCTACACTTGGGTTGTTACCAAAAGAATTATAGATAGCAATATCAATACTCTCTTCTGCTCTACCAATATAATTAATTAAGGTATCTCGCATAGCGTTATCAACAAAATGAGCTACATTAGAAGGAGAAGAAGCTACCTCCTCATTGATTTCATGATTAAAATAGGCTATAATTTCGCCAGGTAAAATGGAACTTGAAGCATAGTTTTTTTGAACGTATAAAGTATCTTCTGATTCATCAAAAATTTTAAATTCACCTTTATAAAAAGCAGAAGGTGCAAGGTTTTTTAGTTGAATGATATGATGGTTTGTTTTGAATTTTGAATTTTCAAAAAAAAGAGTATCAAAGGTGTTTTTAAGTGGTATAAATTTAACCTCATAGCCAGCAGCATTTTCTGTTTGAATCTCAATATTTAAGCTAGATGGAGTAATCTGTTTTGCTCTTAAACTAGTATTTACAAGTTTTGGTTGAGCAAAACTTGTAAAAAGACAACTAAAAAAAATTGTATTAAATATTATTTTTTTCATAGGAATAGATTTAGTGTTACAAATATAGTTTAAAAAATCAAAAAACAGAAAGTAGTATAAATTTAGGAATTATTTTTGATCTGAAAATTAGAAAAAAAGCGAAGAAGTTGTTTTTAAATTCACATAGGCTTATCAATAAGTTAACCGTTGAATTAAGCAAATAAATGCTGATTTAAGTACTTTTGTTTAAACGTTTGTTATGAATTTAACTTCATTAAGTAACAGCAAATCTAAACAAAAATTGAACACAAATCGGTTTTTTAAATTCAAGAAGCCCTACGCTTCTAATTTTTTAGTCGTTGGCCATCGAGGCGCAAGAGGTTTAGCATCAGAAAACACAATTGCTTCGTTTGAGAAAGCCATAGAGCTAGAAGTTGATTCAATAGAGTTAGACGTTGTCATTTCTAAAGATCATCAAGTTGTTGTTTCTCACGAAGCCTGGATGAATCCATTAACCTGCCTATCAAAAGAAGGAAAGAGAATCTCTGAAGATCAAGCAAGGTTATTGAATCTTTATCAAATGGATTACGATGAAATTAAACAATATGATTGTGGGTCGCTTAGACACCCTTTGTTCGACGAACAAGAAACTGAAGAAAGTAGCAAACCTTTGTTAAGGGATGCTTTATTTATGATGGAGTTTATTTCAAAAAACCACCAACAAGAAATCGCTTATACAATAGAATTAAAGTCTGCTTCGATCACCGATGGTTTATTCCATCCTTCACCCTCAACTTTTGTTGACTTAGTAATGGAAAGTATTGCTGAATTCCCTTCAAAAAGAATTAACCTTAGAAGTTTTGATGTTCGTATTTTGAAGGTAATTAAAGACAAGTACCCCGCCTATTCTACATGTCTGATTTCTGCTGATGGAAAAATAGACAAAGAAATTAATTCTTTAGGGTTTATTCCTGAAATTTATAGCCCAAATTATAGACTACTTACCAAGTCTTTAATTAAAAAATGCCGCAGAAAAAAAATTCAAATCATACCCTGGACGGTAAATGAGTTTGAAGATTTAAGAAATCTACTTTTAATGAATGTGGACGGTGTAATCACAGACTTTCCAAATAGGGCTTTGCGTTTAAGGAATAGACTTAAAAAAATTGAGAGTTAATTACAGTCTTTCTTTAATTGTTCAATTTGCGTCTTTAATAAATCAATCTCTCTGGCTTGAGCTTCGTAGGTTTTTTTAGAATTAAAGTACATCAATAGAGCTATTAAGCTTGCAAAAACAAATCCGTACATGTAAAATTTAGATTTCATTAAATGGATATTTTAAGGTTATCATAGGCTAAAAAAACTCCTTCGGGTAATTCCTTCTGAACCTCATCATGAAAACCCATGTGATGACTTATGTGCGTTAAATAAGCGCGTTCAGGTTTAATTTCTTGTATAATTTTTAAGGCTTGAGCTAAGTTTAAATGTGATCTATGTTCTTCTTTCCTCAATGCATTAAGAACTAAAACCTTAACTCCTTTTAATTTTTCTTTTTCTTCCTCAGGAAAAACTTTAGCATCTGTAACGTAAGCAAAATCATCAAACCTGAATCCATAGACCTGTAAATCAGGATGATAAACATTTATTGGAATGACTTTTTTATCGCCTAAATTAAATGGCGAATCGTCAATGATATGTTCGTTTAGTGTAGGAGCCCCTGGATATTTATTTTCTATTTGAAAAACATATTCAAATCTTTTTTTCAATTCTTTCAAAACCCGCTGATGACAAAATATTGAAATATTTCCTTGTCTAAAATAAAAAGGCCTTACATCATCAAGTCCTATTACATGATCGTTGTGTTCGTGAGTAAAAAGAATACCGTTGATACGTTCTACACGATTAGCAATCATTTGCTGTCTAAAATCTGGTCCACAATCTATTACATAGTTAAAATTGTTCCATTCTAAAAGTACTGAGACCCTTAATCTTTTGTCTTTAGGATTGGTACTTAAACAGACGGGATGATTACTTCCAATTATGGGTATTCCTTGAGAAGTTCCTGTTCCTAAAAATGTAACTTTCAATGTTTTTTTTAACACAAATGTAGGTATAAATATTTCATTTAACTAAGCTTTTCCTTATATTTGTAGCTAGCAATACTGAAAAAAACTTTAATAAAAAATCAAGCTGTATGTCGATTAAGATAATGGGTGATAAAGATTTTCAAAGCGCCAAATCTGTTAAAGATAAATCCCTAAGAATCAACCTAAATGAAAACATTTATGGTACGTTTGCAGAGATTGGTGCAGGACAGGAAACCGTAAGGAACTTTTTTAGGGCCGGCGGTTCATCTGGAACTATCGCCAAAACCATGAGTGCATACGATAAAGATTTTTCGGATGCGGTTTATGGAGTTGAAGACGACAGAAGATATGTGACAGAAAGCAGGCTGCAAAAAATGTTGGATCATGAAACCCGATTAATTGAAGAACGTATAGTTAGATCTAAGCATCCAAACAAATTGTTTTTTACCTATGCTAATACGGTTGCCACAATAGATTTTGCCAAACGTTATAAAGGCCATGGCTGGGTAGGAATTAAATACCAATTAGAACCTAAAGGTGAATACAATAAAATTGTTTTGCACATCAGGTTTAAAGAAAACGATGCTAGACTGCAACAGAACACCTTAGGAATATTAGGGACTAATTTAATTTATGCGGCATTTTATGCTCACAGTGATGCCAAACAAGTTTTAAAGGATTTGTATGACCATATTGATAAAGATCAAATTGAAATTGACACCATCAACTTCTCAGGTCCTGTTTTTAAGGAGGTAGATAATAGATTAATGAGTTTACAATTGGTCAAAAACGGAATGACTGACGCAGTAATGTTTGATCCAAGTGCTAATAATGTACTTCCTGCTAAAGTTCTTTATAAGAAAAACATTCTAGCTTTAAGAGGAAGTTTTAGACCAGTGACTAAAGTAAATGAAGATATTTATGAAAAATCTTTAGAACTATTTGCCAAAGAGAAAAAAGTTAATCGAGAGAATATTGAAGTGATTTTTGAAATCACACTCTCAAACTTGCGTTCTGAAGGTGAAATTGATGAAGAAGATTTCATGGACAGGGCTAAACTTTTATGCGAACTTGGTCATACAGTTATGATTTCTAACTTTCAAGAATACTATAAACTGGTTGAATACTTATCTAATTACACCAAAGAAAGAATGGCTTTATCTATGGGAGTTAATAACCTTATTGATGTTTTTGATGAGAAATACTACCGCCATTTAAGTGGTGGAATTTTAGAAGCTTTTGGTAAATTATTTTACAAAGACCTGAAAGTCTATCTATATCCTTACAAAAATCCTGACACGGGTGAAGTAACTACTAGCGATAACCTAAAAGTTCACCCTCGCATGAAAGAACTTTACAAGTTTTTCAAACATAACGGAAGGGTGGTTGATGTTGAAAATTATAACCCCGAAGTGATGGAGATATTTTCTAGACAAGTCTTGCATATGATTGCTAACAACAAGGAAGGTTGGGAAAGACTTTTACCAGAAAAAACAGCACAGAAAATTAAGGATGAAAAGCTATTTCAACGTGATTATAAAAAACCAGAAAAAGTTGGTTTTTATGTTCAAAAATAAATAATAAACCGCTTCAAGTTTTGAAGCGGCTTACTTAATCTTATCGCTTAAATTAAGCCTCTATTTCACTACTTTCATACTAAATGCACTTTGTGTGTTTGCTATGTACGGAATTTTTGTGAGCTTCGTAACAATAAATTCTCGGTAAGCGTCCATGTCTTTTACTCTTACTTTAAGTAAATAATCATAACTTCCGCTTACGTGATTACATTCAACAACTGCTTCAAGTTGATTTACTTCACTTTCAAAGACATTCAAGTATTCTTGTGTATGTTTTTCAAGTTGAACCATGCAAAAAGCTAAAAACGAAAGATTAACTTTAAACGGATTAATTTTAGCTTGATAACCAGCAATTACCTGGTTACGTTCCAATTTTTTAATGCGTTCAAAAACCGCAGTTGGTGATAAATTTACCTGAAGAGCTAAATGCTTAGTGGTTAGTTTAGCATCATTTCTCAACTGATTTAATATTTTGAAGTCTATAGTATCCAAATTCATGATGAAAAATTATCGTTAATAAATAGTTTGAATCACAAAAATATAGAATTTAATTCTATAATAATATTATTATTAGTTTATTTTTCTAAATATGATAATTTAAATTGTTTTATATTCTTAATTACTTAATTTTGAAAAAATTTAATTTTTAGTAAAATGAAAAAAAACACCGCAGCACAAAGCATTCAAGAATTACAATTTTTTGGTGAATTTGGAGGAGTAAACCCTTCAATTTCAGATTCATCAACTTATACATTCTTATCGGCTCAATCTATGGCAGATACCTTTGAAGGTAAAACTGAAGGCTGCTATTTATATTCGCGTCATAGTTCGCCTAGCGGATTATATTTGAGTGAAGCCTTAGCTAAAATGGAAGCAACAGAATCTGCTCATGTTTTTGCTTCTGGAATGGGAGCAATTACTTCCGTAATTCTACAATTATGTAAATCTGGTGATCATGTAGTTTCCAGTAGAACAGTTTACGGCGGAACTTATGCTTTCATGAAAAATTTCGCTCCTAAATTAACTATCGAAACTAGTTTTGTTGACATAGTTAATTTAAAAGCCGTTGAAAATGCTATTCAGAAAAACACAAAAGTACTGTATTGCGAAACTGTTAGTAATCCACTTATGGAAGTCGCAAATATTCAAGCTTTAGCAAAAATTGCCCAAAAACATAAATTAACATTAGTAGTTGACAATACCTTTACTCCCTTAGCTTTAAGACCAAAAGAATTAGGAGCAGACGTAATTATTCACAGTTTGACGAAGTTTATCAATGGAAGTTCAGATACTCTTGGTGGAGCAGTTTGTGCATCTGAAGAATTTATCAATAAATTAAAAGATGTAAATGATGGTGCAGCTATGTTACTTGGTCAAACTTTAGATAGTCTTCGTGCAGCTTCTGTACTTAAAAACCTAAGGACATTACCTATTCGAATGAAACAACATTCAACCAATGCTTTATATTTAGCAAAAGCTTTTCAATCTTTAGGTTTCCGCGTGATTTATCCTGGATTGAATTCAGCAAAATCACATGAAATTATGAAGAATCAAATGGACGAAAGTATTGGTTTTGGTGGTCTTTTCTGCGTAGATTTAGGAAGCCTAGAGAATGCCAACCTCTTTATGGAAATGCTCCAACATAAAAACTTAGGTTACTTAGCCGTAAGTCTAGGCTTCTACAAAACTTTATTCAGTGCGCCAGGAAGTTCAACCTCATCAGAAATTCCAGAAAATGAGCAAAAAGAAATGGGGCTTTCTAAAGGTTTAGTAAGATTTTCTATTGGCTTAGATTATAACATTCATCACACTTTTGAAGAAATGAAAAGCTGCTTAGAAGCTTTAAAAATTAAGCCTTCTTCAATGTCTATCTAAGTTTTTTATCTAATAAGCATTAATCATATAAGATATACCTTATCTTTCTTAATTAATTCTGAAAGTCAATAAAGAAAAAAGTATTTATTGACTTTCAAATTTAGTTGCTAAAAATAATCAGTTTTTAATTAGTTTTGGTCTTGCCAACTGAATAGTTTAACTTAGCCAAGTTTAAAAGTTAAATGCGGAACCGACTAAAAAAAATAATTAATCACTCTCCCCTACTCAAAGTTTCCTCTTTGAACTCTGTTTCCATTTCTATAAAAATGATTACGGGATTAATCGTTACTAAACTTTCTGCAAATTTTTTAGGACCACAAGGAATCGCATTAATTGGAAACCTAAGGGATGTTCAAAAGCTAGTTTCCCATTTTGCTTCAGGTGGCCTTGAGAAGGCAATTATAAAATATGGAGCAGAATATAAAGAAGATAATAAAAATTTAAACTCTCTTTATAGTACCCTACTTTTTAGTTCAGCATTGTTAATGCTTTTTGTTATGGGTTTTTGCTTTTATTTTGCAAGAGAAATCAATGATTACATATTTCAACAAAGGGACTACACGTATATTATTCAACTATTTGCTGTTATTCTTCCTTTTCATGTGTTTAATTCGTTCTTGATTAATTTGTTAAAGGGCTTTGCAGCATTTAAAAAAGTAATTCAAATAGAAGTTGCTAGTCATTTTCTCAACCTTGGTTTATTTGTATTACTTTTATTGTTTTATGACTTAGAAGGAGCATTGTTAAATTTAATTATACTTCCATTAGCAGTTCTAATATATACGCTTTATCAATCTAGATTTTTTTTAACTACAATATTCAATATAAAACTGTTCTATTTTTCTACCCCCTTGCTAAAAAATCTTGGTCAGTACGCTTTAATGACCTTAATTTCAAGTATATGTTTCCCCGTGGCTTATTTAGGAATAAGGAACTTCATCATTGAAAATTTTAGTGAAGACCAGGCAGGGTATTGGGATGCAATCAACAGAATTACGAATTATTATATGCTGTTTATTTTGTCGCTTCTCAACCTGTACATTCTTCCAAAATTAGCTGCAGCAAAGAAAGCTTCAGAATTTAAAAGTATAGCTTTTGATTTTTACAAAAAAATAATTCCTCTATTTGCCATTGGTCTAATAGGAGTTTATTTTTTTAGAGAAGTGCTAATTAAAATAATATTTTCAGAAGAATTCTTACCGACTTCAAACTTGTTTTTTTGGCAACTATTGGGTGATTTTTTTAGAGTGGTTGCTTTGGTTTTGGCTTATCAATTTCACGCCAAGAAAATGGTAGTTCATTTTATTGTTACCGATCTTATATTAGCTATTTCGTTATATGTTTTCAGCCTCTTATTTTTGCCTAAAATGGGTCTTGAAGGAGTGGCCTTTGCACATTTTCTAGCTTATTTTGTTTATTTGATTATAATTTTGAGCGTTTTCAGAAAAGTAATTTTTACTAAAATTTAAAAATTGGAAAAATTCAGCCTTTTAATTTCAACTATGAACAGGTCTAATTTAAGCTTTCTAGACCAGATGTTTCCTAGGCACGATTACCATAAATTTAATTTGATTATAGTTAACCAAACTACGCCTAAAAATAAAATCACAAGTAATTTTTCTACTATTAAAGTTATTAATTCTTTTGATATAGGTCTTAGTAAAAGTAGAAATTTAGCGATTAAGCATTGTACAACAAAATTTGGTTTAATTGCAGATGATGATTTAATTTACCAAGAAAACTTTGAAATTAAAATTAATCAAGCTATTGCTGCTTTTGAAAACTGTGGGCTTATTGTTTTTCAATTAACTAATGAGAAACATCAGTCTTTTAAAAAGTATTTAACTTATAACCACGAAATTAGAACTAAAAAACAAATCGAACAGATTTCTTCTGCTGAAATGCTCCTGAACCTAAAGCTACTAAAAGAATATGATTTGAAGTTTAATACTCAGTTTGGAATTAATGCTGTTTTTCCTATGGGAGAAGAACAAATATTGGCGGGAATACTTAAGAAAAAGGGAATAAAAATGCAAAGAATCAATGCTATTATTGCTCAGCATCAAGGAAAAAGCAGTGGTCAAAATCCTATTTCTGATGGTTTTTTAAAAACAGCAATTGCACTAAGACACCCTAAATTAAAAAACTTAATTTACCTTTGGATGATTAAGTATTTATTTTTTTTATGGAGGAAAAAAGAAATATCATCTAAAGAAGTTTTGCCTATGTACAGCAAAATGATTCAATGTTTAACTTTTGTCAAAACACACCAAACCAATGAAAATTGAATTTAAAAAATCTCTTTTTTGGTGGATTGCTCCTATTTATATCAATTTTATTTTTGAGCTAATTTTCAGTGATTTTAGACCAGACCGATGGATTAATTTTTTAGAAAACCATGTTTTTTTGGTTATTTTATTTGTTTTTATAAACCTTCATTCGGTTTTTAAAACTAAGTTCATGACAGGCTTATTTTACCTTGGTTTTGGACTAACTTGTGGAGCTGAAACCCTTTATTATTTTTGGTTTGGCACAAATTTTTCTGCTTCAGCAATCTTTGTATTATTTGAAACTAATCTTGCTGAAGCTCGTGAGTTTTTAAGTTTCTATTTCAATGCAAAAAGTATTTTTCTAATTGCAGTTCATCTATTACTAATCCTAGGATTCTTCATCAAATATAGAAATTCTATTTCTGTAAAAATTCTGAGGCAAAAAAAATGGATTTGTCTAAGTGTATTTATTGCATTACTTGCTGTTTTTAAATTCTCACATTTAATTGATCAAAATTTTCCTTATTTACTTGCTCGAGGTATAATTGTTTACCAATATGAACACTTTCAACTTAAAGATTTACCCTTAGATAAACAAGAAAGCTTTTTAAGTGAGGTTGAGCATATAGGAGATGATGAAGCGACCTATGTTCTAGTTATTGGGGAGTCTGCCAGTAGAAATCATCTTACTATTTATGGTTATGACAGAGCTACAACTCCCTTTTTAACAAGCCTTAAACCTGAAATAAATATTTACACAGACGTAATTAGCAACAGCGCATTCACCATTGGCTCATTAAAAAAAGTACTCACTTATAATCATTTTCAAAAAGATAAAGAGGCCACCTTAGTGCAATTAATGAATCAAGCTGGCTTTACTACTTTTTGGATTTCAAACCAGCGTCCTGTTGGCCCTTACGAAAGTTTAGTTACCAAAATATCTAAAGCTAGTCATCATGTTCATTACACCAATACAGCAATTGCAGGGTCTGTAACTCCTCATGATGAAGTCATTCTTCCTTATTTTGAAAAGGCACTCAATAATCCTGCAAAGAAAAAATTTATTATTATTCACTTACTTGGAAGTCACCTTCAATATAAGGACCGTTACCCTAAAGAATTTGATGTTTTTCATGATAAAGCCAGTAATTTAGTAGTAAATACAGATGAAGCAGTTCAAAAAAGAAATACATATGATAATTCTATTACTTATACTGACTTCATGCTTAAAGAAATTTTTAAATCTCTCCAAACACAAAAAGGAGAAAAAAACATGCTTTATTTCTCTGACCATGGCGAAGAGGTCTATCAAACCCGAAGTTTTGCTGGCCATTACGAAGAAAATCCAAGCCCACCTATGTTTGAAGTACCTTTTTTGTTTTGGACATCAGATGATTATTTTAAAAATTATGGTTTAACTATTGATACAAAGAGGACTTTTATGCTGAATTATTTTTTTGATACCTATGCCGATTTTTCAAAAATAAAATTTAAACAAAAGAGAAAAAGAAGAAGTCTATTTTCTGAAGAGTTTAAGCTTAATAATAGATTACTTAATTCAGGAATACATTATGAAAAACTTGTGCGCTAATCGGCGTCGTGCATTTCTAATTTCTTAGATTTAAAAGGCCTAACAATAATTCTTGCTGCACGGTCATAATTGATATAGCTATAGACCCAATTCATGAACGTCACAAGTCGATTTCTAAATCCAACCAAGAACCAAAGGTGAACAAACATCCAAATAAACCAGGCAAAAGCTCCACCAAATTTGAGTTTATGTAAATCCACAACAGCTTTGTTTCTTCCTACGGTAGCCATAGTTCCTTTATCAAAATAAGTAAAAGGAATAAAGGCTTGATTTTTTAATGTCCGTTTGAAATTATTTGCTAAATGTTTACCTTGTTGAATAGCAGGTTGTGCAACCATAGGATGCCCCTCTGGCCAGTTTTTGGTTTGCATTAAAGCAATATCGCCCAAAGCAAAAATATGTTCATATCCATCAACCTGATTGTAATGATTTACCCTATATCGCTTCATTTTGTCAATAATACTTGAAGCCTTTAAACCATTAACTGGTGCTCCGCCAACTCCAGCAGACCAAACAAAAGTTTCTGTTTCAAAAGTTTTTCCAGAATTTGTTTCAACTACAAAATCTTTATAATCTTCAACATAAGTGTTCGTATGAATAATAACCCCAAGTTTCTTTAAAAATTTTGTAGCATTCTTAGATGCTTTTTTACTCATTGGTGGAAGAACTCGGTCTTCCCCCTCGATAAGGTGAACCTGAATTTCATCCATGTTTAAATCAGGAAAATCTTTATTAACCACATGTTTTTTTAGTTCAGCTAAAGCTCCACTTAACTCAACTCCTGTTGGACCGGCACCAGCAATAACAAAATTGAGTAAACGTTTTCTTTGTTGTAAATCCTTAGTAATACTTGCCTCTTCTAAATTTTCTAAGATAAGACTTCTTAAATTAAGGGCTTGAGGTATGGATTTCATGCTCATCGCATTCTGTTCAACATTTTTATTTCCAAAAAAATTAGTCTTTGAACCAGTGGCAATAACTAAATAATCAAACTCTATTTTTCCAATGGAAGTAGAGAGAAAGTTATCTTTATCATTAATCGATTGAACTTCAGCCAGTCTAAAAAAAATATTTTTGCTTTTATTAAAAATTTTACGAATAGGGTAAGCAATAGAATCAGGCTCTAATCCAGAGGTTGAAACTTGATAAAGTAAAGGCTGAAATGTGTGGTAGTTACGTTTATCTACCATGACTACTTGAACGGGGTGGTTGATTAAGTTTCTAGCTAAACTTATACCAGCAAAACCTCCACCAATAATAACCAATCTTGGGTGTTCAGATTTGGGTAAATTCATTAACTTAGTTTTTATAAAATTATAAAATACCTGATTGGTTTTTGTAACATTAAGAAAAAATTACTACTAACAATTTAGAACAAGTTAATGTGAACAATAAATTAGAAAAAAAGTTTATAGATTTACTTGAGCAAAATCAAAACATTGTGCATAAAATTTGCAGAATATATGCCTATGATGAAGCTTCACATAAAGACTTGTTTCAAGAAATTAGCATTCAACTATGGAAAGCCTATCCAAAATTTAGAGGAGATGCCAAGTTTAGCACTTGGATGTACAGAGTAGCTCTAAACACAGCTATAAGTTTGTATCGGAAGAAAAAAAGAAGCATCAGAACCACTAGCATTACTGAATTTGAATTTAAATTATCTGAAGAAAAGTACGATGATGAAACTGAAGCAAATTTAAAATTAATGTACCAAGCGATAAAAGAACTAAACGATATAGATAAAGCTTTAGTTTTTCTTTATTTAGAAGATAGAAATTATAAAGAAATTTCCGAAACACTTGGTATTTCTGAGGTAAATGCAAGAGTAAAAATGAACCGAGTTAAAAAAAAGCTGAAGGAGCTAATCAATATGTAATTTGTATGGCAGAAGGATTAGATTTATTAAAACAAGAATGGAAGAAGCAAAATAAAAATCTTCCAAAATACAGTCAAAATGAACTGTACAGTATGTTACAAAAAAAATCTACTTCAATAGTTAAATGGATTTTTATTATTAGTATCCTAGAATTTTTGTTCTGGATTGGAATAGAAGTCCTTACCTATCTTTATGACTTTAATGAGATTATTGACCAAGTAAATCTAACTTATTTTTATCGCATCACTCTAATTATTAATTATGTAGTCATCATTACTTTTATTGCTTTATTTTTCAGCAGGTACAAAAACATTAATGTTGCAGACAATTCCAAAAAATTAATGAAGTCTATCATTAAAACCAGAAATACGGTAAAGGCTTATGTTTGGTTTAATGTTGTTATTTTTATTTTTAGTTTTATTGTTTCCAATTACTTTACATTACAACACATGGAAATAGATATGGAAGGCTTTATTTGGGGTTATATACTTGCTGTTTTTGTGATTATGCTTGTATTTGTTGGCTTACTTTTGTTATTTTATAGGATAATTTATGGCACCTTAATTAGGCGACTTTATAAAAATTACGAACAATTAAAAAAACTAGAATTATGAATATAAAGTTTAAAATTACAAGTTTGTTTATCCTATTGGGCAGTATTTTATTTGCACAAAATTTAGAAAATTCACTGCTCTGGAAAATTGAAGATCCACAACAAGAAAAGACCTCTTATTTATTTGGAACAATGCATGCAGGTTGTGAGCTTGAATTAGGAAATCAACTTAAAGAAACACTGATGAATTCTGAATTACTACTGCTAGAAATTAATTTAAATGATCCTGGTGTAAACCAAGAAATGGCTAGTCAAATGTTTATGGGTAAAGGTAGAAATTTAGGTAATTTAATGTCTAAAGAAGACTACGATTTAGTCCTAAACTTCCTTCACCCAAGATTAGCTAAACAAGGTTTAGATTTGGAGTTTATCAAAAAAATTAAACCAATTTATTTGAGTGTTATGTTGATTCCTTCCCTTTTTGATTGTGATCAAGTAACTGCCTATGATCTGTTACTTGCAAAATTTGCTCAGCAAATTGGTATTGACCAGGCTGGTCTAGAAACAGTTGAAGACCAATTAAGGGTTTTTGAATCTATTCCACTAAAAAAACAAGCGCAAATGTTGGTTGGTTCTGCTAGGGATGATGGAAAAAGTGATCAAAAACAAATGCTAGCTATGGCTCATGCTTACCAGGAAAGAGACTTAAATAGATTGAGTGAAATTGCTAATGAAGATAAAGGTTTGTTTATCGAGTATGAAGATGAGATTTTAATTAAACGAAACAAAAATTGGATTCCTATAATCAAAAAACAGATGACAGAATTTAGTATTTTTATTGGTGTTGGAGCTATACATCTAGTAGGTGAACAAGGCTTAATAAATCTTTTGAGAAAAGAGGGTTATGAAGTAACAGCTATGAATTAAAATATAAAATTTAAATAATCTTTATTCAATTTTCACTCATAAAATATGGATATTGAATAAAAATTTTATTTAGGTCTTTAAATGACCTAAGCAAGATTAAATAATTTTCTTAATCACTCTCAATTGGTGAGAGTATGTTTTTGTTTCTACATTAAAAATTCCCGTGTGATCAATTCTGTCAATTCTAACATAACCATGTGCGTGAATAATATAATTATCTTTAAGCATAATTCCAACATGAATAATTCTCCCCTCATCATTATCAAAAAAAGCTAAATCGCCTGGTTCACTTTCTTCTATAAAGCTTAATGCATCGCCTTCTTTAGCTTGCTGAGATGCATCTCTTGGTAAGACATATCCATGTAAGCGATAAACCATCTGTGTTAAGCCACTACAATCTATTCCAAAAGGTGTTTTCCCTCCCCACATATAAGGAGAATTGAGATACATCGCAGCTGTTTCTGGAATATTTTTTTTTTGATCGATTAGTGATTTATTTTTATGCCCTTCAAATTGGTGCTGAAAGATTTTTTGACCAGCCAAACAACTTCCCAAAGGAATTGCCATCAAGCTGTGGTCTTTTAATTGAACGTACTCAATTAAATCAGCTGAACAATCAAAAACTTGATTATCAACTTCATTGAAAGCTAAAGCATCAATAACATGAACTTGTTTTTGATCTATCCAGCCTTCGTAATGATCAAAAGCAATACGAATTTGCAACCAATTTTTATGGATAGTAATTATTTCAAAATGATCACCATATATTAATTGTGTAACCATTTCAGATTCATCATTAGGTAAAATTCTAACAGGAACAATACCTAGTTTGCAAATACCGTATTGCATTATTTTTGAGTAAAATTTAAATAAATTATCTTTTCATAACTAATGCAGAGGCACCTCCTCCACCATTACAAATAGCGGCTGCACCAATTTTTGCATCGTTTTGATGAAGAACATTAAGTAAAGTTATTAAAATTCTTACACCTGAACATCCTAGTGGGTGACCTAAAGAAACAGCCCCACCATTTACATTTACCTTATCTGAAGTTAAGCCCAAAAGTTTCATATTTGCTAAACCTACAACTGAAAAAGCTTCATTAAATTCAAAATAATCAACCTCATCTTGCGTCACACCTGCTTTCTTTAGCGCTAAAGGTAAAGCCTTTGCCGGAGCCGTTGTAAACCATTTAGGTTCTTGCGCAGCATCTGCATAACCAGTAATACTTGCTAAAACTTCTAATCCTAGCTCATTCGCTTTTTCTTTACTCATTAACACCATTGCTCCTGCTCCGTCGTTAATTGTTGAAGAGTTAGCTGCTGTTGCACTTCCATCGTTAGAGAATGCCGCTCTCAATTGAGGAATTTTATCTAATTTAATGTTTTTAAATTCTTCATCTTCTTTAATCACTAAGGGCTCACCTCTTCGTTGCGGAACCTCTACCGGTACTACTTCATTAGCAAATTTACCTGATTCCCAAGCTTGAGCTGAACGCTTATAAGATTCTATCGCAAATGCATCTTGCTCTTCCCTAGAAATTTTATGCTCGCTCGCACACAAGTCGGCACAAGTACCCATAGCTTCCTGCGAGTATGCATCAACCAAACCATCTTTTTGCATTCCGTCAATCATTTGCGCAGGACCAAATTTTTGCCCCTTCCTCAAAGGAAGATAATGAGGAATCATGCTCATGTTTTCCATTCCTCCAGCAACTACAATTTCAGCATCGCCTAAAGCAATTGCTTGAGCGGCTTGCATTACTGCTTTCATACCACTTGCACAAACTTTATTTACAGTAGTACAAGGAACATTTTCTTCAATACCAGCGCCAAGTGCTGCTTGACGAGCAGGTGCTTGCCCATTGTTTGCTTGAACCACGTTGCCCATAAGCACTTCATTAACTAGTTTTGGGTCTAAATTAATTTTATCTAGAGCACCCTTAATGGCAATGCTACCAAGCTTAGTAGCAGGAACAGTTGACAAACTTCCTAAAAAACTTCCTATTGGTGTTCTTGCTGCACTAACTATAACTACTTCTTTCATAAATTTAAATTTATAATTTGGTTGCTAAATTAAGGATTTTGAGGCATTGTAAAAAGCAAATTGTATCAAATTAGTAAACTAATAATCGAACTCAGGCTAATAAGGCTTAAGTGATTTTGTTTTCAATTCATGTAACAGATAAAGTAAAAAATAGTTTGAACTAATAACTAGGTGTTAAGAAATAAAGCAAAAAAAAACTACTCCAAATTAATGAAGTAGTTTTAAAATCTATGATTTTTACGAATTCTATTTTACAATTAATTTCTGTGTTGACTTCTTTCCACCCGAACTAATTT
Organism: Psychroflexus maritimus; assembly: GCF_011089875.1. Taxonomy (GTDB): domain Bacteria; phylum Bacteroidota; class Bacteroidia; order Flavobacteriales; family Flavobacteriaceae; genus Psychroflexus; species Psychroflexus maritimus. The sequence goes on along the minus strand of NZ_JAANAS010000002.1, from coordinate 28,275 downwards.
CTACCATGTAGATTCCTGTTGAAAAGTCACTAACATTAATTTTTACATCGGTATCAAACGAAGAAGCTTTTACTTGCTTAATTATTCTTCCGTTGATATCAAAAATAGTAACCGTTGAATCCCCGTTAGGCTTGTCAAAATCAATAGTTACTTGATGACTAGCAGGGTTAGGGTACATGGCAAAGCTTGTTTCATCAAATACTTCAGCAGATAGAGTTCCTGTACCATCACAAATTTCTAGAGAAAAATTATTAATTGTACCTCCATCACCATTAAAAGTATCTTCTACAATAAGCGTCCAATCTCCTTCCCAATCATCATTTATGAAGCTACTAAGTGAGTTTTCAGGCTGAATTGTTCCGGATAAAGTGGGAGAGCCAGGATTACAACTAAATACTTCTCCGGCATCATCAAACACTACATCAATGTTTTGGCCTTGGTCACAAACTTGGTTTAACAAAACAACTTCAGTTCCGGACGGACTTACTAAGGTTAGAATTAAATCACCAACATAAGTATGGTCTATATCTACTGAAACACGTAATTTAGAAATTTGTTCTACAAAATCTTGTTCAACATTTATGGAAGTTTCGTACAATCCAGTAGCTGTGTCATCAATTGTTATTGGTAAATCAGTAGCTAATAATTCATCTTTACAGTCTAAAGTTTCAGTTGTAAAGGATTGTATTTGTTGTTCCCCTTCTAAACAATTATTGATAGGTGTAACACTCCAGAAATAAGTAGTTCCAGGAAGCAATTCTGGAGAGGTTAATGTTAATTCTGAAGTTGTTTCAGAAAAAAGTACAGAATCAAATGAAATGTTTTCTGAAAGTTGAATAAGATATTCTTGAGCAGTTGGAACATTTTGCCACCCAAATATAGGATTTAACAAAATATCCTCTTGTTCATTTTGAGGAAAATCAATAATTATATCATTAAATAACTCATCCTCTAAAACAGTTAAAGTAAACTGTTGAGACACACTTTCTTCTGATGTACTTGCAACTACATCAAAGTTATAAGTACCTGTTTCTAGACCTTGTAAGTTAGTAAGATCAAGTTCAATTTCAGCATTCTCTGAAACTTGAGTAGGAGAAAATGAATCTACAACTGAATCAGGTAAACCCGTTGTAGAAAAATCAACCGTTTCATTAAAAGAAGGGATCGCTTGTAATTCAAATAAGAAATTTGCTGAATCATTAGGACACACTTCTTGAGTTGTTTCTGTTGCCAAAATATTAAACTCCTCTTCACCTACACCTGTAATAACAATTGCAAAATCTTGACTTCCGTCTAAAAGATTCCCTTTATGGTTCACTTGAATAGTATATTCGCCTTCGGGTGCATCAATTCTAATTTTTTCTATATTATCTACATTGTTATCACCTACCCCTGTAGTATGCTGAAAAATATAAGGCCTTATAAATGATGGAAAAAACTCTTCACCATCTTTAAAAATCCTTAAATCTAAATCGTTAATCAATCTAGGCTCATCAAAATCAACTACACCATTGGGTTGAGTTTCAGCTGCAGGATCATTCCATGCAATTGTTACTTCAAGTGGTATATCTCCTCCTAATGCGGTAAAATCTTCTGTAAAAGTATCGTTATCATTTAGAGTAATCTCGTCAAAAATTGTTGTAAATCCGTCATTCAAAATTACTGTGGCAGCGGCTTCTGCATTCATTAGTCCAAAACCAAAGCGTACATCTGGAAGCGCACCGAAAGGCCCTGCAGGAAGAGTTGTACCACACAGGAGTGCTCTAACCTGATGAGATTTCATATAATCATTTTCTAAACTAAAATACAATTCTTGGAGTAATGCAACAGTACCAGCTACAACTGGAGAAGCCATAGAAGTTCCTGTTAATGAAGTGTATTCACTATCTGAACCTGGAAATGTGGATAAAACATTTGTTCCTTTAGCAGCTATATCAGGTTTTATTCTTAAATCGTCTGTTGGTCCATAGCTACTACTACTATTAATTTGAACGCTAGCATTATTAACATACTCGTCAACTTCAAAAACATTAGCTACAACTAAAGCGTTTTTTGAAGCTTGACGTCCGGTAATTAAATCAAATCCGTTTTTTTCTGGATTATTAACAGGGTTATTATTTCTAGAATTTCCGGCCGCCATTACTGGTAAATAATAAGGAGCAGAATTCATAATCAAGTCCATACTTCTAGACAAATTTATATAAGCCCCAAATTGCCATTCACTTAATTGAGTTGGTGCCAAGCCGTATGAATGATTAGAAACAATCATTCCATCGCCAGCTTCGTTTTGAATTTCAGTAATGTCATTAAAAAAATCATACCCACTTACCGTAGATTCAAATGCCATTCCTTGAGCAGATGGGTTAAATTCGCCAGAAGCAATAACCGTACCTGTAACATGCGTAGTATGACCTAAAGGAGTTGCAGGTGCATTGTCTTTATGTTCAACTCTACCCGCTAAAGCCTCATGCGATGCTCTTGCTCTTCCGTCATCCCAAACGCCAATATCAATACCTGAACCCGTTAAGTTAAGACCTAATGCTCCACCTTCATACAATTCATCAACGTTTGAAGTAGATGCGGCTCCAGCATTGTACACTGTTATATAATAAAGGCTACCATCTTCCTCTATAGCCTCTAGATATGATTTAGTTCCATTTTCATTATCTAAAACAATAGGAATGTTATTTTGAGCTGCGTATTTTAAAGCTTCTTCCTTTTTGGCAATATACGAGCTGTGGAAAGTTTTAGACTGTTGCTTAATTAAATCTTGATTGTAGTTTGTTGTAATATTATGGATTGGTTTGTTTTGTCCATAAGCTAAAATAGTTAGTAAAAAACTTACTAGAAGTATAAAATTAGTTTTAAATTGCATATGTATATTTTTTTCGCAATTTAGTAAAAAAAAACATTATTAATATGTACTTTCGCGAGATAAATTATTTAGAAAATTAATAGCCTTAAATATGAAGTTTATTGTATCAAGCTCAGAAATGTTAAAAAAACTCCAGATTCTTGGTGGGGTTATTAACAACAATAACACAATGCCAATTTTAGATCACTTTTTGTTTCATTTAGATAAAAATGAACTTCAAGTTACTGCATCCGATTTGGAAACTAACATGTCTGCTAAAATAACCGTAGAATCTGATAACACTGGAGAAATTGCCGTTCAAGCCAAACTTCTTTTAAACATTCTTAAAGAGTTTCCAGAGCAACCGCTTACCTTTCTAGTCATGGATAACCAAACTATTGAAATTAGTTCTGATTTTGGGAAGTATGCTTTAGCCTATTCTTCTGCTGAAGATTTCCCTAAAGCAGTTGATGTTGAAGAACCTAGCAGCACAGTCATTAATGCTGATGTTTTAGCTACTGCCATCAACAAAACTATCTTTGCTACGGGTAACGATGATTTGAGGCCCGTAATGAACGGAATCTTTTTTGAATTTTCTACAAACGAAATTAAATTTGTAGGAACGGATGCTCACAAACTAGTAAAGTACGGTAGAAATGATTTATCGGCTTCTGAAGATGCACAGTTTATTATGCCTAAAAAGCCACTTAATTTACTTAAAAACATTTTAGCTGGTGAGGAAGACGAAGTCTTAATTGAATACAACGAATCAAATGCGCGATTTAGCTTTGAAAACTTTGATTTAATCTGTCGTTTAATTGATGGTAAATACCCTAACTACGAAGCTGTAATCCCTAAAGAAAATCCAAATGTTTTAGTTATCGATAGAATGCAGTTTCTAAACTCCGTTCGAAGGGTTTCTATTTTCTCAAACAAAACTACCCACCAAATTAGAATGAAAATTGCAGGAACAGAACTCAAAGTTTCTGCTGAAGATATTGATTATTCTAATAAAGCTGAAGAACGTTTAGTCTGTGATTATCAAGGTGATGATATGGAGATTGGATTCAATTCAAAATTTCTACTTGAAATGCTTAACAACTTAAATGCCGATGAAGTTCAACTAGCCATGAGCTTGCCAAATAGAGCCGGAATATTAACTCCTATAGATGGACTTGAGGAAGGCGAAAGCGTTACCATGCTTGTAATGCCAGTAATGTTAGGTAGATAAACTTAAGTTTATACAAATAAAGAGGCTACTTAAATTAAGTGACCTCTTTATTTTTTCTAGTTGTTTTGCAATTATTTTCTATTTCCCTACATCAAGATTGAAACAGAAGAAAAATAATGATTACTTGAATTCACCTAAAAACTAAGTGATAACATTAATTTAATTTGTTTTTTGATTGGTACTAAATATCAATACTGCCCTTGCCTTCTCTAACTAATACTGGCTCTTCTAAGGTTAAGTCTATAATTGTAGAAGCCACGTTTCCGCCAAATCCACCATCAATAACAACATCTACTAACTTATCCCATTTCTCTTTGATTAATTCTGGGTCTGTTGTATATTCTATAACTTCGTCTTCATCTTTAATTGAAGTAGATATTATTGGATTTCCTAGATGATTTACTATAGCTTGTGAAATAGCATTATCAGGCACCCTTATTCCTACTGTTTTCTTTTTCTTAAATACGGCTGGCAAATTGTTGTTTCCAGGCAAGATAAATGTATATGGACCTGGTAAATTTCGTTTTAAAATCTTAAAGGTATTAGAATCTATTTGAGCTACATACTCAGACAAATTACTCAAATCTTCACAAATAAAAGAGAAATTAGCTTTTTCTAATTTAACACCTTTAATTCGTGCCACTTTTTCTAAAGCTGAAGTGTTTTTGATATCGCATCCTAGTCCGTAAACTGTATCCGTAGGATAAATAACAAGCCCCCCTTTTTTAAGCACCTTAACCACTTTCTGAATTTCTTTTTCTGAAGGGTTTTCGTTGTATATTTTTATTAATTCTGCCATAATCTAAAAAAATTAAACTAGAATACTAAGTTATAAAATAATGCTTAAGAACAGTCTTTAATAAATCATAATTCTAGCTTAGTAAAAAAAAATAATATTGAGTTGAATTATTAATAAAAGTGATGCTCATTTTGTTTTAAAAACAAATTAAGGAAAGAAACTACTTAGTTTTAAAAGTATTTGGCTAAAGTTGATATTGTTGCCTAAAATTGGTTATTTTTATACTTATAAATTTGAAATAATTTTAAATTTGTCTTACAGAAACAACATAACAAAATGAAAAAAATACTGGCTGTAATAATATTTTTCCAATGTTTGCTAAGCACTTCACAAACTCAGTTATATCGTTCGCTTTATGAAGGAATGAGTAAATCTGAGTTCAATGAAGCCTTAGCCGAAAACCAAAATAAATACGGAGAAATTGATTTTGGAAAAGGGGTAATTTGGGAGATTGATAAAGACTTTTGCATATTTGAAGAAAACCAACTTAAACTTGTAGTAATGAAACCAGCTGGAAACAAAAATGGCATTAACTACATCAAAACAGTAAACCACTTAAAAACAAGCCGAGAATATTTACTATCTAAAAATTATGTGCTGCTTAATGAACACGAACTCTGGTACAGTCCGCAAAGATTTGTTGATGAAGATTATCCTTATGCAATTTTATTACAAGGCCCCAACAAAAAGGTAATTGTTAAAATAAATACTGAACGATTTAAAGGTAATTACATGCCTAGCATAAGTATTACTAATGCAAACAACAGAAAAGCGATCGAGATTAAAGAAAAAATCTATCCTGAAAATGGTTTTTAAGAAGCTCCAACCTTAACCTAAAGAAATAAAATTAAAAACTAATGAATTCAACTATAATATTAAGATTTAGAAATTAAGTTTCATTTATATTTGCCAAAAAATAAAATATGCAAGAATTAAAGCAAAGCATTTTAAATGCTTGGGATAATAGAGATTTACTACAAGACATAAACACCATTAAGAACATTAGGAAAGTAATTAATCTTATTGACCAAGGCAAATTAAGATGTGCAGAACCTACTGAAGAAGGATGGCAAGTTAATGAATGGGTGAAAAAAGCGGTAGTCTTATATTTTCCGATTCAGAAAATGGAAACTATGGAAGCTGGTATTTTTGAATATCACGATAAAATGCCTTTAAAAACTGGTTATAAAGAACGAGGTATTCGGGTTGTACCTAATGCCGTAGCTCGTCACGGTGCTTTCATCTCTGCGGGCGTAATTATGATGCCTAGTTATGTAAATATTGGCGCTTATGTAGATGAAGGAACAATGGTAGATACATGGGCTACTGTTGGAAGCTGTGCGCAAATAGGAAAAAACGTTCACCTTTCTGGAGGTGTTGGTATTGGAGGAGTTTTAGAGCCCCTACAAGCTTCTCCAGTAATTATTGAAGATAATGCTTTTTTGGGTTCAAGAAGTATAGTTGTAGAAGGAGTTCGTATTGAAAAAGAAGCCGTTCTTGGGGCCAATGTTGTATTAACAGCATCTACAAAAATTATTGATGTAACTGGAGAACAAGCTGTTGAAATGAAAGGAATTGTTCCTGCAAGGTCGGTAGTTATCCCAGGTAGCTACACTAAAAAATTTCCTGCTGGAGAGTTTAATGTGCCTTGCGCATTAATTATTGGACAACGAAAAGAAAGTACAAACAAAAAAACTTCATTAAACGATGCACTTAGAACCTACGACGTAGCCGTTTAATATTAAAAATACCCAAAGAAAAAAGTCTTAAAAAGCAGCAATAATCAAGATTAAATTTTAGTTTTGATGTTTGTAATACATTTTTGAGACTTTTTTTATGAATTTCATTTCTAACTTCAGAAAAATTGATTTTAAAAAACATTTTAATTTTGATGTTTTCTTTAGTCTTTTGATTTTTACCTTCCCGTTTGCTAATGCATTCATGTATCCCTTTCTTGTTTTAAGTTTTATATTTTTTATCCTAGAAAAAAAAATTCTGAAAATTAATTTTGCAACTAATTTTCCGATAAAAATTTATATTCTATTTACACTATTCCTCTATACATTAGGTATTTATAACCAAACATTAGTAGAAGACTTTAAACTTAATAGTAAGCTTTTTGTAATTTTTTGTCTTCTTTGTTTTGCACTGAGCTATCAATGGAAAAATAGTGGTGGTATAGGTGAAAAAGCTTTTGTTTATGGTGTTAGTATGAGTATCATTATTACACTAATCAATATGGCTTCGTACTGGTTCAATTATGGGGAAATTGTGTTAACCAAAGGAAGTGAAGTAAGTGAAATATTGAATATAAAAAGACCCTATCTAGGGATTTTCATAGTTACTAGTATTTTTATTCAGCTAAAAAACATAAGTCGTGGTTTTTGGAATAAGAACTATTACTGGCTTGTTCTTACCCAATTAATCTTCGTAATTCTTATTTCAGCTAGACTTGCTACAATGCTTGCATTAATTGCTGTGTTTATTCACTTTCTTGCTCTTTATAAAAATCATAAAATAAAATTAACTTTATTTCTACTAGCAGCAATAGGACTAGTAGCCTTGGTGATGTTAAACCCGATTATGCAGAAAAGACTTAAAATTGAAGAGGGATATAAATTTGATCTGGAAAGAACTTTAGACCATGAGCCACGCTATGTTATCCTGTCTTGTGCATCAGATTTTTTAAGCGAAGGAATTCCTTTTTTTGGATATTCAGGAAACAATGAGCTACAATCCAAATTAAATAATTGTTACGCAAATAAAATTAAAAAAAAGGGAAAAAGAGAATACTATTTACGCGCTCAATTTCATACGCATAACGCATATTTAAATTTTACTTTTCTTGGTGGATGGGTAGCACTACTGCTTTTTGTTTCTCTCCTACTATACCCTATTTTTAAATCAAAATACCCTATTGAAACAAAGTTTATGATGCTAATTTTTGGATGCTTCTTTTTATTTGAAAATGTTTTACATACCAACCACGGATCAATATTCTTTGGCATATTTTATATGTACTACCTCAATAATAAAAAACAAATCTCAAACTAACTAAGCGTACTGAACTAAATTAAATTTGAGCTGTAAAGGCTTGAATTGACTTTTTAGCAGTTGAATTAACTCTCCCTGACTTTCTATATAATAGTGAATAAAATTATCATGACGTTCTTGCAATAAATCACCAGGAAATAACTCTAAACGCAATTGATTGGCACGTTTAAGGTAGTCTTTGTGTTTCCTTTTTTGTGCTTTAAGCAAACGTTTTTCTAGGTGTGCTAAACCATTTTTTTGCTTTTGTTCTTGTGCTGCAACAGCTCCTATAAATGAGGCGTCTGTTTGTTCAGCTAAAAGATATAAATCTTCAAATTGCTTTTCTAAAAATAATTGTTGTTTAGAAAAATCTATTTTTACTTTTGAAATTTGATGGGTTATTTTTGATTCAAAACTAGCTGCATCCAAAAACAAATCCGCTAAGGTCAAGTTCAACTTCTTTATTTTTTTATGTTGTTTGTTGGTATAGAGTAAAGCTGAATTCCTTAGAAGTAAAATAGGGAAATCTACCGCTGAAGCTTCAAAAAACGACTTCAACTGAAACCAATATGCAAGCTCTCCTCCTCCACCTATATAACATAAATTTGGCAAAATTAGTTCCTGAAAAAGTGGCCTCAAAATCACATTTGGTGAAAACCGTTCAGGGTGCTTATGGAGTTCTGCTTTGAGCTCTTCTTCCGAAAAAGAAATACTTGTATCTACTACTAAAAATTTATCTTCGTCTCTTATAATTCGTTCCCTCAAGTCATCTTTTAAATAGAACAAATTAATCTCTCTAGGATTCACCTGAAGTTTATAGCCTTTAGAGTATAATTGCTGAGAAGTGGCAGTTACGTGATTAAAAGCCTTATGCTTTATTAAATCTGCTTCAAAAATAGGAATAGCTTGCTGTTTTAACTTTACATGATCAGCATCAATGATTAATAATCCCTCATCAGCAAACAATTGATGAACTAAATAAAATGTGGCTTCCGCTAATGTTGTGTGATATTTGTATGCTTTAATTAAAACTTCCTTTAACTTTAGAGCTGCTTTACTTTCTCCTAATTCTTCACAAAAATCATCTACCAATTGATGTAAACTAGCTGTTTTAATTCTTCCAACTGCTCCATCTTCATCTTGTTTCCAAATATTTTTTTCTCCTTGATGGTGAAAGAAAGAAATTTCATCAAAATCATGGTCTTCAGTGGCCATCCAATAAATAGGAACAAAATTGTGCTCAGGATAGGCTTGTTTAAGAGACTGACAAAGGTTAATAGCTGAAATAATCTTATATATAAAATAAAGCGGTCCAGTAAATAAATTTAATTGATGTCCTGTGGTTACCGTAAAAGAATTCGGCTCAACCAACTTATTTATTTGCTCAAGCGACTTAGGATGTGGTTCTACTAACTTATACTGTTGCTTAAAATAAGCCTGTAATTCCTTCCTTTGATGAACTGAAAAATGAGCTTTTTTTGCTTCTATTTGAGGCTTGAAATTTTCAATAGTTGGGAATTTTGAATAAAAATCAGCTAATTTTTCATTCTTTTCCAAATAATCCAAAACTAATTCAGAAAAAAATCCTGTTTCACAATAAGGTAAGTCGTCTTGCATTCAAATTTATTTTCAACAAATATAAACCGACAATTGTTTTGGATTTTTAAATTTTAGTTAAACTCTAGTACGGGGAGTAGGATTCAAAGACAATGTTTTAATTCTTGTTTTATTCATAGCTAACAAAAAAAACTTTTGGAATTTATAACCTTCTGTTTTAATCTAATGAATTGAAAGCCTATTTAAATGATATTTGGTAGTTTGGATTCTTTAATTTAATTTTGTAGAATATAAATTGGCAATGATGTCTGCCCCGAATCGTCTTCACCGACTAATGACGTCTATTTAACATAAATGTTATGTAGATGAAATTTAGTACCCTAAAAAAAAGTATTTATACTATTGAACAATTCAAATTGTTTCATTACCTATTCAAATGGACACTGATTAGTTTAATTGTTGGTGGTTTAGTAGGAAGCGCGACAGCAATTTTTCTTTTAGCATTAAAAGCCGCTACAAATTATAGAGAAGCTAACTTGCTTATTATTTCTCTTTTACCTATTGGAGGATTAATTATTGGTTTTACTTACTTTTGGCTAGGAAAAGGAGTAGAAAAAGGAAACAACTTACTCTTAGAAGAATACTATCAATCAAAAAAAAGAATTCCTTTTAAAATGGCTCCACTTGTACTTTTTGGTACGGTAGCAACTCACCTTTTTGGTGGGTCTGCAGGAAGAGAAGGTACTGCAGTACAAATAGGCGGAGCTATTGCAGATCAATTCACTAAGCTTTTCAGATTACATGATAATGAACGAAAAATTCTTTTAATTATGGGGATGAGTGCTGGGTTTGCGGCAGTTTTTGGAACTCCATTAGCAGGTTCAGTTTTTGCGTTAGAGGTGCTTATTATAGGACGAATTAGATACGAAGCCATTTTTCCTAGTCTTATAGTTGCTATTATTGCTGATTATTTTTGTGTTGAAGTTTGGAATGTACCACATACAGTTTATGTAATTTCTGAAGTTGCTCAAATGAATTTACCTAACTTAGGCTGGACTATTGTTGCAGGAATTTGCTTTGGATTAACCGCCATGTTATTTTCTCGCTTAAAAGTTTTTTGGAAAAGCTTATTTTCAAAAATTAAATTTGCTCCTCTAAGACCATTTATTGGAGGAATCTTTATTGCAGGGTTTGTGTTTTTTGCTGGAACTACTAAATATATAGGGTTAGGTATTCCTATTATTGAAGAAGCTTTTCACACACAACTCACCTCCTACGATTTTCTAATCAAAGTTGTTTTGACCGCTTTTACTTTAGGTGCAGGATTTAAAGGAGGCGAAGTTACACCGCTGTTTTTTATGGGAGCCACCTTAGGCAATGCTTTATTTTTAATCCTCCCCTTACCCATGAGTTTGTTGGCGGGGATGGGTTTTGTTGCTGTTTTTGCCGGAGCTACAAACACACCATTAGCTTGCATTATTATGGGAATTGAGTTATTTGGAATAGAAGCGGGTTTATATATTGCCTTAGCTTGTGTAACCGCTTACTTTTTTTCAGGACACACAAGTGTTTATACCTCACAAATTATTGGAAGCCCAAAACACAATTTGTTTAGCTACTTAAAAGGAAAAAAGATAAGTCAGAGGGATGATAAAAGCTAATAACCTGAGTTAGGAATACCAGATTAGTTTAGACGCAATTATTATGAAGTCAATTAAGCCGATTAAAGGAGTCAGAGGAAACTATTGAGGCATGTTTATACAAGAAAAACCGCAGTAATACTGCAGTTTTATAATCCTATAATACAGGAGCTAGTTTCGATCAATGGAACCAAGAACCCTTTGGGCAAATGTATTAGCTGCATCTTTCTCGCTCATACCTTCTTCAACTAACTTATGCATTTCAATAGCTCCTGCTATATTTGTGATAAGTTCGCCAGCCACATCCATTTCATTTTCTTTCACCGATCGATGCTCGCAAAAAGATTCTAAGACATCCATGCTATGCTGAAGCTTTTCAGCATCATTGTTTTTCTGTAAGTGTTTAATTATTGGTAACTTCATCAACTAGTTCTTTTAAAGATTCAAATTTGTTAGTCTGTACTTGATTTTTAAACTCACCTCCTACAAATGTAGCAAAGGTTGGTAGATTGTCAACATTAGCTAATTTTCTTGATTCAGGATATTTTTCAGCATCCACAAAAACGAAAGGGATAGTTTCATTTTCTCCTGCTAATTTCTTAAATTTCGGCTTCATTAATCGGCAGTTTCCACACCAAGAAGCCATATATTGAACAACAACTTTTTCATTGTTATCAACAATTTCTTTTAATTGATCGTTCTCTAATTCTTGTAACATAACATTTGTTTAATTTAAAAAAGCCCACCCAAGGACGGGCTTTTTGTTTTTCTTTTTCTTTACTTTATTATTTAGAAGCTAAATATGAAGCTGTACTTTTACGATCAGCTTTCATAGCATCTTTTCCTTCTTCCCAGTTAGCTGGGCAAACTTCACCATGCTTCTGAACGTGTGCATAAGCATCAATCATACGAATAAATTCGGCAACATTTCTTCCTAATGGCATGTGATTAACACCTTCATGAAAAACGGTACCTTCTTCGTCTATTAAGTAAGTAGCACGATAAGTTACATTGTCTCCTTCAACAATATAATCTCCGGTTTCTTCATCATAGCGTTCGCCAGTAATATCTAAAATTCCTAATTGACGACTCAAATTTCTATTAGAATCGGCTAAAATTGGGTAAGTCACTCCTTCTATACCGCCATCGTCTTTAGGTGTATTTAACCACGCAAAATGAACTTCTGGAGTATCACATGAGGCTCCAATAACCATTACATTTCTTTTTTCAAGGTCTGCTAAAGCTTCTTGAAAAGCATGTAATTCGGTGGGGCATACATAGGTGAAATCTTTTGGATACCAGAACAACAATACTTTTTTGTTTTCTTTCTTCGCTTTTTCTAAAACATTGATTTTAAAAGTATCTCCCATATCATTCATGGCATCTACATTCAAGTTTGGGAATTTTTTTCCAACAATTGACATAATTCTAATTTTTAAGTTTATGTTGCAAAATTAAAACACTTACTTAGTTAATATGCTAAATTTTACTTATGATTTTTTATATTACAATAGATTTTAATTATAGTTATAGTTTATGAAAATAAACTTTACTGATAAGAAAAGTTTATACAAAAAATTGGTCCATTCAGCATAATTAAAATACAAACAACAGAGAAGTGAAAAAGCGGCTAGTTATTTCAGTAAATGTGCAAAATGTTCCTTTATATGATTCAATTTCGGATCAATAATAAGTTGGCAATATCTAAATTCTGAATTGTTGTTATAAAAATTTTGATGGTCTTTTTCGGCTTGATAAAAGGTTGAGGCTGCGGTAACTTCAGTAACAATAGGTTGATTGGTAAAAACATCTTTGTTCAGATTAGTTATTAATTTCATTGCTGTTTGCTTTTGTTTTTGAGAATGATAAAAAATAGCACTTCGATACTGTGTTCCTACATCGTATCCTTGACGATTTAAAGTAGTAGGGTCATGGGTGCTAAAAAACACCTTCAATATGGTTTTATAGCTAACAACTTCCTCATCAAATTCAACCTGAATAGCTTCAGCATGCCCAGTTCTTCCCATAACTACTTCTCGGTATGGTGGGTTTTTTATTTTTCCGCCGGTGAAGCCTGATTGCACCTTAATTACACCATTTAGTCGTTGAAAAACCGCTTCTGTACACCAAAAGCAACCGTTTGCTAAAGTTGCTGTTTGTAAATTCATATTATAATTTGTTTAACTTTATGTCTTTAAATATTAAACAAATAAAACAAATTAAAAGCGAATAACAACAAGTTCACTAAATTTTAGCTATAATTTCTGATTATAAAAAAACAACCTCAAGCTGAAGAGCTTGAGGTAGTAGTTTGTTTGAAAGAATAAAACAATAATTAATCTCTGTTTCTATTGTTTCTTCTATCGTTATTGTTTCTGTTATTTCTATCTGAATTTCCTTTAGGACGTTCTTTATAACCTTCTGGCTTTGCTAATAATGCCTTTCTAGAAACTTTTTCTTTTCTAGTTCTTGGATCTATACCAAAGTATTTCACATCAATTACATCACCAAGTTTTAACACATCGTTTACATCGTTAGTTCGTTCCCAAGCCAATTCAGAGATATGAAGTAAAACTTCATTACCTGGAGCGTCTAAGTATTCTACAACCGCACCAAAATCAAGCAGTTTAATTACTTTCACTTCATAAACACTTCCTACTTCAGGTTTGAATAACATGGATTCAATTTTCTGAAGTACTTGGTCAATTCCTTCTTGGTTTGTTCCTAAAATTTCAACTACTCCCTGCTCATCAACTTCGTTAATTACAATGGTAGTTTCAGTGTTTTTTTGAAGCTCTTGAATATGCTTGCCACCAGGACCAATAAAGCTTCCTATATAATCACCTGGAATAGTTCTGGTGATAATTTTTGGAGCATGTGCTTTCACTGAAGTATTTGGTTGTGCAATTGTTTCAGTTAATTTACCTAATATATGCAACCTACCTTCTCTAGCCTGTTTAAGTGCTTTAACTAAGATTTCGTAGGAAAGTCCTTTTACTTTAATATCCATCTGACATGCTGTAATTCCGTCTTCGGTACCCGTAACTTTAAAGTCCATATCACCTAAAGCATCTTCATCACCAAGTATATCAGACAGTACAGCGTAATCATCACCTTCAGAAATCAATCCCATCGCAATACCTGAAACAGGTTTTTTAAGCTGAATACCGGCGTCCATTAACGACATTGTTCCTGCACATACGGTTGCCATAGATGAAGAACCATTAGATTCTAAAACTTCAGAAACAACACGAACAGTGTATGGGCAATCTTCAGGAATCATTCCTTGAAGTGCGCGTTGCGCTAAATTACCATGACCAATTTCACGTCTTGAAGTCCCTCTAATTGGGTAAGCTTCACCTGTACAAAATGGAGGGAAGTTATAATGTAGGTAGAAAGTTTCTTCATCTTGAAGCGTAGGATTATCTACCATATTCGCTTCTCTCGAAGTACCTAAGGTTACTGTTGCTAGAGCTTGTGTTTCACCACGAGTAAAAATAGCTGAACCATGAGTAGAGGGTAAATAATCAACCTCGCACCAAATTGGCCTAATTTCATCTAGTTTTCTTCCGTCTAAACGAATTTTATTTTTAAGCGTATAATCTCTTACTGCCTTTTTCTGTGCCTCCTTAAAATATCCAGAAATCATTTTACCATGTTCTTCTAGTTCTTCCTCGGTAAACATTTCTTTCACTAACTCTTTTAAATTAGTAAAAGCTTCTCCGCGTTCTGCCTTGCCTAAAGCTTTTTCGGTAATCGCATAAGCTTTATCATATACCGCATCAAAAATCTTTTTCTCTAATTCTTCATCGCTTGGAAGTGGCTCATACTCACGAGTTTCTTTTTTACCCACTTTTTCAGCTAAGCGAACCTGTGCTTGACATTGTGTTTTAATAGCATCATGACCTACTTTTATGGCTTCAGCCATTTCTTCTTCAGAACATTCGTCCATAAGTCCTTCAACCATAGATACGCTGTCTTCAGAAGCACCAACAATGACGTCCATATCAGCTTCAGCTAGTTGGTCATGCGAAGGATTTACAATAAATTCGCCATGTACTCGTGCAACACGAACTTCTGAAATAGGACATTCAAAAGGAATATCAGACAACTGAATAGCAGCAGAAGCGGCTAAACCAGCTAAAGCATCGGGCACAACAGTTTCGTCATGAGACATTAATTGAATCATTACCTGTGTTTCATAGCGGTAATCGCTAGGAAAAAGAGGGCGAAGCACGCGATCTACTAAACGCATGATTAAAATTTCTTCATTACTTGGTCTAGCTTCTCTTTTCATGAAGCCACCAGGGTATCTTCCTGCTGCTGCAAATTTTTCTCTGTAATCTACAGTTAGTGGAAAGAAATCCATGGTACTTGGAGTACGAGAAGAAACAACAGTACACAGTAACATTGTGTCTCCCATTCTTACCACAACAGAACCGTGGGCTTGTTTGGCTAATTTTCCTGTTTCTAAGGAAATTTCTCTGCCATCATCTAAGATGATGATCTCTTTAAAACTTTCTGGAATCATAGTGTTTTATTAAATAATTAAATTCAGATTTTTCGGTTGACCCGAGTTGTTGTGTTGTGGTGGGTTTATATCAAACTGAAGAAAAGCTGGCTTAATTATTTTAAGTAAAGGTATAAAAAAAGGGGCAATAAAGCCCCTCAAATAAATTATTTTCTCAATCCTAATTCTTTAATGATACTTCTATATCTAGTAATATCCTTTTTCATTAAATAGTTGAGTAGATTTCTTCGCTTACCTACTAATTTAACAAGAGATTTTTTTGAATTAAAATCTTTCTTGTTTTGTTTCATGTGTTCTGAAATATGAAGAATTCTTGCCGTTAATAATGCAATTTGTCCTTCTGCAGAACCGGTGTCTTTTTCGTTTTTGCCGTGTTTAGCAAATAACTCACTTTTTGTTTCTTTTGTCAAATACATGCCAATATTATTTCAATGATTATTATGTAATTTGATAGACTTTCTATCAGCCGGCAAATATAAAATTATATTTTATAATAGGAAATAATCCTTGTGAATAAATAAAATGTTTTTTTGAAAAAACTTCTAGCATTGAATAAACCATCTTTTATTAATTAAAACACCCTATAGCAAATTAACTAAAGGGTGCTTTAACAACAATTTTTCAATTTAAGATAGTTTCAAACTCCTTACCTCTACATTGGGTAACTTGTAAAGATTTGGAATAGTCTAAAAGAAATCTTTTAACACTAGCCTTAGGCTTTAATTGCAAATCTTTTGTCTTTTTTGTTAAGTAATCTTTCGTCATATAATTTATTTAAATTTGATTAAATAACGAAAATAAAATGATTTTATTTTATGATTGATGAATAATTATTTTCCTTTCTTCTATAATTTTCCTAAGGTTAATAAGTGCATAGCGCATCCGTCCTAATGCGGTATTGATGCTAACTTCTGTTAAATCAGCTATATCCTTAAAACTCATCTCCTTAAAAATTCGCATTTCTAAAACCTGCAACTGATCGTCAGGTAATTCTTTAATGAGTTCTTTTATATCACCTTCAATTTGGCTCTTTATAATTTTTGTTTCCACGTCTAATTCGCCATCATCAATTACCGAAAAAATATTAAAATCACCTTTGCTTTTATATTTAGGCATTCGCTTTTGCTTTCTAAAATGATCAATAATCAAATTATGAGCTATCCGCATTAACCAAGGTAAAAACTTTCCTTCTTCATTGTACTTACCTCTTTTTAATGTCCGTATTACTTTCATAAAAGTGTCTTGAAAGATATCGTTTGCAATATCTCGATCATACACTTTTGAAAAAATAAAATTGTAAACACGTTGCTCGTGGCGGTTGATAAGTATTTCTAATGCGTACTCTTTTCCGGCTAAATAATTTTTGATGTAGTAAGCATCAGGTAACGATTTATCTAGTGACATAATAAAACTGTTTAAACAATTGATTTTATTTCAAAATGTTATATTAAAAGTAATTATGTCCTATAGCTTAAATTTTAAATTTAGATTGCTAATATATAAATAGGAAAGTTAATGAAAAAGCATGTCAAGAATTTTAACATTTTTAACAAGCAATTATTTTCTTTACTAATTCCTTTAAAATCTCAAACTAAGCTTTCTTGTGGTACATTTGAATTTAACTATATTTGAAAAAAAAATTGAATGTCTATTAAAGTAGTTAACCTTACTAAGTCTTATGGAAAACAAAGGGTTTTAAGTAACATTAATTTTGAAATTCCTGCGGGTCAAATTACTGGTTTATTAGGCCCAAATGGTGCGGGTAAATCAACTCTAATGAAAATTATTACAGGGTATTTAATACCTAATAATGGAGAAGCTAAAATTAATCAAATCTCCCTAGCAAACAACAAGATTAACGCGCAAAAAACTATTGGGTACTTGCCTGAGCAAAATCCACTGTACGATGAAATGTATGTTCGTGAATATTTAGAGTTTCATAGAAATATTCACCAATTACCATCCAAAAGAATTGATGAAGTCATTGATATTACACGTTTAGAAAAAGAAGCGCATAAAAAAATAGAACAGTTATCTAAAGGCTATAAACAACGAGTTGGTTTTGCCGCTGCAATCATTCATGAGCCTAAAGTTTTGATTCTTGATGAGCCAACTTCAGGCTTTGACCCAAAACAATTAGTAGAAATACGAAATTTAATTAAGGAAATTAGTAAATCTACAACAGTATTGATTTCAACCCATATTATGCAAGAAGTAGAAGCGCTCTGCGAAAGGGTTTTGATTATTAATAAAGGAGAATTAATTGCAGACAAAATGATGAACAATTTTAATTCTTATAAGCAACAAATTATTGAGGTTGAATTTGACTACCGCGTGGAAAAAGTTGCACTAGAAATCCTTCCTAATGTAGATAATGTGATTAATACGAAAGGTTTTGTTTATGAAATTTACTTTTCTACTGAAATAGATATGCGGCCTAAGGTGTTTGATTTAGCTCATGACATAGGGCTTAAAATAGTTAGCTTGAACAAAGTTAATCAAAGTTTAGAAAATTATTTTTTAGAACTTATTAAATAATCTACTTCAAAATTAATTTTTCCCAAACAGAATTTAAATAACTTACTCTTTTAAATATGCAAAATTTCCTTGAAAAGTAGGTTCAACTTTTATTTTATTCAGCGCTTTTTATTTAGCCAAAACACCACCTCTTCAAGCTATGATGGTTTTAGTAGTTGATTAAATATACTTGAATTCAACAAAAAAAAGACTTTCAAATTAACTCTGAGAAAAAAAGTTTAACTTATCTAGACGTTAAAGCTTCAAAAATTTTAAATTAAATATCAACCTATTTAAAGGCAATTAAGCTGTTAAACTTAATAAGTTAAAAAACTGATATTAAATTCAAAAAATGTATATTTGCACGCAATTAAATCTAATTGCCATGGCTCACCTAAATAAAATAAAAGAGAGAGGACTTACCTACGATGACGTATTATTAGTTCCTGCTTACTCTGAAGTACTTCCTAGAAAAGTTAGTATTAAAACAAAATTTTCAAGAAATATTAGTCTAAATGTTCCTGTAATTTCAGCGGCAATGGATACAGTTACTGAATCAAGAATGGCTATTGCTATTGCTCGTGAAGGTGGTATTGGCGTATTGCATAAAAATATGACTATTGAACAGCAAGCCTTAAAGGTTAGAAAAGTTAAGCGAGCTGAAAGTGGCATGATTATAGACCCTGTTACCCTTCCTGCTTCCGCTAACATTGGTGATGCTAAAAAAAATATGAAAGAACACAGCATTGGTGGAATCCCAATTGTTGATGAACACAAAAAATTATTAGGGATTGTAACTAACCGCGATTTACGGTTTGAAAAAGATAACAACCGACCTATTACTGAAGTAATGACTTCAAAAAATTTAGTTACGGTTGCTGAAGGTACCTCCTTAAAACAAGCTGAAGTTATTCTTCAAGAAAATAAAATAGAGAAATTACCGGTAGTGAAAGACAACAACACTTTAATTGGTTTAATAACTTTTAGAGATATTACTAAGCTTACCCAAAAACCCGATGCCAACAAGGATAATTACGGCAGACTAAGAGTTGCAGCAGCTTTAGGGGTTACAGCAGATGCTGTTGAAAGAGCTGAAGCTCTAGTAAAAGCAGGCGTTGACGCAGTTATTATTGATACAGCACATGGACACACCAAAGGAGTTGTTGATGTGTTAAAAGCCGTAAAAGCTAAATTTAAAAACTTAGATGTAATTGTTGGTAATATTGCTACTGCAGACGCTGCAAAATACTTAGTTGAAGCAGGGGCTGATGCAGTTAAGGTAGGTATTGGGCCAGGCTCAATTTGTACCACGCGTATTGTTGCAGGGGTTGGTTACCCTCAACTTTCTGCAGTAATGGAAGTTGCTCAAGCTATTCAAGGAAGCGGCATTCCAGTAATTGCCGACGGAGGAATTAGGTACACCGGAGATATTCCTAAAGCTATTGCAGCAGGTGCAGATGCAGTTATGCTAGGTTCATTATTGGCAGGAACTAAAGAGTCGCCTGGCGAAACAATTATCTACGAAGGTAGAAAGTTTAAATCTTACCGAGGAATGGGTTCTGTAGAAGCCATGAAAAAAGGTTCAAAAGACCGTTATTTTCAGGATGTTGAAGACGATATTAAGAAATTAGTCCCTGAAGGAATTGTAGGAAGAGTTCCGTACAAGGGCGAGTTATTAGAAAGTATGGTTCAATTTATTGGTGGACTAAGAGCTGGAATGGGATATTGTGGTGCCAAAAATATTGACGACATGAAAACTAAAACTCAATTTGTTGAAATCACCCCTTCTGGAATTATGGAAAGTCACCCGCATAATGTTTCAATTACTAAAGAAGCACCAAACTACAGCAGATAGTTAAAGTCTAATTAAATAAAAGCCCATCATTTAATTTTTGATGGGCTTTTTAAGTTTTATAAGTAAAAATTATCTTTTCAAAAAAAATTAGATAGCTTTTAAAAAATAAAGTGATTTTTTAGCGATATAGCTATTGAGAGTCTTTTTTATAGAATTACATTATTGGTTTAAAATTCTATAAACTTTACAAAACTGATAACTCTACTAAAATCACATAAACTTTTTTAACTCCCGCTCTAGTTCTTCTTTAGAAAAAGGTTTTTCATAAAACAATCTAGTATCAGCGTTAAAAATTAATGTTGCTGGTGTAGCACCACTCCAGTTTTCATAAACTTTTGGAATCCAATAATGAGAACGTGGGTCATCTAACAAGATAATGTCATTTCGTATATTCTTTTTATTTGCAAAGACCAATACTTTAGATTCTTTTTCTTCTGGTCTATCAAGACTAACAAATTTCAAATCAATTTTATCCTTATATTTTTCAGCTAAATCTTCAAAGTAAGGCATTTCTTCTATACAAGGAGCACACCAAGTTGCCCAAAAATTAATTACTTGAATACGATTCGATGTTTCAATAAGCATCGGCTCAAATTCATCAAAATTCAAAGTAGGAATATCAGCTAATTCCCAAACTCTATGTTCAGTTTGCTCAACTTTATTGTCTTCATTACAAGAAAGGAGAACTAATAACAAAAGTGTTATATATTTTTTCATAAGCAATTTATAAACTAAAAACTTGAGTGTATGGGTGTGCTTTCAAACTTATTTAATACTTACCAAGTTTCATTAAGAAAACAATCTAAACCGTCTGTAAAAATATGAAAAACTAAGCCCAAACTAATTAATCTCAAGAAATAATTTTTAGAAACTAGCAGAGTAGTTATGTAGATAGTAATAAAAAAAGTATCGTGGAATAAGTGATAACCAATACTACATCGATTAGGGTCAAAAATTGGATTTGCCCAAAGGTGATCTAAATCAATGAACATAGTTAACAAAAGCAAAAGGTAATTGACCCTCCATTTTTCAGGCCTATACCAGTATGCTATACCTAATATAGCAACAAAATGGAGAAAATAGTGCAGAAAATGTACCCACATTCAAGCTTATTTTTTAGGCAAATTTAAAAGAAATAAATGAACAGGGGGTAGTAATCATAGTTCTTGTTTAAGTAAAAATATTTACTTTTGTTAAATTAATAGTAAGCCTATGAACTCTGTTTATTTTGACAATGCAGCAACAACCAAAATGCGAAAAGAAGTAGTAGCTTGCATGCAAGAAAGTATGCTAGAAAATTTTGGTAATCCTTCTTCTAGTCACACTTTTGGAAGAAAGGCAAAATCAGCCATAGAACAATCAAGAAAATCAATCGCTCAACTCATTAACGCGGAAGCTTCTGAACTAATTTTTACTTCTGGAGGTACCGAAGCAGATAATATTATTTTAAAAAGTGCGGTACAAAAACACGGAATAAAAAGAATTATTTCAACAAAAATTGAGCATCACGCTGTATTAAATACCGTTTTAGCTTTAGAAGCGCAAAAACAAGTTGAATTTATTGCTTTAAACCTTGACAAAAATGGTAATCCAGATCTTCATCAACTTGAGTTACTTTTAAATCAATCTTCAGAAAAAACCTTAATTAGCTTAATGCACATTAATAATGAAATTGGCAACCTACTTGATTTGAAAAAAGTCTGTCAATTAGCTCATCAACACCAAGCGCTTGTGCATAGTGATTCAGTTCAATCAATAGGCCATTATGCAATCGATGTAAAAGATCTAGAAGTTGATTTTTTAGCAGCAAGTGCACATAAATTTCACGGACCCAAAGGTGTTGGCTTTGCTTATGCCAAAAAAGGGCTTGGTTTAAAATCAATGATTTTAGGAGGAGGTCAAGAAAAAGGAAGTCGCGCTGGGACAGAAAATGTTCATGGAATTCTTGGTATGGAAAAAGCCTTGGAACTAAGTTTAAAAAACTTGGCCACCGAAAGCAAATACATTTTAGAACTAAAGTCTTACTTTATAGAACAATTAAAAAAGAATGTCCCTGAAATTCTCTTTAATGGTGAAAGTGGAAATCTTAACAGAAGCACTTACACTTTAGTAAATTTTAGCCTTCCAGTAAATGAAAGCTTAGCTGCACTACTCTTATTTCAATTGGACTTAAAAGGAATAGCCTGCTCTAAGGGGAGTGCATGCCAAAGTGGAAGCAATCAAGGCTCATTTGTTCTTAATGAAATTTACGATGAAGAACGACTAAAAAAACCCGGATTGCGATTTTCATTCAGTAAAAATAATACGAAAGAAGAAATTGATTACGCCATTAAGGTGCTTACCGAATTTAGTCATTCAAATCCTAACACAAAAAATGCAGTAACCGTTTAATTTAGATGAACAAAATAACTCATTTCTAAGTATGAACACTA
Organism: Psychroflexus maritimus; assembly: GCF_011089875.1. Classification (GTDB taxonomy): domain Bacteria; phylum Bacteroidota; class Bacteroidia; order Flavobacteriales; family Flavobacteriaceae; genus Psychroflexus; species Psychroflexus maritimus. Next base: position 5,826 of record NZ_JAANAS010000002.1, on the reverse strand, counting down.
CTGTTTTTCCATATCACTAAGTTGGATATTTAAGGCTTTTACACTTATTTGAATTTCAATAATTGACTGAATTAGTGAAATCATAAGTAAAACTAAAGCTAGACCAAAAACAACACTACCAAGAGTGTACCAATTTTCATACAAAGCAAACATACTCCCTACACAAAACAATAATGAAATGATTCCCGAAAGTTGCATATTTTTAATTAAATAAACACGTTTTTGTAAATTTGAAATTTGGTCTTTTACAGCTTGATCTTTATTTACTTGGTAATTTTTGTATAAATCTCTTATCAATCCAGCTAGTGTCAAAAATCGATTCGTATAAGCTAATAAAAGCAAAGATATAGCAGGAAATAACAAAGCTGGCGTAGTTAAAGAAAGTTCCATAAAAAATAGTTTTGGTTTATTTAAAAATTAACTCCTAAAAATAAAAAATCCCTTGCAAACAAGAGTTTACAAGGGGTTTATGTGGAGTCGGGGAGACTCGAACTCCCGTCCAAACAAGCAATTCAACAGCCTTCTACACGTTTAGTTTTTACTTAAATTTTCGATTTTGAGCTGGCTAAAAACAACCTACCCAAAACTTAGCCTCAATCAATTTCAAAAAAGCATCAAAGCCCTACTTTTCCTAGATTTACTTTATCGGTGCCTCTGTATGGAACGCCGCAAATCAAGGCTTTCTAGAGACATCATGGCCCACTACCTTGTAGCGGCTAAGCATACCGTACTAAACTTCGGGTTACGCAGCCATGGCGTAGTTATTATCGCCGTTTAAAAAAGTGTGAAATATGAGATTTACGAGCTATATCCCAGCGCTCGACGTGCTTACTATTCAATTGGTCTTGCTGTCAAAACCAAATCGACCCCAGTAATTTTCAATGAACTCTTTTGGGCGTTTTAACGGGCTTTCCGCTATATCTTTTTGGGCCACTTACTAAAGCCCAAAAAGGATGCCGCATCAATCCCTAACGCAAACTAACAATCCCAAATCAATATATTCAATCAATTTTAAAATCGAAACCCAAATTCGACTTGCAAAAGTAGATAATTCACTTATATTTGAAGAAGTTTTTTACAAAAATTAATAATATATATTTTTATGAAGTTCGGAATCATTAAAGAACGAAAAAATCCACCTGATAGAAGGGTAGTTTTTTCTCCTGAAAAATTACACCAATTACAAAAAAAATACCCCCAATTCAACTTTGTTGTAGAACCTTCAAATATTCGAATTTTTAATGATGCTTCCTATCAGGAAAAAGACATCCTAATTACTAAAAATATGGAAGATTGCGATGTTTTATTAGGTGTTAAAGAAGTTCCTATTCCTAACTTAATTCCCCAAAAAAAATACTTTTTCTTTTCGCATACCATCAAAAAACAACCTTATAACAGAAATCTGTTAAGAAGCATTTTAGAAAAAAAAATTGAGTTGTTCGACCATGAAGTTATCACTAAAAACAACGGAGCCCGCCTTATAGGCTTTGGAAGGTATGCAGGGTTAGTAGGAGCCTATAACGGATTTCGACTGCTAGGTATAAAAAATAATTCGTTTCAACTATCTAAAGCTGAAAGCCTACCCGACCTTAAAGCAATGAAAAAAGAATTAACTAAAGTTAAACTTCCTAAAGATTTGAAAATCTGTCTTACGGGTCTTGGAAAAGTTGCTCAAGGAGCTAAAGAAATTCTAGATTCTCTTAATATCAAACAAGTTACTCCAGGTAATTACGCCCAACAATTTTTTGCCGAAGCTGTTTATACGCAAATTGATGTAATGGATTATAATAGAAGAAAAGATGGACAGCCAGGCAACAAAAAAGAATTTTTCAAAGACCCTTCGCCCTATGTTTCTAAATTCATGAAGTTTGCAAGAGAAACTGATTATTTTATAGCTGGACATTTTTATGGTGACGGAGCGCCGTATTTATTTACTAGAGAAGATGCTAAGAAACCCGATTTTAGAATTCGCTTAGTTGCTGATATAAGTTGTGACATTGACGGACCTGTAGCCTCCACCATAAGACCCTCAACAATAGCCAACCCCTTTTACGCTTACCATCCAAAAACTGAAAAAGAAGTAGATTTAAATACACCAAATAGTATTTCAGTAATGGCTGTAGATAATCTTCCCTGTGAGCTGCCAAAAGATGCCAGTGAAGGTTTTGGAGAAATGTTTGCCAAACACGTTATAACTGCATTTGCAAATCAAGATAAAGAAGGAATTTTAGCGCGTGCTAAAATGACAGAAAACGGAAAATTAACACCAAGGTATAGCTACTTACAAGATTTCGTAGATGGAAAAGAATAAGCTCCATAAAACAGTTCTTATTACAGGAGCTTCTTCGGGTATAGGAGAAGCTACTGCTCAACTGTTATCCAAGCAAGGTTTTCAAGTTTTTGGAACAAGCAGAAAACCAAAATCTTCAACCAACAATTGGATAATGATTGCCTTAGATTTAAATCAGCCAGATAGCATCACTAAGGCAATTGAAGAAGTAATTCGGCAGGCAGGAAAAATTGATGTATTAATAAATAATGCTGGTTTAGGAATTACTGGCCCCGCAGAAGAAACCCCATTGAAAGAAGTTGAAAATGTATTTCAAGCCAACCTATTTGGAACTTGCCAAGTTATAAATGAAGTAATACCGCACATGCGGAAAAACAAATTTGGAAAAATCATAAACATTACTTCTATTGCTGGATATATGGGCTTGCCCTATCGTGGCTTTTATTCAGCATCAAAAGCAGCACTAATTCAAGTTTCTGAAGCTTACCGGATGGAGATTGAGCAGTTTGGTATTCAAGTAAGCTGCCTAGCTCCTGGAGACATTGCTACCAATATAGCATCTAGAAGGTTTCATTCGGTAGCCAAAGAAAAGTCGCCTTACTTTAAAAATTATCAGGCTTCATTAAATTTAATGGATAACCATGTAGATGAGGGTATGTCTGCTCAAAAGGTAGCCTTAGAAATAGAAAAAATAATAAAAAGTAGAAAACCTAAAGTGCATTACTTAGTGGGTGGATTTCTTGAAAAATTTTCTATCTACTTAAAGCGTTTTCTTCCTCAAAAAACTTACGAAAGTCTCTTAAAAAAACATTATAACCTATAGCAAATTTACTTAAATGAAAGGCTTATAACTTTTTTAACTTTTAATAGAATTTAAAAACTTGCCTATATATCATCAAAGCTTACATCAGTAAACTTTTCCTTTTGTTCTATATTGTTTTCTTGCTGATCATTAATCACTTCCTCCCCTTTCTCGCGTATAATAAAATCAGTTGCTTCGTCTAATGCTTCTTTGAAATTGTTAAAATCTTCTTTATACAAATAAATCTTATGTTTTCTGAAGTGGAAAGAACCATCATCATTAGTAAACTTTTTGCTTTCGGTAATCGTTAAATAATAATCGTCTGCTCTTGTTGATCGAACATCAAAAAAGTAAGTTCTTCTCCCTGCGCGAATTATCTTCGAATAAATATCTTCTTTCGTCATCATTCCTTGATCACTCATTTAATTTAAAATTAAGATTTATACAAGTTCCAAAAATCAAAAAAATATAAACAATAACAAAAAAAAGTTCAAATTATTTTTCAGTAAGTTGTTCTTGATAAAGTTTTTTATAATAGCCATCCGCTTCAATTAGAACTTCATGTTTTCCTTGTTGAATAATTATGCCTTCATCCAACACAATTACTTGGTCGGCATTTCTAGCAGAAGACACTCGATGACTTACAATAACTGCTGTACGATTTGCAGAAATCTCCTCTAGTTTTTGAAAAATAGCTTCTTCAGTTTCTGTGTCAACAGCGGAAAGACAATCATCAAATAGAACAATTTTTGGCTTTCTTATAATAGCTCGTGCAATTGAAATACGTTGCTTTTGTCCTCCAGAAAGAGTGATTCCTCGTTCGCCAAGTACCGTGTTATATGCTTCCTTAAAATTAAGAATATTTTCGTGTACTGCTGCATTTTTAGCAGCTTCCTCAATCTTTTCTTGAGTTGCATCAGCGTCACCAAATTTAATATTATCGGCTATACTTTCAGAAAAGAGAAATGAGTCTTGAGGAACATAACCTATACTTTCTCTTAATAAATTTAAATTAATTGAATCTATTTTCTGACCATCAATCAAAATTTCTCCAGATTGTACATCATAAAGTCGAGATATTAATTCTAATAGAGTTGATTTACCTGAGCCTGTTTTGCCTATAATTACTAAATTTTCTCCTCGTTTCAATTTAAAAGAAACTCCTTTTAAGGCTTGGATACCCGTATCATCGTAGGTAAAACTAACATTTTTAAATTCAATTTCACCATTAATTTCCTGCACCAAGTTGGAGTGATTTTGAATTTCAGGTTGCGCACTTAAAAACTCATTAATTCTTTTTTGTGAAGCTGAAGCTTGTTGCACCATTGAAGTAATCCAACCCACTGAAGCTACAGGCCAAGTGAGCATATTTACATACAGCAAAAACTCAACAATAGTTCCTAAATTTTCAATTTCACCATTAAAATAGCGAGTTCCTCCTATGTATAAAACTAATAAATTACTACATCCTATCAATAAAATCATCAAAGGAAAGAAAAAAGCCTGAACCCTCACTAAATCAATATTTTTTGATTTGCTTTCATTAGACAAATGAACAAAGTCCTCATTAACTAAAGCCTCAGTCCCGTATGACTTCACAACAGCAATACCACTGAAACTCTCTTGTGTAAAACTATTTAATTTTGAAAGTACTTGTTGTACAACTGTACTTCGTTGATTGATAGCAACGCTTAATTTATAAATAGCAAAAGATAAGATGGGAAAAGGAAGCATAACATAAAGTGTTAATACAGGAGCTATGTAAAGCATATACGATATGGCTACTACAAAAAGAGTGAGTGTCATAACTCCATACATGAGTGCGGGGCCCACATACATTCTAACTTTAGAAACATCTTCACTAATTCTATTCATTAAATCACCTGTCCTATTTTTTTTATAAAAGTTAAGAGAAAGCCGTTGATATTGTTGATAAATTTCATTTTTTAAATCGAATTCTATTTTTCTAGAAGCTACAATAAAAGTTTGGCGCATTAGAAAAGTTAAGATTGCAGACAAAGTTGCCGCACCAATAATAATAAAGATATTAATTAGTAGTTCATCCTTTACCGCTTGGTAGTCAGTCACCTCTCCGTTAATATAAGCTTCAATCACATTGGTTGATTCGCCTATAAACTTAGGTGTAACTAGAGTAAAAACCCGAGCACCCACAGTAATAATAAAGCCTAAAATTAAATGCCATTTATATTTTACAAAAAACTTATTTAAATAAGCTAACTCTCCCATCAAAAAAATTTGTTTTGCAAATGTAATTAAATTTTAATCTGAAGATGTCAATATTTTACCAAATAAGATTGCACTAGTCTTGTATAATTTTCATTAACGACGTCAAGTGAAGTAACTTGTAATAAGAATAGATTGAAAACTAAAATAAATTTTTCTATAATCAACTCTATAACAACCTAAAATTAAATAAACTTGTCTAAATTTATAACAATGATTGATTTTGTCCTATTTCAAGTTCATTATAAATCAAAAAAACTCCGATTTGTTATCGGAGTTTTCTTTTGGCCAAAAATAGGATGAAAGTGTAATTCAAATAGACACACTGTCGTTGTATATTTTAATGGTTTTCATTGCGCTGCTTTCTTTCTACAAATTTAAGGGGGCTTGTGGTATAAAAATATACCCCTTAATGGGTATATTTTGTTAAAATTTGGACATAAAAAAACCCCAACTATTAACTAGTTAGGGTTTTGTATAAAAGAAGGCG
>NZ_JAANAS010000012.1 GCF_011089875.1 Psychroflexus maritimus | reverse complement strand
GGGGTTTTCGTTGTTTTGGGCATCGGTTTCAGTTTCGAAGTAGGTAAAGCTAAAGCCTTCGGCATCATCGATTATAGAATCTTCAATAAAGGGCAAGAAAAATTCAGCCAAGCCATCGTTGTTTTCATCGCAGACTAAGTTGGGGTCTCCACTTTGAAGCGGAGGAATTTCATTAACAATAAGTTCAAAAGAGGTGAAAGAGAAGCAACTTGTTTCTGTTTCGGTTACTCG
>NZ_JAANAS010000011.1 GCF_011089875.1 Psychroflexus maritimus | reverse complement strand
GCCAACGTACAAGCTTTTGAACAAACTATTTATGCGTTTTTTGAAGATGAAGAAACTGGTTGTACTCAAATTTTTGACTTGGATTTATTCACCCGAAACACCCCACAAACCGAAACTCCCGAACCGCTAACGCTTTGTGACGACAACGAGACTGGCGTTAGAACTTTCGACTTAAGCTTAGTGGAAGACGAAGTTTTACAAAATGTGGAAAACACCGATGAACTTATAATCGA
>NZ_JAANAS010000010.1 GCF_011089875.1 Psychroflexus maritimus | reverse complement strand
AATTCGGTAAAGGAAACACAGCCGTTATTAACATCCGTAGCTCTCACAAAAAGTGTTTGATTAAAAGGGCTTTCGTTGGTATAAGGGCTTTCCAGGCCGTTTTCGATAGTTAAGTCTTCGGCATCAGCTTGGGTGGTAAAGAATTCGATTTCGTAATCTAAATTTCCACCGGTAATTTCATCGATTTTGGAGGTTAAATCAAATTCGGTAAATCCGAGTTGTTCTTCAGAGAA
>NZ_JAANAS010000009.1 GCF_011089875.1 Psychroflexus maritimus | reverse complement strand
CCAGATTTACTTGAAGAGTGTGATACTTCAGAAGAGAATAATGGTTTTGCTGAATTTGATTTAGAAGCAGAAATTGAAGGAATTACAGGGGGAAATCCCAATTATGAAATCGAATTCTTCACCACCCAAGCCGAAGCAGAAGATTTAAGTATTGAAAACGGATTATCAAGTCCATATACCAATGAAAATCCATTGTCACAAAGCTTATTTGTACGAGCAACCGATATTAACAAC
>NZ_JAANAS010000008.1 GCF_011089875.1 Psychroflexus maritimus | reverse complement strand
GTTAAGTCGTCATCACACTCTTCAATGGGTGGAATATCTTCATTTTGAGGCAATACAGGAGACAGTAAAATTTCGTAATCAAAAGCCCCTATTTCCACACAATTAATCACATTGTTAACAATTCGCACCCAGATTTCTTGCGGGTTTTCAAGGGTTTCAAAAGCGCTTGGATTGGCAATGGGGTTTTGACCCGAAGCGGCTTCGCCTTGGGTAAAATGATAGGTGGTGGTGTAAAT
>NZ_JAANAS010000007.1 GCF_011089875.1 Psychroflexus maritimus | reverse complement strand
GTTGTTAATATCGGTTGCTCGTACAAATAAGCTTTGTGACAATGGATTTTCATTGGTATATGGACTTGATAATCCGTTTTCAATACTTAAATCTTGTGCTTCGGCTTGGGTGGTGAAGAATTCGATTTCATAATTGGGATTTCCTCCTGTAATTCCTTCAATTTCTGCTTCTAAATCAAATTCAGCAAAACCATTATTCTCTTCTGAAGTATCACACTCTTCAAGTAAATCTGGCTCGAT
>NZ_JAANAS010000006.1 GCF_011089875.1 Psychroflexus maritimus | reverse complement strand
AGTTTTCTGTAGATGGCGGTCCTTGGGTAGCTCAAGACGGACAATCAAGTTTAATCTTTAGCGGTTTAGAAGCCGGAGAAGTAGAAGTGATTGGTAGAGATTTAGGTGGTTGTGCTACCGAAACAAAACTAGTTTCTTTAATCGACTACCCAAAATTCTTCACTCCAAATGAAGATGGATTTAATGATTCTTGGAATATCATTGGATTAGCTAATCAAAGTAATGCTAAGATTTACATCTT
>NZ_JAANAS010000005.1 GCF_011089875.1 Psychroflexus maritimus | reverse complement strand
ATAACGGAATTGATGGTGAGTTCATCTATATCCGATTGGAAGGAGAAAATGCTTGTATTACGGCGTTTAATTCCGCTGAAGATAATCGATTCCAGTTGTTCATTGATGACCGACCTGAGATTAATTTAACAGCGAGTAATGAAATCATTTGTGCTTCACCAAGTGACGCTCAACAAGCCGACAACGAAATAGGCGAATTCGATTTAACGCAGAAAGATGAGGAAATCAATCCAAATGCGGG
>NZ_JAANAS010000004.1 GCF_011089875.1 Psychroflexus maritimus | reverse complement strand
GGGGTTTTCGTTGTTTTGGGCATCGGTTTCAGTTTCGAAGTAGGTAAAGCTAAAGCCTTCGGCATCATCGATTATAGAATCTTCAATAAAGGGCAGGAAAAATTCAGCCAAGCCATCGTTGTTTTCATCGCAGACTAAGTTGGGGTTTCCACTTTGAAGCGGAGGAATTTCATTAACAATAAGTTCAAAAGAGGTGAAAGAGAAGCAACTTGTTTCTGTTTCGGTTACTCGAACAAAAATAG
>NZ_JAANAS010000003.1 GCF_011089875.1 Psychroflexus maritimus | reverse complement strand
GTTTTGTATAAAAGAAGGCGGCGACCTATTCAATGACTGCCTGTGAATACAAGTGCAACGCTGTATGAACAGGTGCAGGAATTAATCCCGAAAACAAAGTGCTTCGGGGCTCTCCCACTACATAACATAAAAAAACCCCAACTATTAACTATAGTTAGGGTTTTGTATAAAAGAAGGCGGCGACCTACTCTCCCACTAAATCGCAGTACCATCGGCGCAAACGAGCTTAACTTCTCTGTTCGGAAA